>JAVERS010000068.1:0-5845 GCA_034007015.1 Desulfuromonadaceae bacterium
AGGCGGCTTAGAAGAGAACGCGGACTGATGTCATTCCTTCGTCCTGGTTAACCGCCGCGTAGGCGGCTTAGAAGGTACTTGACTGGCAATACGTGACGCCGGGAAAGTTAACCGCCGCGTAGGCGGCTTAGAAGACAAAAAAGACGTTCTTCATACCTTTTTACATGTTAACCGCCGCGTAGGCGGCTTAGAAGTGTGGGCTGGTTCGCCGCTGCTGTGGCAGGTAGTTAACCGCCGCGTAGGCGGCTTAGAAGAAGGGGTGAATATCATCCACAAATTGCAGGTCGTTAACCGCCGCGTAGGCGGCTTAGAAGTAACTGGAACCGATTCACGGCGGAGGCGTAGAGTTAACCGCCGCGTAGGCGGCTTAGAAGGGGAGATACACAACATGAACAGGCATCACATAGTTAACCGCCGCGTAGGCGGCTTAGAAGGCATCAATGAGAAACGGGGGTGATTTCAACTAGTTAACCGCCGCGTAGGCGGCTTAGAAGCGTAGGCGCACCGATTGGCCTGCGCTCCGAGGGTTAACCGCCGCGTAGGCGGCTTAGAAGTGGACGCGAGGCCGTGTGGGCGTGGTGCTGGTGTTAACCGCCGCGTAGGCGGCTTAGAAGCCACATTTTTTGACTGGCTTTCCTGCATCAACGTTAACCGCCGCGTAGGCGGCTTAGAAGAACTATTTCACCCGGCCAGCCTTTACCCCTTTGTTAACCGCCGCGTAGGCGGCTTAGAAGTACCAGCTTCGCCAGCTTGCGGAAGTAAAGGCGTTAACCGCCGCGTAGGCGGCTTAGAAGTCACAGGGTAGGCGAACTAGTTTTCCACGCGCGTTAACCGCCGCGTAGGCGGCTTAGAAGAAAGTTTTGGCCTTGCGGGTCATTATGACATAGTTAACCGCCGCGTAGGCGGCTTAGAAGTAACTTGGGCGTAATGACTTCCACGTGGACTAGTTAACCGCCGCGTAGGCGGCTTAGAAGAAGATATTATGGTCATAGTTAGATATTCCACGGTTAACCGCCGCGTAGGCGGCTTAGAAGGTCAGGGCATACAGCGGCAGTGCAGCCGCGCGGTTAACCGCCGCGTAGGCGGCTTAGAAGAGCTTGCGCTTGCCCGTCTGCTCGTTGACCTGGTTAACCGCCGCGTAGGCGGCTTAGAAGGATATTGTCACCGCGCATTTTCGCAACATGGGGTTAACCGCCGCGTAGGCGGCTTAGAAGTGAGACCGGGGCAACGGCGCGAAAGAATTTGGGTTAACCGCCGCGTAGGCGGCTTAGAAGTTTCAAAGCGTTCTCAGGACGTGCTAACCAGTGTTAACCGCCGCGTAGGCGGCTTAGAAGATAGCCAAGTCCTGAAAACGGCATACCCCGGCGTTAACCGCCGCGTAGGCGGCTTAGAAGAAAACAAAGCTCAAGGGCGAAGAAGTTGACTGGTTAACCGCCGCGTAGGCGGCTTAGAAGAGGTGTGAGGTCAACACCCTCGGAGCGCAGGCGTTAACCGCCGCGTAGGCGGCTTAGAAGAAATTTGAGCCAGCGTACCACCGTGTTTTTATGTTAACCGCCGCGTAGGCGGCTTAGAAGTCAAAAACGAATGCGGCGCAGATTTGTTTTACGTTAACCGCCGCGTAGGCGGCTTAGAAGAGATCAAACACGCGGGTCTTGTCGCCCATGTTGTTAACCGCCGCGTAGGCGGCTTAGAAGACGGGTGCCGTGCCTTCAATCACATCGCCGTCGTTAACCGCCGCGTAGGCGGCTTAGAAGGCGTCAACCAGCTTTTTGACTTTGTCGGAAAGGTTAACCGCCGCGTAGGCGGCTTAGAAGTGTGGTAACGAGCAGATAGAGTGCCCAGTGGTGTTAACCGCCGCGTAGGCGGCTTAGAAGATACACCGCAGACCATGACAAAGACAACAATGGTTAACCGCCGCGTAGGCGGCTTAGAAGAGTATTGTGTGATGCCTGTACCCCTCACCAAAGTTAACCGCCGCGTAGGCGGCTTAGAAGCATAGCCGTAAGCGGTGCGAGGTCGGCAAGGTGTTAACCGCCGCGTAGGCGGCTTAGAAGACGGGGTGCTCGGTGATCGTCAGTTTATCTTCGTTAACCGCCGCGTAGGCGGCTTAGAAGAAACGGGAAGCGCTGGATTGGGAAAGCGCGGTGTTAACCGCCGCGTAGGCGGCTTAGAAGAAATACGAGTATCGCGCGGTTCATACTCAGCTGTTAACCGCCGCGTAGGCGGCTTAGAAGTTCATCGGTATAGATGCAGACCTCTCCACTCTGTTAACCGCCGCGTAGGCGGCTTAGAAGGCTGGACGGATAGATATTGATGGCCCCGATAGGTTAACCGCCGCGTAGGCGGCTTAGAAGCAACGAAAGGCCGGGGCGCATGGGCCACCCCGGTTAACCGCCGCGTAGGCGGCTTAGAAGTGACGGGATGCTGTTTCTGCGCTGGCTTATCGGTTAACCGCCGCGTAGGCGGCTTAGAAGACATGGAGAACACCATGCCCTTTGCAAGATTTGTTAACCGCCGCGTAGGCGGCTTAGAAGACCGTCGGCATATGAAGTGGCCACGGCTCTTTGTTAACCGCCTCGTAGGCGGCTTAGAAGTCGTGGGCTTCACCACGCCACAGGTTTTTACCGTTAACCGCCGCGTAGGCGGCTTAGAAGACCCTGTGCCGCGTCATGGGCAACAACATACTGGTTAACCGCCGCGTAGGCGGCTTAGAAGATCTGGACGCGCCCTGGAAGCCCTCAGCCGTCGTTAACCGCTGCGTAGGCGGCTTAGAAGTTGAACGTGTCGAGCGTGGCGAATGTAAGAGAGTTAACCGCCGCGTAGGCGGCTTAGAAGGCCATCCTGCGCCGTTTCGTGGATTTTGTAGGGTTAACCGCCGCGTAGGCGGCTTAGAAGTCGATGTGGGCGACCTGGGGGGTGGATTTATAGTTAACCGCCGCGTAGGCGGCTTAGAAGTGAATATTTGTGTCAAATCTGACACAAATTACGTTAACCGCCGCGTAGGCGGCTTAGAAGATCATGGTTGATCAAATGTCCATTCTGTTCGGGTTAACCGCCGCGTAGGCGGCTTAGAAGTCCTAAAAAATGCAAGTGGAATACTGCATGAAGTTAACCGCCGCGTAGGCGGCTTAGAAATTGCGCCGGAACTCGATAAAGAGCCGTCCAGCGTTAACCGCCGCGTAGGCGGCTTAGAAGACAACTTCCATTGCCGCCGGGCGCACGGTCTCGTTAACCGCCGCGTAGGCGGCTTAGAAGGGGCGGGTATTTGCCAACGCGCATGGGCAAGCGTTAACCGCCGCGTAGGCGGCTTAGAAGTGGTCGCCCTGCGCGCCTCCCACGCCGGGAGCGTTAACCGCCGCGTAGGCGGCTTAGAAGTGGTCGCCCTGCGCGCCTCCCACGCCGGGAGCGTTAACCGCCGCGTAGGCGGCTTAGAAGTGGTCGCCCTGCGCGCCTCCCACGCCGGGAGCGTTAACCGCCGCGTAGGCGGCTTAGAAGTGGTCGCCCTGCGCGCCTCCCACGCCGGGAGCGTTAACCGCCGCGTAGGCGGCTTAGAAGTTGAGTTTTTGGGCGTCTGCACGCGGGATTTGGTTAACCGCCGCGTAGGCGGCTTAGAAGCTTCACGCAGCTCATACCCAGGTTTGACTTTGGTTAACCGCCGCGTAGGCGGCTTAGAAGTTCCCCATCCCCGTATACCCTCTCTGCAGATGGTTAACCGCCGCGTAGGCGGCTTAGAAGTTGAGAATGTCGATAACCTTGTCGGCTTGCTTGTTAACCGCCGCGTAGGCGGCTTAGAAGTCCCGTCAATGATTTTGCGATTGTCAAGGCGGGTTAACCGCCGCGCAGGCGGCCCAAGTCGTGTATCTCCGTCCCGTGCTACGTCTGTGCCGGTTCTCGGCTGTACAGGCGATAGTAGAACAGCAAAATATACAGCGGGACGAGATACGCGGCAGCCATAAGCGCTTCTGTGGCGCTGAAGAATTCCATACAGACGATCATCAGCAGGACGTTGTTGATGACGCCGAATGAAATGAGAAACGCCAGTCGTGTCTGTCGCGTCATGTGGCGGGTGATGGGCAGCGCTGCCAGCGTCATGAGAACGCAGAGCAGGCAGGACGCGCCCAGCGCCTGAAAAATGAATGAAGGGGATTTCAACAACACATCGCCATAATTGCTGAAAATTGAAATGTTGGAAACAGCTATGGCGACTGTCAATAAGGGAAATTGCTGTCGCAGCAAGGTGCGGCGCAGTTTGTTCCAGTAGGTACGGGTCAGATGGGCAGCGGCGAAGGGCAGCAGAATGGTCACGGCGAGCGAAAGCCCCATATGCCCGAGTTCCAGATGAGGGGGCAGGCTCAGCGGCGTGAGGCCGAGCAGGCGCAAAGCGCTGTCCGTGAGCGAAAGCATGGCAGGCAGACTCAGGGGCAGCAGCAGTGAGGTGGCGATATTGGCCACAAGAATGAGGGCGGTATTGGCTCTGAGCATGAGCGAAAAAACCGCAGCCATGACGCCCACCGGCGACGCGGCCAGCAAGAATGCCCCAAGGGCGAATTGCGGCATGATCAGGCGAAAGACAGCCAGGCAGAGTATCGGCAGCAAGACGAGTCGATAAAAGGTCAGCAGACACAGCGGCACAGCCATGGTGCGGGTTTCCTGCCGCAGTTCTTCTACGCCCACGGCCAGAAAACTCATGAACAACATAAATATGAGGATAAGACGTGGCATGGCCACCAGAGGAGCCGCCAACTGGGGTAAAAAAACGCCAGCCGCCATGGAGGCCAGCGAAGAAAAAACCATGACGAGATCACGAAAATTCATTAAAGCCCCAAATTTTTCGCCACCCTGCCCAAATCGGACATAAAATTCAAGAGGGCGGCAGGCAGTGCCTTCCCGGAACTCTTGCAGGGTCGCCCAAAGTGTAAATGCGGCCGTGGCGTTGCACACATCCTTTTTTTACGGGCGGGGGGAGGCTTGCGGCGGTGAAGGCAGGCAAAAGCGTTCCGCGTGGAAAGGCTGTTGAAACACCAAGGCCCCGACATACGTCGGGGCCTTGTCGGCAGAAAATTCTAAGGAAGCACTAATTAAAGAGCCTCCTGGAAACGCGTAGTCATTTCGTTTGGCAAGGCGCGATCTTTTTTTGAAGCAGGAGTGGACTCTTCTGTCCTCGACTGTTTCAAAAAAAGTGAAGCAACGCCGTCAAACGGAATAAATCAGCGTTTCCCTAAATGCCCGGCGGCAGCAGGGCCACGCGGGCTACTGATCCACCCGGATGTCCAGCGAGAGCTTGTCCTTGGACAGGACAAAGCGGACATTGGCCGGCTTGCCGGAAAGGTCAATGACAACTCTGGTCTGGCCGTCCATTTTACCCAGTCGCACATTGGTAACCACGGGGTTTTTGGGCACGCCCGGCGCTTTGATCTGCCACTTGCCGTCCAGATCGACCACAAGTCTTTCAGGATTGTTGAGGGTCATGTTCTTGTAGTTGAGGGGAGCCGTACCCACGAGGCGAACGGTTGCTCCCTTGTCGCGGGCAAAAACCACAAAGCGCGTGATTTCCAGTTTTTGCGGCGCGGCCTTGGCGGCCTTTTCCGTATTGCTGGGAGCGGGCTTTTCCGCAGGGGCGGTTTTTTCCGGCGTTCTGGCTTTTTCCGGAGCGGCGGGCGCGCCGGACGCGGCAGGAGCGGCAGAAACGGCGGTGCTGGCCGCTTCGGGCTTGGTGGCGTCGGAGGATTTTTCAGGCGCGCCGGAAAGGTCGGGCTTGTGCTTCACTGGCTCAGGCATCGGCGGGTGCACGGGAACGGCTTCAGCCTTGTACGGGGTTTTATCGCCCAGGTGGGGAGCGGTGTCG
>JAVERS010000024.1:0-36285 GCA_034007015.1 Desulfuromonadaceae bacterium
CGTGGATATGGACACCTTAGAGCAGGAAACTCTGGTTGAGGTGGGTAATATTCTTATTGGGGCGTGTATTGGTAAAATCACCGAGTTACTCTCTGACTTTGTCACCTATGATCCACCGCGTTTAATGATACAGGATCTATCTCAATCTACCCCGGCTCAGTTCCCAGTAGATGAAGATAGCTTCGCCATATCAATTCGCACAGTATTCCGCTTTGAGCAACAGAATGTAGAAGGCTATCTGTTTTTGATAACCAAGCAACGCTCAATTCAATGGCTGAAAAAAGCACTGCAGACCTTTCTGGAGTCGTTCATGTGATTTTTGCACAGATATTTGACACCATAAACAATGGCCTGTTGGTAATCGATCGCGACATGAAGGTCAATTACTGGAACAGGTGGATGGCGATGCACAGCGGGATAGCTGCAGATGAAATCGTGGGCTCCTCCCTGTTTTCCCACTTCCCCGAACTCGACCAGCCCCATTTCAGGCGAAATTGCAAGTCTGTGCTTCAATTTGGCAACTTTTGCTATTTCTCCCAGCGTCTGCACAAGTATCTTTTCCCTATGCCAGCTCCAGGCTCTCTGGCTGACTCCTTCAGCCACATGCAGCAGAGTTGCTCCATGGGACCGCTGCGAAATGCTAACAACGAAGTGGAGATGCTGTACATCTCTGTGCAGGATGTAACCGAAGTTGTGTCGTACCAGAAAAAACTAGTAGCTATGAGCAACACCGATCAACTAACAGGGGCATACAACCGCAACTACATGGAGTCTCACCTAATCAGGGAGATAGAGCGCAGCCGCCGCTACAACCACGGCCTGTCTTTATTGATGATAGATGTAGATCTTTTTAAAGTAATCAATGACAGCTATGGACATCCATGCGGTGATTACGCCTTAAAAACCATCTGCCAGCGCATCACTGCGACTATCCGTAAAAGCGACTCCCTTATTCGCTACGGTGGAGACGAGTTTTGCATCATCATGCCCGAAACAACTAAAAAAGATGCATACAAAGTTGCCCACACCATACGTAAGTCTATTTGCGATCAACCCTTCACCTTTGCCGACATGACCTTTAACACCACAATCAGTATCGGCGTAGCGAATCTAGATCAAGACACTGATGATGTTGAATCGATGTTGAAAAAAGCAGATGAGGCTCTCTATACCGCCAAGCAGTCAGGCCGAAATACCGTTACCTAGTTCTACCTTCCTTGCATACAGCAGGTAGCTAAAAGAAAGGTATAATATGGATATATTTACCGCAATCAAGGCACGCCACAGTTACCGTGGGCCAATGAAAAGTGCACAAATTCCACGTGATGAACTGCGCAAAATAGTTGAGTGTGGCCTCATGGCACCTTCGGGCAAGAATGCGCAAACCACACAGTTTGTCATAATCGATGACGCAAAAATTCTTGCAAAGTTACATCAAATGCATCCAGCTAATCGAGCAATGCAACAGGCTCCCGCCATGATCGCATGCATTGTAGATAAACAACCGGATAAAATTTACGAGGGCTACGATTTCCAAGCGGAAGATTGCGCGGCTGCAGTTGAAAACATGCTTCTTGCCATCACCGGTTTGGGTTACGCATCGGTTTGGATTGATGGATGGCTGCGCACCCAACAACGTGCGGAAAAAATAGCTGAACTGATCAATCTGCCTGCAACAAAAAAAGTTCAAATTCTCCTGCCTGTGGGGATACCGCTAGAGCAAGGGGCACGAAAAGAGAAAAAACCCTTTGAGCAAAGGGCGTGGTTCAATAATTATGCAGGATAGGCTTGCCTGCAATCGATTCCAAGGAGATACCGTGCAAAACATTAAACAGAATACATATACTAAACTCATTGTACTCACATTTCTTGTTTTAGCCCTTACACCCCAAGCATGGGCGAACTCTAAGACTACTTGGCACACCGACTTTGACACGGCACAACAACTCGCCGTCAAAGAAAATAAACATGTACTTATAAACTTTACCGGCTCTGACTGGTGCCCCTGGTGCATAAAGCTCGATGCCAACGTATTTTCAACCTCTGAATTTGCTGAATTTGCCGCAATCGAGCTTGTACTGGTTAAGGCTGATTTCCCGCAAAAGGAACAACTCAGCCAAGAACAGGCTGCCGTTAATCAAAAATTAGCCCGAAAGTACGCAGTCCGAGGTTTTCCCACTATTGTTATATTAGACCCTCAGGGAGAACTTGTAGGAACAACTGGGTTCAGACAAGGGAGTGCTGCCAGTTACATCGAGCACCTTAAAGAACTCATGGACTAGCAACAAACTCTGCAATTGCTAGAAAATAAAGCCCAAACAGAAAAGGGAGTAGCGAATGCTACTCCCTTTTCTGTTTGGGCATAAACTGGCGGGGCTGACGGGACTTGAACCCGCGACCTCCGGCGTGACAGGCCGGCGTTGTAACCAACTCTACTACAGCCCCGCAATATGGTGGGCGAAACAGGGCTCGAACCTGTGACCCTCGGTTTGTAAGACCGATGCTCTCCCAGCTGAGCTATTCGCCCATATCAGTTATGTGTTAAGCAAATGGCGGGGCTGACGGGACTTGAACCCGCGACCTCCGGCGTGACAGGCCGGCGTTGTAACCAACTCTACTACAGCCCCGCGATATGGTGGGCGAAACAGGGCTCGAACCTGTGACCCTCGGTTTGTAAGACCGATGCTCTCCCAGCTGAGCTATTCGCCCATATCGTGTGTTACTCTTAGATCTTAAATATATCTATTGTCTCTTGAGAGGTGAAATCATTACTGTTTCTTCTCAAGCAACGGCGCCGAAAGTATCAAATACTGCGCCCATTGTAAAGCATATAATTGCGTTGAGCGAGAATATTTATTTAGTTATTGACCGCATCCTTAAGAGCCTTGCCAGCCTTAAATTTAGGTACCTTTGCCGCCGGAATTTGCAACGTTGCACCTGTCTGGGGGTTTTTACCAGTACGTGCAGCCCGCTCACTCACACTGAAGGTCCCAAAGCCAACCAAGGAGATTTTATCATCCTGCTGCAGGGCATCGGTTACACTATCGATAAAGGCTTTTAGTGCTTTCTCTGTATCAACCTTGCTCAAACCTGCTTTTTCCGCCATAGAATTTACCAGTTCGGTTTTCGTCACAGCTAACCTCCTAATTCTGTTTGTTTTTTTGTAATATTACGTACTAATAGCAGACTTAAAGAAACATAACAAGTTAATTTACTTGCCTAATCTGCTCAGCACCCTCTTGAAAACCATGATTTTGCTGCCTAACATTACCAACCCGAAATGAGCGCTCATGTTATACGATTTATGCATGAAATGCACAGAGAAAACGCATATTGAAGCGCTTCTCCGCACTATTTAAGCAAGGCATGTGCCAGAACTTCATCCATGTGTTTAACTAAATTAATATCAAGTGCGCGTCTAACCTCTACTGGGATTTCAGCAAGATGGCGCTCATTGTCTGCGGGTATTAATACCCGCTCCAATCCAGCTCGGCGCGCCGCAAGCAGCTTCTCTTTTAAACCACCAATAGCGAGAACATCACCACGCAGGTTTATTTCACCTGTCATACCCAATGCCGCATCAACAGGGCGTTTGGTAAGAGAAGATGCCAATGCAGTAGCTATAGTGATCCCGGCAGAGGGTCCATCCTTAGGGATTGCACCCTCCGGAACATGGATATGGATATCCAGATTGCGGTAAAAATCCTCTGGAAGTTCAAGCTCTTTCGCCTTCGAGCGAATATATGCATAAGCAGCCTGCGCTGATTCCTGCATAACTTCTCCGAGCTTACCAGTGACGGTAAGTTTCCCTTTGCCGGGGAACTCTAAAACCTCAATCATGAGGATATCACCACCAACAGGAGTCCAAGCTAAACCGGTGGCAATACCGCAACGCGATACTGAGTCTTTGCGCCCGTAAGTATAAGGTGGTACTCCAAGATATTTTTCTAACTGGTTGATGCCAATATTCCACCGCTTAGGATGAGATACGTTCTCCGCTACTTGGCGAGCTACTTTACGGCATATGGCGGCAATACGCCTCTCCAAATCGCGTACCCCAGCCTCGCGCGTATAGCGCCGAATAATCTCGGAAAGAGCATTCTCTGAAAGGTTAAAGTTAAGCCGACCTAGTCCATGTTCTTCCACCTGTTTCTGAATGAGGTGGCGCCTACAGATCTGGATCTTTTCTTCTTCAGAATAACCTTCAAGACGCACAACCTCCATACGGTCCAGCAGCGGCGCGGGAATGCCCTGCATGGAGTTGGCTGTAGCAATAAACATCACCTGCGAGAGATCAAAGTCTAGATCTATAAAATGATCACCAAAGGTTGAATTCTGCTCTGGATCGAGGACTTCCAACATGGCTGAAGATGGATCTCCACGAAAATCCATCGACATTTTATCTATTTCATCCAGTAAAAAAACAGGATTCTGCACCCCAGCCTTTTGAATCCCCTGCATGATCTTGCCGGGCATCGCACCAATATATGTACGTCGGTGCCCTCTTATCTCGGCTTCATCACGTACACCGCCAAGAGAAATACGCACAAATTTGCGCTTCATTGCACGTGCAATAGAGCGCCCCAACGATGTTTTTCCAACCCCTGGCGGTCCAACCAGACACAATATTGGTCCCTTAATTTTCTTCACCAACAATTGAACCGCAAGATGTTCGAGTATCCGCTCCTTAACCTTTTCAAGTCCGGCATGGTCTTCATCCAGAACCAACTGTGCCAGTGCGATATCATTGCAGTCACGCGTGGTCTTCTTCCACGGTAGGTCTAGAAGACATCCCAGGTAGTTGCGTACCACTGTTGCTTCAGCAGACATAGGAGACATCATCTTGAGCTTTCGCATTTCTCCTTTGGCTTTTTGTCTGGCAGCCGCAGGCATTTTACTTTTCTCTATTTTTGCTTCCAGCTCCTTGAGCTCTTGTTTAAACTCATCTTTGTCGCCAAGCTCTTTCTGAATAGCGCGCATCTGTTCATTGAGGTAGTACTCTTTCTGAGTCCGCTCCATCTGCCCTTTTACACGCTTCCGAATTTTCTGCTCAACCTTAAGAATCTCCTCCTCACGTTCTAAAATCTGCAAAACAGCTTCAAGACGCTCTTCCACGTCACAGATCTCAAGAACCTCCTGTTTGTCTTCTACGCTGGCATTGATCTGCGCCATTATAGTATCGGCCAAAAGTCCCGGAGCGCCAACTGCCCCTACTGCTGTAACTACTTCGGCAGGGATTTTCGTACTCAATCCAGCATAACTGCTAAACATATCCCGCACACTGCGGCACAATGCAGTAGTCTCTAGATTGTCGCTGCTGCTCTCCTGCAGTCGTTCTACTTCAACAGAGGTATATCCCTCCAACTCATGATACTCGACGATCCTAGCGCGTGAAACCCCTTCAGCCAGAAGCTTAATCGTGCCGTCCGGCAGCTTCATTGATTGGGAGATGATCGCAACAGTGCCAACGCTATACAAGTCGTTAACATCTGGATCATCTACTTCAGGGTCGTTTTGCGTGACGAGAAATATCTTCCGTTCTCCTTCCATTGCCTGCTCAATAGCAGCAACAGAACGAACACGCCCGACAAACAGCGGGGTAACAGTCTTGGGAAAAACAACAATATCACGCAAAGGGAGCAGAGGATATTCCTCTGCTCCCTCTAATTCTGCGGGCGTTAAGTTTTGTTCAGGTGTCATGTAATATCCAAGATACGACGTTACTTTCAGGCTGTAGCCGTCTCAGCACAGTCATACACAATTAGAGGCTCACTCTTGTTTACTACGACATCTTCGCTGATAACCACCTCTTTCACATGCCTTTGTGAGGGGATCTCAAACATGATGTCAAGCATGGTCTCTTCCAGAATCGAACGTAAACCACGCGCGCCCGTCTTACGTTTTGCAGTCAATCGGGCAATTGCCTCAAGGGCACCAGCAGTAAACTTGAGTTCAACTTCTTCAAGTTCAAAAAGTTTTTGATACTGCTTGACCAGAGCATTTTTAGGTTCCTGCAAGATTTGAATAAGAGCTTTCTCGTCGAGCTCTTCGAGGGTCGCAACTACAGGCAGACGTCCAACAAACTCAGGGATCAAACCAAATTTAAGCAGATCGCCCGGCTCAACCTTGGCAAGCAACTCGCCCTGGGCAATCTCATTTTTAGACTGAATATCTGCGCCAAACCCAATACCTTTTTTGCCAATTCTTCGAGAAACAATATCTTCTAGTCCGGCAAATGCACCCCCGCAAATCACAAGGATGTTGGAGGTATCAACCTTAAGAAACTCTTGTTGTGGATGCTTACGCCCACCTTTTGGAGGTACACTCGCAGTGGTTCCCTCGATAATTTTCAACAGCGCCTGCTGCACCCCCTCACCAGAAACATCCCGAGTTATGGAGGGTGATTCACCCTTACGTGCTATTTTATCAATCTCATCAATATAGACAATGCCACGCTGCGCTTTTTCTACATCGTAGTCTGCGGCCTGTACGAGAGAAAGAATTATATTTTCAACATCCTCGCCCACATAGCCGGCTTCGGTAAGGTTGGTCGCATCTGCAATAGCAAATGGAACATTAAGCACCCGTGCCAGGGTCTGGGCAAGTAGCGTTTTTCCGCTACCGGTCGGGCCGAGAAGAAGTATATTACTCTTCTGGATCTCCACATCTCCCTTTGTAGCAAGATATCTGACCCGCTTGTAGTGGTTATATACGGCAACAGAAAGCACTCGCTTGGCGCGTTCCTGTCCAACCACATAGTCATTGAGAGTCTGAAGGATTTCAGCCGGGGTCGGAAGTTTACTATCATCGGTTATATCTGCTTCGGCAAACTCCTCCGCGATAATCTCCTGACACAGATCTATGCATTCATCGCAGATATACACGGACGGGCCAGCTATAAGCTTTTTCACCTCATCCTGGGACTTGCCACAAAAGGAGCAAGTCAAATTTTTGTTGCGTACATCTTCTGAATCCATATTTTTCCTCCTGGTTCTAACACCCTGACATTTTGGCGTTTTGCTTAAATACCGTCAACTGTAGTGGGTATTGAAACCTGTAGTATTATTTCTTTTTTTCTTCGCTATTCTCGTCGCGCGTCACAATACGGTCAATTATGCCGTAATCACAAGCTTCTTGCGCACCCATAAAATAGTCACGCTCAGTATCTGCAGCGATTTTCTTCTTGCTCTGGCCAGTATGTGCGACCAGAATATTATTTAGAGAGTCGCGCAGATGGAGAATCTCCTTGGCATGAATACTGATATCCGATGCCTGCCCCTTGAACCCTCCAAGAGGCTGATGGATCATGATTCTTGAGTGAGGCAAGGCAAAACGCTTCCCCGGCGCACCGGCAGCGAGTAGTAACGCCCCCATACTTGCAGCCTGTCCAACGCAGATAGTAGATACCGGTGACTTGATATATTGCATTGTGTCGTACATAGCCATCCCGGCAGACACCACACCCCCAGGGGAGTTGATGTAGAAGTGAATATCCTTATCTGGATCTTCTGACTCCAAAAACAACATCTGCGCCACGATCAGATTGGCAATCTGATCGTCAATGGGAGAGCTGAGCATAATGATGCGATCTTTGAGCAGACGCGAAAATATATCGTAAGAACGTTCCCCACGCCCGGTCTGTTCAACTACAATAGGAACCAGACTCATATACTACTCCTGCTCCTCGTTAGCGTCCTGCTTTTCTTTCTCTAGCTCTTCTTTGCTAATCTCCTTGATTTCAGCCTGACCGAGCAGATATGTGATAACCTTCTCTTCCTCAATTTGCGCCAAAAGCCCCTTCCTGGCCTCCTCAGAAGAGTAGTATTTCTTCACTTCTTCAAGCGGGGCGTTAGCCATCTCGGCAATCTCTTCTAGACGTGTGTCAATCTCTCCAGCATCGACAGAGATATTTTCTGCACTGCCAACACCCTCAAGAAGCAGGCTGCCTTGCACCTGTTTCACTGCAGTATCGCGATACATGGTGCGAAAAGCCTCATCGTTGAGTCCCATCATCGCAAGTGACATCCCCTGAGATTTTAGGCGCCCTGTTATATTCTGATGCATAAAGTCGAGCTGGCGCTCTACCATTGACTCCGGAACTTCAATGGGATTCCGCTCAACTAGCTGCGCCATGAGGCGCTCCTTGAGATCCTCCTCGATGCGATGTTTTTCCTGCTTGGCATAGTTCTCACCAATTTTAGCGCGAAGATCTTCAACCGAATCCGCCCCAAACTCCTGCGCCAGCTCATCGGTGAGTTCAGGAACTACCTTAGCTTTTATCTCTTTAATGCTAACTTTGAAGGTAGCATCTTTGCCCGCCAGTGTGTCACTGCCGTACTCTTCGGGGAAAGTTACCGTAACCTCACCCTCTTCACCACGCTTCATCCCAACAAGTTGGTCTTCGAAACCAGGGATAAAACTGCCGGAACCGATCTCAAGTTCGTGATCGGTGGCTGCGCCACCTTCAAAAGCTTCGTTATTTACAAAACCTTCAAAATCCAGAGTGACAAAATCTCCCTGTTGCACGTCGTCGCGCGCAACAGCCTCTTTCTGCGTGCGGGAATCAAGCATCTGCTCAATCTGAGAATCCACTATAGAATCGTCAAAGGAGTAAATCTCTTTTTTCAAGCTAATGTTGGAGTAATCGGGATTTTCAACCTCCGGCTTGACCTCCACATGAAACTCATAGGTAAACGTCTTACCCTCACTCAGTTCGCCACTGTCCTGAATGGCTGGCTCACCAACGGCAGCAATTTCGTTATCGGAAATGGCTTTAAAGAAGGTATCGTTGATAAGTTTGCCAATTACCTCCTGCTCCATCTGACCTGCATAGTACTGCTTTACCAAGCGCATAGGAACCTTACCCGCCCGAAACCCTTTGAGTTTAGCATTGCGCGCGATCTTGGCATACACTGAAGTGATCTCTTCATTCACCTGATCAGCATCAACTTCAACAGATATTTTCTTTTTTACCGAGCTTAAATCTTCAACCTGAGTATTCATATAGCGATCCTCTCTTAAAATATTTATCTATCGGTCTATTATTTATATATAGGGGAACAATTGAATTTGAGTACAAACAAGAAAACGGAATAACGCTGCATACTGTGAAGCGCAAAGTAGCAATACTATGCCGCCATTTAAAGGGGTAAGAACCATAAAGGGTTAAATACGCAGGTTCATCATGTGGCTGTGTCACCTACATGCATAATAAAATGGTGCGAGAGGGGGGACTCGAACCCCCACGGTTTCCCGCTGGATCCTAAATCCAGTGCGTCTGCCAATTCCGCCACTCTCGCATTCACCTTATAAATGTAGAGACCATATATTCGACTGTAGTTCTAGGTGTGCTCTGTAGTCTAACGTTTGAGCTGATGTGCCAGCGTCTGGCACGAAAAACACTTATACTAACAAAAAAGACCCGACCCCTGATTGACCCCGCCGGGAGTCCGGCAAGAACATCGACGATCGAGTCTGGGTATTTAAATGGGGTGAGTGAAGGGAGTTGAACCCTCGACAACTGGAGTCACAATCCAGCGCTCTACCAACTGAGCTACACCCACCACAAAACGGGAACCGATATTACGTATTAAGCTATTTGCTGTCAACACCAATAAAGGTGGTTAGGTTTAATGGCGCGCCAGGGAGGACTCGAACCCCCGGCCCTGTGATTAGAAGTCACATGCTCTATCCAGCTGAGCTACTGGCGCCTTGATGTTAAACTGGTCGGGGCGAGAGGATTCGAACCTCCGACCCCCTGCTCCCAAGGCAGGTGCGCTACCAGGCTGCGCTACACCCCGACATTCAAGACGCTGTTGTTTATCACTGCAAAAGCTGAATTGCAAGCTTTTTTGTCACCTGATGTGACAATTGCTCCGCATGTGCAAAATCAGGTGCTCACGGACAGCAATGGTGGCGTTTATACCAGACCCATATACGTGCGGGCAAGGAGAAAGAATCAAATTTGTGTTATTTTAGCGCAATTTCTCTCTTAAGTCGACTATCGTCGCTTCTTCGTACTCCACCTCGGCCTCAGGTTCTGCCTTATCGCCATTCTCATGCAACACCTCTTGCTTAAGGCGTAAAAACTCCTCGCGCGATATGAGTTCCTGGTTGTACATCTCCATTAGGCGCTCCAAGCTGCGCATCCGTGAAGTGTTGGGATCTTCGAGCTGAAGAGGAGCATTAGTGTTCCACCCATGATGTTCGAGGTTCCCGCCAACACGCATGGAAGCCAATCCACCTAGAAAACTGATTTCAACCCCCCGCCCCTGAGCGCGCATATGTTGCACCTGATTCCGGTGGCGTCTGAATTTCACATACGCCCACACCAGAGCCGATAGGAGAAGTACGAGCCCACCTCCTAGTATCCACGGCATATACTGTACAAGTCCGCGGAAAAAAATAATGAACAAACCCAGCAACACAAGGAGCAAAACGTGCAGTAGAAGGATAAAGTAACCAGTAAATATATTTTTAACGATACCGGGATTTTCCGGATCAGAAGCCATATTAGACTCTCTTCAATGTCATAAGGTTATCCTCCGTCCACCGGAAGGGTGATGCTAAAAACTGTACCCAAAACTCTAATATAAGCATGTACACCTTGCAGGGCAATAACTTTCTGGCTCAACTGCGCTTCCCATAGTGTACGCCTAGACCACAACTTCGCTATTCATTAAGCAGTTGTTTTTGGGTCAATATATGCTATCTTCACCCAATTTCGTAAATTTCAACCTTATAATTACACAGCAAGGAGAATAAGCACGTGGACACTACTACACCTAAGGTACGCTTGCACACCAGTGCCGGAGACATAGTCCTTGAACTATACCCCGAAGATGCCCCTATCAGCGTGGAAAACTTCCTGAAATACGTAAATGATGGATACTACGATGGTAAAATTTTTCACCGGGTTATACGCAGCTTTATGATTCAGGGTGGAGGGATGGATGCCAAGATGCAGGAAGGCAAGCCACGGCGACCCATCAAAAACGAAGCCAACAACGGGCTAAAAAACACCATAGGCACTGTCGCTATGGCGCGTACCCAGGTTATCGACAGCGCCACCGCGCAGTTTTTTATCAATGTTTCTGACAACGAGTTTCTCAACCATCGTAACTCTAGTGCCGAGGGTTTTGGATATGCTGTTTTCGGCAAGGTGATTGAGGGGATGGATGTGGTGAAAGAGATCGAAAAAACCCCTACAACTACGCGCGGCTTCCATCAGGATGTGCCTGAAGAGCCGATCACCATCCTGCATGCAAGGGTAGAAACCCCATAAGTGAAAACCCTATAAGCCTGTTTCCATTCACCCTTTGATCGCTACCACATACTTTAAATATCGCCCCTCTGGGCAGGTTATCAAAAACGGAAAGTCGGGCCCCTGACCACTGGTCTGAATAATGCGTAGGGGCGTTGCAGCTTGCAGCGCCCCGCGCCGCAACTCTTTTAAATATTCTGCCAAATCAATCTTCTGATGGTTGGATGATGTTATCAAACATCCCCCCTCTTCCAACACACCTAACGCAGTAGCAACTAGATTGGATGTCCCCCCACTGGTGGTAAAACGACTCTTTCCCACTGTGGAAAAACTCGGCGGATCCATAATAATCATATCGAAACGCTTCCCCTGCTGTGCAAATCGATCCAGCATCCTATGACAATCACCTACGACAAACTGGTGTCTGCTGGGATCCAGCCGATTTATCGCAAAATTGTTGCGTGCGCGGTTTTGATATTGGGTCGATGCGTCCACACTGATCACCTCGGCAGCTCCGGATGCAGCAGCTACTACAGAAAATGCTCCAGTAAATGAAAACAGATTCAGCACCCGTTTCCCTTCACAAAAGGGGATAATATCTCTGCGGTTCTGGCGTTGATCCATAAATAGCCCAGTGTGCAGCCCGTGATTCAGATCAACTTCGAATAGGAGGCCATTCTCCCTAACTGTAAGATTACGCGGTGCCTGCTGCCCAACAAGGAGCGAACTATAGCGTTTGTCCCCCTGCTTTTCCAATGCTCGGGTCTTGCGCGGGCGAAACTTCTCGTAAATCCCCTGCGGGCACATTAAGCGCTGGAGCGCTTGCACCAGTGGCTCTCGGAACGGTTCCCACATACGACAATAAAGCTGCAGCATAATAAATTCGCCATATATATCCACAGTCAAACCTGGGAGCAAATCTCCTTCGGCATTAACCAGGCGATACGCATCAGTCATATCCAAATCTACATGCATACGGCGCAACCTCTGCGCTGCCTCAAATTTGAGATAGAACCACTTTTCATCTATATGTGGTATTTTGCCCATGTGTGGCCATTCAATTACCCGTGCCACAATTCTGCGATCATCATCGCGCAGTGCGTATGCAAGGAGCTCCCCTTCCCCACTATACAGTGCAGTATGCTCTCCACAAGACCCAGCAGACCACTTATCGGTGTAACGATCCCGAATAATCCACGGATGCCCCAATTTGAGCATCTGCTCTGTTTGAGGACCAACCACACAGCGCTTCCATCCCTTTGTCGCCATAGTAAGAATTCCAATCATTTGTGCATAAAAAAGATAAATAATTTGTGTCTACTTCAAAAAAATTACGCAAGGGCATCAAAATCCTCAACTTAAACAGTACTTAGAATCTTCCAGCGCGCAGCAGTTCCCCATCCGCGTAAGCTACCATTCAATACAACTCAGTTCCCGTCCCGAGGGAGATATGCTACCATCCGCATGCTAAGTGCAAAGCACACTCACCATGACAGTTACATTCAACATTTCACAACGAGTATAAACCGTGGCATCCAAAACCGAACAACACTTAGAAAACCTGCTCAAGCACGTGGAGCCTGGATCTACCCGCTACACTATCCTCCACAGCGCCAAACAGTTCAAATCTTCCTGGGTGGAGTTGGGGCAATTGCTTAGCGAAGTGCGCAATGCCCAGTTGTACCAAGAGTGGGGATATGGCGATTTTGCCGACTATTGTGCGCGCGAGATCCGTATCCGCCGCCAAACTGCGGATAAACTCACGCATGCATACCACTATCTCACACAACACAATCCCAGCACCCTCTCAAATCAGGATAATCCCGTCCCTCTGCCCGACTACCGCAGTCTGAACCTTCTAGAGCAGATCAACACCGAAGCGCTCATGGGGGACGAAGAGCTGCAATCCCTAAAGGACAAGGTGTTTTCTGGCACCTTAACGCATCCAAAACTCGCAAAAACCGTACGCGACCTTAAACGCGAGCAGGCGCCGTCTCAGTTTAATCAATACACCGACATTAAACAGGCACTCAGTGCCGCCAGGAGGTTCCAGTCCAGCCTTGAGCACCTTCCGGAAGAATTACGGGGTAGCGTAAATCTTCATACTTTTATGCATGCCGCCGAACAGGCTTTAGCTCTGCTGGAACCGCATGCCGCTGCGGAGCAAAACCACGACCCAACCCAACCTGGACCGGGGGCATAACGTGTAACCATGCACCACCCACCAACTGCAGGAGCTTGTGGTGCCCATAACCCCAACTTCAAACAGTCGTGTCCCATAGAATGGGTGCCACAAGCTCTTACTAATTACAGAATTCAAATAGCTACAGGAGTTCAAATGGATAAAAACGCTGCTGTCACCTTATTTATGCAGGCTTTTTTCGGGACTGCAGAAACACCAGAGCACCGCGCCCTAGTGGAACAGAGTAGCCGTTTTATAAAGGTTGAGAAAAGACATCTTCTTTTCAATGAGGGGGATGAAGGGTCGGAATTCTACTTTCTAGCGCAGGGAAAAGTAAAGCTGTATCGCGCCACCGAGGATGGAAAAGAAGCGGTAATCCGCCTGCTGGAAAAAGGCGAATATTTTGCTGAAATTTTACTTCAACTTAAGCGACGTTATCCTGTAAGTGCTCTTGCGCTGGAAAAAAGTGAACTCCTCGCTATTGATGCACAGAAGATACTAGCTCACATAGAGAGCAATCCTGCTGCAGCCATGCAGTTTATCGGAGCTCTGTCGCAGCGCATAAAATATCTGCTGGGAATGGTGGAACAATTGACCTTAAGTGATATCAGAGAGCGATTTGTTACCTACCTGATGACGCTGAGTGATAAGCAGGGGAGCAAGCTAGTCCGGCTGCCGGCAGCAAAGGGGGAAGTGGCTCTACTCCTCGGGACTACAGCGGAGACCTTTTCACGTCTGTTGAGTAAACTCGCCGCCGAAGGGAGTATAAGAATAGAGGGAAGAGATATCTACATCGAAGACACCGATGCTCTCCACGAAAAAGGTTAAACGTCCAACGTACTTAGGAGCGCCTTTCTCAGGATAACCCCACTTATTACATCAACCCCCATCAACCTCGTATCCACTAAAGGTGCCGCAGCCCTAGATGAGGCAAGGGGCGGAATGTAGCAGGGATAAAAACCCACGGAATCTTAGGTGTGAATTAAGCCCAGCTCGTAATTGCGCCACTGTGCGAAGTTCAGGCAACAAACAGTCGGTAGGTTGAACCTTCGCGCTCACGCCGTAATGCTCCATCCCGATCCATTTGCAACAGGATAGCCTGGAGGTTTTTGCGGTTTTCGTCCGGGAAGTTAGTATATATCTCCGTCTGGAGAATACCGGGCGTACGTGATACTAAAGCGACAATCTGCGCCTCTAGTGTATCTGGTTCGGCGAAACCACCAGCGCTTGGTGTCTCGGTGTTATTTTCGACGCCAGCCCCAGATTTTGGTTTTTCATCTTGCACCAAGCTGGAGTCCGACTGCGTCGCGCCCGCACTCATCTGACGGTAGAAAAAGTACCCTAAACCTCCAACCACCAACAATACAAAGACAACCTGCCCCATACAATCCCCCTCTGGAACGTTTAGCTGCTGCTGCGTCAACCAAAAAACCAGTCCAAGCGTAAACATGCGTATAATCGAACTCCCTAAGTACCTTTTGATCAGCACATCGGGGGGTCAAAACTCAGTCGCGCTCAGCACAAACATATGCGATGCGATCAAGTGTATCCATTCCTCTTGAACAGCTACACATGAGATGGCGGAGTAAAGCGGTCAAACGAAAAGCTCACAACTGTCAAGCAACATGCCATACCCACGCACACCCAAGCAGCGAAGCAATTAGTTAGTTTATGCATCGCCATCAGCATTAGCGTTACTATTACGTTAAAAAAGGAAATTAATCAATGAAAAGTCTAAGTTATGGAATATCCAAGCTCAGCAAGTGCCCTTTTCTATTGCGAAGAAGTGCCTGACGCACCTCCCTGCGCTTGAGTTTTTTTCCTGCTGGGTACTTTTCTTGCGCCCTTCCCACACAGTGCTATCATGAGATTTTTCCACAAACATAGCTGCTTTTGTTCCAAACACTGTTCAAGACCAAGAGTTAGCTATACCACGCATGAACTCATTGCCGGACAGTTACTTACTCAAGAATCGTTATGCCCTGTTGGCTCCAGGCTGGAAGAGAAGGTGCAAATCAGGCTTGTTCATACGCATCGAAACACACGAGAGAATAGTTTCCAGCTCCGTAGGCGGCATTTTTACCTAGGTTGAATAAACTCCCCAACTGGAGCAGAGACAGCACAGGGTGAGCCACCTCTCCCTGCATGCGCAGACTGCCGCACACCCCCCCCAGAGGCGTGGATTGTCCCGCGTCGCTGCGAAGCTGGCGCCAGTCGTACCAGTAAAGTTTGTTTTGTGCGCACCTCCACCCTTTTATTTCAGGCACTAGCTCAAGCTGAGCCGGATCCACCTCAATCCCGCAGTGGATATAGAGCATAGCTGTAACCCTGCGCAGAACGAAGGGAAACAGTTGCTCCATGCTAGGGTTAAACATAGGGCGCGTTCGGGTTAGAAGACGCGCGGGCGTATTGAATTTCAACTCTAGCTCAAAGCATGTTTGAGGTTGTCCCTCGAGCCACCAGCCTAGATCGAGACGCGGGATATTATGCAACGCTGCTCCTCCAGACCTGTGCCAGACCTTGATAGCGTTTTCCGCCGCATCACTGGCCCATACTTGCTCCAAGGTATATTTACCTGCATCGAGGCGCAAGCCATCTTCACCCAGAGCGACAAAAGCCTCAACTAGCCCTGCTGCCTGCAGCGCGATATTTCCAAACAAGCGCACCTCAAAACTAAACAACTCACCGGCGTTGTATTTTCCATAACTTATGGACGACGGTATTATGGCAAATGCTGGGGCCCCTTTCTGATAGCGTTTAAGCGCCACTGGATCGGCAGAGAGCTGGGGTTCAAACAGGCGCTTGAAAAGCTCTGTTCTGCCGTTCAGAACCTCCTGTGCCGCCGTACGCAGGCGGCGGCGCACCCGAAGGAAAGTCGCAACGTCAATGTCAATCGCCTCTCCCATCCGACACTCAAAGCGCAAGTGAGCAAATTCGGCCTGGGAAAGAAGAGGGATTAAGTAATTAGATCGGATCAACATTCTGCTTACCTGTCAACTCTGCTGAATTAGTGCGTTAAATCGCGAAGATCAGAGGGGAAACACAGTGCGAGTCGATTGCTTTATTCCGCCCCATTTGCTAATGTGCTCTTCTGTCGGGGCACCCTCAGGGCTCCACCTCTAGTGCGGGTTCATTGTACCACTCTACATAAAAATTTTGGGGCTGGGGTTTACTCCAAAAGCGCTCCTTTAAAAAGCGCCCCCTATCATCCCTAATCATCTCTAATCAGGACACACTCAATCATGTTCAAGTTTGACCTACTGCATACCGATACACATACTCGCGCCAGACGCGGGCGCCTTCAAACCCCCCATGGTGTTATTGAAACCCCAATTTTCATGCCAGTTGGGACCCACGGTGCCATGAAAGCACTGACACCCGACCAAGTAGACAGCGCTGGTGCACAAATTATCCTCTCCAACACCTACCACCTTCACCTTAAACCTGGTGAGGGCCTAATAAAGAAGGCGGGCGGGCTGCATAAGTTCATGCACTGGGACAAACCAATTCTAACCGACAGCGGTGGCTTTCAGGTATTTTCCTTACCAAATAAAAAGATTACCGATACCGGGGTATACTTTCGCCATGAAGTCAACGGCAAGGATGTTTTTCTTGGTCCCCAGGAAGCTACGCACATCCAAAACGTCCTAGGTGCTGATATTATCATGGCTTTTGACGAGTGCATACCCTACCCTGCTAGCCACGATTACGCTAAAAAGTCGATCCAGAAAACCCTGCGCTGGGCAGGCGAGTGCCAAGAAGCGCATACACGCCCAGACCAAGCACTGTTTGCCATTGTGCAAGGGAGTATCTATCCAGATCTACGCCGTCAATGCGCTGAACAACTTACGGCCATGGACTTCCCCGGTTATGCTGTGGGTGGCGTAAGTGTTGGAGAAGGGCTGGAATTGCTCAAAAGCGTGGTGGAGTATACCGAACCATACCTCCCCTCAAACAAGCCGCGCTACTTAATGGGAGTGGGGCTCCCTGAAGATATTTTAGAGAGCATTGAGCGTGGCATGGATATGTTCGACTGTGTTATCCCCACGCGCTACGCGCGCAGTGCGACTCTGTTTACTTCGCATGGGAAACTGCGCCTCACCAACAGACGCTATCGGCGGGATTTCTTCCCCGTTGACCCTGCGTGCAAATGCTACTGCTGCCGCAATTTCAGTCGCGCCTATATGCACCACCTCTACAACGCCAACGAGATCCTTTCCGCTACTTTAGCGGCAATCCACAATGTACATTTCTATCTTGACATGGTGGAACAGGCGCGCAATGCAATTGAAAATGATGACTATCCAGCATTTAAACAGGAATTTCTAGGTAACTACGGGTTTTTTGATACCAAGTAAATATTTGTTTCGGATATATGGCTTCGGATATATGGCTTCAGAAACCGGCATGAAGGGCGGCGTGTATGAGCACAACGGGAAGCTTCAATCAAGAACATACCGCACTGTTGAAGCGCGCTCTTACATGCGATGGTGCTGAATTACATACCATCTTAGCTACGCCAGAACCAGAGGTTGTTCGGGCGGCGTTGAAGAATGTAGCTCTGGAACCAGAGCATCTACAACGCCTGTTACAGCAGCGGGAGATTGACGACACCCTGCTTACTTTAATCTGTAAACATAAGGTGGCGCATACCCGCTCAGTGATCAATCAATTGCTGGCGCATCCACACATAAATCCGCAGCAGATAAAAATAGTGCTCGAGCGCCTGCATCTGTTTGAGTTACTCAATATCGCCATTCTGCCAGGACAAGCTACGGACGTCCGCATTGCAGCAGAACATCAATTGCGTTTGCGCCTTCCCACGGCACCTCTGGGCAACAAAATTACCTTAGCGCGGCGCGCCACCTACCCAGTCCTTGAAGCACTAATGCTTGAAGGACATCCACAGGTGATCGAACCATGCTTGAATAACCCGCGCATGAAAGAAGCGGCAATCTATAGATATCTCCACAGTCAAACCGTTGGTGCCAAGAGTATCAACATAATCGCCAGACACCCGCGCTGGAACAAACGCCCCAACATCCGCCTTGCAATTCTCCGCAATTGCCACACCCCTAAAGTGCTGTTTGCCCAATTTCTCCCTGGGATGGCACCACAACAGGCACGCCAGCTTCTCTTCAGTAAACACCTGAATGCAGCACAAAAAGAGTGGATCAGGGATATTTTAGGGCAGAAAAAAATGTAACTATTCACCACGCGCTGGCGCTTGAGGCATCCGCAGAAAGAGGCTCTGGCGCCATGGATGGCCCCACTTACAAGCAGGCGTCCCCCCTGGAAGGGGTGTCACAAGCCCATACTGAAACTTAGAATAGAATAGCGAACCAAGAGGTATTACTAAAGAGAAGACGAAAGCAAGAGAGGACAAAAGCTCTTTGCTACATGAAAAGGTGTGCCTTTGCAGATGAAAATCAGTCTAGCGCGACCACGAACCCCGCCCCGAAGCCATCTGTATACATCTGGGTGCGCCCCTGTTCTGCGTGGGTAAGGGAGGTGAACTTCCCGGCGCGCACACGAAAAAAGTGCTGTCCATCGATAACAGCAGGATATATCTCCGCTATCTCATATTGTTGCCTGAGACGATCGCGCAAGCGTACAGCGTTTTCTTCAAGGGTAAAAGCTCCAAGCTGAACTCCGAACGGTCCATCCAGCATATCCTGGGGTATGTTGAAAAATGTATCCCCATGGGAATCGGTTTTTTTGTACCCCAGCGCCGTCACCCGTACCGGTGCAGTCCCTCGATGAACGACATCCAGATTGCGCGCTGCGGAATAGGACAGATCAATAATCCTCCCAGCAACAAAAGGGCCACGGTCGTTCACCCGCAACACTTCACTGCGCCCGTTAGCAAGATTTTCCACCTTCACAAACACCCCCATTGGGAGAGTTTTATGCGCCGCAGTCATGGCGTACATATCGTACACTTCCCCATTACTGGTTTTGCGCCCGTGAAATTTATCCCCATACCAACTAGCTAGCCCCTCCTGCACAAATCCATCATGATCCTGAAGTGGAGTATAGCGCTTCCCATCAATGACATACGGTTTTTGCCACCCTTTAAGAACCTGACCTGCAGGGGGCGTTGAAGGAGGGGCTGGCGCAGAGAGAACACCCGTTGAAGGTGCTGGTTCTGGCGCACGTTGCACGGCGCACGCGCTCACCAGCAACAGGAGGACTAAAAGAGCAAGTCGTATCATTGCCGTTTTGCAACTACTCTGCGTTGTTGTGTGCAAGCATCTACTCTCCAGCTTTACTTTCAGCGATAATGGTCATCGCGCGGAACTTCTGATAGCGTTGCTCTACCAGCTCTTCTGCAGAAAGTTCTTTAAGCTCATCTAGGTGGTGTTTAAGTTGTTCTTTGAGTTTTTTGCACGCCAGCGCCACATCATTGTGCGCTCCGCCAAGAGGCTCAGACACCACTCCATCGATAACACACCCCAACTCATCAATATCTGTAGCGGTTAGCTTCAATGCCTCAGCGGCCTGGGGTCCTTTAGTGCCATCATTCCACAGAATAGCGGCACACCCTTCCGGTGAGATAACAGAATATACAGAATACTCCATCATCAGCACGCGATTCCCCACCGCTATTGCCAGGGCACCACCAGATCCACCTTCGCCGGTAATGGTGACAATAACCGGAACTTTTAACGCAGACATCTCACGCAAATTCCGCGCGATAGCTTCCGCCTGACCTCTCTCCTCCGCTCCGATACCTGGATATGCCCCGGGGGTATCGACAAAGGTGAAAATGGGCAAACCGAACTGCTCAGCCATCTTCATAATTCGCAATGCTTTACGATACCCTTCCGGGTTGGGCATCCCAAAATTGCGCACCACCTTTTCTTTGGTGTCACGCCCTTTCTGGTGCCCAATTACAGCACATGGCTGCCCATCAAAACGGGCAAACCCACACACCAAGGCAGGGTCATCCGCAAAAGCGCGGTCACCGTGGAGTTCAAACCAGTCAGTAAAAATTCCGTTAACATAGTCCATGGTGAATGGTCTGCGTGGATGACGTGCCAACTGGGTGCGTTGCCAGCGCGTAAGCTTAGAGAATATATCTTCGCGCAACTTCTCTGCTTTTGCTTCTAACTTTTTAAGTTCGCTGCTGAAATCTACATTTTCAGTTGAAAACTCACGCAGCTCGTAAATTTTTTTGTCCAGATCGACTAGAGGCTTCTCAAAATCCAGATATGCCAGCATGTTAAATCTCCTATGGTGCCGTTGAGTGCTACAATAGCATAACTTGAAACGGGCAAATTCCAAGGTTATCTATTTACAGCAGTGCACATTTTTTATTTATATTTAAAAACAATATTCTGTTTGACTGCAAATCAGGGTAGCTGGCGCGCGTTTTTAACTCGCCAAGCTCCATGGCGCGCGGTTATTTCAGGCATACTATATAATTCATTCGAATGTGACAACGTTATATCCGAACAATTTTTCAACTGCTTGGACAAACTCTTCACTTGCGGCAACGCCTAACTCTTGCGCGGCTGCGATGCTGGTTTCACTGCGGTTGGGAATCACCACCATCAACTCCACTTTGCAGGTACCACTGTAGCGCATCATGGTGTGCTTAAGCTGACGCAGGTGATCTTCTGTCAACCCAGGGGTGCTTAAGCGGATCTTCACCTTCCTGGTCTGACGTTCTTTCACCATATCCAGAGGGATAATTTCAGTCGCGAGAATTTTACTGCTGTCCTCCCCCGCATCCAGAGTACCGTACACCATCAGGGGTTCATCGGTAGCCAGATATTCCGCTGCCGCCTGAAATGCCTCTGGGAACACCACCACTTCTACTGAGCCGGCCAGATCCTCCAGCGTCACAAACGCCATCCTATCCCCCTTTTTGGTCATGAGCTCCTTTGACCCAGCAACCATGCCACACACCCTGACTTCTGATCTGTCCGCCATATCTGCGAGGCCGGCACTGTCGCAGGTGGCAAAGTTTTTGATATCCGCTGCATAACGCGACAGAGGGTGCCCGGTTATATAAAAACCCAACGCCTCTTTTTCACCCATGAGCAATTCTTTATCCGACCACTCCTCCACATCGGGAAGATCGGCATAGCCATTACCGCCGTGGGAAAGCATTTCATCGATCTCAAACAGCGATTCCTGCCCCTGTTGGCGCTCGCGCTGAAGCTTCTGCCCAATCTCCATGGCGTCTTCGAGAGCGAGCATATACTGAGCACGTTTTCCGCTCAGAGAGTCAAATGCACCACAGCGCACCAGAGCCTCCACCACTTTTTTGTTTACCTTACTCAAATCAACGCGCTCGCAAAAATCGTGCAGTGATTCAAACTCGCCACCCTCTGCGCGCGCCCGGATAATAGATTCCAACGCTGCGCTACCCACCCCTTTTACTGCCCCCAGACCAAAGCGGATGGCATTTTCGGACACAGTGAACGTACGCACGGAGGCATTGATATCTGGCGGCAGTACCGCGATCCCCATCGCACGCACCTCAGTGATGTTTTTAATCACCTTGTCGGTATTTTCCATATCTTCGGTGAGCAGCGCGGCCATAAACTCCACCGGATAGTGCGCTTTAAGATATGCAGTTTGATACGCTATGAGGGCATATGCAGCAGA
The DNA here is from genome assembly GCA_034007015.1 of Desulfuromonadaceae bacterium. Lineage (GTDB taxonomy): Bacteria > Desulfobacterota > Desulfuromonadia > Desulfuromonadales > Desulfuromonadaceae > JAIVHC01. Next base: position 22,065 of record JAVERS010000024.1, read on the forward strand.
ATGTGATTTATTGAATCCATACGCAGCAAACTTAGCCATAAGCTCGAACACTGCTTCCGCTTTTTTCTCATTCAGCTTGTTTTCCCGCGCCCCCGCCATGAAGAGCTCTTTTTGCTTCTCCATCTCTTCGGCTTTTTTCTTACCCATGGCGCGACGCAGCAAATCAGCGCCCCCGAGGGAGTAATTGGCCAGCACTTGGGCGATGAGCATTACCTGCTCTTGGTACACAATTACCCCATAGGTGTCGTTGAGAATAGGTTCGAGCTGCTCGAAGTCGTACACAATCTTCTTTTTGCCATGTTTACGCAAAATAAAGTCATCCACCATCCCTGATCCAAGAGGGCCGGGACGATACAGCGCACACGCCGCAATAATATCCTCAAAGCAGTTGGGTTTGAGCTTGATTAACAGTTCTTTCATCCCAGATGATTCAAGCTGGAACACCCCGGTAGTATCACCGTGGCATAAAAGCTCGTAGGTTTTGACATCATCCAGAGCAATCTTCTCCAGATCAAATTCCGGGCTGCTGGAAGCATGGATAAGTTCCAGCGCCTTGTCGATAACGGTAAGGGTTTTAAGGCCGAGAAAATCGAACTTCACCAGACCTATTTTTTCCACGTAGCTCATGGCAAACTGAGTTACCTGGCTACCTGATTTAGGGTCCGTATACAGCGGGAGATAGTCGGTGAGAGGCTCTGGCGTAACCACCAGCCCTGCTGCATGGGTGGAGGCGTGGCGGGTTAGCCCTTCAAGACGCAACGCGATATTGATCAGCTCTTTAACACGCACATCTTTTTTGGCAAGATCCTGCAGCCGCGGTTCCTGTTTCAGCGCCTCTTTCAGGGTGATATTAAGTACCGTCGGCACCATCTTGGAGATCTTGTCCACCTCGCCGTAAGGCATGTTCAGAGCACGCCCCACATCGCGGATAACCCCTTTGGCTCCTAGAGTACCGAAGGTGATAATCTGCGCCACATTCTGCTCGCCGTATTTTTGTTGCACAAAGCGGATCACTTTTTCACGCCCATATATACAAAAATCGACATCGATATCTGGCATAGAGATACGTTCTGGGTTCAGGAAACGCTCGAAGAGTAGATCGTAGGGCATGGGGTCGATATCGGTGATGCGAATCGCATATGCAACCAGACTCCCTGCGGCACTGCCACGCCCCGGCCCCACCGGTATATTTTGATCTTTAGCCCAGTTGATAAAGTCAGCTACGATGAGAAAGTAGCCCGGAAATCCCATATTGATGATGGTTTCTAACTCGCGCTCAAGACGGGTGCGGTACTTCTCTTCATCCTCAGGACCAAAATCCTCGTTTAACCGTTTAATCGCCTGTATCCGCTCTTTGAGCCCCGCATGCGCCATCTCCACCAGCACATCATCCAAGGATTTTTCCGCAGGTTTTTCATATTGAGGAAAGTGGTAGGTGTTGAAATCAAATTCCACATTGCAACGCTGCGCAATCTCCACCGTATTGCTAACAGCTTCAGGTACATAACTAAAAAGCTCCCGCATCTCATCTGCACTGCGCAGATAAAAACCATCATTAGGAAAACGCATCCGTTTCTCGTCGTCCATGCTTTTGCCGGTCTGAATACACAGCAATACCTCATGGGCGTAGGCGTCTTCTCGGGTGAGATAGTGGCAGTCGTTGGTTGCAACCAGAGGTAACCCTAACTCATTGCCAAGTTGAATCAGGCCGGCATTGGCTGTGGTCTGCTCTGGAATGTTATTTTCCTGCAATTCAAGATAGAGGCGATCGCGGTCGAAAATGCGCGCCATATCTTCTGTGCGCTTCCGTGCTTCATCCATAGCCCCAAGGTTAATCAGAGTAGGGATTTCTCCTCCCAGGCACGCACTCATGGCGATGAGCCCTTCGTTATGTGCTTCGAGCAACTCCCAGTCAATCCGTGGCTTATAGTAGAACCCCTCTCGGAACGCCGCTGACACCATCTGGCATAAATTTTTATATCCCGCTTTATTTTTACACAACAGCACCAAATGATACGCCGCTTCAGATGAACCGCGCGCGTTCTTTTTATCAAAACGGCTGGAGGGAGCAACATACACCTCGCATCCGATAATGGGCTTCACCCCCTTTGCTACAGCCCTGGTGTAGAACTCCACCGCACCGAACATATTACCGTGGTCAGTGATCGCAACGGCTGGCATATTGAGCTCTTTTACTTGGTTAACCAATTCAGGGATGCGGATTGCACCATCGAGCAAACTGTACTGACTATGCAGATGGAGATGGACAAAATCGGCGTGTTTCATGGGAAAATCCGTTGTGAAAGAAGGCGATTGATGAAATAGGGATTCAACAAGATAGTATTGCAATAAGGTTGGGGCGTAAAACAAACCGGCCGCGGTGGAACTTACGCATGGGTTCAGGCGAGGGGATCGATGCCAAACTGTTGCAGCATACTAGTGAGCGCAATTAGGGGAAGTCCAATCAGAGCGGTATAGTCGCTCCCGCTCACCTGCTCCATTAGAGCTATCCCCAGCCCTTCCACCTTGAAGGAGCCGGCACAGTCAAAAGGGCGTTCGCGCTCCAGATAGTGGCGAATCTGAGTTCTGCTCAGATCACGCAACACCACGGTAGAGGTCACACTGGTCACTTGGGTACGCCCTGTTACTGAATCAACTAATGCCAACCCGGTGTAGAAATGGTGTTTTTTCCCCGCCATGCGCTCAAGCTGGCGTTGTGCACCAGCCATATCTCCAGGTTTTCCCAAAACCCGCCCGGAGGCATCGCAGAAAACCTGATCAGAACCGATAATCAGCGCATCGGGGCAGCTCTTTACCAAGCTCCGAGCCTTACCCAGCGCTAAGTGCTTCACCTGCAACTCCGGCGCTATCCCCGGATCGATGGTTTCGATAAATTCTGGGGATAGCGCTTCGAAGTCAAGATCTAGGCGGGAAAGGAGCTCGCGTCGGTATGGACTTGAAGATGCAAGAATTATGGATCGTTGCACAGCTTAAGATCTCCAACTCAACACGGGTGGGATGCCACCGTGTAACTAACATCCAGGAAACAATTATTTATTCTGCCAGCGTTCGAGCCAGTCCAGAAGTTCGCGGGTTTTCTCTTCCATCAGCTCTTGATCAGCGCGACTTTCTACATTCAAGCGTACAACCGGCTCGGTATTGGAACTGCGCAGATTGAAACGCCAAGAACCAAAATCCATACTCAAACCATCCAGATGCTCAATTTCGCGTGCCGCGGGAGCATACTCCTGTTCCAACGCTTTTAACGCCGCGGGAGCATTGTTAACTTCACGGTTGATCTCCCCACTTGCTGGGTATGCTGCAATACACTCTTGCACCATCTGTGACAGGGGTTTTTTGCTCTTTGCCATCAGCTCCAGCACCAGCAACCATGGAATCATGCCGCTGTCGCAGTAGGAAAAATCGCGGAAGTAGTGATGTGCGCTCATCTCCCCACCATAAATGGCATCTTCGGTGCGCATGCGCTCTTTGATAAATGCATGCCCAGATTTACTTTGCACCGCAATGCCACCCCCGGCTTTTACAATTTCCTGTGTATTCCACACTAAACGTGGGTCGTGGATAATCTTCGCTCCAGGCTCTTTGTCCAAGAACGCCGCTGCGAGCAACCCTACAATGTAGTACCCTTCAATAAACTGCCCCTGTTCATCAAACAGAAAGCAGCGGTCGAAATCCCCGTCCCACGCAATCCCGACGTCAGCACCATGCTCAAGAACCGCTTTCGAAGTAGCAGCACGATTTTCGAGCAGCATCGGGTTGGGAATTCCGTTAGGGAACCTTCCATCAGGCTCGTGAAATACTTTAATCATCTTACACGGCAGATGGGGTTCGATAGCGTCAAGGGTTGGTCCAGCACAGCCATTACCGCTATTCACCACCACCTTGAACTCCGGTAGGTCGAGGGTGTCAAGATAGGAGAGCAGATGTTTCACATAGGGCTCGCGCACATCCAACGGATGCACGGTGCCAAACCGATCTGGATCGCCAAACTCTGCTGCTTCGGCAAGTTTACGAATCTCTACCAGACCAGTATCTGCACTGATGGGGCGCGCCTCTTCACGCACCAATTTAAGGCCGTTGTAGTTCATGGGGTTGTGGCTGGCGGTAACCATAATGCCGCCGTCCATTTTTTCGTGGAAAGTGGCAAAGTACACCTCTTCGGTGCCGCACTGACCGATATCGTACACATCTACCCCCGCCTCTGTGAGCCCAAGGCATAGTGCCTGGCTCAGAAGCGGGCTGGTCAAGCGCACATCGTACCCCACCACTACACGCCGCGGTTGCAGAAATTGTGCATACGCGCGTCCGATACGGTAGACCACCTCTTCATCGAGTTCATCGGGAATTCTGCCGCGAATATCGTAGGCCTTAAAACAGGTAAGTTCCATGGGTAATCCTTTGTGTTTATACTAACGATTAGTAAGGTGACAAACTTCACGCCCCTGCTAGGTAAGTTTCGTGCCGTTTCAACTGCGGCTAAGTGTACCCTGAGGCAGGTAAAGGGTCAAACAGGGAAAGTTCCCTCGCGCAATCATCTTACTTGGCCATGCATGCGCGAAGGTTGGGCGAGAATGTGCTGCACGGCTGTCGGCAGGTCGGCACACACCGCTATACGCCCAGCTTCCTGCCATTTCTGCACGGTTGGAGTCTGTAAGGTTTTATCTCCATAACCGGTGCGTACAAGGATGGGGCTGCACCCGGCGGCGAAACCCGCGTCTAAGTCTGCGACTTTATCGCCCACTATATACGATGTTGTAAGATCAATATTCAGAGCGCGCGCTGCGGCAAAGAGCATGCCCGGCTCCCCCTTGCGACACGTGCACTCACATGTGTATGGACCATCACCCGCACTGGGATGATGCGGACACACATAGAATGCATCAACCTGGGTGGAGTACTCCTGCAGCATGTGCTGCATATGTGCGTGTAAATGTTCAACCTGCTCTACGCTGAAATAGCCACGCGCTATCCCCGACTGATTGGTAACCACCACCACTAAGTATCCCGCCTGCTTTAAAGCCCGGATCGCTTCGGGCGCACCCGGAACAAAAACAAACTCCTGCGGATCGATGAGATAATTCTTCTCAACATTGATGGTACCGTCCCGATCTAGAAACACGGCGCTGCGTTGCTTGTTTTCCATCCGTTTACTCTATCTAAATATGCGCGGGATCTGAATGTGTGCGGCAAAAGAAATGGCCACTAAGCTTACCAAGTGGCCATTTAGGATGAAAACTTATTCCCACTCTATCGTTGCCGGTGGCTTGCTGGAGATATCGTAGGTTACGCGATTTATCCCCTTCACCTCATTGATAATCCGATTGCTGATGCGAGCCAGATCGGCATACGGCATAGGGTACCAACCTGCGGTCATAAAGTCCTTGGTTTCTACGGCACGCAACGCCACCACATATTCGTAGCTGCGTCCGTCACCCATAACCCCGACACTTTTTACCGGCAAAAACACTGCAAATGCCTGACTGATCTTATCGTAGTGTCCGCTGGTAACCAGTTCTTCAATATAAATGGCATCGGCTTGGCGCAGGATGTCGGCATATTCCTGCTTAACTTCGCCCAGAATACGCACCCCAAGCCCGGGACCGGGGAACGGATGACGCCACACCATGCTCCGCGGCAGGGCGAGCTCTTCCCCAATCGCTCGCACTTCATCCTTGAACAGCTCGCGCAACGGTTCCAGCAGCTTAAGTTTCATATGTTCAGGCAAACCGCCCACATTATGGTGACTCTTGATGTTGTGCGCCTTGCCAGTTTTCGCTCCGGCAGATTCGATCACATCCGGATAGATGGTTCCCTGCGCGAGCCACTTTATTTGAGGTAGATTAGCAGCATGCTCATCAAACACGTCGATAAACAGACCGCCGATAATCTTGCGCTTCTGTTCCGGATCTGTAACCCCCTTCAGCGCTTGCATAAAGCGTTGTTGCGCATCTACGCGCACAACATTTACCCCCAGATTTTCCGCAAAGGTGGCCATAACCTGGTCCCCTTCGTGCAAACGGAGCAAACCGTTATCTACAAAAACACAGGTAAGCTGATCTCCAATGGCGCGGTGAATCAGAGCCGCCGCCACTGATGAATCTACCCCGCCGGAAAGCCCCAGCACTACGTGTTCAGCTCCAACCTGCTCCTGAATCCGCGCCACGGCATCCTCAATAATGCGCCCAGGCGTCCACTTGCCGGTGCAGGCACAGATTTTACGCACGAAGGTGTTGATCAGCTCACCTCCACGCGCAGTATGATTTACCTCGGGGTGAAACTGCACCCCATACAGGTTGCGTTCTACATTCTGTACTGCACATACCGGCGCATTCATGCTCCCGGCAACGACCTCGAACCCCGGAGCTACTACATCCACATGATCGCCGTGACTCATCCACACATGGGCTTTACCATCGACAAAGAACTCATCAAACAGCGGCCCCGGCTCACCTTTAGCTTCAAGCACCGCATGTCCGTACTCACGCTTGCCTGCCGAAATCGCATTGCCACCAAAGTGGCGTACCAACAGCTGCATACCGTAACAGATCGCCAGTACCGGCACACCGAGCTCAAACACCGCCTCATCTACTGCCGGAGCATCTTCTTCGTACACTGAATTAGGCCCGCCGGAGAGGATAATCCCTTTGGGATTAAACTGCTTAATACTCTCCAGATCCATATCGAAGGGATGCAATTCACAGTAGGCATGCGCCTCTCTAACCCTGCGCGCAATCAACTGGGTATACTGTGAGCCGAAATCCAGAATAAGGATCCGTTCGCTGTGAAGATCAGCCATGAATTACTCCTGATGTTATTAAGATAGTAGCTGTTAAACTGGCTAGGACCAGTGAGCGTTCAGGTCTTATGGCTCCCTTGGCATGGGTGCCACAAGACCTTGTTACACCGATTGCATATTCCCTAAAGCTGGCGCCCAATGCGGTAGTTTGGTGCCTCGTGCGTGATATTTACATCGTGTACGTGCGATTCGCGTAAACCGGCGTTGGTGATGCGGATAAAGCGTGCTTTTTGTTGTAGCTCTTTAATACTCGCACAGCCAGTATACCCCATGCCTGCGCGCAACCCACCCACCAGTTGGTGAATATTGGCGGACAAAGTACCCCGATACGGAACACGCCCTTCAATCCCTTCAGGAACCAGCTTCACATCGCTTTCCACATCGCCCTGAAAGTACCGATCCTTGCTCCCATGCTTCATTGCACCCAAACTTCCCATCCCACGATAAGACTTGTAGGTACGCCCCTGATATAAGATGGTCTCGCCGGGAGATTCATCCGTACCAGCAAAGAGAGAGCCGATCATAATCACATCTGCCCCCGCAGCGATCGCCTTTGGAATCTCACCGGAGAACTTGACACCCCCATCGGCAATCAAAGGGATCCCCGCACGGCTGGTAACTTCGGCAACATCAGCGATAGCGGTAATCTGCGGCACCCCAACCCCGGCAACCACACGCGTGGTACAGATGGAACCAGGACCAATCCCAACCTTGAGTGCATCTACCCCAGCCTTAATCAAATCGGTAGCGGCATGCGCAGTGGCGATGTTTCCCGCGATAAGCTGAAGATCAGGATAGCAGCGCTTGATCTCAATTACGCTCTCTATAACGCCGCGTGAATGTCCGTGGGCCGTATCTACTACAATGGCGTCAACTCCAGCCTTCACCAACAGCTCGATCCGCTCCATACTGTCGCCCCCTACCCCAACAGCAGCAGTGGCGCGCAGACGTCCATACTCATCCTTACATGCGAGTGGGTACTTGCGCACTTTTTCAATATCTTTGATGGTAATCAGCCCCTTGAGGGTGAAATCATCATCCACTACCAGCAGCTTTTCGATACGGTGCTTGTGCAGGTGGAACTTCGCTTCTTCGAGAGTAGTGCCCGGAGGCACGGTAACAAGGTTTTCCTTGGTCATCACCTGCTCCACCGGCAGATCCAATTGGGGTTCAAAGCGCAAATCGCGGTTGGTAAGGATACCCACCAAAACCCCATTTTTGGTTACCGGCACCCCAGAGATACGGTACTTCTCCATCAGCGCCAGCGCTTCGTAGATCTTCTGTTCCGGCTCCACCGTCACCGGATCCACAATCATGCCACTTTCAGATTTTTTTACCTGATCCACTTCGAGCGCCTGCTCCTGCGGCGACATATTCTTGTGGATCGTACCGATCCCCCCTTCGCGTGCCATACAGATGGCAGAGCGTGCCTCAGTGACCGTATCCATCGCCGCCGACATAATGGGGATATTCAGCTTAATTTTTTCCGTCAAATTTGTGGTCAGATCTGCGTCCTTTGGCAATATGTCCGATTGCGCTGGAATCAACAAGACATCGTCAAATGTGAGACCTTCACGTAGCTCAGGATCAAACATGGTGTTCTCCTTATAGATGTGCTGGTACTGGTGGTTGGGTGGTGGTTGGTGCTTTAAAACTTTAGTTCTTAGTACTGAGTTCTTAGTGCTTTTCAAATATCTATGTCGGAATAAACGAGGTGGTAGAATCGATGCGCATCACCACTTCGGTAAGCAATTCGATTGCTGCCTGAATATCGTCAAGGGAGAGAACCTCCACCGGCGAATGCATATAGCGCAACGGAACACTCAATAGCGCCGCCGCCACGCCACCGCGACTGAGCTGCATAGCGTTGGCATCGGTACCGGTAGCACGCGCATGCCCACTTATTTGAAGCGGAATTTGTTTGTCCTGCGCGGTGGCCCTGATCAGGTCAAACAACACCGGATTAATATTGGCACCACGTGCGAGAATAGGCCCTTTCCCCACCTTGAAGTCACCCGCTTCGTTCTTGTCCTGACCGGGGTAGTCGGTAGCAAAACCTACATCCACTGCAATGCCCACATCGGGGTTCACCCCATAAGTGCTGGAGATTGCGCCACGCAGACCCAACTCCTCCTGCACGGTGGTAACACTGTATAGATCCACTTTATTATTACGCCGCGCGCACACTTCCTGCATTACGCGGGTGACGATGAAAGCACCCATTTTGTCATCAAAAGCGCGTGAAGTTGCAAGAGAACCCTGGAGACGCTCCATTCCGTGAACAAACGTTGCCGGATCACCAATGCTGACCAGTTTTAGCGCTGCCTCCCGATCCTCCACCCCGATATCGATAAATTGCGCCTTGAACTTAATAACATTATCGCGCTCTTTCGGATCAATCTGATGGATCGGCTTTTTTCCAACCACTCCAAGGATGCGCCCATTATTGCTATGGACATGGACGCGCTGCCCAGGAACAAGATGGGCATCAATCCCGCCGATGGGGGTAAAAAACAGAAACCCCTGCTCATCTATGTGGTGGATCATAAAGCCGATCTCATCACAGTGCCCCGCCAGCATTACCCGCAGTGCGCGCTCCTCAGAGGTGCTGGCTGCGGCGCGTTTACACGCAATAACGTTGCCCATCACATCGGTCTGCAAGGTATCGGCACACGCCTGAACCTCACGGCGTACAATGCGCTGCAGGGGTTGCTCAAACCCTGAAGGGCTGGGGGTATTGGAAAATTCACGCAGAAGGGAAAAATGTTCGTCGCTCATCGGGTGCATAATGTTAAGACCTGCCTTCCTATTTAATGGGTGCTCTGGTGCAAATATCTCTTATTTCTTACGTTTCAACGTCCCCAGATGGGAGTTGTTAAGGGTGCGTACAATCTCCACTTCAACCTCGGTACCAATAAGCTCTGCCGGGGCATCAAAATTGACAATCCGGTTCCATACATTGCGCCCGAACACCTGCCCATCGCCGTGGCGACTCTTCCCCTCCACCAACACTTGCTGCGTTGTCCCCACATCCTGAGCCCAGATATTGGTGCCTATCTGTCTCTGGCGCTCGAGCAGAGTATTAAACCACCCCTGTTTTTCCTCTTTAGAGATTGGATCATCCAAGTGCGCTGCCGCAGTTTCGGGGCGCGGGGAATAAAGAAAGGTAAACGCATCGCTAAAGCCTACCGCCTCAAGCATTGAGAGGGTGTCCATAAAATCGGCATGGCTCTCTCCGGGGAACCCCACGATGATGTCGGTACTCAAACGGATTTGGGGGCAGCGGCGGCGCAGTTCGTCAACACGTTGCAGATACTCAGCGCGGGTGTAGCCCCGCTGCATCGCATGCAAGATGCGGTCAGAACCACTTTGGAGTGCCAGATGCATCTGCGGGCACAGTTTGGGCAGTGCAGCAAAACACTCTATGAGTTCCGCACTCAGATCTTTGGGATGGGAAGAGGTAAAGCGGAGCCGCTCCAACCCTTCAACTGCATGTACAGTATGCAGCAGCTGGGCAAAACTTTTTTCGTCCGCGCTGGTATGGCCGTAGGAATTGACATTCTGCCCCAGCAAGGTGATTTCACGCACTCCCTGCTCTACTAGCGCTTGAACCTCAGCTACTATTTCGTCACTACTGCGGCTCACCTCGCGCCCCCGCACATAGGGGACAATACAGTAGGTGCAGAAATTGTCACACCCCTGCATGATGGTGACAAACTTGCTCACCGCATTCGCATCTCTGCGGATGGGGAAATTGTCAAAGCGCGTAGCACTGTGGTTGAAGGAGGTTTCGCAGCGCTGTTGGTGCGAAGTTTCAACTTCCTGCACCATCTGTGCGAGTTTATGCACATTGTGGGTACCGAACACAATATCCAGATGTGGCACCTCCTGGAGGAGGCGTTCGCGCTCCTGCTGAGCCACACACCCACCAACAGCAATAATTATGTGCGGATTTTTATCTTTCAGGGGTTTGAAGCTCCCCAAATGGCCATAGACTTTACGCTGCGCTTTTTCGCGCACAGAGCAGGTGTTGAGGATTATAAGATCGGCAGCATCGGGCTGGTCTATCTGCTGATATCCGAGGTCGGCAAGCATGGTGACGATCCACTCGGAATCCACCACATTCATCTGACACCCAAATGTTTCCAAATAAAGATTTCTACATGTCTTATTACTCATACTGCCCTCTAGCTAATCTGGCTAAAACACTGGGTAAATCCAGTGAATAGACCAAAAGAAACAGCAAAAGTCAACGCTTATTTTCTCAACGTTGTTTCGCTTTTTTTCTACCCGCTATTTCGCACTCTGCTGCTCCAATTTTGTCGCAAGAAGCGCGTAGGCTCTGGGTGCATCTTCAAGACATTCAAGGGTCACTTTCTGCTCACCGAACTGCGCATAGACCCATCCAAGCCCTGTGGCAACATCATTGTGGTACAATTCGAGGCGCACATCCTTAAGCTCAGTATAGGGATAGTGCGTAATCTGGTTTTTTCTTCCCGCTTGAATACACACACCTGCGTCACTAATAAAGTAAAAAACGTGCTCCCATTCCAGCCGTGCACGTAGCAGGCGTCCACAACTTAAGATAAACGCTACCAACACCAGAGGTGTGGGGAGGAAAACCGTCCCCCAAGCGCCATCCGCACCTCGAGCATGCCACAGCCACCATTGCCAGAGCAGCGCACCCACAAACACCGGCGCCCAAAGCAGAGCACGGCGCCAGTGACGCAGAGTATAGCAGCGAGGCGCCGGACGCCCCTGCCACAGCAAGGCTTCCGTGCCGCTATCTGTAACACAACGGGATTTACACATTTCTAGATACTCAAACGCCCTGACAAATGGCAACCCCGCTCTGCACACCATCACCGCTAGTATGCATAAAAACGGGGATATAAAGAGAAAAAAATAGCCAGCACCCTGCTGTTCGTGTATAGTTACACGTTTTTCGAACTTCAACTTTGGCTTAATTTAGCCATTGTGCCTGATACACTGATACACTCTTGCGCAAGAATCAACCTTGCAACTTCAATAAGAACAGATCAAGGAGATTTCACTACATGACAGAACAGATCAGAAACATCGCCATCATAGCACACGTTGACCACGGCAAAACCACACTAGTCGATGCTATGCTACAACAATCCGGGGTGTTTCGCGCCAACCAAGAGATAACCGAGCGCATCATGGATAGCAGCGATCTGGAAAAAGAGCGTGGCATCACCATCCTGTCAAAAAATCTCTCCGTCCAGCATGGCGACGTTAAGATCAATATCGTTGACACCCCCGGGCATGCCGACTTTGGTGGCGAAGTTGAACGCGTTTTGAAGATGGTTGAATCGGTGCTTCTGCTCGTGGATGCGTTTGATGGCCCCATGCCGCAGACCCGCTTTGTGCTGAAAAAATCTTTGGATCTGGGGTTACGCCCCATCGTAGTTATCAATAAAATTGACCGCCCCGGGGCACGCCCGCAAGAAGTAGTGGACATGGCATTTGACCTGTTTTGCGAGCTCGACGCAGATGAAGAGCAGCTCGATTTCCCCATCATCTTTGCAAGTGCCAAAGAGGGATATGCGCGCAAAGAACTTGAAGACACCAACACCGATATGGAACCACTTTTCGAGTGCATCAAAGAAAACGTGCCCGCCCCCAACTGCGATCCAAACAAGCCCTTTCAGTTTTTAGTCACCAGTATCGACTACAACGACTACATCGGACGCATCGCTACGGGCAAAATCTTTAACGGACGGGTGCGTGATGGGCAGAGTTTGGCGCGGATCGACAAAAATGGGAACATAACCCAGGGGCGCATATCGAAGCTTATCGGCTATCAAGGGGTACAACAAGTGAGTATCGAAGAAGCCGAGGCAGGCGACATTGTCACCATCGCTGGCTTCAACGATATCAGCATCAGCGAAACCCTCGCCGCTACCGACGCACCGAAACCGCTACCGTATATGAATATCGACGAGCCCACCCTGTCGATGAACTTTATGGTCAACACCTCCCCCTTCGCGGGCAAAGAGGGGAAATATGTCACCTCGCGCAATATCTATGAGCGTCTGCAACGTGAGTTGCGCACCAATGTCTCCCTGCGTGTAGAAGAGACAGAGTCCACCGACACCTTTAAAGTCTCAGGGCGGGGTGAACTTCATCTGTCGATCCTTATAGAAAACATGCGGCGCGAAGGGTTTGAACTTGCAGTGTCGAAACCACAGGTGATCCTGCGCGAAGAAAACGGGCAAAAACTTGAGCCGATGGAAAGCCTCACCATCGATGTACCAGAAGAATACCAAGGCACCATCATAGAAAAACTTGGACAGCGCAAAGCCGAGATGCTCAGCATGAAACAGCTCGACGGGGTCAACCGCATCGAATTCTCCATCCCCTCGCGCGGTCTGATCGGGTTTCGCACCGAGTTCATGACCGACACCCACGGCACCGGCACCATTGCTCACTGCTTTGACACCTATGCCCCCTACAAGGGGGAGATCAGTGGACGCAAGAACGGCTCGTTGATTGCCATTGAACCGGGGGAAACTACCGCCTACACCCTGTTCAACCTGCAGGATCGGGGCATTCTGTTTGTCCATCCGGGCACCAAGGTATACACAGGGATGGTTGTAGGACAACACGCTAAAGAGAACGACTTGGTGGTCAACACCAACAAAGGGAAAAAACTCTCCAACGTACGCTCTTCTGGTACTGACGATGCTATCCGCCTCACCCCGCCACGCATCCTAACTCTAGAGCAGGCGCTAGAATATATCGACGACGATGAACTGGTAGAGATCACGCCAAAGTCCATTCGTCTGCGCAAAAAAATACTCGATGCCAACGAGCGCAAAAAATCAGAAAAGAAAAAATAGCTTTAAATACAATCCACACAGCCGGGGCGCAGAGATTATCTTCGCCCCGGTTCACACAGTTCTATCTGCACTCCACCCCACCCCCACAACAAACCTTTGTTACCGTTTCGCCAAAAATCAAGTGCCACTCTCAATCATCCCTGCCATTGGTCACATTCAGACAAACCATTGACATTCACACCCACTATACATACAATAATCCGCATATCTGAGTAACTACATTATTGCTCTATCTTAAGGAACTATTTCACCAAAGAGGAAAATTATGGCACAGGTATGTCCAATCTCGTTTCAACAAGTTGACGCTAAAGTTGCGCAAGCGAATGCAGCGCTTACCGTGTTCTGCGCCGCAATTTTTCTGTTTACCAGCGCTAAGTGGATAATGATAGTGCTGGCGACAGATCTCTTTATCCGCGGATTCTGGCACTCCCCCTACAGCCTGTTCAACATAGGCAGCACAGCCGTTTTGCGCTGGGGTAACGTAACTCCAGTGCCAACCAATGCTGGCCCCAAGTTGTTTGCCGCCAAAATCGGATTT
>JAVERS010000069.1:0-5690 GCA_034007015.1 Desulfuromonadaceae bacterium
TCGCTATCGGCGCAATTATAGCCGCATTTGGTTACAGCATGTTCATGGTCCCGTTCAATCTAGCGGCGGGAGGTCTCGCGGGGCTGGGGGTTATTATCACGAACTTTACCAATCTGTCCCCCGGGGTGCTCTATCTGTTAATGAATCTGCCGTTGCTGGTGCTGGGGTTTATTCTGTTGGGGCGGTTTCGCTTCCTGTTCTCGTGCCTGTTATCCATTGTGGTGTTTTCCATCGCAACAGATGCCTTCAATGCCTTTATGCCACGCAACATGCACACCTTCCCCATCACCCAGGACCTGCTCCTGAACTCCATCTATGGTGGGCTGTTTTTTGGCGTTGGGGTGGGGATAGTGTTGCGCTACGGCGGCAACTTCGGCGGTACCGTCATTCCGGCGCAGATTCTCCACAACAGGACCGGCTACCCCTTGAGTCAGGCTTTTTTCTACCTCGACGGGGGGATTATCCTGTTGGCAGGAACCGTGTTTGGCTGGGAACTGGCGATGTTGGGGATGCTGGCGCTGTTTGTCGGCGGGATGACGGCAGATTTTGTGCTGGAAGGGCCAAGCCAGGTGCGCACCATCACTATTGTCAGTCAGGCGCCCACCATGCTTAAACATGCGATTTTGTCGGAATTGGGGCGGGGGATCAGCTACTGGGAAGTAACCGGGGGGTATTCAGATCGCAACTACACCATGCTGTTCTGTACCATCACCCGCTCGCAGGTGCCGGATTTAAAAGCACTTGTGGCGGAGAACGACCCGGAGGCCTTTCTGGTTGTTGGAGTCGCGCAGCAGGCGGTGGGAAGCTTCAGCTTTAAGCGTCACAACGCAAGGCGCAACAAACCTAAACCACCCTCACCTAATCCAGCCGAGGTCCCCAGTAGTACCCCGGTGGCGTTCAATGCCCCCGATCTGCCCCCCCCACCTATTCATGATGATGATCTCTAAAAACATGCACCACCGCCGCGAAAGGAATTTGATGCAGATCCTGCTACGTGGAGTCGTAGTTCTGTTGCTCCCCCTGCTGCTGGGTGCATGCGAAAAACGCACCTTGCGCCCAGTGCCGCCAACAGGGGTGATTCTCGCCTTTGGTGACAGCCTCACTGCAGGAGCAGGTGCACGCGCAGATGAGAGTTACCCGGAGGTGCTGGCGCAACTGAGCGGGCGGAAAGTGATCAATGCAGGAGTAGCGGGCGAGGTTACTGCAACAGGACGGGCGCGCCTGCCCGCAGCTCTGGACGCGCACTCCCCCAGTCTGCTGTTGTTGCTCGAAGGGGGCAACGATATCTTGCGTAACCACAACCTCCGTCAGACAAAGGACTCTCTGGCGGCGATGATCGAACATGCCCATGCCAACGGAGTTGAAGTGGTGCTCATCGGGGTACCGGAGAAAAATCTCTTTTCCAGCGTGGCACCAATTTACACAGAGCTGGCGCAGGAGTACGACCTGGTGTTCATCCCAGATCTTATCGGAAAGCTGTTGCGCACCCCGGAATACAAGTCGGACCACATCCATTTCAACGCGGCAGGTTACCGCGCCATGGCGGAAGAGATCTATACTGTACTGCGCAAACATGGAGCATTGGAGTAACGGACTGGAGGCTGGAGGCGAGGCTGTTGCCCTGTGATATGGACCGGCCTCAGCGCTGCGGCGGGTGTTTGTGCATAGATTGCCTCCGGTCGCCCCACGCAAAAACACATGAGAAGATGGCGACCGGAGGTATTTGCATACGCTAAATAGTGTTGCGGTGAAACTTCTGCTGTTTTAATCCTGTTACTGCAGCGGCTCTATGGTTATAGCAACGCGCCGGTTTATCTGGCGTCCAGATGGGGTATCGTTTCCGGCGATAGGCTGACTTTCGCCAAATCCGATGGTGCTGATGCGCTGGGATGCCACCTGATAATTGACCAGAATGTATTTTACCGCTTCAGCGCGGCGCTCTGACAGACGCTGGTTGTACTCCTCAGGTCCAGTGCTGTCGGTGTGGCCGGCAATCTGCAAGCGGGTCTGCGGATATGCGTTCAACACTTCCGCCACACGGCGCAGTTCATCATACCCGCCCGGCTTCACCGTGGCAGAATCTACATCAAAGAGCAAATCGGACTTGAAGGTTACCGCCAGGGTCTGCGCATCGCGGCGCACACTTGCATCTTCTACGTTGGCAAGACTCTGGCGCATCGCCTGTTCTTGTTTTTGCATGTAATTAGCGAAGAAACCTCCGGCAGTACCACCTAAAGCCGCGCCCACACCGGCACCGATCAGGGTCGCTTCGGTGTCGCCCCCAAGCAGTTGCCCCAGCCCTGCACCTACAGCGGCTCCGGCTCCTGCCCCGATGGCAGTCCCTTTTTGGGTTTGACTCATAGGCTGGGCGCAACCGGCTAACGCCAGCCCCAAAATAAGAACTACAATAGTTGTTTTACGCATATCTTTTCTCCTGTTTTAGTTGAGTTCTGCAACGGCAGGCTTCTGCCGTAGACTTCTTCCTGCACACTACTTCTTTATAATAGACCAAATGCCCTCAGACCAAATGCCAGAATATAAAAAGCAGCACCTGGAAGCACCTGAAACATGTCTACCATGTTACAATATCTTTGCAATATAACATATATTGGGTTGCGCTACCCATGAGGATAACCTGCATAAAGTAAAAAGGGAGCATCTACTCTCCAACCATGGGGAGGATAATTTCAACCACCAAGCCTCCATTACCTGCACGTGCAGCGCGGATAGTGCCGTGATGCAGTTCTACCGCGCGTTTGGCTATCGCAAGACCAATCCCCGTGCCACCGGTGTGGCGTTCGCGCGCCTCGGCGACACGGTAAAAGGGGATAAAGAGCTTCTCCAGCTCTAGCTCTTCCACCCCCGGACCCTGATCACGTACCAGAATGTGTGCGTATTCTCCGGCAACACGCAGCTCCACCTCTACCCGGGTAGCAGGTGCGGTGTAGCGCACTGCATTTCGAATTACGTTTTCAAATGCCTGTGCAATCAACTCAGGCACCCCTTGCACCACCGCAGATTGCGCTCCGTCCAGCTCCACTTCAATCTCCTGCTCCGCCGCTTCGTACGCCGCATCCTGCACAATATCTGCAAGCAGATCTCTGAGTTCGATATTGGTGCGTGCCTTAAGGGTGTCGGCATGCTCCATACGGGTAAGTTCAAGAAGCTGACCGATCATGCTATTCATACGCGCGCTTTCAAGCTCTATCCGCTGCAGGCTTTTTTCCTGCTGTGGGCTGCCTTGCTCTCTGCGTGCAAGTTCGAGTGCAATACCGAGGCGGGTCAGGGGGGAGCGCAGTTCGTGAGAGATGTCGCGCAGCAGACGCTGCTGCCCCTCTACCAGGGCTTCAATCCGCGTGGCCATCTCATCAAAATCTGTCGCGAGGGCGGCTATTTCGTTGCGCCCCCGAATCTCCGTCCCCACGCGGGCGCTAAGATCCCCCGACGCAAAGCGATGCGTTGCCTGGCGCAAGCGCGTTATAGGGGTAACCAGGGAGCGCGCCAACACAAAACACACCAATGCGGTTAACCCGAGGACAAACAACAGCTGCCACCCAAGCAGGCCACGGGTAAGCTCGGCAACAATATGCTGTTGCGCCGGGCGGCGCGGCAGCCACACTGCGGCTACATAGCGCTTGCCTGTATCACTCTGCACCACGGCGGCGATAGCATTGCGGTGTCCACGGATGGGCAGTTCCACTTCATCGGTCTGCAACGCACGGATAACCGCATTCTGCATCCCGCACGCTACCTTATTTTCCAGCAGGGGTGCGGCATGATCATCAAACAGCAGGATACTCAGGCCGTGTTCACGTCGAATCCCGCCGGTAAAAGATCTCAGGGCCGCCGCTCCGTGGCGTTCATATTGCCGCACCGCTTCGCGCCCATATTCCACCACTGCACGTTGCGCAAGTTGGCGGTGCATGGCGGGGGGATACTGCTGATCGCGAAAGATGGTGAGAGCCACAATGGTTACCGCCACCAGAATCACCAGCCCCCAGAAATACAAAAATATTCTGAAAAACAGACTCTGCATCCTCAGCTCACTTCCGGATCTGCGTACATATATCCGACATTGCGCACCGTAATGATCCGCTCGCTCGCATCTCCACTGCTATCCACATAGGAACCAAGTTTTTTGCGCAATGCGCTTACATGCACATCGACACTTCGATCATAGGGGGAATTCTGCCGTCCCAAGACCTCTTCCACGAGGTTTTTGCGACTCACCACCTCACCCTGATGGCGCGCCAACATCACCAGCAGATCAAATTCTGCCGAGGTCAGCTCTACGGTTTCATCCCCCCGTTTTACCCTGCGGCTCCCGGGATATACACGGATATCCCCAACTTCGAGCACCTCCACAGCATCGCTGGCGTCGCTCTCGCCTGTTCCCCCTTGCAGGGCGAGGCGCCGCTCCACGGCGCGGATCCGTGCAAGGAGTTCACGCGGATTAAATGGCTTGGGCAGATAGTCGTCCGCACCGAGCTCAAGCCCGACAATACGGTCGATCTCTTCTCCGCGGGCGGTGAGCATAATCACTGGCACTTGGGATTCTCTGCGAATCGTACGCAGCACATCAAATCCGTTCATCCCGGGGAGCATCACATCCAGGATAACCAGATCAACCTCTTGGTCCAGCGCTGCCTGGGCTCCGGTATCCCCAGCGTGGACGCTGACAATTTCCAGCCCCTCTGCACTCAGGTAGTCGTGCAACAATTCGCACAATTCGTGGTCGTCATCTATAATTAATATTTTGCGCATGTGTAATTCTCTCCCGCCGATGCTCTGGCATCAAGGCAACTATCTATAACCAATCGGCTCTGTTACCACCTAAGGGTTGGGTGTTCCCACCCGTTGCTAAATAATTCTATTCTAGCCTCTGCGGATAGATCCAGGGGTAAAATATTGTTAAGCTGTAACGGAAATACGCTGCTGCGCTTTACATAACTTTACCTTTGCCGTACAGCTCTTAACCCCTTTCTACATCTATCTCGGATACTATCTATCCATCAAAAGCACAGCGGCCTTCACCCACACTTATGTGGGAACGGGTCGTACCGTTGAACCTCAACCACCAAAGGAGCACACCATGAAACAGCTAAGTGTAATCACTGTTACCATCCTTACAATGCTACTCTTCAGCACCAGCGCCATGGCTTGGAGTAACTGCAAAACCAAGCGGGGCAATGGAGACTGTAATCAGCAGGAAAACCGTATCGAGCGCATGGCACTTATTCTCGACCTCAGTGCAGAGCAGCAACAACAGATGACAGAACTGCGCACCAAACATCAGCAGCAGCGCGCACAAATGCGTACCGAGCTCCAGGAAGCGCGCCAGCAACTGCGTGACATACAGCCGGGGGTGGCACTTGATAGCAAAAACCTGAAAGCGCAAGCCCGCGCCTACGCAGATCTGAAGGCGGCAATGCTGGTCAACAAGATTGAGCACAAACAGCAGATGTTCTCTATCCTGACCCCTGAACAGCAGGAAAAAGCCACAAAACTAAGGGAGCTAAAAGCTGAGTGCAAATGCAATGGGTGCGAGTTCCAAGGCAAGGGATGCTGCGGTGTCAATGCAGAGGACTGCCCGAAGGGACTTGGCAAAGGGTGCAATGCCCAAGGTAAAAAAGGTGGCAACAACCGTGGTTTTCAATCCCCCTGCATGCAGCAGCGCTGTCGCTAATCTC
>JAVERS010000025.1:0-35294 GCA_034007015.1 Desulfuromonadaceae bacterium
ATAAGAGAGATAGAGGCGGAAGAGTTGACCCATATTGCAGGATTTGATTCAGCATTTATCAATATCAACCGTCCTGAAGATCTGACGCATACGCAGCGTCTGCTCGATACAGGACTGACTCGGGAGAGATAACTATGTTTGGACTTGGAGCACAGGAACTACTTATTGTTTTTGGGATCGTGATTGTGATGTTTGGAGCCAAACGTTTGCCACAGTTGGGTTCCGGCGTGGGAAAAGGGATACGGAATTTCAAAAAAGGGCTTAACAGTGATGATGACGAGAGCAACACTTTAGAAGAGCCGGATGCCAAGGATAAAACTGAATAACCCAGCACTGTAATGTCTTACTCGGTGGGAGTTATTCTGCGGGGCAACATCATAGCTCATGGTGCAACCGTGCCTGAGTTAGTCCCCATTTACAGGAGGTGATCGATGTTCGGAATCGGAATGCCGGAATTGTTGTTGATTATGGCGCTGGCGCTCATATTCATCGGGCCAAAAAAGATGCCAGACATCGCCCGCGCCCTGGGGCAGGGGATGCGCGAGTTTCGCAATGCAGCGAATGACTTGAAACGCAGCATCGATATCGACGCACAGGTGATCTCCCCAGAGCAGCAGGGCAGGATACATGCACATCAGAACAGAGCCACACACAATGATGCTAGGGGGTTAGATGCAGCAGAGGCAGAGGAGGCGCAGATAGAGTCGGTACCTGATGCAACTCAAACAGAACCGGGCGCTACCCATCCAGCAGCCAGCGAGGCTCCAGAAAATGTTGCGCCTGAACCTCAGGCTGGTACTGACATGCATAAAACACCTGTAGATGGACTAAAAGCCGAGTTAGGAACGGACGATGGAAGAAACTGAGCAGGGGTTTTTCTCCCACCTGGAGGAACTGCGCCGCCGCCTGATAATCTCCATGCTTGCGTGGGTGGGGGGATTTGGGGTGTGTTACAGTTTTTCGCAGCAGCTGTTTGAGTTTGTTTCCCGCCCCGTGCGCGCCTCGTTGCCGCCAGGGAGCTCGCTGGTGTTTATCCATGCCACCGAGCCTTTTTTCACCTACCTGAAAATAAGCGCAGTAGCTGGCCTGCTCCTGGCCTTGCCGGTTGTACTGTGGCAGATATGGGCGTTTGTCGCGCCCGCACTCTATCCGGGGGAAAAGCATCTGGCCATCCCCTTTGTGCTCTCCGGCTGTGCCTGCTTTGGGCTCGGTGCCTACTTCGGGTTTACCTTTGTGTTTCCGGTAATCTTCACGTTTCTTATCAACCTCGGGGTTGGCTCCAGCGGCACCGAAGCGATGCTCTCCATGGCGGGGTATCTGAGCATGTCTACCCGCCTGCTGTTTGCCTTCGGCCTGGTGTTTGAACTGCCCATTGTGATCTTCTTTCTCGCCCGCCTTGGGGTGGTGGATCACATCTGGCTGGGTAAAAACCGGCGCTATGCGTTTGTCCTTGCGTTTATAATTGGGGCAATCCTCACTCCTCCCGATGTCTTCTCCCAAGTCTCCATCGCGTTGCCCTTTATCATCCTGTACGAAGTAGGGGTGTGGGTAGCACGTATTTTCGGCAAAAAACGCTCCGCTGCTACCGCTGCCTCCAGCCACAGTGATGAAACAGATATCGATAATGTGTAGATAACATGTAGATAAAACTATGGGCTTCGATGGGTTCAGACTGAGCTGAGCTGTGCTGTGCTTGAAGATGCATAGCTGTCTGAGGAACCGATATGTGTGCGCGGAGAAGGTTTATTCTGCTCTGTTTCACGCAGTTGCGTCTAACCTCTCATAACACGGACATCCAAAAGCTGCACTGTAGCGAGCAGCTTTTGGATGTCCGCTTGCGCGTTATCCGTTAGTGAATTTGATTTCGGGCGACAAGGAGGCTCATCGATTGGTGCAGTGCCCATGCCGCAGTAAACGAGATAATAACGCCTATCAAACCAGACAGCCCGGTTGAGAGCATCTCATTGCTGATAAAGGGAACAGAGTAGTCTGCCAGAGGCCCTACAAAAACGGGGGCAGACTCATGCAGAAATTGATATTTTGCCGCCACCCACTCTAAACCATCTGGATATCTGGAGGCAAAGGGGCTCAGTAAAAGAGCAATTGCCATTGCTGCAGTGGTTGGGATAGCAATATTGCCAGCCATTTTCTTTGACGCTGCGGGAGTGGGAATCAGTAAACATGCCCCCACGGTAATAACAGCCTCACCGAACCCAATCAGCAGATGGGTTGACAACATTGCCGTGATGACATGGGCGAAAACTATTTGACCATCAAGGGCCAGTTGGACGCCTACGGCAAAGGAAGCAAGAACAACTGAGGCCCAAGCCGCTAGCGCCGTGGCTAGAACTTCCCCTTTAGGGCCTTGCCATTTGGCCGCCAGTTTGGAGCGCAACATACCGCCGAGACCGGCACCGATAATTGCCATGTTCAGCAGGTTAGCGCCGAGAACCGTGACCCCCCCGTCAGAAAAAAATAGACTTTGGACCACAACCACCAGCGCAATAGATAAAACACCAAAAGGTATTCCCAGCAGACTTGCCGCCAATACCCCGCCTAATAAATGGCCTGATGTGCCATCCATGATGGGAAAATTCAGCATTTGCGCAGCAAAGATAAGCGCAGTAATGGCGGCAAACCGGGTTGCCGATGGTTTTTCACCTTTCGTCGCGTAATGCGCTGCTGTGGCAATACCTATTGCGCTAACAACTGCTGTTGCAGGGCAAACACTACCTTGTAACATCGGATCTGGAATATGCATGACACTCTCCTATTGTCTGGTTAGTCCGGGGCTTCATCTGAGCCCTAGTGCCGCTCAAGGAGTTATGCACTTTTGCATAGCATCCCTGTCAAAAACTTATACACCGATAACTTCTATCTATTTTTCGAAATCTAATACCAGAGAATTTGTGCTAATTTTTATTCCTGCTTCGCCTCATGTTTTCGTGCTTCTGCGGTAACCAAGTTGAGCGTCCATGCATCAACAGATCCGCGGGAGGATCTCCCCGGATGGAAACTCCATCAGGCGTTGGGTGCTATACGCAGAGTGCAAGATAACCTGAGGGTTTTTGCCGCTTCTTTTTTCCTCTGTCACCGTACCGATCAGTGCGGCACGGTTATGTCCCGCTTGATGCAACAACTCAATCACGCGTGAACTGTCGTGCGGCTCAACGGCCACAACAAAGACCCCTTCACACGCTAGGATGTAGGGATCAATTCCGAGCAGTTCCGAAAACCCCTCAACCTGTTTCGTCAGCGGGATACTGCTCTCCTGCACTATCAGGCTGTAGCCGGTTTGCTGGGCCCACTCGTTCAATACGGCACTGAGTCCGCCGCGGGTTGCGTCGCGCATGGCATGGATACCCAGGTCTTCGTCCAAGAGGGTTTTAACCACCGGCCACAGGCTACAGCAATCAGAGATGAGGCCGCTGACGGCTATTTCCTCGCGTTCGGCATAGATGCAGGCACCATGCTGAGCGATGGGCCCGGAGACGATGAGGTGGTCTCCCTGCTCGATGCGGGCTACGGAACAATCCTTTATCAGGCGACCAAAACCGGTGGTGTTGATCATTATCTGATCAATGGCCCCTCTAGGTACCACTTTGGTATCACCGGTGACGATTGTGGCTCCGCACACAGCAAGTTCTGTCCTCATGCTGGCTACGATCCGGCGTAAAACATCGAGCTCTAATCCCTCTTCGAGGATAAAGGCCGCGCTCAGATACTGTGGTTGCGCGCCGCGCATCGCGACATCATTGGTTGTGCCGGCAATGGCAAGCTTGCCTATATCGCCCCCAGGGAAAAACAGCGGACTAACGGTGAAGCTGTCAGTGCTGACGGCCATGGTGCCCATTTCCAGAACCGAGGCGTCATCCATGGCACACAGGATTGGATTGCGAAACGCATCGACAAATATCTCCTGAATCAGGTGCTGGTTTTCCAGCCCCCCTGAACCATGGGCGAGGAGAATTCGATTATTCATTGATCCCTCCGGTATTTGTAATAGGCCGCACAGGCACCTTCGTTGCTTACCATGCAACTGCCATGCGGGTTTGTCGGGGTACACTGTTGAGCGAACAGCGGACATTCTTGCGGGTGGGCTTGCCCGGTGAGAATCGCGCCACAGATACAGCCACGCCCAGACTCTGGTGCCGGGGCAGGGCAGCACTCCGCAAAGCGCACTTCAGCATCGAGAGCGGCAAATTCGGCGCGTAATTGCAGGGCTGAATGGGCGATAGCACCAATTCCGCGCCACAAAAAGGTTGGGCGTGGCTCAAAGTAGCGTTCCATCAACATTTGTGCTTTGCGATTCCCCTGCCTGGTTACAGAACGGGAGTAGGTGTTTTCAACCTTGGCTGCGCCACGGTTTAACTGGCGCAGGATGCGCTCCACAGAAGCCATGATATCCAAGGGCTCAAAACCAGAAATAACTAGCGGCTTTTCAAAGCGGCGGACAATCGGGGTAAAAATGTCACTGCCAGTTATTACGCTTACATGGCCGGGCGCGATAAATGCATCTACACTGCACCCAGGTGTTGCCAGGATCATCTCCATCGCCGGCGGGATCAGCACATGGTTAATATGGAAAAACAGATTTGGAAGTCGCAGTTGCTGGGCCTGCTCAATGAGCAGAGCCGTCATTGGCGCCGTAGTTTCAAACCCAATCGCGAAATAGACTACACTGTGATCCGGATTTTTCTGCGCAATTGAGACGGCGTCAAGAGGGGAGTAAACCACACGGATATCGCAACCAGTAGCGCGCGCTTGTTGCAGCGAACTCTGGGTTCCTGGAACCTTGAGCATGTCTCCCAAGGTTACTAGGATTGTATCCGGCATGGCGCCGAGGTGTAACGCTGCGTCAATCCGGTGTTGCGGCAAGACACACACGGGGCAGCCCGGCCCGTGCACGAAGCGCACCTGTTCCGGCACCAACTGGTCCAGACCATATTTGACGATGGTGTGGGTATGGCCGCCACACACCTCCATGATCCGCACAGGGCGCTGGTAGTTGAGATACAGGCGCTCAATGATCCGTTGCATTGAATGAACCTTTTCAGGGGCACGCAACGCGCTGTACAACTGTTCAGTCCCTATCATTCAGAACACTTTCTCCATCTTGCAACGCCTCGTGTTCCAGATCCGCCTTTATCATCTGCTCATACAGAGCTAACGTTTCGCGCGCTTCCTTTTCGTCGATTTGGGTCATAGCAACGCCGACATGTACCAGCACCCAATCTCCGATGCTGACTTTTTCATCAATCAGCCCCAAGTTGGCAGTGCGGGAGACTCCCATGGTGTCGACCGTCGCCATGGCGGTTTCAGCATCAATGCTAGTGATCTGCGAGGGTATGGCTAAACACATATTTTCACCTTTTACATAACGTTAAAGTTAAATAGAACCGCTACCCGCCAGAGCAGAAGCGATTTGCCCCAGTGCGATGCCTCCATCATTAACGGGGATACGCTTCGGCACATGCAGCTTTATCTGTGCCTTTTCCGCCGCCAACAGCAGGCGGTAAACCAGCTGGGTGTTTTGAAAGACCCCTCCACACAGAAGTGCTTCACGCCGCCCGTTCGCCTGCAAAACTTCAATAATAATATTTACCAGCATATTAATGTAGCCGGTGACCCCTTTTACCGGATTCCGTTCCGTCGCCAGCTGCATTATAGCGGAGGAGCACTCGATTTGGCTGTTTATGTAGGTAAAAGGGTAACTAAAACAGAGTGTTTCATCGTAGGATTGATCCATCAGCATGCCGCTCTCCCCTTCGTAGGAGAGCACCTGCTTTATCCCCAGGAGTGATGCTACCGCATCGAACAGACGTCCGGCAGAGGAGGTGAGGGGAGAATTCAACCCCTTGCTGTGCATCCGGTAAAGGACTTGAACCTCGGCGCGGCTGAATGAGTTGAGTGTTGGGTTGTTAAGCGTCAGGGCTTGCTCACCGTAGAGGTCAAACAGCAGACTAAGGGCGACGCGCCGCGGTTCTTTAATCGCTTGTTCCCCTCCGAGGAGGCGAAACGGCTTGAAATGGGCAAAGCGTCGATAACCATGATAGGAGCAGTGCAAAAACTCGCCACCCCACACCGTGCCGTCATCGCCGTAGCCACTGCCATCCCAACAGACGGCAGTCATCTCATGGTCGAGGTCGATGCCGCAATCGATCATGGCAGACAGGGCATGGGCATAGTGGTGCTGTACCCCTGTGCAGGGGATGTTTTGTTGTTTGGCCCAGCGCGTGGGTAAATAGTCGGGGTGGAGATCGTGAACAATCAGCTCCGGTTCAAAGTTGTAGAGTCGTTTAAAGGTGTCGATAGTTCTGACAAAATATTCTTCAGCACCCAGACTCTGAATATTGCCAATATGCGCACTGACGATCGCCTGTTTCCCCCAGCCAATAGCAATGCTGTTTTTCTGCCCCGCCCCCACCGCCAGTACCTTGCAGTTAAGTGGCGCCGGAAGATCTATCTTGGTTGGGGTATAACCACGGGCGCGGCGCAAGGTCAGCTGGTGTTCGCCGACGGTTGTTACGACACTGTCATCACAACCATTAACGATCCGGCGATTAAACGCCAGGACAAAGTCCACAACGGCACCCAATTGAGTTGTCAGCGCCTCAGTATTGGTGATGATCGGTTCGTCCGAAACATTGGCACTGGTTGCCACAATAGGACGGTCAAGATAATGAAACAGGATCTGGTGTAATGGCGTGTAGGGGAGGAATAGCCCGACCTTATCCAGACCGCCGTTTAACTGTGAAGGGCACTGCCCAGTGGCCGGGACAATGACAATCGGGCGCGGATAACTTTGGATAAAGGCAGAGCTGTGCTCATTGAACACCCCGTATTGACGCGCCATGGACATATCTTTAACCATCACCGCAAACGGTTTTGCCGGGCGTCTTTTACGCCGCCGCAACAGTTGAACTGCCTGGTCGTTTAACGCATCACAAATTAGATGAAAGCCACCCACCCCTTGTACGGCGACGATAGCGCCGCTGTCGATTTTATCTGCAACCCACAGGATAGAGTTGTCGCTTTCAATCACGTCCCCCTGCGCTGTTGTCAACTGCAGTTGGGGGCCGCAGTGCGGACAACTGGTCGCTTCTGCATGATAGCGGCGATCGGCAGGATTGCGATATTCTTGCAGGCAGTCTTCACAGAGTGGGAAGGGCTTCATTGAGGTGTTGCCCCGATCATAGGGGAGAGTCTCAATGATGGTATAGCGTGGACCGCAGTTTGTGCAGTTGTTGAAAGGGTACAGATAGCGGCGGTCCGTGGGGTCCAGCAGTTCCTGTTCGCATGCGGGGCAGATGGTTACATCAGGTGGAAGGATAACCCGATTATCTCCCACTTGCTGGGATTCGACGATGGAGAACCCTGTTGCAGTTAAAGGGGATACTTTATGGTATTCTATGTGGTGGATAACCGCCAGAGGTGGTGCGTGTGTTTCCAGTTGAGCCAGGAATGCTTTTAAGCGCCACGGGTAACCGCAGGCATTTATGAGCACTCCTGCAGGGGTATTTTTTACTTCGCCTGAGATCTCATGTTCAAGAGCTGTTCGATACACAAACGGGCGGAACCCCACCCCCTGAACGACCCCTGTTACGACGATGCGGTAGGTGGTTTCAGGCTGCTCAAGACAATAAGGTTTTTGTATGGCTTCAGATGAGGTCATATGGCGAGTTAAATACTCAAGTATAAAGAGGTCAAAGGGAGGCTCAAGGGAAGGTTAAACTTTTTGACCACAGCTAAGTGGAATGATTGCAACATCCTCCCCTAGCTTTTCAATAAGTATCTGCAGCACATCCTTAATCCTTCCCTGCAGAAGGGGGGTGAGTTCCATCCCGGGTTCAAGGCTCTCCGGAACCACGGCGATAAAGTGAACCTTATCCGGCACCATGCCGCGAATGCGGCAGATGTCTAGGATGTCGAGCATACCGACCTGATGCGGTGACATACGCGTTTGTATGTCACCGCAACGCATATCAGCATCGGTGAAGCAATGCACTGAACCAGGGGTGTCCTCAATATCTACAACATCGATCACATAGAGTTCATCGTGCTCTTCAATGAAAGGAGCCAGCAAAATCCCGCCGGTGCCACCATCAATCACCTCGACATTTTCCGGCAGCTGGTAATTCTTCTCCAGGTATTGAATGCAGTGAACGCCGAAGCCTTCATCACTCAAAAGGAGATTGCCCAGCCCCATAATGCCAATTGATTTTTTGTGCTGATCCATCACAGTTACCTTCTTATCTAGAGGGTATAGAGCAAAATGTATCTTGAAGCAGTGAGATCTATATACTGTTCAAGGACCAATCCCCAGCACGACCAAGGTGTTATTACAAGACCTTAACCGAAGAGAGTTTTTTCCCTTCGGGGTTCAACATGTGAACAGCGCACGCCATACATGGGTCAAACGAGTGGATGGTGCGTAGAACTTCCAATGGTTTTTCCGGATCAGCAATTGGGTTGCCAATCAAACATTGCTCGTAGTAACCGCGCTCGTCGTTGGTTCCGCGCGGACACGCCAGCCAGGTAGTAGGCACAACGGTCTGGTAGTTACGAACTTTACCGTTAGAGATCACGACCCAATGCGACAGAGCGCCACGTGAAGCTTCATGAACACCTACGCCGCGTATCTCACCTTCAGGGAAGTGGGGCTCGTTAAAAGTGGTGGTGTCACCGCTCTCGATGTTGGAGATGAGTGCATCCCACTGTTTGGCCATGTTCTCCCGCACGGTGGCAACCCGGATGGCACGGGAGATATGCCGCCCCATGGTGGAGGGTAGAATATCTATGTCGTACTGGGTCTTGCCGATGGAGGACATCTTCTCTAGCATCATGTCGGTGAACTTGACTGCTGGCTCATGTTTGGCCTGGTACATGCCTAGAACTGCGGCCACAGGACCCACTTCAGCCGGCTCATTTAGGAACGAAGGGGACTTGACCCAAGAGTACTTGCCTTCAAGATCAGCCTCGACAAACTTCGGCTCCGTGGTTGCAACAAATGGATGCATGGTCCAGTCGCCTTGGTAGAACGAATGTTTAACCGACTCTTTAACATTGTCTTCAAAGTAAGGATCACGCGAGGAATTAATGCGGCGGAAGGAGGAGAGATCACCGCCTTTAATGTAGCCGCCGGGCATTGCAAAGCTCGTCCCTTTCTCATCCATGGGCATCTCAGGGACAGATAAGAAGTTCCCGTTCCCTTTGCCGTAGGTGCACCACTCAGGATACATGGCAGCGATGGTAGCAACATCCACCAAGTAGACCTGCTCAACAAAGTCGCGGACTTCATCCATCTGAGTCTTGAGGTAGTAGAGCCGCTCCATGGTGAGGGTGGCTGGGCTATCCAGGTTGATCGGATTGGCAACTCCGCCGACAGCCAGGTTCTGGATATGTGGAGTTTTAGAGCCAAGAATAGTCACAACTTTGTTGATCTTGCGCTGGTACTCCAGCGCCTGGAAATAATGAACCGCTGCGATGAGGTTGACATCTGGATGCAGTTTCATGGCTGGATGGCCCCAGTATCCGCTGGAGAATGGCCCGAGCTGTCCAGATTCAACGAATTTTCTCAGTTTATCCTGCACCTGTTTGAATTCCTGGAAGCTGTTGCGTTTCCACGGCGAAAGCTTTTGCGCTAAGGTTGCAGCATTGCGGGCGTCAGCCTCGAGAGCAGCTGAGGCGATATCAATCCAGTCGACGGCCGAGAGGATATAGAAGTGAATCATGTTATCTGCAAGACAGTGAGCACCAACGATCATATTGCGGATGTACTGCGCATTGACCGGGATTTCCATGTTGAGTGCGTTCTCAACTGCACGAACAGAGGCTATGGCGTGGACAGTGGTGCAAACACCGCAGATACGCTGGGTGATCATCCAAGATTCACGGGGGTCTGTACCTTTGAGCATGTTTTCAATCCCGCGCCACATGGTGCCAGTGGACCACGCATCAACAACCTTGCCGTTATCCACAGCACATTCAATACGCAGATGTCCCTCAATACGGGTAATGGGATCAATGACAATTCTTTTCGACATATTGAAACTCCTTAATTATTCGACTCAGCGGGCGCATGAGAACTGAAAACCGGAAATATTTTGACAAACAAGGTGTACATCGCGATCTCAAAAGCAATCAGACCATAGGTGATCATTTGCTCACCAACGGAAGGGAAGTATTTCCACCCAGTACCGGGATCAAAACCGATCATATAGGTGTTAAAACGGTACAGGGAGCCGCCAATGAGAATAGCGGTTGCTGCTATGAACAGGAGGCGAGGGCTATTCCGGTAGTTCGGGTAGGCAAGGATAACCAGACCGATGATCAGCATCAGGTTCTCCAACAGGAACATGTTGCCTAAAAAGGAACCTGAGAAGGCTTCGCTCATATAACCGCGCATGAAGACGTTTTGGAAACGAACAACCAGATAAAAGCCAAGCACATACACCATAATGTGTCCAATTTTGGACAAAATAGAGGTCTCGTCGCTCAGTTCGTAAACCCGCGAGGAGATGGTCGCTTCGAAGATCACCATGGCGAAGCCCATGAAAACCGCGGTCAAAAGGAATAAGAGGGGCAGGGTTGTGGTATGCCAGAGTGGGTCGAGTTTGTAGCCGGCCATCAGGATCATGGTGCCTAGAGAGGACTGATGCATGGTTGGTAACAAAACACCCAGCGCGATGATGGCAAAGATCACCTTATCCAACTTTTTGCCGAAGTTTTTCAAGCCCCACTTCTCGACAAAGGCAGGAGTAAACTCCAGCCAGAGCACAAAGATATAGGCAGCGATACACATGGCCACCTCAAACATCACCGAGTGAAAGTTCATCTGCCAGGGCAGATAGAGGTTGTAGACGTTTAAGTAGCGCCCGATATCGAGAAAAACCGACACACCGGCAAGAGCGTAGCCAAACATCGATGCAAGCAGGGCCGGTCGCACCAGGGGATGGTACTCCCCTCTATTCATAATGTAGACCAGCAGCGCCATCACATAGCCACCACAGGCAAAAGCGGTTCCGACAACAACGTCGTATGAGATCCACAGACCCCAAGGGTAGCCATCGTTGAGATTGGTTACGGCGCCGATACCAAAGATCAGCCTTTTCACTACAAAGTAGCCAGCAATTGCGACCACAAACATGCATATACAGAAGGTGCGGGTAAAGATGCGTCCACCTAGCGCTTTTGGTTCATGACTCATGCGTCTTCTCCTTGATCATGCGTGGATGTAGACTGCTTTTCCTCGTTACTCTTTTTATTCTTATTTGCCATGAAGATGAGGCCGGCGAGGACAACCAGCGGGTATACCATCCCTTTGTAGATAGCGTACTGAATACCACTCGCCATAGAGACAAAGGACTCTTTAGGGAAGCTGGGCAGACCTAGTTTTTCAAACGGAACCGCAGCCATGTACATGACTTGGGTACCACCGAGTTCATCTTGACCGTAGACGTGCTGCTGGTATTTAGGTGCGTTTAATTCATGCCATTTGCCTGAATCAATTGAATAGACGGGGAACTTATACAGTTTGCCAGGCTTCATTTGCAGCCTTCTTCTTGTTTCGTTCAGCAACTCGGCAACAGGCCCAAACAGCGATGCGCCCGTGGGGCAAACCGAACAGCAGGCAGAGATCTCACCTTTAGCTATAAGGTGTGAACATAGCTCACAT
This sequence comes from Desulfuromonadaceae bacterium, assembly GCA_034007015.1. Classification (GTDB taxonomy): domain Bacteria; phylum Desulfobacterota; class Desulfuromonadia; order Desulfuromonadales; family Desulfuromonadaceae; genus JAIVHC01. Next base: position 11,678 of record JAVERS010000025.1, read on the forward strand.
TTGACGATCTCCGGGTAGGGATCATCCCACTCAAATTTTGGTATATTGTAGGGGCAGGCAACCTGACAGTACCGGCACCCAATGCAGGCGTTTTTATCGTAGGTAACAATGCCGGTGTCATTGTCTTTGGCAAGCGCGGTAACAGGGCAGGCGGTGACACAGGAAGGGTCAACACAGTGGAGGCACTGCCGCTTGATAAAGGCATAGCCGTCCTCTTCTTGATCCTTATGCGCGCCGGTTCCGCTAGAAAATTTCTTGATAATATTTAGCGTGGAGGCAGAGAGGTCTTGGGGGTTATCCCAGATCTCCTGTTCGCCTGTCATCTCCGGAATCATGGAGTTGGCTTTCTTACAGGACGCCATACAGGCATTGCAGCCTACGCACAACGTTGAATCGTATAGGATCCCCAGCGCATTAGGAGGCAGGGCCTCCACCGTGCGGGCATCGACCACCTTGCTGTCAAGGGTCAGAAGAGCTAGACCGCCAGCAGCTCCTTTGAGAAAATCACGCCTCTTCATCTTCATGCTTAGATCCCTTATCAAGTTTTGCTGCAAATACAGCCCCTGCTCCAAGAGCAACGCCGCCCAAGCCAGCCATCAGCGCTGCTGAGCCAGGACTTACCCCCTCGCCGCGCTCAACAATGATCGGTGCGTGTCCAGCCGCCGGTGTTTGGTGCAAGACAGGGCTGACCGTAAACTGCGGAACATTAAAGCCAACACCTTTCTGCGCACAGCCAAAACACGGATGCCCAATAGCAACGGGCCAACAGCCGGAGCCGGCATCGCCAAACTGCGAAGTTGAGCAGTTGGCATAGGTAACCGGGCCTTTACAGCCAAGGTAATATAGACAATGTCCTTGGCGATGACTTTCATCTCCAAAGGCGCGGGCAAAGCGTCCATTGTCGAAGTGCGGGCGGCGCTCGCAATGTTCATGGATAAGGCGACCATAGGCAAACTTGGGACGATTTTCGCTGTCCAGTGCCGGCAGTTTATTGAAGGTCAGATAGTGGATAATAGTGGAAAGGAGGTTGTAGGGGTTGGGTGGGCAACCTGGTATAGATACCACCGTTTGATCTTTCAGTACTTCGCTGACACCCACACATCCAGTGGGGTTTGGAGCCATGGCAGCAACACCACCCCAGGAGGCGCAGGAGCCAACCGCAATAACCGCACCGGCTTTGGGACCAATGTCGCGGACAATATCGACAAAGTTCTTCCCACCCACGCGGCAGTAGATACCCCCATCTTTCAGTGGAACAGCACCTTCAATGATAAGAATGAATTTGCCATAATTAGCCTCAACCGATTGTTCCAAGGCCTCTTCAGCCTGATGTCCGGCACCTGCGGACAAGGTCTCATGGAAATCCAAAGAGATAAGTTCAAGCATTAACTTTTCTAGGGTCGGGTGCTCGGCGCGCAGCAAAGACATGCTACACCCGGTACACTCAGAACCGTGCAGCCAAATAACTGGAGGTCTGTTCGGATTGGTAATGGCATGGGCTATTTTTGCGGTCATTGCTCCCGGAAGAGCCAAGCCTGCTGCCACAGCCGAACAAAATTTAATGAAATCTCTACGCGAGATCCCACCTACTTGTTCTTGATCCTGGTCAAACTCTGTGTTTTTCATACACTTTCTCCTAATTGGCTGTACGGTCTACATTACGATTCAGCGCATGTATACTGCGATGCTGCTCCCGAATTATTTACAAATTTCTGCAACGGTGGCTTCCGATGGGTTGCTGAGGCACTTCGCAAGCATTTTGCGCTCCTGTTTTGAGACTTCTGTCCCAAGTTTAACCATGGCATCAATTGTTTTGAGCCACCACCCTTCACTTTGGCCAATTTTTGCACAACTTGTTGAAATGGAATGACACTGAACACATTTTGCGTCCAGCACCTTATGGCAGGATTCCGCAGACTGACATCCGCAAAGCGCTCCAAGAAAAAATATACCCAGAAGAAGTTTTTTCTCGAAACGAGCAATAAAATGGCAAGGCTTCTCCAAAATAATCATCCTTTCTTCCGTGGGTAAGAATGCTTTCAATTTGCTTGGTTAGGTAAGAGGAAATTGTTGATTAAGCTGCCTTTCCAGTAGATCTTTGTTTTTTCAGATTCTCTGGGAGACATCGGGCTATGCAGGGAGCACTATGCTAACGCCAGCACTACAAGTCGCTATATTGTGAGGTTGTTCTTCAGCCATGCATACCAATGGTCAAGACCTTCCCCAGTTTTAACGGACACCTCAATAAACTTAAGGTGCGGGTTCACCTGCAGCACATACTGTTTGGCTTGTTCTATATCGAAATCAAGATAGGGTAAAAGATCAATTTTATTGATAATGCAAAGCTGTGATGATTGGAACATGGCGGGGTATTTCTGTGGCTTGTCTTCACCTTCCGTCGTGCTCATGATAACTACGCGAGCTTTCTCTCCCAGATCAAACAGGGCTGGGCACACCAGGTTCCCAACATTTTCAATCATAAGCACTGACCTGTTTTCGACATCTAACTCCTTCGCCGCCCGGTTGATCATCTCCGCGTCAAGGTGGCAACCATTGCCGGTGTTGATCTGGATCACAGGTGCGCCTACGGCATCAATACGTTTGGCGTCATTCATGGTTTGTTGGTCGCCTTCGATGACGTAAAAACTGATCTCTTTACCCAGATCAGTTATGGTGCGTTCAAGTAGGCTTGTTTTTCCCGATCCGGGAGAACTGACCAGATTCAGCGCCAGAATCTCCTTGGCTTCAAAATAGCCTCGGTTGCGCTGCGCGAGCAGGTTGTTTTTGGACAGAATATCCTGCTCCACAATAATTTCGCGGCTATGGGAATGGCTATGGGATGAATGAGCGTGCTCGGTTGAATGGCTGTGTCCATGGGGATGATGGTGGTGGTGATGGTGATGGTGGGAACCGTCGGCATGGTGATGCTCATGTCCGTGCTGATGTCCATGGTGATGTTCGCCGATCGCCTCAGCGCCGGGTTTTCTGAAGGTAATATTGTTATCGTGGCCGCAGCCGCAGTCATCGCACATAGTCTGCCTTTCCAAAGGTGATTTATTGCTTGTTTAGCTGTAAAGAAATACTGGCCAACAATATCGGTTGAACGTTCATTCGACTCGCAGAGCTTTAACCCTCAGTTCCCGCCCTTGTAAAATCTCAGAAAAAAAGCTTTGGCAGTAAGGGCAGGGGGCTAACCGGTCGTTTGCCTCGTATTCCTTGTTGCATGACGCACAGCGTGCCAGCGCGGGGATTTCATTAAATATCCACTTGGCTTTTTCAAGCATGGTTCCTCTCTTCGCTGACTCAATGGCAAACTGCAGAGATTCCATCACCACACCGGCTTGCCCGCCGATATCCAACTCAATCTCAGTGATTACAGAGGCGTTTTCTCTTTTGGCGTTCTCCTCTGCAATGTCGATGATGTTCATGACGATTGACAGTTCATGCATGTTTGCAACTCAATAAGAAGGCCTTAGAAGGTTAGCGCCAGTATCATTAATTTCGTATTTTCACTAATTATGCCAAATTCCGCGATGCCGTCAACCATAAACGCTTTTGCTTGAAGGGATGAAACAAGTGGGATATAAGCTTAATGGCAGACCTGCTTACAGACACAATCGGTTTGTAAGTAGTTGAAAATAAGATGTTATTAACCATCGTTGTGTTTGGGTGCAGTAAGGATGAGGGACGGATGTTTTTGCGAAACCATCGCCGCCAATCTTCTCGAAGGTCTGGTTAAAGCTGGGGGGGTTGTTTTAATGCAAGGTCAGTTAAAAGTCATTTGAGTAGCTGTAGGATGGAAACTACCGTGAAAATATAGGGGAACTCAGGACTGACTCGGGAGAAATAACTATGTTTGGACTTGGAGCACAAGAATTACTTATTATTTTTGGGATCGTGATAGTGATGTTCGGAGCCAAGCGCTTGCCGCAGTTGGGTTCCGGCGTGGGGAAAGGGATACGGAATTTTAAAAAAGGGCTTAACAGTGATGATGACGAGACCAACACCTTAGAAGAGCCGGATGCCAAGGATAAAACTGAGTAACCCAGCACTACAATGTCTTACTCGGTGGGAGTTGTTCTGCGGGGCAACATCATAGCCCATGGTGCAACCATGCCTGAGTTAGTTTCCATTCAACCGGAGGTGATCGATGTTCGGAATCGGAATGCCGGAATTGTTGTTGATTATGGCGCTGGCGCTCATATTCATTGGACCGAAAAAGATGCCAGAGATCGCCCGCGCCCTGGGGCAGGGGATGCGCGAGTTTCGCAATGCAGCGAATGACTTGAAACGCAGCATCGATATCGACGCACAGGTGATCTCCCCAGAGCAGCAGGGCAGGATACATGCACATCAGAACAGAGCCACACACAATGATGCTAGGGGGTTAGATGCAGCAGAGGCAGAGGAGGCGCAGATAGAGTCGGTACCTGATGCAACTCAAACAGAACCGGGCGCTACCCATCCAGCAGCCAGCGAGGCTCCAGAAAATGTTGCGCCTGAACCTCAGGCTGGTACTGACATGCATAAAACACCTGTAGATGGACTAAAAGCCGAGTTAGGAACGGACGATGGAAGAAACTGAGCAGGGGTTTTTCTCCCACCTGGAGGAACTGCGCCGCCGCCTGATAATCTCCATGCTTGCGTGGGTGGGGGGATTTGGGGTGTGTTACAGTTTTTCGCAGCAGCTGTTTGAGTTTGTTTCCCGCCCCGTGCGCGCCTCGTTGCCGCCAGGGAGCTCGCTGGTGTTTATCCATGCCACCGAGCCTTTTTTCACCTACCTGAAAATAAGCGCAGTAGCTGGCCTGCTCCTGGCCTTGCCGGTTGTACTGTGGCAGATATGGGCGTTTGTCGCGCCCGCACTCTATCCGGGGGAAAAGCATCTGGCCATCCCCTTTGTGCTCTCCGGCTGTGCCTGCTTTGGGCTCGGTGCCTACTTCGGGTTTACCTTTGTGTTTCCGGTAATCTTCACGTTTCTTATCAACCTCGGGGTTGGCTCCAGCGGCACCGAAGCGATGCTCTCCATGGCGGGGTATCTGAGCATGTCTACCCGCCTGCTGTTTGCCTTCGGCCTGGTGTTTGAACTGCCCATTGTGATCTTCTTTCTCGCCCGCCTTGGGGTGGTGGATCACATCTGGCTGGGTAAAAACCGGCGCTATGCGTTTGTCCTTGCGTTTATAATTGGGGCAATCCTCACTCCTCCCGATGTCTTCTCCCAAGTCTCCATCGCGTTGCCCTTTATCATCCTGTACGAAGTAGGGGTGTGGGTAGCACGTATTTTCGGCAAAAAACGCTCCGCTGCTACCGCTGCCTCCAGCCACAGTGATGAAACTGACATCGATAATGTGTAGATAACATGTAGATAAAACTATGGGCTTCGATGGGTTCAAATTGAAGATAGGTTGAGCTCTGGCATGACCGCCTGATCATACTTTCCACTCTTTGCCTCACTCTCAAACCTCCATCCTGCCAAAGATTTAGTGAACTTGCTGCAAGGCTTGCTTTAAGCAAGAGAACCCGTTACGCTTAACGGTTCGTTTCTGTGGCTCACTTCTGCAGTCAGTGGTATCCCACCGTAGTTCACTGCATGCTAAGTCCCCAACTCCAGAACCAACTTTAGACATTGCCATTAACACTTACCATCCGCGTCCATCCACGCACCTGACCCCCTGCAGGAAAATGCATGGGGATCTGAGTTCGTGACGGTTTTTATCGAGATTGGCGCCAAATGAATGCGCTCACCAATGGGAAGCCTCTTCGCGTATGGGCGTAAAGAATTACCTTTTGAACTTTTTGAACAGAAAGTATGAAACTGCATGACATTTATTGACGCTATGAAAAGCACGCGCTTAACCGCAAAAAACGAAACATTATCTGGACTAACCGTAGCCCTCGCCTTGGTTCCAGAAGCTATCGCCTTCTCCCTGATTGCCAATGTCAGCCCCTTGATCGGTCTCTACTCAGCGTTCATCATTGGTCTGATAACCTCACTTTTGGGCGGGCGTCCGGGAATGATCTCTGGCGCAACTGGCGCCATTGCTGTGGTTATCGTCAGCTTAGTTGCAAGACACGGAGTAGAATATCTGTTTAGCGCCGTCGTCCTGATGGGACTCATCCAAATGCTGATCGGTTTTCTCCGCCTAGGAAAATTTATCCGTTTAGTGCCTCATCCCGTTATGTTCGGCTTCGTCAATGGTTTGGCCATGGTGATTTTTCTGTCACAACTAGAGCAGTTCAAAGTCACTGGAGCAGGCAGTTCATCCTCATGGTTAAGTGGAACACCACTCTGGACCATGCTGGGTTTTGTGTTGGCAACCATGGTGATTATTTACTTTCTCCCCAAGTTGACCAAAGCGGTGCCGGCATCGCTTGCGGCCATAGTGAGTGTTTCAGCAGTTATCATATTTTTTGAAATACCGACCCGAACCGTGGGCGATATCGCATCAATATCCGGTGGGTTGCCACAGTTTCATATTCCGTCGGTTCCCTTCAATTTTGAGACCCTACAGATCATCTTTCCCTATGCCCTGATTATGGCGTTTGTTGGTTTGATCGAAAGCCTTTTAACCCTAACCGTGATTGACGAAATGACCGAAACTCGTGGACGAGGCAATAAAGAATGTCTTGCGCAGGGGACGGCCAATGTGGTCACTGGGTTCTTCGGGGGCATGGGTGGCTGTGCCATGATTGGGCAGAGCATTATCAACGTCAGCTCTGGGGGGCGGAAGCGTTTATCCGGCATTGTTGCCGCTGTCGCTCTGCTGTTTTTCATCCTTTTTGGTGCGCCATTGATCGAAAGGATCCCCATGGCGGCATTGACTGGGCTGATGTTTATGGTGGCGATTGGAACCTTTGAATGGGCAAGTTTGAGGATCATCCGCAAAGTCCCAGCCGCGGATGTGTTTGTGATGGCGCTGGTTGCTCTGGTGACAGTAGTTTTCCACAACCTTGCAGTTGCCGTCCTCATTGGGGTGATCATCTCAGCTCTGGTTTTCACGTGGGAAAACGCCACAAGAATCCGCGCCAGAAAGCATATAGATGAGCATGGTGCAAAACACTATGAAATTTATGGTCCGCTGTTTTTTGGCTCTATCGCCATATTTCAGGAAAAATTCGACATCCTGAACGATCCGCAGGAAGTGGTGATTGATTTTAAGGAATCCCGCGTAGTTGATCACTCGGCGATTGAAGCCTTAAACAAACTAACGGAAAGATACGCTAAGGTTGGGAAAACCGTGCGCCTGCGCTATCTGAGTGCAGACTGCCGCAAACTTCTCGACAATGCTTCCTCCATTATCGAAGTGAACTACTTAGAAGATCCGAAATACAAACTGGCAGTAGATGTGTTGGCGTAGTTTCTATTCGCTATGGTGCACACTAAAGGCTTGCAACCCTTTGCGGGTAAACGCTTAGATGCATAACGGATCAAGAATCGTATGGATAATGAAGTTTGAAAGGCTGGGGGCAGGTTTATCGTGTAAACCTGCCCCCCTGTGCTTTTTTCTTTTCTTGCTCTAGCCATAAGACTTCACATAAAGCATGCTTTTAAGCCAGGAGAAGATTCTTCTAAGGCCAAAAAGCTACGTTGTTTTGAACTCAATTGGTTCAGCTTTAGCTAGCTAGCTTGATCTGCTCCAGTTTGTTTTTCCCTATGTTGATGCGTAATCATAGTTAAACTTCGAAGTCCTCGCCATAGCCGAAGTTTTCAATCACATAGTCCATGTCCTTGTCCCCACGTCCAGAGAGATTGACCAGGATACTGCGGGATGGCTTGGGCTGGCTGCGGCTGAGGCGGATGGCATGGGCCACGGCATGGCAGCTCTCCAACGCTGGAATAATCCCTTCGACGCGCGCGAGCATATAGAAAGCTTCCACCGCTTCGCGGTCGGTGGCGGTTACATATTTCACGCGCCCACAGTCACGCAAAAAGGCATGTTCGGGGCCAATAGCGGGATAGTCGAGACCTGAGGCAATCGAGTAGACCGGCGCGGCTTCACCTTTCTCATCTTGCAGAAGGTAGGAGTTGAATCCGTGCAGTACTCCTTCCTTGCCATAGGTCATGCTCGCAGCGTGTTCGCCAACCTTGGTGCCTTTGCCCAGAGGTTCAACTCCGTAGATTTCGCAGGGGTCCGCCAGGAACCCGCTGAAGATCCCCATGGCATTGGAGCCGCCACCAACGCAGGCGGTGACGATATCGGGAATGTTGCCAGTCATCTCAAAAAACTGCTCGCGCGCTTCAATACCCACTACGCGTTGAAAGTCGCGCACCATCAGCGGGAAGGGGTGGGGACCCACAACCGAGCCGATGCAATAGATTTGGGTGTCTGGATCTTTACTATATGCCTCAAAGCATGCGTCCACCGCCTCTTTAAGGGTTTTGAGACCAAAGGTGACCGGGATGACGTTGGCTCCCAGCAGTTTCATGCGCGCGACATTGGGAGCTTGTTTGAGCATATCCACCTCACCCATGTATATGTCGCATTCGAGACCAAAATAGGCGGCAGCGGTGGCGAGTGCCACGCCGTGCTGCCCGGCGCCTGTTTCCGCAATCAGTTTCTTTTTCCCCAGATAGACAGCCAAGAGCCCTTCACCCATGCAGTGGTTGAGCTTGTGCGCTCCGGAATGATTGAGGTCTTCTCGCTTAAGATAAATTTGCGCGGAACCGAGTTTACGCGAGAGGCGCTCGGCGTGATACAGGGGGGTAGGGCGTCCCTGATAGTGCTTCCGAATCGCACGCAGTTCGGCGATGAACTTGGCAGAGCGCGAAATGGTGTCGTAAGCATCGCGAATTTCCAACATGATTTCGGCAAGGTGAGGAGGAAGATAGGCACCGCCATATTTTCCGTAGCGGCCGTCCTGATCGGGATACACATTGAAATAATTAGAATAATTTGGTGTGCTCATGGTGTCTCCTGCTGGGTTATCAATGTTTGTGTGTTTAAGTTGAGTGTGAATAGCAGCTGTAAATCTGATGTGTATACGTAGATATACTCAGATGTGCTGTTTTGCTTTAAGCATAACACTATGTTGTTTAGAACTTAATTGCTTTAATTTTAGCTGGTTTCTTTGGCTTGACCCCATCTATCGTTCTTGTCCCAACCCAGTCTACCCTCTCTATCGTCTATCAAGCCCATGGACACAATAGAAACCATGCGAGTATCTAACCACTTATTTAAAATTGAGCCGCATCAATTGCGCGGCAGCGTGGTTATGCTACTTGTTCCCTATCATTATGTTACACATAGCGCTTTCATGCACTTAACATCAATTCAGGCATCAGTTGCCATCTGAGGGAGAATGACGTTGAAATTGCCGAATTCGAGCATGACTATACAGCAGATCGTGCAGGAATGGCCCGAAACTGAGGCTGTTTTTGTTGCCAATGACCTTAAGGAGTTGATTGACCCCGATTATTTGCAAAAAGTGGGGCGCTTCATGAAGCTTGAGACTGCGCTGAAACGCAAAGGGTTTGCAGTGGAGACGTTTGAGAAGCTGTTGCATGAAAAAATTCGCACGCAGACCCAGCGCGTCGATATCACTGCGCCTGCGGAAAACCACGCGGGTGATGCTGATATCGATGTGGCGGGGTTGCTCCCGTGCCCGGTGCGGGTGCCCCTTTTAGAAGCGGTCGACAGGTTCGTCACCGATTATACCGCAAGTAGCGGCCTGAAGATCTCCACCAGATTCAGGGCGGCATCGGGTGGGGCGGAATGGATAGAAGAGGAGATTCATGCCGCCAAAGTGGAAGCAGATCTGCCCGATCTTTTTCTTTCCGCCGGCTTTGACACCTTCTTTGACCCTGCAGGGATAGGACAATACAGCGCGGCAGGGGCGTTTCAAGCTATTGATTATCCTGCCATCAATCCTGATTTCAAGGGGCTGGATATGGTAGACCCACGGGGGCATTATTCCATAATTGCGGTGGTGCCAGCGGTGTTTATGGTCGACCTTAGAGAGCTGGATACAAAAGTGCCCCGCACTTGGGAGGCTCTACTTCAGCCGGAGTTTGAGCGCAAGGTGGCGTTGCCGACAGCAGATTTTGACCTCTTCAATGCTATGTTGCTTACGTTGCACAAGGAGTTTGGTACGGTAGGGATTGAACGCCTGGGGCGCTCGATGCTGGAGTCGATGCATCCGGCCCAGATGGGGCAGGGCGAATCAAAGCGCAAGCCTGCAGTCACCATCATGCCCTATTTTTTCACCCGGATGGCGCGGAATATCCCCGATGTTGAAATCGTCTGGCCTGAGGATGGCGCGATCATAAGCCCTATCTTCATGCTTGCGCGCGCGGCGCAGCGCAACGTAACTGCGCCGTTGGCCGAATTCTTAGCCGGAGATGAGGTGGGAACCATCCTGGCGACACAGGGGTTGTTCCCCTCGCTGAATCCGCAAGTTGAGAATATCCTTCCTGCAAATGCGAAGTGGAAATGGCTTGGGTGGGATTACATCTACAGCGGAGATGTCGCCGCGCGGATCAAACAGCTGGACGAAGTGTTTCAGAGCGCTTTTAGTGCAGAGGATTAAACTTCCACGGCGATGGCAATATGAAGGCAACTATTTAGTAAGTGCTTGTGGAACCCATTCCAAGGGTCGCGACTGTTTGTAATTGTGGCCATCCTTGGTCGCTCGCCTGTCGCCGTCCATGGCGACAGGCGCCCTTTCCATGGGTACCACAAGCCCCTGCCATTAGTGGATGGTGAATAGATTGCTCTTGAAGAAAAAAACCGCCGCAAAAACTATGGAGTATTGCGATGAAGTTTATAACTGTATCGGGGCCACCATCTTCCGGTAAGACTGCGGTTATTCTGCAGGTGATCAAGGCCATGCAGCAGCGCAACATCGAGGTGGGAGTGGTGAAGTTCGATTGTCTCGCCACCGACGATGACGTGCTGTATGCACGCCATGGTGTTCCGGTGCGCAAGGGTCTTGCAGGGCCGCTATGCCCGGATCACTATTTTGTCAGCAATGTGGAAGAATGTCTTGAGTGGGGGCACAGCCAGAATTTGGACGTACTGATCAGCGAAAGTGCTGGTTTATGTAACCGCTGTTCGCCCCACATCGAAGGGATCACCTCCGTGTGTGTCATCGATAATCTCAGCGGTATTGGGACCCCGAAAAAGATCGGTCCGATGCTGAAGACTGCGGATGTGGTGGTTATAACCAAGGGCGATATCGTCTCTCAGGCTGAACGCGAAGTGTTTGCCTCCCGCGTGGTGCAGGTCAACCCCTCGGCGTTGACCATGCATATCAACGGGCTAACCGGTCAGGGCGCGTATGAGCTCAGCACGGTATTTTACGCCGCACCGGCGACCGACAACCTGCAAGGGTTTTCGCTGCGCTATTCCATGCCTGCGGCGCTGTGTTCATACTGTCTGGGGGAAAAACGGATAGGCAAGCAGTATCAGCTGGGGAACGTACGCAAGATTCAACTTGGGAAAGAGGAGGGGATGAAACCATGAAGCAGGCCGAACTGTTTACCACTCCGCTCAACCAGTTGTGCGCCCGCATGCCGGAGTTGAGCGATTTTTTTGCCTCCTTCGAGCTTGAAGTCGCACAGTATGCGGGGGATGTAGATACCATGCTCGCCTCGCTGTCCGCCACACAGCTTGAGCACCTGGGGATGACCCCGGCGCAACTTCGCACTGCACTGCAGGACTACGTTGCTGGGATTGAAGCGCTGGACACGGAAGACGACCGGGTGCACTCCATTCGCATTCTGCCGGGGCGAGATAAAGGCGGCCACGCCGAAGCGTTTGAGCTTGAACTGCTACCCGGGCAGATTGTGTCTATCGTCGGGCCGACGGGGTCGGGAAAGAGCAGGCTCCTTGCCGACATCGAGTGGGTGGCACAGGGGGATACCCCAACCGGCAGACGTATTCTGCTGAATGGTGCGCAACCCGATCCGAAGTGGCGCTTTTCCACGCGCCACAAACTGGTGGCGCAGCTGTCGCAGAACATGAATTTTGTCATGGATCTTACGGTGGAGGAATTTATTCGAGTCCATGGGGAAAGTCGCTTTGTTCCTGACCTAGAACAGAAGATTGAACAGGTGCAGGATTTGGCCAACGCGCTGGCGGGAGAGCCCTTTGCACCCACGACCCACATTACCGCGTTGAGTGGAGGACAATCGCGTGCGCTGATGATTGCCGATATCGCCATCTTAAGTTCGTCGCCGGTAGTGCTCATCGACGAGATTGAAAACGCCGGCATTGAGCGCAAAAAAGCGCTGGAACTGCTGGTGCAGAAAGAAAAGATCGTCCTTATCGCCACCCATGATCCGATTCTGGCACTGCTGGGGGAAAAACGTCTGGTAATCAGCAACGGAGGGATTAAGCAGGTGATTAACACCAGTGCGGCGGAGCGGGAGAACCTGATAGAACTTGAACGGATGGACCGCTTCATGATGGAGCTGCGGCAGCGGATTCGCAACGGGGAAACCCTTGAGGTGCTCGATTTAAAATGACGCATGCTTTTAGCTTTTGCTGTGCTATCCTCTTAGGGTCGGCATAAGCATCTATAGGGGGCGCACCGCGATGTACAATCGTTCAGAGGGACAGAATGGACATAAGAGTCGTCCCCTGCAGCAACACATTTTCCGCATGTTCGGTGGGTTGTTTTGCACGGTACTTTTTATTGGGTCTATGCTGTATCTGTTATTTGTCTTCCAGCCGCGCGTGGAACAGGAGGCGCGCACACTCTTCAACTCTTCTGCTTACCAGATGGAGCGCTCTCTCTCCCAAGTGTTGCAACCTGTACAAAATCACCTCAAAATTGCAGCTGAATGGGCCGCTTCGCCCCCCCAGGCAATAGGATGTGCTAAAGGGTTAAATCGTCTGTTTATACCGCTGCTGCGCAACAATGTCCCCATAACCTTAGTGGTGGCAGGTTCGCCTGAAGGGCAGGGTTACACATTATGGCAACAGCCGGACGGCACCTGGCTGACCCGCTTTACCGATGTCGAAGAGCATGGAACGCTGCAACGTTTTGCGCTGTATGCTGCAGATGGTACAGAGATCCGCTCCTACACGGAAGATATTGCTTACGACCATCGCCAGCGCCCGTGGTTTCAAGCTGCGATGCAGACGCAGGAACCTGAAGAGCTATGCTGGACTGCGCCCTTTGAGCTGTTTACCAGCAAGGAACTGGCGCTAACCCTCTCCACCCGGGTAGAAAGAGATGATGGGGGCAGTCTTGTGGTTGGCCTAGTTGTGGTGTTGCGCGATATCAGTCAATTTACCACCACGCACCAGATTGGCGCCCATGGGTTTATGCTGGTGATGAGCGAAGATGAGCATTTAATCGGCTATCCACCTGCACATCTTTTTGCGCCGCTGGACACGGTCCCCGGCGGTCTGTACCCCGTGGAAGCGTTAAACAGTCAAGTGGTTGAGCATGCATTGGCACACTGGAATGCGGATGCGCGCCCACAAGATGCTCTGTACCGCTTTTCTGCTGCCGGGCAGGATTGGTACAGCAAGATAAGACCGTACCAGGTTGGAGATAACCGCTTCTGGGTTGCGATGTTCGCCCCGCGCGCTGATTTTGCCCCCAGGTGGCCTGTGGTTGCCAGCTACATAGGGGCAATAATGCTGGTGCTGCTGGGACTGGTGCTGCTTGTAACGCGCAGGATGGCACAACGTCTTGCAGCCTCCATTGCCTCTGTTGCAGCCAACAGCGAAGCTATTGCACGCCTGGATTTTAGTACTCCCCCTTTCGGTCCCAGTAATATCCGCGAGATTGAGAGCCTGATGCACAGCCATACGCAGATGAGCGCCCTGATTCGGGAGAATCTAGCTATCGTCGAAGCGCAGAAAAAAGAACTATCGCACAAGGTTGAGGAGCTTCATACCACGCGCGACCGGCTGCGCGAAAATGAAGTTAAATTGCAGCAGAACCTTAACTATGTCCAGGCGTTTTTTGATAGTCCACTGATGGGGATTGCCTTGGTGCGCAATCGCACCTTTACAGACTATAACAGAACCTTCTGTGCTCTCACTGGCTATGCCCCCAGCGAAGTGAAGGGGATGCCCACGCGAAACCTGTATACATACGAGCAGGATTATCTCCGGATCGAGCGGGAATCCGCCCCGGTTTTGCGAGCAGGAAAGATCTACACTACCGAGGTGGAGTTAAGTTCCCGTAGTGGTTTCAGCGCTTGGGCGCGGATTAGCGGCTGTCTATTTGACCGCAATGATCCAGCTAAGGGGAGCATGTGGACCGCTATCCCTGTACCTGAACCTAGCCGAGCCGAAGAATCTTTTACGCCATCGGTTTGAACACTACCTGAAGGGTGTATTTTTGATGTAGCTCAAGTTTTTCTCTTTCGATGTGTGCCATATCTCATGCTTTTAGGGCAGAGAGCGGCATGTATTGTGTGCCACACTAGGAAGCGCTGCAGTGTTTTAATGCAGTGTTTCACTCGATATGGAAAAGAGGAGAACAGCTATGCACGATGGATGTAGTGGTAGTTTTAGTAGCGGCGCAGACATTGTTCGGAAACTGCGGGCTATGGGGTTTAACACCCAGACCGTTCCGACACAGCTCCATATAACCTGTGAAGGGTGTAACAGTGCTTTTACCATGGAGACTTTTGAGAGCACCTGCCCCGAATGTGGTTTGATCTACGGGGTAACTCCATGTCATGCCCACGACCCAGCTGCAGTGCTGTGCGCCGGTCCCAAGGTTTAGAAAGGCCTGTTTTATGGGTCAGTACGGGTGAGTACGGGTCAGCTTGGGGCATGCATAGCGTGCCCCTATCTTTATCCCTTCCCTTCCCCCTTCTTTTTTGACCTGAAATACTCCAGTGCCGCCCATAGCTGTGCTACCAGCGCCCCAAATAAAAACCCACCGATAACCGCAAGGGCAATGGCACGTTCCCAGCTGTTGTTGCTGATGACGCCCAAAAACAAAATAAACGCCATACATACGCCTGAGAAAATAAAGCGCCGCATAAAATTATCCATTGTCGTGCTCCTTTCTGGAGGAGATCACCTGAGCTTCCTCTATCCGGCGTGGTGGGACGTCAGTGATCGGTTCTGGAATCACCGCGGCGCGTGTGCGGGTGAAACGGGCGCGGATAGAGGTAAGGATGCGCTTGATCAGATACCATATTTTAGGCAGAACCCAGATCAGAAGCACAATAAACACGAGCAGACCAAGCAGGAATATCGCCGGATGAGTGAGGGCTACCCACAGCCCTCCCACAACAGCGAGGTCCTCGCCGATAGAGGCGCCCCAGTTGCTGACTGGTTCAGGTGAGGTATTTATAAGCAATCTGGACCCACTCTTCCCCGCATGGGTTGCCGTGGTGAGAGAACCACCCACCAGTGCTGCAGCGAGCGCTACTACCGGGCTCACATCCCCCACCGCTCCAGCAGCAAGAGCTGCCCCCGCTGGGATCCGAATAAAGGTGTGGATACTATCCCAGCCAGAATCGATCCCCGGCACCTTGTCGGCGAAAAACTCCACCGCATACATCAATGCGCTTGCCCATATAACTAGAGGCTCCTGCACAATATGCAGGGTTTCAGGCAACACAATAACGCCGGAATTTCCCATTATCCCCAGCACTAAAATGGTGGCATACAGATTTATGCCACTCGCCCATGCCGCCCCCATACTCAGGGCGATGACGTGTGTGATTTTATCCAGTTGTTCCATCTATCTATCCTTTTCACTGCGTTGAAACTTCTCAGGCGTTGTCGTGACCTTAGTCTTGGTGTTGGGGCTTTGTGCCGTGCGGGGTAACGTATGCCACAGCGCTCCTGCATTGAAACACTCCCAGCCCCAACGCAGCCAGTGGAGTAGCGCCAGAGCCAGCCACAGTGCCCAGAGGAGCATGAGCCCGCGATACACCAGCAGCGGCACTGACACAGCCCACGCAGTGGGGAACACAGCAGTGCTGCGATCCTGATACCAATTTAAATTCCAAGCGCTGGAGTTGTGTCCGACCACCTGCATCTCCGGTAGCCCGAGCAAACCCTGCTGTACGGCGGCAATTAAGGCAAGTAACGCGCAGACGCTGAACAGTGCAAGCCCTAGTTGGATAGCGTTGAATACCAAGGCGTGCTTGATTGTGTCTCCATGTTGTTTGCGTATCCCAAGCAGAATCAGCCACAACGCCACCAACAGCAGTGCAGGTAGCGGCGCCTGACTTAGGCCCGCGCCTAAGATAAACCAGTGCCACCAACGCAATGGTGTAGGAGCATAGCGCCCCAACAACAGCGCCGCAATCCCCAACACCAGCACCACCCCCCAGAACAACACGGCTGGGCCCATTAGCGGGCCACCCGTAAACAGCACCCAGCGAGTTTGGGGCAAGGTGAGGTTAAGGTCTATGTTGACCACTGGAGCATTCAAGTTGAGTTCCGGTGTGGTGCTTAGCAGCGCTAGACTGTGCTCCCTGCTCCACGTTATTTCAACCTGCTGTGCACCTCCTTGTAGGGGGAGAATGAGTTGTGATCCATTCTGTTCGATGCGGATCTCCCTGCCGTTGTGGCGCACCTGCTCCACCTTAACCTCTGCGCTTGGGAGTGTGATTGAATGGCGTGTGGCAATACTGCTGCGTATCCCCAACTGCAGGGTGGTCTCACTACGCTGGTCGCCCTGTTTGTGCCGCACTGAGGCGTTTTCCAGGGTGATATGCTGTCCCGGCGTACCGTGCGGACGCTCAATTTGCAGGAGTAGATGCTCCGGCGTGCGTGGGTGCCACTGTGCCAGCCAGTGCCCATTTTGGTATGTGTGTATTAGAGGCGTTCCGCTGTATGTTGCATGCCACAAGGGGCTGAGTCGCAGCTGCCACACCTCGCGAAAGTTAGCTCCAGCGCTGCTCTGCAGCTTAATGGGGCTTTGTTGCTCCAGGCGTGACTTCCAGTGTACCGCCTTGGTTTCGGGTCCCAGTTCGATAAGGGCATGTCCGGCGCGGGTTTCAATTCCGGTGCTTATAATCTGTTCCCCCTCTAGGAGTGGAACCGCAATTACTCCTGCTTTCCCCGTGCTGCTCAGGCGGCGAAGGGTTGTATCAAGGTGCCATTCAACCCCAAGGTCGAGCTGCCGCGTAACCTCGGCATAGAGAGGGAGCTCCACAACATCCAAGAGCGGGGTTTGCGCAGTAGAAGTGCGCCTGAAACTGATGGTTGTAGTGGTGCCGGAATTCTCCAGCGGACTCATGGTGTCCCATCCCTGTGCCTCAAGCGTGATCTTCCCGGCACGCAGCGGTAAGGGGATCTCAAGCTGATTTAGATTAGCCGGAATGGGGGCGCTGAGGCGCAACGTAGTGGTACCACTCTCTACCCGCGCCCACAACTGTGGATGCGTTTGAGCTTGCGAAGTGCGCATTAAAATAGGTTGTGCGCCTGAAAGCGTATCAACCTGTGTTGGAGTAAGTTGCTCCAGTGGAAACGCGAGTGGCACTGCACTTAAGACGGAGCTGTGTAGCTGTTGCTCTATCGTTAAGCTATGTGTAGATATTTCCACCTGTATATGTTGGAGCGCGACACAGTGCGGGGCGCAATCCGGTGGCAGGGTAAGAAGGCGGCGCAACTCTTCCAGCATCTCTGTGGATGGAATAGTACTTTGCGCCATAGTTGTGTTGGTATCTGCTTTTAGATTAGCGTCAGGTGTTTTTTGCGCGTGCGCAGGGGTGGGCAGACCCGTACAGGTGAGTGCCGCTGCCATAAGTATTGCTACCAGAGCTGTGGTGTCTTGCGCCCTAGAGGGTGGGGTGGGGTCAGAAGGGGCGGCGCCATCACCATCAGCTTCTGGTTTAAGTGCCATGCAAATGCGTCCGAACATATACAGCGCAAGGAGCACACCTGCAACCAGACCCGCGCGCGTCATCCAGGGGGGAGAAAATATGAGTTTCAAGCGCTTCTCCGGTGCGATAGAGGTATTGAAGTCAAAGGTCACCTTGCGCCAGTCCCACGTGGGGATTCCCGGCCCAGTCTGCGTTTCCAGGGCGGTGGAATAGCTGGGGAGGGCCACTTGCGGCAAAGTATCTTCCATCATTTGGGGCGCGGCAAGTGTACTCAGCATCTTTGCGCTGCGCACCGCTACATGCGCCTCTTCCAGCATCATGTCGCTACGGACGCTGCCTGCCTGGGGTGAGCGCAGCTGATAAGTCCCGGGCACAATTTCAAGTTGGGGATACACTGCACTGCGAATTTGCTGGGCGGAGAAAACCAGCAATGTTACCACCATTGCCAGAGTCACCCCACCCAGATAGATGCGCACCACCCGTTGCAGACGCCCCTGAGGCGCGACACGCAACAGGGCCGCAGCTCCGAGCAGATGGAGCCAGATAAACCTGGGTGCATTGGGCTCTTGATAGGTGAGCGCGAGGCCGAGGAGTGCAATTACACCATACTTCCAGCCCCACATCCGTGCAAAGCCGATACTTAACAGGAGCACTATAAACAGATCTAAAAGCGACCACTGTTGCATCCAGGTGTTGGAGACAGAATCCGCCCCAAACGCTGCAAGCATGCGCCATCCAGGGGGCAGGTTGAGCTCGGTTTGAAGCGCAACGGGATTAAACTCCCACCCCAGCGCTGGGATTGAGGCAATATTTTGTGGATGGATACGGCTATCGGCTTGGAGGTTGAGCTGTTGTTGGCGCAACTCTATTCCATCTGCACCCTCGGCACTGAGGCGGGTGATAAATTGCTCCTCCCCATTAAGCCGTGCCCGTCCCAGCTCAAGTTCTGTGCCACTGTTCAGGCGGGAGTGGGTGTGCAGTGTCCCGCTGATAGTGTCACGCACACTGTATCCTTTGGCGTTGAAATCGAGCCACATCTGCCGCTGTACTTTGAGGCGATCCGCACTCGCAGTTTGCTGCCCGCGCTCTATCTCGGTGAATTGTAGGCTGGCATCAGCATCCAGCAGATAGGTGGGGAGTTGTCTCCACGGCGGTGGAATATCTGTTTGCGCCGGATCCAGTGTTGGGGCCTCGGTGATGGCTATTGAGCGCAGTTCGCCGCGCCGTTTAACACTCCAGACCTCATGCTCAGCCCAGGGCCCTGTGGAAGCGGGACGGGTAAAAACTTGGGTTGCGCTGGGCGAGACGCTGTTACGCGCCGTGATGGTGATCTCATGTTCGCCCGCGCGTGCGAGCAGGCGTAAACGTCCGTCATCCTCCAGGCGTGCCGGAATTTTGCTCCGGATATCCATGGGGATGAAGCCGTCGGGAAGCACCTTAGCGGTGACAATCTCCCGTTCTGTGCCAGAAATCCGTACCATTATAAGGGTGGTGAGGGTCTGAGGTATGCCATCTTCGAGATGGCGATATACCTGAAAAGCTACCCCAGGTTGCGCAGTCTCAGAGCGTTGCTCCGCCTGGCGCAGATTGAGTTGCCCCCGTGTATATTCAGGTGCAGGGATAACTTTGCCGTTAAGCTCAAGCTCTACCAATCCCACTCCGGGAGTGACTGGAATGGAGTCGGGGATACGTTCCCAGTCTATATCCCCTTTAATATGGAATGTTCCCGCTTCAAGCAACAGAGCAGGGCGCTGATTGTGGCGCAACACGGTAGAGTTTTTGCCGCCGTTGGTTACATCCTTGGGCCAGTAGCGCGCCGAGCCGGGGAGAAAAATCCACTCTTTTTTGTCCAACTGCCCCCTGAGGATAAATGTAGCCCCGTCTGTATGCGCCTGCAGTTGCAGGTGAGAAGGCCACACACACTCGCGCTTTTGGGTTTGATCCCATACCAGCGGGCAATTGTATTCTTCCTCCTGGTGCATCACCCAGTCACTCCATGGTTGAAGCACAGGGGGCAGTTTATCCTGCGGAAAAGGGGCCGCAGTGGCGCTCCCACTGGCGAGGCACAAAACCAGGAGTGCGCCAATCACACAGCCCAGAAAAGAAAGCGTCGCTGTAGCTGTGTCACACACGCTATTGCTGGCATTGCAGGAGTACGCTGTTGGGTAACGCTGAGGCATGAGAGTAATCCTTATTCTTGAGGATAAAAAGAGGGTGATGCTAAAAGAGAACAAAAGCGGGGCGTAAAAGTGGAGATAAAATCACCCCATATGTCCCCATATGTCTTTTTATATACCTATTTGCGTTGTGGTGGAGTCGATAAAGGTTAAACTAGCTAAACTGTTCGGCAAGGCAGAAAGTTTGTGTATCCTCTCGGCTTGTTTTGCACCAAAGTTAATTTTGCCGGCACCACAAGGTCTTGCGGATGAGGTCTTGGATTCCAGGTACCATTGCACAACTTAGCGTATTTGCATACAATAGCAAATCGGAGCCGAGGGGCAAAGAGTTCTCCCTGTGGGGTTCCGCCTGTGGCATTGATGCCGCTAAGGTTAAGGTACGCTGTCCTGAGGTGTTTCTGCCAGCGTAAATATATTGATAGCGCGTATTGTAGAATGAAAAATACACATTCCAGCAGCGCTCTATTCTAGCAGGGGATAACCATGGCGATACAGCCAGGCAGTGTCAAAAGAGAAGAACACCGCCTAATTCTCAGTGGGGCGTGGGTGTTGCAGCACTATCAACAGCTGCGCGCGCAAATTGCGCTGCTAAAGCGACAGCTGCCTGCGGGGGATGCTGCTCCCTCTTCCACCTCATGGACAGATGGATATACTCTGGAACTCCAGGGGATCACCGGTATGGACACTGCTGGGGCGTCACTGGTACTGGATTTTCTTGGCTTACAATGGCTGGAGGATGATCCGACTGTAGTTGCAGAACTGCCCCAAGAGCGTGTTCGTCTCCTGAAAACCGTAGCCGCAACCATGGCTACCCCCCTAGAGCCCCCCACATCGCAGACCTCCCAATTGCGCTGGTTTCTTGCCGGAATCGGTAAACGGCTTGAGTCGCTATGGCGCCAGCAATGGCAGTTGTTTGGCTTTATCGGTCTTGTCCTGACCACTCTGGTCTCCACCTTTGCACGGCCGCGCTCGTGGCGTATCACCTCCATGGTGGCGCACATTCAGCAAACCGGCCCTAATGCCGTACCTATTGTGGCGCTCTTAACCTTTCTTGTGGGGGCGGTAGTGGGCTTTTTGGGGGCGACCGTGTTGCGCGATTTCGGTGCTACTATCTACACCGTTAATCTGGTAGTGTTTTCTTTCCTGCGTGAGTTCGGGGTGTTATTGGCGGCTATTCTTCTCGCTGGGCGCACTGCGAGTGCGTTTACTGCTCAGCTCGGCTCCATGAAGGCGAATGAAGAGATCGACGCCATCCGTGCTTTGGGCCTGGATCCTATCGAAGTGCTGGTGTTGCCCCGCGTGATGGCGATGTTGGTCACTCTGCCCATTCTTACCTTTGTCGGGATGCTTAGCGGCATTGCTGGCGGCGCGCTGGTGTGTGTAACCTCTCTGGATATCTCTCTGTTTCAATTTGTAAGTATTGTGGGGCGCGACATCTCCCTCACCCATTTCGTGGTGGGGATGGTCAAGGCTCCAGTGTTTGCCTTTGTGGTAGGGGTTATTGGATGTCTGGAGGGGTTTAAAGTGAGCGGCAGCGCGCAATCGGTGGGGGAGCACACCACCTCCAGTGTGGTGCAGTCCATTTTTATGGTGATTCTGCTAAATGCGATCGCAGCGTTGTTTTTTATGCAGATGGGATGGTAGGAAGTGGAGATCTCTGCAACGAATAGCACAAATTCTCACCTGCACCAGCCCTCCGTGCAGCCCTTAATCCGGGTGCGAGGGCTGGGAAACCGATTTGGCACCCACGTTGTGCATCAGAATCTTGATCTTGATATGTATCCGGGGGAGATCCTCGCAGTGGTGGGTGGTTCTGGCACTGGCAAGTCCGTGTTGCTGCGGAGCATTGTTGGGTTGTTGCGCCCCTGTGCTGGTTCGATAACGGTATTTGGCGAGGATATGCAACAGCTCTCCGGAGTGGAACGCTCCAAGCTTGAGCGTCGTTTCGGCATGTTGTTTCAGGGTGGGGCGCTGTTTAGCTCTTTGAATCTGCAGGAGAATGTCGCCCTCCCTCTTATTGAGCACGCGGGGCTGTCGCGCCCAGAGGCTGAACATCTTGGACGTCTGAAACTGGCGTTGGCAGGGCTCTCCCCTGAAGCCGCACTCAAATATCCGGCGGAACTCTCTGGGGGGATGGTCAAGCGCGCAGCACTCGCGCGCGCGCTGGCGCTAGACCCTGAGATCTTGTTTTTAGATGAGCCTACCGCAGGGCTAGACCCCATCGGTGCTGCCGCATTTGATCAATTGGTGCTTACCCTGCGTGATGCTTTAGGAATCAGTGTGTTTCTTGTAACCCACGACCTCGACACCCTCTACAGTATCTCCGATCGTGTAGCGGTACTATCGCAGCGCAAAGTATTGGTAGCCGCAAGTTTAGACGAAGTTGCTGCGACTGAAGATGCGTGGATACAGGAATACTTTCACGGCCCGCGTGGACGCGCGGCCCAAGTCGCTACCACAGCAAAAAAGGATAGATAAGATGGAACCAAAGGCCCATCATGTTCTGATTGGTTTATTTGTAGTGCTCTGCTGCGGTGCCGCACTGCTGTTTGCGTTGTGGCTTGGCGGTGCCGATCCAGACCGCAAATATGAAAATTACCTGATCTGCTTTGACCAGACTGTCAGCGGTTTAGCCGTAGGGAATTCGGTACTCTACAGCGGCATCAAAGTTGGAGATGTGGTGAAGCTTGGGCTTAACCCCACCGATCCGCGTCAGGTGCGCGCAGAGATTCGGGTCTACAGCGACACTCCCATCAAAGAGGACACCACTGCGGCCATCATTCTCGCCAATATCACTGGCAGCATGAGTGTTCAACTCAGTGGTGGCACGCCAGAAAGCCCGCCACTACGCAGCGAGACACATGAACCTGCGCGGATCCGCGCCCAGCCCTCCTCCCTGAGTGCTCTGCTCTCGAGTGGAGAGGATTTGATGGAGCGGGTGGCAATGCTCCTGACGCAGGCAAACCGTCTTTTATCCACGCAAAATGTGGATAACATCAGTGCAATGTTAGCAAACCTGGAACAACTGAGTGCAAGTCTGGCTGGGCAAGGAGATAATCTTACCGCCGTGCTTGCTTCCATTGACCGTGCCGCACTTGAAGCAGAACAGACCTTTGTCGATTTCGCCGCCGTAGGAAACACTGCGCGCTCCCTCTTGGAAGAGGATGGTAACCCCATGTTCGCCTCTGCGCGCGCCAGCATGGAGGGGCTGCACACTCTGGTTGCAGATTTACAGAAATTGTTCGACTCTCATGACACCTCTCTCGCACGCGGGTTACAGGGGGTGGGAGAGCTGGAGCCAGTAATGCGGGACCTGCGCAGCACCATCGGCAATCTTAAGCGCATAACCCGCCAGCTCGATGAGAACCCCGCCAAGTTTATCCTCGGCCGTAGCCCAGTTCAGGAGTTTTCCCCGTGATTTCTAACGTTCTTCTACCTGCATCATTTCGGCGTGAACAAGGCTCACGCATGGCTGGGGCACTACTTTTATATGTCACTGTGGTGCTGGGCTTTACCCTTATCTTGGGAGGGTGTTCTGTCCTCCCGAAAAAGATGCCCCTCACAGTGTATGTGTTACGCCCAGCCTCTATTGAAACATCCGTGCAGCCTAACGCTGCCATCGTACAGATACACGCACCACGCAGTAGCGGCATCCTTAGCAGTTCCAGCATTGCGGTGATGCCAA
>JAVERS010000026.1:0-34913 GCA_034007015.1 Desulfuromonadaceae bacterium
ATAAGGAGCCACCTTGGCATAGGGGAAGTTGGCGGTAGTCATTGCCAGAATGGCATGACATCCATCTTCTTCAAAGCTCTTTGCCATGGCTACTGCCTCTTCGATACTCAACTCAGAAGATTTGCCAAACACGCCGTTGCTCGCAGCAAAAGAGCAAAACTTACACTCCTCAGGGCAGGGGGAGAGATTCAATGCCAGTTGTCCGTGAATCTCAGCTTCGTTATCCTGCAGTTTACGCGACAGTTCACTGGCTACCCCTATCATGCGACAGGCAGCATCGCTGTAAGGTTCGTACGAAAGCAAATGCTGAATTTCTTTCTGGGTAAGGCGCTCATCTTCACGCGCTTTGGCAAGCAGATAATCGATCATATCGTTCTAATCCTCCATTGTGGGCAAGTCCTGCATAGCATTCCAAACAATACAACGGTTAATATACCACCATAAGGTAAGAAAAGCGGTGCAAAGTGTCAAATAACTTATCGCTATTCTAATAAATGGCACAACAATAACCTTTTTCCACTCACCCGATTAACTGTGCGCATACTGAAGTGTTCGGTGCTGGCACAGAACTTCGAGCACCTCCACCGCTCAAGCTGGTTGGAACAGGGATTCTTCCCATTCAATTTCTCGCGGGTAAGTCAGCTGCATCGCTTCAACTTGATGGCAGTAAAATCCCGAGCATGAACATAGCCTCAAAGATCTGTCCACAGCAGAAGAGTCTCAAAACCCACCACTCCTACACCGCTACGCGCCCTACTACAGCGCCTTAGAAGCGTGGCGGAATAAATGGGTCTAGTAGGGATAATTTATGAATTGCCCCTACGGTATTTAGAATTACGCCGCTTTGCGCGTTTGCGCGCCTTTGAAGTCAAAAAAGCCTCAATCTGGCGAATCTGACGTTTTGCGCCCGGAGTCAAACGTTCTTCTTGGCGGTAGAGCAAAAGAAAGCGCAGGCGTTGAGTACGGGTCAGCACGGAGCGGGCAACTGAATCCAAACAGCCAAGATCCTTTATCGCCCCGCGCCGCTGCAAACCGCCGTACCAGCGTCGCCCAAGCGGACAGTCAAAGAAATAAACCTTAGGGGCAGCATCCCCCTGCACCAAAATATTGCGCCACTTAAGATCCCAATGCACAAAATTATCCCGATGCAGACGGCGGGTGTAGTCAGCCACCTGCCGCATCACCATCATGGTCCAATGGCGCTGGGCAAAACGCGCTGGCGTTTCGCGCGCTAAAGTCGCGAGATCTTTAGACCCATGCACCTCTTCTGTAACCAATACTTCCAAGGTTTCCCCAGTCTGTGCCCCCCTACCGTACGCCAATAGACGTGGGGTGGAGATCCCGAGGGATGCAAAGTACAGCAGATTTTCCCACTCCCCTTGCGCGCGGCTACGCCCCATAAAACGGCGCAAGAACCTGCCCCCGCTCCAGTACTGTTTGATATAGTACACTCCGGTATCTGTTGCGATGCGGGTAACATTGCTCAGTTTATCGGCAGAAACCTCTTCTCCACCTAGGTCTACACAAGTCTGCAACTGACCAAATATTCCCTGCTCATGAGAGTGTCCCGAAAAACACCAAAACTCTTTG
The DNA here is from genome assembly GCA_034007015.1 of Desulfuromonadaceae bacterium. GTDB lineage: Bacteria > Desulfobacterota > Desulfuromonadia > Desulfuromonadales > Desulfuromonadaceae > JAIVHC01. Next base: position 1,591 of record JAVERS010000026.1, read on the forward strand.
TTGCGGTTCATCTTCATTAACATAATCGTCCCTAGCTCACAGCTCTATATACACATCAGCCATGCATCAGCCTCGCATCAGCCTTGTGCGCGCATAACTCCCATAAAAGGGGTTTCCCTTTATACAATTAACAGAGAAGGGATAGTAACTATAGGCAATCGATCCACTTAGAGTCAACTCTGTGGCTAAAACCCAGCCAAATACCGGTTTTATGCGAGGTCACAAGATAAATCAAAATATGATACACATAGCACTCAACGCTACCAGAACTGGAAGCTTGCACTTGCGGTTAAAATATATATCTTATAGCATAAACATATTAAGAACGTGCGCCTTAAAACATTCCAGAAACAAGCTAGCTAAGGCACATCTAGAAGCTGTTAGCAATTCAGGCAACTCTCTGGTAAAGCTACTAAACCAAATAGACTGGGAACATAAGGAGAACGGTAGCAGTTCCCTCTACTTAGCAGCTAACAAACCTGCAACCAACAAACCTGAAATTGTACACGCAAGTATGCTGCCTCCACTCTGTCAGATGCCTAGCTACGCATAGATTCAAGCGTTTAACCTTCAACCACAAAGCGTATGAATTGATCTTTTATGCAAAAAATTACCCCCACAGAGTACCAATCCCTGATTAAATCGTGTCAGGTGATCGAAAAAGACGCTTACGGTGAAAAAGTTTTGCTAAATCCCGAGGGGATGTATATCAAGATTTTTCGCCGTAAGCGGTTTCTCACCAGCGCATTGGTATATCCCTACGCTCAGCGTTTCAAGCGCAATGCGGCAAAGCTACACGCCCGCAAGATCCCCACTGTTTCTGTTTACAAGTGCGCGCATTGCTCAGCGCCCGCGCGCGACCTGGTGTGGTATAAGCCGGTAGAAGGACAAACCTTACGCGCGTATTGCTCACACCAAAACCTGGGTTCAATCATGGAAGATCTTGGCGCTTTTGTCGCCCACCTCCACAAGGCTGGAGTGCTGTTTCGATCCCTACACTGGGGAAACATAATTGTACAACCAGACTCCAGTTTTGCCCTGATAGACATAGCTGATATGCGCTGGAGCAAGCGTCCGCTGAACTCCTCTCAACGCCAGAGAAACTTTCGTCACTTTCTGCGTTACAAGTGTGACCAGGAACAATTCAGAGAGCATATCCGAAAGTTTTGTGCTGGCTATGCTGCAACTAGCGGCATTGCAGCGCAAACTTGCCAAGAGTGGGGCGAGCAGGCTATCCGCTCATAAAACACAACACCCTTATTCGAGAGCAACAACAAATATAAATCAGGCCACAGACACTGAGTCAATCCGCCTCAGCTTAAATCAACAGCAGATAGCTACACTAAACGACAAAGCCCGCCCCTATCATATGATAGGGGCGGGCTTTGTGTTGCACCTTGTTCTAGCTGGACGCTAGCTTATGCTTCGTCGTTGTGCACTCTGTAAAGCAGCTCCTTGATCTCAGCGGAAGGCTCCTTGGTCAGCAGCGATACGATGATCATAGTGGTCAATACCAGCGGCACCCCCAGAATCGCGCTAGAGGTAAAGGGTACATAATAGGCGAACAGAGAGGTCTTTGGCGCCAACATGGAGCCAAAGGTAACCGTCATACCTACAATCATCCCCACGATAGCAGCTTCCTTGGTGGTACGGCTCCACCAGATCCCGAGGAGGAACATGGGGAAGAAGGTGTTTGCACCCAAGGCAAATGCTACCGCAGTGATCTGGGCGATAAATGCTGGTGGGTTCATAGCGATAACCGCGATGGCAACCCCGAGGATAATGGTACCGCCACGCGCAACCTTCATCTTTGATTCTTCGGTCGCATTAGGCTTCAATACACGGAAGTAGATATCGTGCGCGAAAGCCGAGGAACCAGCCATCAACAGACCACCAACGGTGGAGAACGCGGCAGATACACCACCAGCGGCGAGGAAACCGGAAAACCACTGGGGCAAGCCTGCAAGCTCGGCGGCATTTACCACGATGGCGTCGGGCGAGATGGTAACCCCAGTTACGCCAGCGATGTTGGAGAACTTCGCAAACGCTGCGTAGCAGGGTGCGGTCCAGTACACCAGGGCGATACAGAACAGGCCCCAGACCACCTGCCAGCGTGCATCACTTACGCGGGGTACAAGATAGAAACGTCCGATAACGTGGGGCAGACCCGCGGTCCCGAGCATCAAGGTGATGCACAGAGCAAACCAATGATACGCGGTGTTGTTGGCGAAGGGGAGATAGAAGCTTGGATCTGCAGCAGCAGCACTGATGCCGTTACCGCCGTGACCGATATCCCACACTGCTGCGCCGTAGCCAATCTGTGGCACTGCCGAGAAGTAGCCGAGCTTGTTGGCGATAAAAAACAGGGGCAGGAAGAAGGTGATAACGATAACCACGTACTGCACCTGCATGTTTTTGGTGGCGCCAAGCATCCCCGAGATGAGGACATACGCCAACACAACACCAGTACCAATAATAACAGACAACTCATAGTTGATGCCGAAGATCCAGTTAAACATCATACCGATCCCCTTATACTGGCCAACAGCATACACAAAGGAGATCAAAATAACGATCAGCGCTGACATCAGGCGCGCTGCGGTAGAGTAGTAGCGGTCACCAACAAAGTCTGGCGCAGTATATTTACCATAGCGCCGAATCTGCCCAGCCATCAGCACCAGCAGCAGCACATAGCCCCCAGTCCAGCCGACAATATACGCCATCGCCGAGTAGCCCTTGAGGTAAATAAGGCCGGCCATGCCGAGGTATGAGGCGGCAGACATCCAGTTGGATGCGATTGCCATACCACCGCCGAGTTGTCCGACTCCACGCCCTGCGGCCCAGTAGTCCTCGGTATCTTTTGCCTTGGAAAATACTCCAACCAAGATGAACAGTATCAGCAAGCTGATCATCAAGATTGCAGGGAAAACACGAACCTCACCTTCGTTAAGACTAAGATTTTCTTTCGCGAATACATTGCCCGCCACCAATACAAAGTAAAGAGACAGGCCCCATTGCAACATACGTTTCATATTTATGGTCTCCCTCTTCTATTTTGATGAAAATTCGGCTTCGAGCTTGTCGATAAACTTGCAGTACCACCAGCACAGGAAAATAAACAACAATATTAAAAACTGCGCTGAGTACCAATAGTGAAACGGAAAGCCTAAAAACTGCGTTTCTGTCAGAAAACTTTTACCTGATACCTGGGTAATAACCTCACCGGTGCTCAAGGTAACTTCTACAGTAGACTCAGGTTCAGCTACAAGTTTAAGCAGCAACAAAAATCCATAGGTGAACACGGCCCATATGGCGATGATCAACCTCTTCATCTTAACGTCGCGGGTCATAAATTCGCCAACCGGCTTAAAAAAATTAATATTAATATCTTTTTCCATACCCACACCTCCTTGTGGTCAAGTCTTCAGGCAACCAATCCATCCGACTTATTTATCGTATCTTAATTGTAACCGTGCTCTACATTTCAAAAGTTGATGATGTAGCCCCCTTTCAAGATAAAATTAAACCCCGTTTTAAACTTGGCTGAACCACGATCTGTGGATCAGCGCGGATACCTGTTAATTATGGAATACAGAGAGCGACGTTTGCGTTCAGAGCTCTCTTTGTGGTCGGAATAGTAGGCAAAAGCAAAGCATATAAGCGCTCCAAGGGTAATAACTCCGCCCATCATGTAGTACAACTTATCAATCATAAGCCCACCTCGTTACCGTTACGAGGTCGATAATGTCCGACCTCAGAATATAAACATCGTTCTGCTTTTAAAAACTTATGCCATAGCGCACTTAAACGAGTCAAGTAAAATGTCGTTATAAAACCGCAGATAGCACAGATATTTTTCCCACAAAAGATACTTTACGTTATTGTTTCACTGCATGACTTAAAGATATAACTCTTATTTTTCAGCTGTTTGTCCAACTTCCGACACCCACCTCCTCCCCGTATCATATTTAGTAAAATAAAACACAACATCTTTGTTGTGCGATATGCAAAATAAAACCCAAATAAAACGCAAGTTGCCCAGACGTCACTAGGACCGAACGCGGTTAAACATGTAGCCAATACCAAGTATTGCAGGAAATACCCTCTTTGCAAGAAAGTTAGTCCGATTTTTTCGCTACTGAAAAGGGAACCACTTACATATAGGGGAGCAAGAAATGCTCAATCCTCTTTTAAAACAGCGTTAAAAGAAGATTGAAGCAGTGATGTTGGACACAGAGCCAGAGCGCCGAAGTAGATATAGGTAGATATGGAGGAGATTTATCGAGGTGAAGCCGAGTTGGTGGTGCAGCGTGAAACCACCACTAACGTAACCCACGAAAGGGGCAGGGCTACTAGGGCTGGGTTGTTGAGCGGCAGGGGTGCTTCGCTGGCAAGCAAGCCATAGCGTACGTACATTTCAGGGGAGAGGAGAATAAGGGTGAGAGCGCTGCTCATCCCTACGAGCATAGAGGCGACAAGCCCCTTGCTGGTGGCTCCCTGCCAGAACAGGGCCATGAGAAGCGCGGGGAGGTTGGTAGCGGCAGCGAGGGCAAACGCCCAGCCAGCAAGATACGACACGTTCATCCCCTCGAACACAATCCCGAGATAGATCGCAATGCATCCCACCACTACTGCAGACAAGCGCGCGGCTATCACCTTTTCTGTCGCACTCATATGGATCCCCATGAGGCGGTCCATAATATCGTGCGCCACCGCTCCAGAGGTTGCGAGAATCAAACCGCTCACGGTGCCAAGCACCGCGGTAAACGCCACGGCACTCACAATAGCAAACAACACGGTGCCGAAGGAACGCGCGAGCAGAGGTACCGCCATGTTGGTGTCCATGATGTTGAGAAAACCACTCCCCATGGCACCAAAACCGAGAAATAGACTCAAAAGATAGAAAAACCCAATGCCGCCTATGGCCACAACCGTGGATTTGCGTGCTGCTGCCTGGCTGGGAACGGTGTAGTAGCGGATCAAAATATGTGGCAGGGCAGCGGTACCACACACCAATGCCAACATTAAGGAGATAAAATCGAGACGCGCGCTCCAGCCCCCTGTATCAAGGCGGAACATCCCTCCCGATTTAAACATATCTGCAGCAGGAACGGTGCGCTGGTGAAACACCTGCATTTGTCCCCTGTCTGAGATGTAGGTGGCGTGGGGCCAGATATTCACCTTGCTTGAGTACATGGTGCGCAAAAACTCCAGCGCCCCCAAGGCTCCAGTATACGGAACCTGTTGCCCCCGGTGTACAATCTCCTCCATGGTTCCCACCAGAAACACCCGCCCTGACGTTGCTGGCGCCCCATTGTAGTGCAAAGTTCCATCCGCGAAACGCTCAATGTACTGGGTCTGGCGCAGGAATAGCTGGGTGTCGCTATGTTTTTGTGCATACCATGGAGAAGTCTCACCAGCATGCACTACATTCACAAAGCCTTTGGCATACGCTGGTGCTGTATCCCAGTGCGGGGCAAGGTGGTACTCCGGCGTGCGCAGCACGTATTGATTGCCTTGATTTTCCATCTCAAGGGTCTGCACAGGGCGATGATCGCGATGTTGCATATGCTCAGGAAGCATAATACCGCGCTGCAACATGAACAGGGTTAGAATTACTGAAACTACGAGAATCAAAACCCCTTTGACAAACTGCACATAGGTGGTGGCTACCATCCCCGAGGTTGCGACAATGATGGTCACCACAACCCCCACAATCAATACTCCGATATAGTGTGGGATCCCAAACAGTGGAGTTACCAGTGAGCCGATACCAACCATTTGGGGAATCAGATAAAACACCGACACCACAATGGTGCACAGGGAAGCGACAAAACGCAGTCCACGTGAATTAAAGGTGGAGTCTATCGCATCGGTAAAAGTGAAGTAGCCCTTGCGCCGTAGAGGCTCGGCAACCATAAACAGAGCCACGATCCAGCCGGAGAGGAATCCGACCGAGTACAAAAAACCGTCGTATCCAAGGGTGGCAATCATGCCGCTGATCCCGAGGAAGGAGGCGGCAGAGATATAGTCACCTATAAAGGCGACACCGTTTACCCCCCAGTGGATGCGCCCTCCAGCGGCAAAATACCCGGCAGGGGTGGTAACTCCGCGCACTAGCTGAATCGACACCCCCACCACGATGGCCACAACGCTCAGAAACAGAATTACCGCGAGCTGTGATTGCTCATACAGCATGCTTAATTCCCTCCTTGCGCGCAGGTGTAAAAACCCTCACCCCTGACATCAGCTTTTCAACAGCGGAGCAAGGCGTTTCTCCACCCGGGAACACAACAGGTGGTACGTTAACGCCATCAGCACCGCAAAAAGCATCATTGCCACTCCACCAATCAGCCCTAAACTTACGCCACTACAGGGTATGCCAGGCACAGTTGGAAAGAAAACATGTACTGCGACATACAGAGCATAAACCCCCAAATATATTCCCACCATTCTCTGGCCAATGCGGCGCTTGGCCTGAATCAACGCTGGGGTTATTCCCTTGATATCTGTCTTCAATATCTCCTCCAGGACCAAGTGCGGGGGTTCGTCGATCCAGCCCATTTTGGTTGGGACTTGCGCCTCCCATGGCGCAGGGTGTTGCTTGGAATGGGTGTACAAGGCGTTACGTAAGAGTTGTTTCACAACACGCTCGTTAGACAAAGGGGGTATCAGCCTCCGCGTTCACCTCTGCAGGATAGCGCAGAGCTTCGAGCACCTCTGCATCGAGATTGTGATGCTTGACATAGTCGTTCTCCAACTCCTCTACATAAAAACGATCTAGACCGCTATTGTCCAGAAAATCTTCGCGCAGGGGGACATTTTTTTCTGCAAAGACCCGGGGGAACAACTCATTAAGGTAAAAATTCTCTTTTTCGATGTTCAACATCACCTCGCGGAACAATTCCTCCGGCACATTATCTTCGATTAGATTTTTATTCCGCAGTGCCGCACTGATTTCGATTTTCAGCAGGATATAAGCGTAGCGGTGCAGATGACACATATAGGTTTTGTGAATCCGCTGTTTGGCCTGGTGCAGAATCTCATTATACAGCTGTTCACGCTGCGAGATTTCATGCAGATGATCACACAAAACGTGTAGTTTTTCACCACAAGCTAGATCAGCACGTAAGGATTCAACTTTCTGGCGCCCAAACCTTCCCACAAAGCGATTGCGCAACAGGTCGTCAAACAACATCGTATGCGGCAACTCCTGATCGAGGCGCGCAAGAATGCGGTACCGCCGCTGTATTTCGCGCATAACAGGCGCTTCAATACGCACTCCGGGCATAAACGCAATGTTATTGATCTGCCCCACACAGTACTCGTAGTGCTCCAGATAGTTAAGAACCGACGTGAGTTGCTCGATGATCCCGACATCTGCTCCGGCATACACCCTTTCATCACACTGGCGGCTCACCTCCAGCAGAATTTGGTCAAAGGTGTGGTCACGATTGAGCATGGCGCGACGTTTGTTGTGCAACAGATGGATGATGTCTTCGCGGGTGATGCGGAAATTAAGGTGGCGCTGCTCCTGCAGAAGACCAAAAAATATCTCCCGCGTTTCCGCAATGTAGTCGCGCGGAAGTTCCACCATTTTTTCATACCCAAGACAGCGATCCAAAGGCTCAAACAGCGCGCCTGGGATTTTATTCCGCAACGCTAAGGTTTTGAGGCGATTCAGACGCGCATTTTCCTGCGGGGAGATACTGCCACGATGGTAACACCCCACCAGAATATTGCGGTATTCATCCACAATAGCGCGGTTGTCGCGGTGCGCGTACATCTCCGCAATACGGATCCGCTTCTGCTGATTTTCCTCCACACCTAGACGCTGCGCCAGATTTTGGATATGGAGATATTCGCCGTCGGGGATGGAGCGGTACTTGAAATACAGACTGCGAAACAGATCGGCGTACGCTTTGTGTTTTTTATTGATGAGGCGCACCAGATAAAAATGGCTGCGATGTCCGAGGAAGCTGAAGAGTTCATCTACCAAACGGGCGTCGTCGGGGTCACCAACTCGTGGAGTACGCTTAAGGGAACGTCCGAGCAGACCGAGAATGTTTTCCTGCTGGGTTTTGAGCGCCCCGTACACCGACCCGGTTAGAAAGAAAAAACAGTTACTGTAGGCGTGTCCTTCGGTAAATATCTGATCGTAGGGGATACGTCCGGAGGTTTCGTTGGAAAAACACAACTCCCCATCGGGCTGAATCACGGCACCAAACAACACCAGGCGATTTGCCACCTCCTTTTTGATCAGATCTGCCACGGGCTGCTCTACCCCATACATATACTCGCAGAAGCTGCCACCATTACCCCAGTGGGTCAGACCAGTGCGGTCGAGGACAATTTCGCTACCGGGGGCAAAAACCCGCAACCCATTTTCCTGGGTTTCATAAAAATATGCTTGCCCAGCATCGCTGGCGGCGACGGTGACAAAGTATTCGATGCTGTCGTCAATATGCCCGTGCAGGCGCAGCTCTTGATGCATTGATTTCTCACCTCTGTGCAGTACTGACATCTTCAAGCGCAACCTTCAGGCTCAGATGCATACCGTCATAAGCCAGCTCCACCCCGGGAGGCAGGTATTGGCTGTGGTGTGTGTAGTCAACATCGTGACTTAAATGGGTCAGAATAATGCGCTTCGCTCCAAGCTCTCGCCCGATCTCGATAGCCGCATCAACAGTTAAGTGGCTTACGTGCGGTCTAAAGCGCAATCCGTCAATAATCAACACTTCTAGATTGAGCAGTTTTGCTGCTGCCGCTGCAGGGATATCGCTGCAATCGGTAAGGTATGCCAGGCCTCCAAAGCGATACCCCAGCACAGTTCCATGCCCGTGTTTCAACTCGACCGGGACAATACGCAGCCCGAACAGATCAAAAGCGTCATCTATAATGTTGGATTGTAGGCGCGGGCAAAAACCATCCACATCATTCCACTTAAATGCATATGCAAAAGTGTGTTCCAAGCGACTCACGGTGTCCCGCGCGCCGTAGATACCGATCTCCGCCCCGGTGATGGCATTAAAGGGGCGCAGATCGTCAATGCCGTGGACATGATCTGCATGGGTATGGGTATAGATAACCCCATCCACCCGCTTCACCTTCTCACGCAGACACTGGGCGCGCAAATCTGGGCCTGTATCTACCAATACTACGCGGTTGTTCCACATCAGCATGAGGCTAGAGCGGGTGCGCTGATTACGCGGATCTTCCGAAGTGCAGACCGAACAAGCACATCCCAGCACCGGAACACCAGTGCTGGTTCCGCAGCCTAGAATGGTTATTTTCAGTTTTGTTTCGGTGTACACTGCTGTGCCCTTTGCAATTATACGCTTATCTCCCTCCAAAACGTTCCACCTCTAACATACATTGATGCCAACATTATAACTACACATTCTCCTCTTCGGTGACAACCATATTTCTCCCCCCATCTTTGGCGCGGTAGAGGGCACGGTCCGCACGTTGAAATACCGCAGCGCCACTGTCATCATCAGCATGGACGCTGGCGACCCCGAAGCTTGCACTCTGGGGTGGAACTGGAGAGAAATCGAGCTGGGTGATCGCGTGACGCAAATCCTCCGCCAGCGCCGCAGCTTCAGTCAGAGTTGTCTGTGGAAGTATCAGCATAAACTCCTCTCCACCCCAGCGTCCGACGATGTCACTTCTTCGCATGCGCTGGCGCAGGGTGTCAGCGATGCCGCACAGCACCCGATCCCCAGTATGATGCCCGAAGGTATCGTTTACCTTCTTGAAATGGTCAATGTCGATAAGAACAATCGAAAGCGCCCCTGAGTAGCGTTGCAGACGCTCACGTTCGTAGGCAAAGCTGGTTTCAATTTTTAGCCGGTTATACAGTCCCGTAAGCGGATCTGTGATCGAGAGACGTTTAAGTTCGAGTGACTTTTCTTCCAACTCCTGATGCGCCAAGAGTAGTTCGCGGTGCAGTTGGGCCAAATACCGGTTGCGCCATATAAACCCTGCGAGCAAAAGGACAGCTCCAATACCAGACAGCGCCACAATCCATACATTTACCCCAGGACGATAGGAAACCGTAACCCAGCGGTTATACAGGCGCGGCCCCTCGTTTGGACCGAGGGCGATAATAGCGCGATCAAGGATATCCCGCAGGAGCGGATCGCCCTTGCGTACCCCGAGCCCCAGATCCAGAGTGATGTTAACTCCCCCCGAGATCTTCACATCGCTGAGTCCCTGGGTTCGAATCGCTTCGCCAATCGCAGCAACGGTACCAATAAAGCCGTAGAGCTCACCGCTCTGTACCTTGCGCACCCCCTCTGCAACGGTTTCAACCTCCACTAAATCCATGCTAGGGTAGCGGCGTCGAAACTCTTCTGTGGTCGCATGTCCGCGCGTCGAGCCCAGACGTCGACCGCTCATCTGGCGAAGATCTTCAATAAAAAGTTCTTCCCCCCGAGTTGCCACCACGATATGAAGGTGGAGAAAGGGACGGGTAAAATCGAGATATTCGCGCCCTTGGGTGGTGGGGGTCACCAGAGAAAGGATATCACACTCCCCAGCTTGAGCTTTTTCCAACGTTTCTAACCATGATGTTGTAGGTAGCACACGCACAGGGATGGGGAGTTGCTCTTCCAACAGCGCAATATAATCTGCCCCTAATCCTGTATAGTTCCCCTGTGGATCTATACCCTCCAACGGCATCCAGCTTGGATCCACACACAGACGCAACTCTCCCAGATCCTCCAGATAGAGACGCTCTTTTACACTCAAACCCAGAGAATTTGGCGCCGTAATTGGATCAATAAACCAGCGCCGGCGCAGCTCTGCCAGGGTATGAGGATCTGTGGATTCAAGCCCCTTCTGCAGTGCGGATGCAAGCAATGGCATGTCGATACGCACTCCGTACCCTTCCATCGTGGCACGAAAATAAGGCGAACCAAGGATGGGGCGCGCATCAAGTCCGAGCATTTGGCGTTTGCGAATGTGATAGGTAAGAACCGGGTTGCTCGACAACACCGCATCCACACGCCCCGCAGCGAGCCCTTCGAGCGCTGCTACATGGTCAGAAAATGTGACTATATTTATGTTGGGGTAATTCAGCGCTAGGACATTCTCGAGCCAGTAACCTTTGACCACCCCCACATTGCGCCGCGCAAATTCCTCTAGATTCGTACTGCGCCGATCCTCAATACGTGTCGCCATGCCGGTGTAGGTAGTTAAAAACGGAGTGATAAAATGGGCAAACTCGCGCCGCGCCGGAGTATCAATCATGGAGAGGACAATATCGACCCCTCCACGTTTCAGTTGAGACACCCCTTCTTCCCAACTCTGGTCGGTTACATACTCCACCTCAATACCGAGACGCTGCGCAAGGATATTGGTGAGGTCCACACCAAAACCGCGCGCTAAACCCTGCTCTACATACGCAAAGGGGTGATAATCCCGCTCTACATGGACCCTGAAACGGTTGTGGAGGCGAAGAAATTCGCGCTCTGCCTCACTGAGCTCGAGGCTGGCGGAATTCTCAGTTGGCGGCTCAAGAGAGTTGGAATAAACAGACACTGGACACAGAAGAAACACTGCTCCCACCCATAAGGCAACTACAAGTGCAAGTGGGCACTGACCACGGAACAAACGCCGATACCAGCAGCAGAGATCAGCAAAAAGCTTAATTGTGGCACAAATGCTGGCACATATAATGGCGTGTACATGGCGCATACAGAGTCCATCCTGAGGGGAAAAAACCTGAAAAGTCAATGAGATGAATGGTACTTTAACACATAATTAACGCGCTGGCTTGCGCCCTCGCCCCTTTTTACGTATCGGCATCCGCCCTTTAGCAGAGAACGCAGATTTTCCCTTTTCCCCGGCTCCGGTAACCTGCTGAAATTGATCTTCGCGCCCAAGGCGCCGCAGTGCTTCGCGCACCAATGGGTGCTGCTCCGGCTGATGCGCAAGAAGAAGCGCTTTTTGCAGGCGCCGTTCATGCGGATCATGGCACACGGCAACCTTTTCGTTGCGCAAAGGATCTATACCGGTGTAGTACATGCAGGTAGCAAGGCTGCCGGGCGTGGGGGTAAACTCCTGCACTTGCTCCACCTTCAGGCGGTTTCGGCGTAGAGCCAGAGCAGTGTTGAACATATCCTCAAGGGTGCTGCCAGGGTGTCCCGCCATCAGATACGGCACCACCCCACAACGTTGCCCCAGACGGCGCTGGGTGGTATGAAACTCCCGCAAAAACTCTTCAAACAGCTCCGGTGCAGGTTTGCGCATGTGGTTGAGTAATCCGGGACTCATAGCTTCAGGCGCAACCTTCAGAAGCCCGCCAATATGGTGCCGAAACAGCTCCTGACGGTATGCGGGTTGGCGCGCAAGGAGATCGTAACGAACCCCCGAGGCGACATACACATGCTTCACCCCATCAATATCGCGCAGGCGGCGCAACAGCGCCACCGCACAGCTATCGTCGAGATCGAGGTTGGCGCAAATTTGCGGATGAAGGCAACTTTCGCGGTTACAACGCTGACACCGCGGCGTATCGCGCACTGCGGTGGCGTACATATTCGCGGTGGGACCACCTACATCGGTTATGGTCCCACCAAATGCAGGGTCGTGGGCGATACTCTCCACCTCGGCAAACACCGATTCGGGCGAACGCGACTGCACCAGGCGCCCCTGGTGGGCACTGATGGCGCAAAAAGCACACCCTCCCTGGCAGCCACGATGACTGGTGACAGACCAGCGTATCTGCTCAAACGCAGGGATCGCTTCGGTATATGTGGGATGGGGGCGGCGCGTAAAGGGGAGGGCATATATTTTATCGAGCTCCTGCTGTTTCAGCGCCGGAGTGGGGGGATTTACCACCACATAGCGCCCCGCGTGCTCTTGCACCAGACGTTGGTGTCCACTGCGCTGCACCTGAGCAAATGCAGCAGCATACGCGGCACGATCATGCTCTAAGGCAGCAAACGGAGGCAGCTGCTCCCCACTCACGGGCACCGGGCTTAGCCATGCAGTTCCCGCCACCCGAGTAAGCGCCTCAATACGGCGCCCGCTGTCGAGTTGGGTCACCACTTCGAGCAGCGCTTTCTCCCCCATCCCGTACACCAGCACATCGGCCTTACTATCCACCAGGATAGAGCGCCGCACCTTATTGCTCCAGTAATCGTAGTGCGCCAGACGGCGCAAGCTGGCCTCAATGCCGCCAATAATTACCGGTACCCCTTTCAGCGCCCCTTTTACTGCAGCGGTGTACGCAATTATAGCGCGGTTGGGGCGCGCTCCCGCGCGTCCACCGGGGGTATAGGCGTCATCGTTGCGCACCTTTTTTGCGGCGGTGTAGTGGTTGACCATGGAATCCATCGCCCCAGAGGAGATCGCCACACACAGGCGCGGGCGTCCCATAATCTGAAATGCAGCCGGGGCGCGCCAGTCGGGCTGCGCAATGATGCCGACGCGCCACCCTTTTGCTTCGAGCACTCGCGCCAGCAGTGGAACACCAAAGGAGGGATGGTCCACATACGCGTCCCCAGAGATAAACAGCACATCAAGTTGATCCCAACCGCGCGCATCCATCTCTGCGCGCGTGGTGGGGATAAAACTACCCGCTTGCGCGGCGGTATCTGGGTTGGTTTTATTCATGCCGAAGAGCCTCAATGGGGTCAAGGCGCGCTGCACGCAACGCCGGGTACAATCCAAAACCGATCCCAACCCCCATGCTGATCAGCAGCGCAAGGACCAGACTAGACATGCTTACCAGGGTTTCAAGACCGCTGAAACGGGTAATGAGCCAGGGGAGCAACAGCCCCAACCCGATTCCAAGCGCCCCGCCACAGCTGGACAGCACCAGGGTTTCAGTGAGAAACTGGCGCAAGATATGGTGCCGTTTAGCGCCGATAGCGCGCCGAATTCCAATCTCGCGCGTACGCTCAGTCACCGATGCGAGCATAATATTCATAATACCGATACCCCCTACGAGCAGACTTATCCCCGCAATGGTGCCGAGCACAATATTGAAGGTACGTTGAGTCTGCTCCGCCTGACGCAACAGAGCCAGCGGTACATATATCTCTACATCCTTTTTTTTATGGAAGCGCTCCACCAGCCCCTCAAGCACTGCCGCCGCAGGTTCAACCTGGGTTTCATCCTCAAGTTGCACCAGTATCTGCTGCAATTCCACCTTCTCGCGCACCGTGGTGCCCCCCACGTGCTGCAGACGCACATCACCGACATTGCGTCGAAAAGTGGTTACCGGGATATACACATCATAGGCTTGATCCGGGGCCTTGCCCGCGCTCCCGCCTTCACTGCTACGCACCACCCCAACCACGGTGTAGGAGGATCCTCCAACGCGGATATGTTCCCCCAGCACTGCGCGCGCAGGGAGGAGACGGCGCGCCACCTGTTCCGTAATTACCGTCACTCTACTGCCACGCTCTTGATCCAGATCGCTCAGATAGCGCCCTGCCACCAGAGATCTAGGCACCAGAGCAAACCAATCTGGCGTGGTTCCCACCAGGCGCACTTCATGGCGCTGTTGCGCTGCGATTGCCTGTTCGGCCCGAAACTTCACCGGCACTACCCGGACAAGATGGGGCATAGTGGCGTGGATGCGCGCCGCATCGGCGTAGGTTATACCATACACGTTGAGAAATGCGCGCCTCTGGCCCGACTTTTCCTCCGCCACATCCTTGGTGGAATTGAGCACCACAACATCACTGCCAAACTGACGAATCTGCTCCAAAGCCTGCTGCCCCGCGCCGCGCCCCACAGCAAGCATCGCAATTACACTGGCAACCCCGAACACCATCCCCAACACGGTCAACAACGAACGGAGCGCATGGAGGCGCAGGTTTTTTACCCCGGAAAGCAGATCTTTGTGGAAGCCCAACAGTAGCGCTCTAAGCATAGAGTTCCTCTATAATGGCACCATCGCGCAACCCTATCCTATGGCTGCAGGTTTGCCCCAGAGCGTGGTCATGGGTCACCATTACCAACGTTTTACCCAAGTCAAGCTGCTGCATCAGGAGCTCCATTATCTGCACACTGGTGCGCGTATCGAGGTTTCCAGTGGGTTCATCTGCAAGAATAATCGCTGGATCATTAGCAAGGGCACGCGCGATGGCAACACGCTGCTGCTGTCCGCCAGAGAGCTCCGTGGGGCGGTGAGTGCGGCGCTCATACAACCCCACCGTGTGTGCTAATTCCTCTGCGCGCTGGCGCGCGGCACGCGCCTCGGTATGCATATAAAACAAAGGGAGTTCGATGTTTTCCAACACGTTGAGCTGCGGCAGAAGATTGAAACTTTGAAAAATAAACCCAAAGGTCCGCAGGCGCACCTCGCTCAGGGCAGCATCATCCATATGGGTAATATCTGTCCCTTGAAGTTTGTACACCCCGGTATCCAGCCGATCTAGACATCCCAGAATATTAAGAAGGGTGCTCTTCCCCGAACCACTTGCACCCAGAATCGCCCAACTCTGCGCCGCATAGAGCTGCAGGTTAATGTCACGCAGCGCATGCACCGCTCCCCCGCCATGGGCGTAGGTGCGCCCGGCGTGTTTCAGCTCTATGAGCGGCGTGGACTTCATTCAGCGCCCCTGTGCCAGGGGCGGATTGAGCAACACACGTTCCTGTTCCTCTACTCCTGCAAGAATCTGCACATGGTGGGCATTCGCAGCGCCAATCTGCACGGGAACACGCACTGGTGCGCCATCGCTCCCCGCTGTATACACATATGGGTGCCCTTGCTCCAGCACCACTGCCTGCAGCGGAACAAACAGCACATCCTCAAGTTCAGAATGGATAATCTCCACCGCGCAGTTCATGCCAGAGCGCAGTTGTTCATGTTCATGCTCTAGGCTGATATCCACACTGAAGAGTTTCAGATCTGGGTTCAGCCATGCGCTGGTAGCATCGGGCAACACACCAATATTAATTACCCTGCCGCTGAAGATCTCCTGCGGCAGGGCGTCAACCCGTACGATCGCCTGTTGTCCCACGCGCACCTGCTGCAAGTCTGATTCGTGAATCTTGGTTTCCACTGCTTTGGCTTTGGACGAAGGGAGATAGATCAACTCCTGCCGTTCACGCACCTCTTGCCCCGTGTCTAGGGGCTCGACATTGCCGCGCCAATTTGCCTTAGTGGAGGTGGCATATACCACCATCCCCTCTTGCGGGGCGCGAATCTGGGTTTTGCTGATTTCGGTTTTTATTTTCTCCAGCCGGGTGCGACTCTGTTCTAACACCGCTTCCCTCGCCATCAAGCTCGCCTCCGCCTGTACCACATTCGCGCCAGCTTTGCGTTTGATCCGCTCCAACGCCATTGAGGTGCGTTTCACTTCCGCGCGTAACTCCTTGATCCGGCGTGGATAATCGTACTCGCGCAGCAATTCGAGCCTTCCTCGGCTCAGATCCAGATCCAGGCGTGCCTTCTGCGCCGCCAAAGCATCGGCTTGGAGTTCGGTCTGGGAGAGGAATTTTTCTTCAAACAACACCTCCGACCACGAATGGCGCTCTTCGGCGCGCCGCAACTCTTCCTGGCTTACGGCGATGCGCGCCCGCGCTTCATCTACTGCGGCGGGGTACTCCCCTTTTTCATATTTCTCTAAATCTACATGGGAAAACTCCAGCGCCAGTTGCGCCTGTTCCACATCACTTGCCGCTTGGTTTTTCACCACTTCGAGATTTTCACGTGCCTGTACATAATCAGCGGCATCATTCTGCACCCGAATCTGCTGTTCCACTAGCCGATCTTCCAGCGCACTCGCGTCGAGCTCTATGAGGAGATCCCCCTGCTGCACCATGGTGCCCTCTTTCACTAGCGAAAGGATGGTGGTGCGCCCTTCCATGGTGTTACTGATAACCACCTGATCACTCGGCTTGATGGTACCATCGGTGAGCACATTGATGGTTAAATCCCCCCGTTTTACCGCCACACTCACCCGTTGTCCGTGTGGAGCGCGCTCCTCAAACCTAGGCCACAACCACAGCGTCATACCAGCCAGCAACAGCAGCAAAGCAACACCAACCAGACGATAATTGCGCCACCATGACAGGGCAGATGAGGTGGTCTGTGAGGAGGGTCGGGTCACGCGCAACTATCCTTTCGCATCTTGTGTGCCATTGTTTTGTTGAATATAGGGAACGCGAAGCACGCCATGGTAATCAAGCTCAAGCTCGCCTATATCGCGTTTGAGACGCAGCGCGGCAATCAGATACTCAATCTGTGCTGCCACCAGGGCATTGTCCGCCGCAACTAAGGCGTCCTGCGCTTCGAGAAGATCGCGCATCTGAATCCGCCCTGCCTTCAGGAATAGCCCCGTACTCGCGACGCGGCGTTTTGCCACCTTTACCGCCTGCTGTTGAATGCGGATGGTCTCGAGTGCCTCGCGCATCTGCCCCCAGGCATTGCGCACCTGATACTTTATCTCATCTTCCAATCCGGCGTGGTGGCGCAGTTGCTGCTCACGCGCCAGAATCGCGCGCCGCAGCGCGACCGTTTCAGCATGGCGTTCAAAGGGGAGATCAAGGCTTAGCAATGCCGAGTAGTTCCCACGGTGCGGGCGGAGCTTTGCATCCTCTAACTCCGCCTGCGCCAAGCTGCGCCGCTCCCCTGCACTGCCACGTCCAAGCAAAGTTGCCTCGGCGCGCAGGGCATCCACAGCCATCATAATAGCACGTTCACTGTCTTCCAAGCGTGCGTTGCTCACCCGAAGGTCGCGCCGCTGTCCCAGTGCAGTGGCAAGTAATGCGCGCGGTGGATCTTGATCGCTATAGGTGGAATCATCTCCTGTCGGGGTGGCGCTAATCACCTCCTGCAGGTGCTTTAGCTCTGCATCGTCCAGGCGCACCTTGGCATCGGGCGGCAACCCGAGCAAAATCCGAAAACGATCAAGGCGCTGGCGACTGTTCTGCCGTGCGCCCACCCAACTGCGGCGTGCACGCAATTCATCCTGCAACGCCTGATCCACTTGAATTCCCGGCAAACGCCCAGCCTCCGCCATCCGCGTAGCGCGCTGCCGTGCCTCAATTAGACGCTCATAGTTATCGCGCGCAGTGCGCACCTGGTTGTTGGTTTCCAACACCTGCATATAGTTCGTTGCCACCTCAACCGCAAACATGCGGCGATAGCGCTCGAATTCCCACATGGTATAGCGCAGATTCCGCTCCGCCTGTGTCAGAGGTTCTGTTACAATATCTGCGCCAGAGCCACGTAACAGGGGGATGCTAATGCTTGTATCCGCAACAATCCCGCGCGAAACTACGCGCTCTCCACTCAGGAGCTGCACCAGATCCAGCCCCGCCGCAAGGGTAAAAGAGACCCCGCTCTTAAATAGCTGCCCCAACCCGCCAGCGGCGGTGTGGGTCAATCCAGTACGGCGCTGAGCCGTACCCTTATCAGTACTCCACAGGGTGGAGAGCAACCCCTCCCACGTGGTGCGAAAGCGCTCCTCCTCTAGATCGAGTCCAAGGGCGGCGTTGAACACCCGTTCCTTTTGGGTCTGGAACTCGCGACTATACTGCGCCGCGACCTGCAGGGCATCCACCAGCGAGAATACCAATGCGGCATCTTCCTTTCCTGCGCCAGAGCTCCCTGCGGTGTCAGCTTCGCTAGCAGAGGGGAAATATCCTCCCCTTGGCTCCGCCCCCCACCCCTGCTCGCCGAGCAGGCGCTGTCGCAAAATATGGCGCGTACTGGTCAGGTTGCGGTATAGCGGGTTTTGCATATCCGCGCCGCTTTTCCACCCCTGCTCTTCCACAGCGCGCTGCGCAGCGGCATCCACGGCCTCAAGACGACTCACCGCACTCTGGCATGCGCACGTACACAGCACTATCCCCACTAACCCCACGCGCACCAACATCTGCAAAGCCGAAGAACACTTCGTCCTTAAAATAGACCAAAAAAAGGGTAGAGCGAACATGCTTAAAAGCGCATACATGCTAGGGACGTTGGTAGATGCATTATTGGACATCCTGGGCATAGATTGACCCTGAAAAAAGCGTACGGAAGAATACGAAATTGCCAATTTGATTGAGGCTACCACAGCGTAGGCGGCTCTGGATAAAACATGGCTCCTGTTTGCTATTGTGCCTGTTCCCTTAGGCCTCGAAAAGAGTTATTTATTGGCACTCCTAGCAACGTAGCGCGAACAGAGGCTAAACACCGCGCGTGGCACAGAAATTCTCAAGCCAAACTTGACACTTGCCCTGTTCCCTGAAAAAATGCCGCGGTTGCTTATGTTCTTCTGCCAACATATACTAACCGACTATGCCTAATATTTTGGTCGAACATTTTAACTTTAATATCTATACACCTCTAAATCTACCCAAGGAGACCCCTACATGCGCAACACCATCAACATCGGCACCAGACGCAGCAAGCTGGCACTATGGCAGGCATACTATGTCCAAGACCTGCTCGAAAAGGCAGGAATGGACACCAAGATTGTCGAAATAGAGACCAAGGGTGACAAGATTCTGGATGTATCCATTGCCAAGATAGGGAGTAAGGGGGTTTTTACTGAAGAGTTGGAGGAACAGCTCCGCAACGGCGACATAGATATCGCGGTGCACAGCGCCAAAGATATGCAGTCGGAGCTGCCCACAGGCTTTGAAATTATCGCCTTCACGGTGCGCGAACAAATCAATGATGTGGTGGTGAGTCGGGATAAAAATCTACGCCTGGGCGATAGCAGTCGTTCCATTACGGTAGGGTCATCTTCAGTGCGCCGCCGCGCTATGCTTAAAGCCTACTACCCCCATATCAAGGTGGTGGAGATGCGAGGCAACCTGCAGACTAGAATCAGGAAGATGGACGAGGGCGACTGTGATGCGATTCTTCTCGCGTACGCAGGGGTACACCGCATGGGATATGATGATCTAATTGCTGAAGTTCTGCCTGAAGATCAGTTTATCCCCCCCGTAGGGCAGGGTAGCGTCGCCATCGAGGTTTCCGCCAATCTCGATGCACAGAAGCGCGATCTGATCCGCAATGCCGTCAACCACCCCGCCACCGAATACCGCCTCAATGCAGAGCGCGCATTTTTAAAGACCCTCAAAGGGGGTTGCAGTATCCCCGCATTTTGCACCGCAGATTACACCGACAGCGGCGAACTCAAAGTCCACGGTGGGATTATCAGTCTCGATGGAGAGCAAAAGATTTTCAACGAGTTGCGCGGTCCCAAAGAAGACGCCGTGGACTTAGGGCACAAGCTTGCACAGCTGACCCTGGACCAAGGGGGTGCACAGATTCTGGCGCAGATTCACGCCACACGTGACGCGGAAGAAAAACAGGGATAAGAGACCAAACAGCAGTGGCTATCCAGAAACTTCGGATAGCCACTGCTGTCTTTTATCTTATGATATGAAAAAAATTACGGCGCGGAGAATTGATTTCCTTCGCCCTCCTCGCCCATATATGTTCCCATATGGGTTTTATGGAGTTGGGAAATAATTAAATCCGCCACCTCGTCCTGGGTGGCGTTTGGTTCGCAGATGGTCACTTCTGCATAGGTGCGATAGAGCCGCCCCCGCTCGATATACAGCTCTTCAAAACTCTGCTCTGGCGCGCACGCGATGCCACGGGTAGCAAAATCGTGGATGCGGCGGCATATATCAGCATAAGGAAGATCGAGATACACGATGGTGGAGATGCGTTGCAGGTGTTCCATAGCGCGCGCACTGTACACCGCACTCCCCCCCGTAGCGATAACGCTATGCTCAACTTGGAGGCGGAGGATCTCCTGCTCTTCGAGCTGACGCAACTCTTTGTAGCCGTCACTCTCCAGAATCTGCTGCAGCGAGCGCCCCTGACGCGCCTGAATCAGGATATCAGTATCCACAAAAGTGAGTGAAAGCTTCTTTGCCAGCACCACCCCAACGGTGCTCTTGCCCGCACCGGGCATACCGATAAGGGTGATATTCCTTTCGGGTGGAGGACCCGCCACCCGCTTATTCATTGCTTCACTTTCCGCTAACCTGTTGATATTTCATCTCACCGAAAAGCTCGTCAAAGATTTCGGCCACAGTTTCGATGCGCTCCGCTTTCCACGCGTTGGTACCACAGAAGATCAGACCTGTGTCCCGATCTCCTTTTTGCGCCCGATCGAGGGCATGCACAATACAGAAGCGCTCACCGGTATCGCGATAGGCACATTTTTTTAGACACCCGGAGGGGCAGCGAATTCCCCTATCTACATCATGCGCGCGTATTTGCTCGATATTCGCTTTCAGCGCCCGGCCCGGAAGACCGGCGGGGCTCATAACCAAACCTATATCTTCTTGGCTACAGTCAAGGTATGCCTGCTTGAATGCTGGATCGGCATCGCACTCTTCGGTGCACACAAAGCGGCTCCCCATCTGCACCCCATCTGCACCCTGCTCCAAGGCATATTCCACATCGGCGCGATCCCAGATCCCCCCCGCGGCAATGATAGGGATGTCCGTGTCCCACTTCTCGCGGAAGTATTTTTTCACCGCGCGCACGGTGGCGTACTGGTCGTAGGCACCGGAACCGATGTTTTCGAGCTTTTCCCCCAAGTGTCCCCCTGCGGTATCGGGGTCTTCCACCACTACCGCATCGGGTAGACGCTGATAGCTTTTATGCCACTTGCGTGCAATCAACTCGGCGGCTTTACACGAAGACACAATGGGGATCAGCGCCACATCTGGATAGTCTGCTGTAAGTAAAGGCAGATTCATGGGGAGTCCGGCACCGGAAACAATAACCTTCGCCCCCCCTTCGCAGCTGGCGCGTACTATGTCATTGTAGTTACTCACCGCCACCATGCAGTTGGTGCCAATGATCCCATCAGGGGCAATTTCATACGCTTTGCGCAGTTCGTCTTTAAGCGCTTCAGCATCGGCTTTAAAGAAGTTTTTTCCCGTATAGCGGTTACTGTTAAGAGCTAAACCGGCAGTGGCAATGAGGCCAACACCGCCACACAGTGCCACGTTTCCCGCAAGATTGGCCGCAGAGATGCGTACCCCCATGCCTCCCTGAATAATGGGAAAGGGAATCTGGTATTTTCCTATGGTCAATGGCATCATAACTTCATACTCCTTGGCACTGTTTACTGAATAGACTGAATAGACTGAATAGTTTAACTGCGATCTGGCTGCACTAAACACAGCGTTAAGTGTGAACAAACTGAGGTAATATGGACGCTATATCTGTTTACGGTAGCTTTGAAATGGTAACAAATGTTGAGGCAAGCTGATGTAATACTTATGTAAAACTTGAACACAGGAACAGATCAAAGTGAATTATACTCTTTATGCAAAAGCTAACCGACTTATGGAAACACAGTGTGATAGAGGTCCGCACAGCAGGTATTGTTTGCCCGCTAACCGCCCACTAAGCACAAATATTTACTCCACCATACGCCCTCAGGGGAGATTTCGATGAAGTTACAAAAACCGGCACTCAGCCCTCTGCTGGCTTTTATTGCGATTCAATGTTGCTGGATCGCGATCGTGGTTTTCTGGATCTACTGGTTTCTCGGGAGTCATCATAAGTTTCGCAGCGCAACAGAAGAATACGGCCCCGAACTGTTCAGCCCCAGCATCGACTGGATTATTCTGATTGAGGGGCTTTTGCTGTTACTTGTAATACTGGGCGGAGTCTACGTTATCTTTCTCTACTGGCGGCGCCAACTCGCCCTCAATCGGGAGCAGCGCTACTTTATCTCCCAAGTCACACATGAGCTGAAATCCCCAGTGGCATCTCTGCAACTGCATCTGGAAACCATTCAGCGCCATCACCCCGCGGACGCGCAACTGGATGAGTTTGTCTCCATCATGATCAGCGACACCCAGCGCCTGGATGAACTCATTACCAAGATGCTCACAGCTAACCGCTTGGAGCAGAGCAAATGGCGCCTTGTGTTACGTCCGTGTAATCTGTCTGAATTTGTCACCGAGTATGTGAACGAATGGGGCAAACAACAACATGAAGCGTTGGAACTCAGTTCCAGCATCGATCCACAAATTTATGCCCGTCTAGATCCAGATACGTTTGGTATTGTGTTGCGCAATCTGCTGGAAAACTCACTCAAATACTCCAACCCCCCAGCGCAAATCCATGTTAGCCTGCGGCGCGAAGGTAGCTTTGCGGTTTTGGAAGTGCGCGACCAGGGGCGCGGAATTCCAACGGAAGAGCAACGCCGCGTATTCCGCATGTTCTACCGCCGTCCTCAGGGGGAATACAACGTCAAAGGGACTGGCCTTGGACTGTTTATTGTCAAAGCTCTGGTTAAACGCCACAAAGCACAGATTCGCCTCGACAGTGCCGGACGCGACCGCGGGTGTAGCGTCACCATCAAGCTCCCAGTGCTTGAAACCCACGCGGATTAGGTAGAAAGAGGGAGAAACAGATGGCAAATAAACATATTTTACTTGTTGAGGATGAAAGCCACATCGCCAAGGGGATTCTATTTAATCTCGCACGGGAAAACTACACCGTGGTACATGTGGAAAACGCCAGGGATGCGCTGGAACAACTGCGGCAGCAACATTTTGACTTAGTAATTCTGGATCGGATGCTCCCCGACTCTTCTGACGGGCTTGATGTGTGTGCTCATATTCGCGCGCTGGATCAGCAACTCCCGATACTGATGCTAACCGCAATGGGACGTGAGCAAGATAAAGTGGACGGCCTGAGTAGTGGTGCGGATGACTACCTTACCAAGCCGTTCAACCTTTCGGAACTGCTCCTGCGCGTAAGTGGGATGTTGCGCCGCGCGGAGTGGTATCGCACCAAACCCACCGCTGCTGTCTTTGAACTCGATCAGTGGCGCATCAATCTTGCAAATGGAGAAACCACCAACTCATCAATCACCTTTGTCCTTACCGAATTAGAATTGCGCATATTGCGCCTCTTCATTGAGCATCAGGGTGAGGTATTGTCACGTGCATTTTTACTTAAAGCGGTATGGGGGATGGCACCGAACACCGAAACCCGCACCTTAGACAATTTCATCGTGCGGCTGCGCAAATACTTTGAACTTGACCCCGCCCACCCACGCCATTTTATAACTGTACGCGGCAAGGGCTATCGGTTTAAGCCCTAAGAAAGCGCCCACAGTTGCACAATGAAACATCCTCCCTATAATTGACGGTAGTACAAAATATCCCCCGCGGGGTTGTTACAATGCTTTTCCACCCTTGGGATGCAAACTACGCCCCACTGCACGCACTAATATTCAGTGTTTTTTTGCCTAGCTTCTACATCTGATGTTGTTCCGCAAGCATCACAATTGACACAGCGTTCTATTTCTGCAACTATCCGCATTAGACATGTAGCTGCAAGCTTCAGTGCAGTTACCCCTTGCTTATGCATTCAACTACAGGAGGTTTATTACATGAAAGCCGTATTAATGGATGGATTCGGCGGTTCCGAAGTGCTCTCGGTGGGTGAAATTGACAAACCCACCCCCAAAGCCAACGAAGTCCTGATAAAAGTAGCCGCAACAAGTATCAACCGCCCTGACCTGGTGCAGCGCGCTGGCAACTACCCTCCTCCGCCGGGTGATTCTGAGATCCTTGGTCTCGAAGTTGCCGGAATTATAGAGGAGGTTGGTTCTGATGTTAGTGGCTGGAATCCCGGTGATCGAGTAATAGCCTTGGTTGGCGGTGGGGGCTACGCTGAGTACGCCGTGGCATATGCTGTCCACGTAATGCCTATTCCCGAAAGTATGAGTTTTTCTGAAGCTGCGTGCGTGTGCGAAAGCTATATCACTGCGTTCCTGAATGTGTTCATGCTTGGCGAACTCCAGGATGGGCAAACTGCAATCTTCCACGGCGGTGGTGGCGGAGTTAATACTGCAGCGCTCCAGCTAGCTGGAGCGCTGACTCCGAACGCAAAGCTGATCGTAACTGCCAGTCCGAAAAAAATCGAGCGCGTCAAGGAGCTCGGGGCTGATCTGGTGATTGACTACACCAAAAATCCAGACTTTGCCGATATAGTGAAAGAATTCACAGCTAAAAAAGGGGTAGACGTCATTCTGGACCATGTGGGCGCTAAATACTTAAGCCCCAATATGAAATCCCTGGGCTACAAGGGGAAGCTCATCATTATTGGGGTTATCAGCGGTATCAAGGCGGAGCTGAACCTGGCGCTGATGATGGTTAAACGTCAGCAGATTATTGGTTCCGTGCTGCGTTCGCGCCCGGTAGAGGAAAAAGGGGAAATTATTGCGGAATTCGCGCGTCGCGCTCTGCCGAAGTTTGCAGACCGCACTATTGTCCCCATCATTGAGCGGGAATTCAGCATTGATGAAGTGGTAGAAGCGCATCAGATGATGGAAGAAGATAGGCACTTCGGCAAGATTGTTCTTAAAATTGCAGATTTGTAACGCGTTACCCACAGATTGATGCTGCAAAAGGGGACGCGCCATAGCGGAGCGTCCCCTTCCATAGCGGAGCGTCCCCTTCCATAGCGGAGCGTCCCCTTCCATAGCGGAGCGTCCCCTTCCATAGCGGAGCGTCCCCTTCCTTACGTCCGGGTGTTCACGCCTCGTATGCTATTAAAACCTGCGCCATTGGTCAACAAGGGCCTGCGGGATCCCTGCCTAATTAAAGCCGGATCTGCGCTGGGGCAACCCCGTTCGGAAGCAGCACCCACATACGTCCTGGGTATTTCATTGCTCCAGCATGCCAGCCTGCATCATCGCCCACACCCCAAAAAAAATCTCCCCGCACGCGCCCTTTGATAGCCCCGCCAGTATCTTGCGCCACCATAAGCTGCTGTAGCGGCTTGTCTTCCCGGGGCCAGCGCGTAGCGATAAACACCGGTGCTCCCAGTGGAACATAGCTCCGATCCACCGCGAGACTGCGCCGCGACGTCAAGGGCACCCCTTGGGCTCCAGGTGGAGTAGGTTCATCCATAGGCTGCGGGGTAAAAAACACGTAGCT
Organism: Desulfuromonadaceae bacterium; assembly: GCA_034007015.1. GTDB lineage: Bacteria > Desulfobacterota > Desulfuromonadia > Desulfuromonadales > Desulfuromonadaceae > JAIVHC01. The sequence goes on from JAVERS010000026.1 coordinate 27,487, forward strand.
GGGATTTTCATTGAGGAGGGTATGAATTTTATGTGGATTTTCCTCCCCCCAACGCGCAATGTTCTGCATTGACATCTGATCGCGGGTCATTTCATTGCGCTCAAGCAGAAGCTTGCCAATGGAGCGATACGGATGCCCGTTCTGATCTGCATAATTGATCATCACCTTGCTCCCATCCGCAAGATTTACCCGCCCAGAGCCCTGAATGTGTAGAAAAAACAGCTCTACCGGATCACGTACCCAGAACAGGGGGTCAGCGTCAATGCGCGCATGATCCGATTCAATTGCGGCACGATCCCAATACGGCACCACCCGCGTCCCCTCGACACGCCCCCGCAGGCGGTATTTCCCCAGTTCTGGATATACATCAGACAGATCGATCACCAGCATATCCTTGGGGCGGGAGAATATAGGGTAACGATAGGTGCTATCGGGCTCACAACTTGCGTCTATGTCGGGAACGTAATATCCGGTTATGGTCCCCTCTTGGCTCCCGTCAGCATTTTGAAGTTGCCAGGGGGTGAAATAGCACTCGAAGAAGGTGCGCGCCGCGTCTGAATCGTGTGGGATAGTGGCGGCTCGTGCACACACCTCCACCCACTCATCCTTATACCTCAGCGCGGTACAACTACGTTGAAACGCCGCCAACGCCTCAGCATGGTGATCCTCTTTCCATCCAGGGATATTGTCCCAGCTACTCTGAAATGCCGCGGGGGCATCTTCGATCACTGTGGGGGGTGGGATTGGCGCACAGCCACCGAGGTAGAACAGGCCCACGGCCAGCAATACAATTCCCACATAGGTTGTTACCTTTGGAGAAGTTTTATTTGCAATCAACTGTGTAATATCCTTTTTCATCATTGTAATCCCCATCTTGTAACTATCCATCCACTAACAACAGGGGCTTATGGTGCCCAACGGCAGGGTGTCTGGCTCACGGATAGAGCCAGTCAAGCCTCAGGACGAGTTTATGCGTCCCTGGAGTTGGGCATCATGGCTCCATCCTCCTAAGTTAGATAGAGCCGTGGTGCCCAACGGCAGGGTGTCTGGCTCACGGATAGAGCCAGTCAAGCCTCAGGACGAGTTTATGCGTCCCTGGAGTTGGGCATCACGGCTCCATCCCCTCCTCACTATACCTCTTTTGCCTCCCTTTCTATCCCTACATCATATCCAGCGGATCTACGTCCACCATCAAACTCACCCGCGTCGGCAACGCCCCCTGCAACTCAGGTACCCGTTCCAGCACCTGGCGCAAGAGATAGCGCTGCGGTGCTTTGAGAAGCACCTGCACCCGAAAGCGGTTGCGTAAGCGAAACAGCGGACAAGGAGCAGGACCGAGCACTTCCACCTCGGAGTGGTGCTGAAGCTGTCTGACTAAACGCTCTGCACTCTTCTCCACCTCGGTGCGATTCAGACCGGAACATACCATGTTCACCAGATAGCCATAGGGGGGGTAGCCGAGCATTTCGCGCATCGGCAACTCCTGCCGACAAAACGCATGGTAGTCGTGCTGAAGCGCACACTCAAGCACCGGATTATCCGGCGTCCGGGTCTGCACCAGCACCCGCCCCGGCATGGAGCCGCGTCCGGCGCGCCCCGCCACCTGCGCTAAAAGCGAGAAACAGCGCTCCGCCGCCCGAAAATCGGGGAAATTCAGCGCCGCATCTGCATCGATCACTCCCACCAGGGTTACACCGGAAAAATCATGCCCTTTAGCAATCATCTGCGTCCCCACCAGAATATCCACCGCGCGGCTTTCCATCTGCTCCATCAAGCGCTGTTGTGACCCCTTGGCACGGGTTGAGTCGCGATCCATGCGTGCAATATTTGCCGCAGGAAAATGTTCTTGCAGAGTTTGTTCCAGTTGTTCGGTACCCACTCCTTGAGGTTCGATAGTGCTCCCGCCACAGGTGGGACACGCCTCGGTTGGGGCCTGGCTATAGTCACAGTAATTGCATTTCAACACCGTCTGACTCCGATACCAAGTGAGGGTGATATCGCAGTTGGGGCAGCGAAAGGTGGTGCCACACTCGCGGCAGATCAGATAGGGGGAATAGCCGCGCCGATTCAGAAGCAGGAGCGCCTGCTCTCCCGCATCCAGAGTCTGTTCCAACGCCGCAAGCAACTGCTCTCCCAACACACAGGGTTGCTTGACCCCACTCAGATCGACCACCTCCACCACCGGCATAGGGCGCTCCATGGCGCGCTGGGTGAGACTCAGAAGGGTCATGTGCCCATCACGTGCACGCACAAAACTTGTCAGAGCTGGAGTCGCACTTCCAAGTACCACCGGAATCTGCAACATATGTCCGCGCAGCAGGGCAAGATCGCGCGCATGATAACGCAACCCTTCCCCTTGCTTGTAACTTTCATCGTGTTCCTCATCCACCACCACCATACCGAGACGCTGCAGAGGGGCAAAAACCGCGGAGCGTGCCCCGATCACGATATCGATCCGGTTGTGGTTTATCTCGCGCCAAATGTCATGGCGTTCCGCGATACTCATGCCGGAATGGAGAATCCCAATGCGGATTTCCTGCTGTTCGAAACGAGCACGGAAGCGCTTTACGAGCTGAGGTGTGAGGGAGATCTCCGGTACCAGCACCAATGCCTGCTGCTTCAATATCTGCACCACGTGGGCAATGGCATGGAGATATACCTCGGTTTTTCCGCTCCCGGTAACCCCATGAAGTAAAAACGGAGCAAACGCAGCGTTCTCCCCAGTACAGGCACAAATTGCCTCTACGGCAGAACTCTGCTCCGGCGCAAGGGTTGGAGCTACATCCGACGCAACCTCTAACCCTGCGAATGGGTCGCGGCTGGTACTACTCACCTGGCGTTGCACTAACCCCTTCTCCTCCAGACGTTTTAGAGAGGCATGGGGCTGCGAAAAGCTGGCGCGAATATCCTCCATATGCGCCTCACCGCGGATGCGGATGAAGTCAAGCAGCGCCTGTTGCTTCGCGCCGCGCACCTCGCTTTCGGTTCCACTAAGGCGGTAGGATACTTCCTGTTTTTCCGCTGGAGCTTGCTGTTGTGTGAGCCCAGCGGGAAGCGCGGTCTTCAGAGTCAGCCCAAGGGGATGAACATAATACGCACTTACCCGCTGCATAAACGCAACACTGGCAGGGTCGAGAGCCGCAACCTCCGAATCCAGACACGCGCGCACCGCTTTAAGCTCCCACTTCTGTGGCTGCGGCGGATGAAGTGCAAGCACGACGCCGATAACAGTGCGTCGTCCCAATGGAACCTGCACCCGCATTCCGGGACGCAAGAGTGCTTCAAGCTCCGGCGGGATCGCATAGCTCAAGGGATGCGGGAGCGGTGCAAACACCGCAACTTCGGCAACAGTTTGCTCCAGCGCAGGTGTAGAAGAGTTGGCATCACTCACGTGCGCGTTCTCCCTGGCTGAAGTGCTGGCGCGTGAGGCGTACTACCAATCCCGACAAACCGACAAGGCCGATAAGATTGGGGATTGCCATGGCACCGTTCATGGTGTCGGAGATATCCCACACAAAGCCTACCTTCTGCAACGCCCCCCAGGTGATGACGCCGCAGAATAGAAAACGGTATGGAGTACGCGCCCTGATGCCAAAAACATACTCGATGCACTGCTCGCCATAGTACGCCCATCCCAACATGGTGGAATATGCAAACACCACCAACCCAAAGGTGACAAATATCGCCCCGAACCCGGGGATGGCGGTTTCAAATGCCAGCGCCGTAAGGGCACTTGATTGTTCCCCTCCATCCCAAACTCCGGAGGTGAGAATTACCAGAGCTGTGAGACTACATACAATGATGGTATCAAAGAACACCCCCGTCATGGCGACAAGACCCTGACGCACCGGACTATTGGTGCGGGCGGCGGCGTGGGCGATGGGGGCACTCCCAAGGCCAGCCTCGTTGGAAAACACCCCACGCGCTACCCCAAAACGGATCGCCATCGCTACGCTAGCTCCGGCAAAACCGCCACTTCCTGCCGCAGGGGTGAAAGCATGGGTAAAAATCATCTTTAGCGCTGCGGGGACAGCTTCAACATTGAACCCTAGGGCTATGAGGGCTGCAACCACATACACCAGCGCCATCAGCGGCACCATTTTTTCAGTTACGCGCCCAATCCGGCGGATACCGCCGAGGATAACTAGGGCACATAGGAGCCCCAAAGCTACTCCGGTGAATGCAGGCGGCACAGAGAACGTCGCTTCCAGCGCCACCGCCACCGAATTAGACTGCACCATACTCCCGATCCCAAATGCGGCGATACTCCCCATGAGGGCAAAGAGCATCCCCAGCCACGGCAACCCCAGCCCCTCGCTGAGGTAACGCATGGGTCCGCCTTGCATGGTGCCATCAGGAAGATGGCGACGAAAGTGAACTGCCAGCACCGCCTCGGCAAACTTGGTGGCCATGCCAAATACTGCACACACCCACATCCAAAAGATGGCACCAGGGCCACCTAAATACAGTGCCGTTGCCACTCCGGCAATATTGCCCGTGCCGATGGTGGCGGCAAGCGCCGTAGTTAGAGCCTGAAACGAGGAGATATCTCCTGCAGCATCGGAGACCTCGCGACCACTGAATACCAGACGCAACCCTTCGGGCAGACATCGAAGTTGAATTCCTCTTAGGCGCAGGGTCAAGAGCACCCCAGTTCCCACCAAAAACACCAACATCACCGGACCCCACACAAAACTGTTGGTATATCCGATAAACTCCTGCAACTTTGTCATCTAACCTCTTTTTGTTAGCGGTAACTATTTAAAGTCCCAGTTGCTTACCTGGGCTTGTAGGTCGGGGTTTGCGGCACCCACGGGGAAGGCGCGTGTCGCCTGCACTGTTATCCCAGAACAACGCTTACTCGCTCGGCTGAGATACTAGCATAATCTGAGGTTGAAACAGGAGGTGAATTAATCTGTGTTACACATAGTGTTCTTGGATACTTTGCCGCGTTGAATTCAGGCCAGCCATGTGGTAGGTTCAGGCGCTTTAACCACCTCATATTGTCTACTTGGAGCATCAACTCCGCAGCCACTGGAACCAACTGCCATGACTCAACGCGTTATCGAAATAACCTCGCCGATATTTCTTGATCCATCGACCCTGCCTCAGATAGACACCTTTCACTCCCTGTTCAAACACAAGCGTCCTCTGGCGCTGGAGATTGGCTGTGGTACTGGTGACTTTATTGTTCAGCGGGCACGCCAGTTCCCTGAGATAAACTTTATTGCCATCGACATCTACAACAAAGGGTGCTTTAAAACGTGCAAACGGGTGGAACGCTACAACCTCGACAACGTCAGGGTTATCCGCGTAGAAGCACGCCATCTGCTCAGCCATCTTGCCCCTACTGAAGCGTTGTGCGCGGTATATATCAACTGCCCTGATCCTTGGCCGAAGAAACGCCATCGGCGGCGGCGCCTAGCAAGCCAACGTTTTCTGACTCAGTTGGCACACTTTCTCGAACCTGAAGGGGAACTATATTTTTCCACCGATGTCGAAGATTATGCTGTAGAGGTCGCCATGACTCTGGAAGAGATGCCTCACTTTGTCAATCGCTTGCACGCGCCACTGACCTACGCGCTCGATAACTATCCCTCCTCGCGCTATATGCAGCGCTTCAAAGAGCAGGGGCTACCAATCCACTACATCCACCGTCAGCGTAATCCTGCCTTTGACCTGCAGCGCGCCCATATGCCGGAGTTAGAACTCAGCTTTCGCTGCCGCCAAGGACTTGAACCAGACCCACACGCGAGGCCGGCATGCAACAATATCTGACGCATACGTTTCCCGGCACCGGCGGGGAGATCAAACACACCCCAGAGGATTTCTACGTTGAAGAGATCCCTGCGTATCTGCCCAGCGGCAGCGGAGACCACCTGTATTTATGGGTTGAAAAACGCAACTGCAGTACCATGCATGTAGTGCAACAACTTATACAGCGGCTGAAGATCAAAAACAGAGATATCGGCTACGCCGGACTCAAGGACAATCGCGCCACCACCAGACAGTGGTTTTCAGTGGATGGTAGCGATGAAGCAACGCTGCACGCGCTGGAGCTTGGGCCAGATATTCAGATCCTTAAGATCCAAAGGCACACCAACAAACTGCGCCTCGGACATCTGCACGGCAACCGCTTCAAAATAAAGATCCGAGGAGTGGAGCCCACCGCTTCCGCACGCGCTCTCGACATTATTCACGCCCTCCAACATACTGGCATCCCAAATTTTTTCGGACCCCAGCGCTACGGCAGCAGAGGCAACAACCACATAATTGGCAAGGCAATTCTGCGCGCCGACTTTGACGCTGCGCTCCACGAAATCATCGGTGATCCTGCCACCATCACCAACCAACACTGGCACGCTGCGGCCGTGGCATTTAAACATGGAGACTTGGAGCAGGCCATTCGGGTAATGCCGCGCCGGATGCGCGATGAACGACGTCTGCTTCAGGCTCTACGTGGCGGTGCTAGCGCAAAAAAAGCGGTGTTGAGCATAAACAAGAATATCCTGCGCCTTTATCTGAGCGCATACCAGTCTGAAGTATTTGACCGCCAGGTGCAGATGCGCCTTGACTCCCTTGACGTTCTTCTTCCCGGAGATATTGCATACATCCACGCAAGTGGCGCGTGTTTTCGGGTGGAAGATCCGCAGCAAGAGCAAAAACGCGCAGATCAATTAGACATAAGCCCAACCGGACTGCTACCCGGGAAGAAAGCTATGCTTGCCCAGGGACAGACGGGAATATTGGAAGCAGCACTGCTGGACAAGGAAGGGTTGACTGATGCACAGTATGGCGCCTTGAACGGACTGCAACTCAGCGCAGAACGTCGTCCGCTGCGGGTACATGCACCGGGACTTAACTGCACTGCTCCGGAAGATGGCAGCCTACAGGTGGAGTTCGCTCTACCCGCCGGGAGCTATGCTACGAGTCTGATTAGGGAGATAGTAAAATCCGCATGATCATATGTGAAGTAAAACAGTATCACAGCATGCGTATATATACAGTCTATATATGCTGAAGTTCACGCTTGACTCTCTTATTTATCTCACATCGAAAGCTCTGCGCCATAACACCATGCTTTCCATTTTTGTCCGCCAAAAGACAGAGTTGGGGCGCTAAAACATATTGCATACGAAATTTGTACTAATCATCTTGACAATTATAGAACGTCATTTTATATTTTCACCTAGGCATTGCTTCACCGCATAAAATGAAGCTGAAGATGCCGAAACAAACGCCGGACATTCCACAACATAAGCTGGGAATTTAGTTAGGCAGGGTGCATGCACCTTTTACATATATCGCAATTCCTATCACGACTTCTTGACACCTTGGAACGGAGTCTTCCATGCAAGCGCTTTAAGTTGCTTTAAGTTCTATGCACACATAATACGACACTATGACAGACATCATGGCAGACCTGT
>JAVERS010000070.1:0-5506 GCA_034007015.1 Desulfuromonadaceae bacterium
AGTAAATCAATGACTTACGCCTGCTATTGAAAAAAGGGTTTTTCTCTAAAAAAGCTAGCAAGCTCTTTAAAAATGCAGCAATAAGGAGTGTATACTCTTGTTCACTGCCGCATAGGCAGCTCAGAAATACCCGTAAGGGATTAGATTGTAATGATACGAGTTCACTGCCGCATAGGCAGCTCAGAAAACTCAATACCTGATCGCCCCGAGACGTGTTATGTTCACTGCCGCATAGGCAGCTCAGAAAGTGATGGGTTACTACGCGGCGCACCGTTTCAAGTTCACTGCCGCATAGGCAGCTCAGAAATCCCCAGACTCTGCACGATTGCTATCAAGTACGTTCACTGCCGCATAGGCAGCTCAGAAAATTTAAACACAGACCTCGGTCGTCAAGTAATGGTTCACTGCCGCATAGGCAGCTCAGAAATGCGCCATTTGTTCGCTTTAACGTAGTAATAGGTTCACTGCCGCATAGGCAGCTCAGAAACATACGAAGGCGATCTAATCACGCCCCGAATGTTCACTGCCGCATAGGCAGCTCAGAAAACCGGATGAAGTGCTGTTTGTTGTGGTTGTGCGTTCACTGCCGCATAGGCAGCTCAGAAAATGCCTCATGGGCTTCTTGTTCACAGGTGAAGGTTCACTGCCGCATAGGCAGCTCAGAAAAGGTTCAGGTAAAACGCTCTTGGCTGTTGGTCGTTCACTGCCGCATAGGCAGCTCAGAAATTGGTGAGCGCGGTGGCTAACGCGCTGCGAATGTTCACTGCCGCATAGGCAGCTCAGAAAATTCTAAAAACGCGCAAACAGTAGGCATAAAAGTTCACTGCCGCATAGGCAGCTCAGAAATTGAACAAAAAAGAGCCGAGCCCAAACGTAATGTTCACTGCCGCATAGGCAGCTCAGAAAACAGTCTGGCCCCATACGACCAGCGCTGAGACGTTCACTGCCGCATAGGCAGCTCAGAAACTGATAATATGCCTGTGATGTTTTCCAGTTTTGTTCACTGCCGCATAGGCAGCTCAGAAAATCCTCTCTTGCAAGACTGAATCCTGACGCATGTTCACTGCCGCATAGGCAGCTCAGAAAGCACTATTTACACATTCAACGCTGATATTGACGTTCACTGCCGCATAGGCAGCTCAGAAAGTCAGCGATGGAGGTGGCTGTAACTGGGAGACGTTCACTGCCGCATAGGCAGCTCAGAAACTGAAATGTGGGGACAGATTGATCGTTTTGTAGTTCACTGCCGCATAGGCAGCTCAGAAATGGTACTTTGTACTTGTCGCTAATAGCTGGATTGTTCACTGCCGCATAGGCAGCTCAGAAACGCAAAAAGAGCGGCAATAGTAGATATTTCCTGTTCACTGCCGCATAGGCAGCTCAGAAATATGTAATAAGAACTGTTTGGGTTTGCCGTTCGTTCACTGCCGCATAGGCAGCTCAGAAATGATCCCCTTTGAAACCTTGTAGTCCGCGCTCGTTCACTGCCGCATAGGCAGCTCAGAAAGCCCGTGCGTACGCCGCTGAGTAGAAGCTTTTGTTCACTGCCGCATAGGCAGCTCAGAAAATCAACAAAATCAACCACCAGCTCGCGGTCAAGTTCACTGCCGCATAGGCAGCTCAGAAAGCGTTAATCGCCTCTGGAGTCCATCCGTCTTTGTTCACTGCCGCATAGGCAGCTCAGAAAAGTGCCGGACTGGGTGCGATGGGTGGTCGTGAGTTCACTGCCGCATAGGCAGCTCAGAAACTCACGTAAGGTTCTGAGCATTCAAATTTTTCGTTCACTGCCGCATAGGCAGCTCAGAAATGCAATATTGTGAAAGACGTGACGGCCCTCAGGTTCACTGCCGCATAGGCAGCTCAGAAAAATGGAGCGCCTGCTCCTTGTTTCTTATTATCGTTCACTGCCGCATAGGCAGCTCAGAAAATTAGCGCGCCGTATGCGGCCAGATCCTCATAGTTCACTGCCGCATAGGCAGCTCAGAAAATGAGAACGATTTTGTGACGTTAAGGATTGATGTTCACTGCCGCATAGGCAGCTCAGAAATAACTACTCACGAGAATTGGAAAAATGAATAAGTTCACTGCCGCATAGGCAGCTCAGAAAAAAGAAGAACTCTCCCGACCTTTTACTGATTAGTTCACTGCCGCATAGGCAGCTCAGAAAGCAGAATTCAGACGAGAACAGCGCACCAGCGAGTTCACTGCCGCATAGGCAGCTCAGAAATACGCCACTTTCACCCCACCAGTCGTCAAACCGTTCACTGCCGCATAGGCAGCTCAGAAATTGCTTGGAAAGCCAATCTAGGCTGAACGCCTGTTCACTGCCGCATAGGCAGCTCAGAAAACCAGCCAGGCACGGAAAACAACCAACTCTACGTTCACTGCCGCATAGGCAGCTCAGAAAATGCGTAGTATGGCGCGTACACTTGTGCACCAGTTCACTGCCGCATAGGCAGCTCAGAAATCGACGCATACAACAAAACAGGGATGATTGATGTTCACTGCCGCATAGGCAGCTCAGAAACAATCGCTCAAGTCAGTATCACCGATAACATCGTTCACTGCCGCATAGGCAGCTCAGAAATGTCTGTGGATGGAGTCGTCACCATGCGCTATGTTCACTGCCGCATAGGCAGCTCAGAAAAAGCCAGTCAAACAAACGCTGAAAAGCGTCCCGTTCACTGCCGCATAGGCAGCTCAGAAATTTGTGTATGGGTTTATTATACACTATTTGTTGTTCACTGCCGCATAGGCAGCTCAGAAAGACGAGAGTACATAAACACAAACCAACTCAACGTTCACTGCCGCATAGGCAGCTCAGAAATGAGGGGCTGCGAGGTATGTCGAGCATTACGAGTTCACTGCCGCATAGGCAGCTCAGAAACCATTTCCTGCTGCGTTGACTGATAGTCGATTGTTCACTGCCGCATAGGCAGCTCAGAAAATAGCGATAAATACTCGCCACCACTGCCGCCAGTTCACTGCCGCATAGGCAGCTCAGAAAGTTCTGCATGATCTGGAGTGAACGCGCCTCTGGTTCACTGCCGCATAGGCAGCTCAGAAACTGCTGCGCTGCGGTGAACAAATGCATCCGCAGTTCACTGCCGCATAGGCAGCTCAGAAAAAAACACATTGCAGCTTATAAAGTAGCAATGTGTTCACTGCCGCATAGGCAGCTCAGAAAGTTATGCTCGCGCGTACCAAGTTCTCCAGATAGTTCACTGCCGCATAGGCAGCTCAGAAATGTGTGGCCACTCATGGCCAAGGCGCGCAGCAGTTCACTGCCGCATAGGCAGCTCAGAAATTAACTGTTTGCCAGCGGCACGCTCAGCACCGGTTCACTGCCGCATAGGCAGCTCAGAAATAGATACCCTCGCAATTGGCGCAATCAACCCTGTTCACTGCCGCATAGGCAGCTCAGAAATAAGAATGGCAGCTCATGAATTGTTGCATTGCGTTCACTGCCGCATAGGCAGCTCAGAAAACGACAATAACAGTTCTTGCTGGGGAAACTTTGTTCACTGCCGCATAGGCAGCTCAGAAATATTGCAGATATACAACCACCAGCAACTAGACGTTCACTGCCGCATAGGCAGCTCAGAAAGGTTGGAATCTCGATAAAAGACTTCGTTTTAAGTTCACTGCCGCATAGGCAGCTCAGAAAGTGAAACGCTGGATCAGAGTCAGCCTGATTGCGTTCACTGCCGCATAGGCAGCTCAGAAAGACCGGAGTCTGACCGTCCATGCTTACAGCCAGTTCACTGCCGCATAGGCAGCTCAGAAAAGTGGCGTTCATCTCGTGTGGCTCAACTGTGTGTTCACTGCCGCATAGGCAGCTCAGAAAGTGGTTGTTGGCAGGCTTGGAGGTGAGCACTCGTTCACTGCCGCATAGGCAGCTCAGAAAATCCAGAGGCAGCAATCGAGCGCATGAGGCGTGTTCACTGCCGCATAGGCAGCTCAGAAAACATACGACAAACCCGAAGGCGAGCGCAGTATGTTCACTGCCGCATAGGCAGCTCAGAAAAAACTTGGGATTTATCAGCAGATGGGCTAACTGGTTCACTGCCGCATAGGCAGCTCAGAAAAAAATCCGTTAAATCTTCATTATCAGCAACTAGTTCACTGCCGCATAGGCAGCTCAGAAAAGCATAAGGACCGTCTGCAACGTTCGGCATGCGTTCACTGCCGCATAGGCAGCTCAGAAAACAGAACAAAAGCTCATGATAGTGATGACACGTTCACTGCCGCATAGGCAGCTCAGAAATCTTCTGTAAGTCCTGTGGCTCAATTGCTCAAGTTCACTGCCGCATAGGCAGCTCAGAAAAAGTTGAGACGGGTCGGAAGTATAACCCCAAGGTTCACTGCCGCATAGGCAGCTCAGAAAACGCAACAATCGTATGCTCAGAAACAGGAGAGGTTCACTGCCGCATAGGCAGCTCAGAAATGTTTGGCGGCGGTGGTGCTATGAGTTTTGCGGTTCACTGCCGCATAGGCAGCTCAGAAAGCTATACGGGTACAGCTCAGGCAGGTCGTTAAGTTCACTGCCGCATAGGCAGCTCAGAAAGTCCTGCCAGCGGCTTAGCGTGTGGTCGCGTCGTTCACTGCCGCATAGGCAGCTCAGAAAAGCATGGGCGGGCGTTGCTGTTGAGTTCAGTAGTTCACTGCCGCATAGGCAGCTCAGAAAAGCATTAGACATCACGGGAACCAGACCGCTATGTTCACTGCCGCATAGGCAGCTCAGAAACGATACACCAATCATTGTGATCATGCAGCGCTGTTCACTGCCGCATAGGCAGCTCAGAAAAGGTGCATAAAGCGCCGCGGAATTATTATCAGGTTCACTGCCGCATAGGCAGCTCAGAAAATTACCGCCAGCGCCTTGTTGCGCTGCTTGAAGTTCACTGCCGCATAGGCAGCTCAGAAAAGATCAAGCATCAAATGTGGCAGGCGTCACAAGTTCACTGCCGCATAGGCAGCTCAGAAAAGCTTATGCGTGATATTCACACTGCGCGCCGCGTTCACTGCCGCATAGGCAGCTCAGAAAACCACCGGACAAAGTTATTGGGCCAACAATTGGTTCACTGCCGCATAGGCAGCTCAGAAAATGGCATCATCAACGCCATCGCCTAGCAGCACGTTCACTGCCGCATAGGCAGCTCAGAAATTTATCAACTGGCTCTTGCCGAACTCATCATAGTTCACTGCCGCATAGGCAGCTCAGAAAAGCGCCTTGTTACGCCGCTTAAAGTTGTGACCGTTCACTGCCGCATAGGCAGCTCAGAAAATTAAGTGCACCTGAAAAGCCTCCCGACTGAAGTTCACTGCCGCATAGGCAGCTCAGAAAGTTTGGCGAGCGGTAGGGGCGTATGCTAAGGCGTTCACTGCCGCATAGGCAGCAAAGGGTCGTGCTCGGAGCCTGTGGTCAGACGCGAGCTATTGGCCGAGGCATAAAAAGGCCTCGGCTTATTGTGCAATTAATATAGCATTCAGCCACTGCTCATTT
>JAVERS010000071.1:0-5425 GCA_034007015.1 Desulfuromonadaceae bacterium
CGGGGGGCGACCCGGGTCCGATGAATCCGGCGTTCTTTGGACGAAGTTTCAATCCACGCCCCCGCGCGGGGGGCGACATATCCAAACAGGATTACAGTGCAAATCCTGAATGTTTCAATCCACGCCCCCGCGCGGGGGGCGACTGGAAACGCCGACAACCTTGGCAGAAATACCAGGTTTCAATCCACGCCCCCGCGCGGGGGGCGACTTCCGAAGTAAATTTTACTGTCCGGCAGTATTTGTTTCAATCCACGCCCCCGCGCGGGGGGCGACATACTATAAAAAGCCGTGTTATCACCCTCTTTAAGTTTCAATCCACGCCCCCGCGCGGGGGGCGACGAGTTATGACGGAGGCAGAGGGCCATATCGAGAAGTTTCAATCCACGCCCCCGCGCGGGGGGCGACGTCCCCTTTCGGTAGACCTCCTTCTTTTTGCAGTTTCAATCCACGCCCCCGCGCGGGGGGCGACGACCCGCCATCGCCCCATGCGCCCCAAAGACCGTTTCAATCCACGCCCCCGCGCGGGGGGCGACATCATGTGATGACGGATATTATTCTCTGGTCAGAGAGTTTCAATCCACGCCCCCGCGCGGGGGGCGACGATATGGGTGCGGTGAATATCGACTGTTTTAGTAGTTTCAATCCACGCCCCCGCGCGGGGGGCGACGGCATTCGCAGCCAACTGTGCTTTGGGACCAGTTGTTTCAATCCACGCCCCCGCGCGGGGGGCGACTGTCGTAATCCTTCCTGTCTTTCGCTTTCATGGTGTTTCAATCCACGCCCCCGCGCGGGGGGCGACCCCAACTACACTCCTTGTTGTATCTCCTGAAGGTTTCAATCCACGCCCCCGCGCGGGGGGCGACTTTTTTGCCCATATGATCATATGCACCCCTTATCGTTTCAATCCACGCCCCCGCGCGGGGGGCGACTTCAAAAATCTCACCTCGAAACATTATACCCGTATGTTTCAATCCACGCCCCCGCGCGGGGGGCGACCCTTCTGCTTTGGTATAATCAGCGTTGAAAATCGTTTCAATCCACGCCCCCGCGCGGGGGGCGACCGTGGCATCCAGCCCGTAGGCTTTTAACTTCACGTTTCAATCCACGCCCCCGCGCGGGGGGCGACTGCGCCGCCAGAAAGGCGCCTATCTCGGGAGAGTTTCAATCCACGCCCCCGCGCGGGGGGCGACCCGAAATTGCAGGTGTATTTGTTTCGGCGGACAGTTTCAATCCACGCCCCCGCGCGGGGGGCGACCTCCGCACACCGTCCGGTCCATCCGGGATCCGGGTTTCAATCCACGCCCCCGCGCGGGGGGCGACCACCTCCGATGGCATGGCCTTTAACCTGACAGTCGATGTTTCAATCCACGCCCCCGCGCGGGGGGCGACTGCCAGTCAAGGCACCCCTGGACCAGCCAGGATAGAAGTTTCAATCCACGCCCCCGCGCGGGGGGCGACAGGAAAAGAAGTACTACCATCAAAAGGAGAATAAGTTTCAATCCACGCCCCCGCGCGGGGGGCGACTACGAAACACTAAGAAATCTACATTGTTTCTATGTTTCAATCCACGCCCCCGCGCGGGGGGCGACATAAAACAGAAATACTTTGTGGCTTTGAGGATGTTTCAATCCACGCCCCCGCGCGGGGGGCGACATAACCCCATGTTTTTGATTTTAAGTATCGGATAGTTTCAATCCACGCCCCCGCGCGGGGGGCGACTTAAAACTAATCAAGATATTTGGAACAACGAAGGTTTCAATCCACGCCCCCGCGCGGGGGGCGACTGATGGTCCGGATGGTTTTATTTGGCATGGAGTGTTTCAATCCACGCCCCCGCGCGGGGGGCGACATCCCGTTGCAGGCCCATGATAAAGCCCCCAATCGTTTCAATCCACGCCCCCGCGCGGGGGGCGACCTACCACTGCCCCCGGGTGCATCCCTTTTCCGTAGTTTCAATCCACGCCCCCGCGCGGGGGGCGACGTTGGACGACAGCGGCCTTGGTGCCGTATCGGATGTTTCAATCCACGCCCCCGCGCGGGGGGCGACTCTGTCCGGGTGTAACCTCCATACCGGAGCATTGTTTCAATCCACGCCCCCGCGCGGGGGGCGACACAATTTCTCGATCAGGTCAGCCACCAATGACCTGTTTCAATCCACGCCCCCGCGCGGGGGGCGACGTCAATCCCCGGTTCTTGGGGGGATTGATGCCTGTTTCAATCCACGCCCCCGCGCGGGGGGCGACTTAACAAATACACGGACAAAGCTGGACAGGTAAGTTTCAATCCACGCCCCCGCGCGGGGGGCGACGAACCCCGATAAGTAGTATACCTTTTGGAGTAGGTTTCAATCCACGCCCCCGCGCGGGGGGCGACAGCATCCGGATGAGCAGTAAGCCACTTTATATGCAAGTTTCAATCCACGCCCCCGCGCGGGGGGCGACTTAACACGCTCACTCACACTCGCCATATAAGTGCGTTTCAATCCACGCCCCCGCGCGGGGGGCGACATAAAGCGTGGGCTGACCATATAGGACTAACAGATGTTTCAATCCACGCCCCCGCGCGGGGGGCGACATTATACGCATAGACATTTAGGAGAAAAATATGAGTTTCAATCCACGCCCCCGCGCGGGGGGCGACTTTTTGTGTGCTGACTCACAACCATAGGAATAAGTGTTTCAATCCACGCCCCCGCGCGGGGGGCGACTTTGGCGTAGTTGTGTTGGATGAGTGCATAGATGTTTCAATCCACGCCCCCGCGCGGGGGGCGACTTTCGGGAGACTCTTCCATGTCGGGAGCCATGTTGTTTCAATCCACGCCCCCGCGCGGGGGGCGACGTTTATGAGCCTTGCGCCGTTCGTTTGCAAAATATTATGTTGTTTCAATCCACGCCCCCGCGCGGGGGGCGACTTTAGAACCTTCTTCTGAGCTTGAAGCTGCTGCTGAGTTTCAATCCACGCCCCCGCGCGGGGGGCGACACCACAAGTACAAATAATTAATGGTTTAAAGCATGTTTCAATCCACGCCCCCGCGCGGGGGGCGACTTCATCCGGCAGCGGGCCACAGACCTTCTCAATCGTTTCAATCCACGCCCCCGCGCGGGGGGCGACATAATTCTGCTGGGTTTTTTTTTGGTCTCATGGTGTTTCAATCCACGCCCCCGCGCGGGGGGCGACTGTATTATTTTGGCAGTTGATCGGGATTTAGCTGTTTCAATCCACGCCCCCGCGCGGGGGGCGACTTTCTACTCTGGCAATGTAGTGCCCCTGCTCCAACGTTTCAATCCACGCCCCCGCGCGGGGGGCGACTGCTTTTTTTCCGACTTTACCGCGAAGCATACGACGTTTCAATCCACGCCCCCGCGCGGGGGGCGACTTAACAACGGCAGAAATGGCATTGAATTATATTGGTGTTTCAATCCACGCCCCCGCGCGGGGGGCGACCAAATGCTTGAATTAACAAGGGATTTGGTTAGTGTTTCAATCCACGCCCCCGCGCGGGGGGCGACGGCTGCGCGTGATCCGGGGCCGGGTGTCCCGGGTGTTTCAATCCACGCCCCCGCGCGGGGGGCGACCAGATTTACATGAAATAGAAATTAGGGCGGTGAGTTTCAATCCACGCCCCCGCGCGGGGGGCGACCCCCCTTGCCAGAAGGGACGTTAAGCTTTTCGATGTTTCAATCCACGCCCCCGCGCGGGGGGCGACTTGCAAGTTCTTCTGTATCAATCAATCTATCACCTGTTTCAATCCACGCCCCCGCGCGGGGGGCGACAAAATTCCGGGCAAACCGGCAAATCTGATATTGGTTTCAATCCACGCCCCCGCGCGGGGGGCGACTGCATTCATGGACCCGACGCACTTATCTTTCTGGTTTCAATCCACGCCCCCGCGCGGGGGGCGACCTCTGCTTTTTTCTGAGCAGGAGTGAGCGCAAGAGTTTCAATCCACGCCCCCGCGCGGGGGGCGACACAAGCCACGGAAGGATTGAGTCGGTAACAAAAGTTTCAATCCACGCCCCCGCGCGGGGGGCGACTGCCCTAAATCGCTGATAGCCTGGAGGGGTAGTGTTTCAATCCACGCCCCCGCGCGGGGGGCGACCTTGTAGACAGTAGAAAAATTAAGGAGGTGCAAGTTTCAATCCACGCCCCCGCGCGGGGGGCGACGTCTGGTTATAGGATTGTTTTTATACGCTGTCAAGTTTCAATCCACGCCCCCGCGCGGGGGGCGACCTAAACGGGAATGGTAAATTCGCAAACAGCTCTGTTTCAATCCACGCCCCCGCGCGGGGGGCGACATAGACCGGCTGACAGCAGATCAAGCAGTACTTGTTTCAATCCACGCCCCCGCGCGGGGGGCGACGACGTTCATTCGTGTGCTACTTGCGCCTCGTATGTTTCAATCCACGCCCCCGCGCGGGGGGCGACCGCGCCGGTGCGGGGCGTTGACGGCGCAAGCTGGTTTCAATCCACGCCCCCGCGCGGGGGGCGACCTCGACAGCCGATCTGGTTTTCAAGTCGAGCCTGTTTCAATCCACGCCCCCGCGCGGGGGGCGACCAACCCAATGGGGGCAGGATACGGATGGGGATGGTTTCAATCCACGCCCCCGCGCGGGGGGCGACAGGATTCAGCCTCGCGGCGTCATGGGTATGGGGAGTTTCAATCCACGCCCCCGCGCGGGGGGCGACGGCTTTCCCGGTGTTTGCGTTCTGTAACGATTTGTGTTTCAATCCACGCCCCCGCGCGGGGGGCGACCTGGTAGCCGGAAATCGATGCGAGGAGCATCAGCGTTTCAATCCACGCCCCCGCGCGGGGGGCGACTTTAATGATTGGTGGTTTGGCGGCGGTGGGCATGTTTCAATCCACGCCCCCGCGCGGGGGGCGACATACCGGCCGCTCTCTTGAATCTGTTGGTATCTGTGTTTCAATCCACGCCCCCGCGCGGGGGGCGACTTTAGTGCCTATTCTGTATTTGATCCTGACTATGTTTCAATCCACGCCCCCGCGCGGGGGGCGACTCAAAACATGGACACGCCATTTCATTGCCGATGTTTCAATCCACGCCCCCGCGCGGGGGGCGACCCGCTATTTCTCAATTAAAAGGTTATAAATTACTGTGTTTCAATCCACGCCCCCGCGCGGGGGGCGACTAAGGGCAATGAGATGCCCGAATACACTGAGGCGTTTCAATCCACGCCCCCGCGCGGGGGGCGACATCCATGCGAAACGGATTATTGTGACATGTGCAGGTTTCAATCCACGCCCCCGCGCGGGGGGCGACGGTTGTAGAACAAACACGAGCACCGTCGATATAGTTTCAATCCACGCCCCCGCGCGGGGGGCGACACAAGGCAGGTCTCGGGCAAGTGTCATTCACGATGTTTCAATCCACGCCCCCGCGCGGGGGGCGACTTGCTCTGTCAATTC
>JAVERS010000072.1:0-5374 GCA_034007015.1 Desulfuromonadaceae bacterium
ATGGGTTGCAAAAGAGTGGCGTAACGTGTGGGGGGTTACATTTTTATTAATTCCGGCCTCTGCAGCTCGGCGCTTAATAATCTTCCAGAACCCCTGCCGTGTCAACCCCCCTGCCGAGCGATTCAGAAACACATGGTTACTCTGCCTTCCACGCAGCAAAGCCGGACGCCCATGTGTAAGGTAGTGGTGCAACACCTCCATCGCCGCTTCACCGATGGGGACAATACGCTCCTTGTCCCCCTTTCCCATGGTTTTTATGTATCCACTTGCAGGGTGGTAGTCGTTCAACTGCAGCGAAACCAGCTCTGTAACTCGCAGTCCGCAGGCGTAAAGAACTTCGAGCATCGCCCGATCACGCATGCCGAGGCTGGTTTCGCTGGAGCAGCTCTCCAGCAGCGCTTCCACCTCGGCAAGGCTCAACACGTGCGGAAGGGTTTGAAGCAATTTAGGTGTTTCAATCTCGCTCACGGGGTTATGCTCGATCCACCCTTCATCGAGGGCAAAGGTATAAAATCCGCGTAATGCCGCAAGATAACGAGCGCGGCTGCGTACTCCCAGCCCATTGTTTTTCAGCTCAGAGAAAAAAGCACGGATATCTTCACAACCAACAGCCCCGGGCTCTTTAACTCCAGATGCGGTGCAGAACTCAACATGGCGCAGCAGGTCTGCACTGTAGGCCACCATGGTGTTGGGTGCGAGTCCTCTTTCAACACTTAAGTAATCGGTAAACGCATCCAACAGACGCTCAAAGGCGTTCTGAACCACCATTACAACTGCTCCAGCAGAGCTTGCTTAAGCTCGGCAAGTTTATCTTCCTGGGTTAACTTTTGCTCGGAAATATCCTGCACATAGAAGGTGTCTCCAGCTTGTTTCCCCTGGGTAGTGATCTTTGCCACTCCTATATAGAGGCCTAACCGATTCAAGGTATAACTGATAGAGTACAAAAGTCCCACTTTGTCCTTGGTGGTGATATCAACAACAGTATAGTCATGCGAAACATCATTGGTGACAGAAACCAGCGGTGGCACATCGGGTGTAGCCTTCAACTCTGCGAACTGCATAGATTTGCGCCGCTGCTTCACAAAGTCACTCAGACCGTTGCGGTTCTGCAGATATTTGACCAGGTCGTGCTCAATCTCGTCCCAGTCTTCGTCGCAACACAAACCGTGGGAGGGGGAATCAACTTGCAGGATATCCACCGCCATGCCGTTACGCAGGGTATATATCTGCGCTTCGAGAATATTGATACCATGCCCCGCCATCACCCCTGCAATCGTGGTGAACAACCCCGGAACATCCAGGGTAACAATGATCACCTCGCTCAGCTTAAGTTCCGCATTAAAGCTCACCTGCATGGATAGCGGTTTGGTTCCGCGCGCGAGGATCACCCTGATCTGCTCAGCGAGCTCGCTGGAATAGTGAGACATTAGGTGCCTGGTGCTAAAAAAACGCAAACATTCGCGTACACGTTTTTCGGAGAATTCGTCTTTAAGCTCTGAGACTACGGCGCGCTTGCGATTGCGAATCTTCTCCGAACTGCTCTCCTGTTCAAAATTGCTCCGTTCGAGTCTGGCGTAGGTCTTTTCGTATAACTGCTGCAAGAGAAACCCCTTCCACTCTGTCCACGAAAGGGGGCCTACAGCCTTGATGTCGGCAAAAGTGAGCAGGTAGAGGATGTTGAGGTTTTCACTCCCCTGTATAGTATGCGCAAACTGTTTAATCTGATTTTCGTCATTGATATCACGCCGTTGAGAGATGTATGACATCTCCAGATGATGTGCAACGATAAATTGTAGCCGCTGACTACTCTCTTTGGTTAGACGCAGACGGCGCGCGATAGTGGGGACCATCTTTGCGCCTTTATCCGCATGCTGTCCCCCTTGCCCTTTGCCGATGTCATGCAAAAGCACTGCTAGAATCAGCAATTCGGGTTTATCAATATCCTGCGCTAACCTAGTCAACAGGGGCTTGCTCTCCTGGTACTCCCCCTCCCACAGACGACAGATCTCCTTTACTGCAAACAGAGTGTGGGTATCCACGGTGTAGATATGATAGGCATCGTGCTGTACGCGGCAGTAGATATGCTTGAATTCCGGGATGAAATAGTTGAGAAACAGGGTATGGTGCATCTGTTCGAGAATTTGGTAGACATCTCTTTTATAGCGCAGAATATCCAGAAACACCCCAGCCATCTTGGTTGAGCGCCGCATTTTATCGTTAATACGGTGTTGATTTTCCCGAATCATCCCCTTCAGCGACAGGCTCAACTTCACACCGTGACGCTGACACAGCCAGAATGTCCGCATAATCAAGGTGGGGTCGGTCTCAAACAGATCATCCCTAAAGGCGTAGAGCTCTCCGCGCAGCACAAAGAAAAAACGATCCAAGTTACGCCGCTGCATATATCGAGCATGACGCAATTGTGGACGCAGTGACTCCTCTGCTGCTGCAATCATAGTGGAGGCGATATGTTCCACCTTGCTGGCTGCAGCATAGTAGTCTTGCATGAAATGCTCTACCGCCAGCCCCGACCTATCAGGAAGGTATCCGAGGAACACAGCGATTTTTTCCTGCTTGTCGAAATGGAGTTGGTCGTTCTTGCGTCCAGATAAGTAGTGAAGTTCGTTGCGGATACGCCAGAGGTAGTCAAGAGATGCGATGAATTCGTGGTAACGGTGTTCGGAGATAACCCCTTTCATCAACAACCCGCGCAGAGAGCGCACCTTATATGTCACCTTACATATCCACAGCACTGTATGGAGATCACGCAACCCCCCTTCACCATCTTTTATGTTGGGTTCCAAGATGTAAACTGAGGAGCCAAAGCGCTTTAAACGTTGCGCATTTTCATCCATTTTGGCTTTTATGAAGGTGCGAGTGCTGCGATGCATCAAAGGCTTGAGAACTTTAGTGCTGAACTCCTCGTACAACGGGGTGGAACCACAGATAAAGCGTGCATCAAGCATAGCGGTATATGCACTAAGGTCGGTAGAGGCAATATCGAGACACTCTTCCCGTGTACGCAGACTATGCCCCACGCTGAAGCCCAGATCCCAGAGCAGATACAAAACGTGTTCCGACAGCTGGGCGCAGTTGTCCCGTTCCGAGGCGCAGACATAGAACATCAGATCGACATCTGAATATGGATTCATCTCTGCGCGTCCATAGCCGCCCAAAGCCAGCATTGCGCATGGAGGTGGATGCAGATCACGACAGGAGAATTCAAAGACCTTGGTCACCATGGCATCAGTAAATGCCGCTAGCGTAGTAACAATCTCTCGCCCCGCAGCTCCGTTTCGATGGCGCTGTTTTATCTGCTCTGCATATTTTTGGTTATACGCCTGAGCATGGCGCAGAAACTCAGAGCGTAGGGGGTTAAAATCTTCCCCAGCACGCCGCAGGATTATGAGTTGATCCAGCTCGGAGAGGTTGAATTCTTCTACTGCATCCATTCAGTTTTCTGCCACCATATTCTGCCCCCGCAGATACGCTTTCACCCCGCGGGCAATCCCATTGGCGGTAGTTTCCTGAAACTTCCGATCCCGCAGAAGTTTTGCCTCGCTTGTATTGCTGATAAACGCCGCTTCAACCAAAATTGAAGGCATATCTGCACCCAGGAGGACGTGGAACGGGCCCTGCTTGACCCCTAAATCGCGAATATTGGAGAAGCTTTGCTGCAAGTGCGAGACCATTGAACTCTGTACCTCGGTAGCCAAACGGCTGGACTCGTTTATTTTGGAGTTTGCCATGAGGTCGAAGAGAATAAGCTCCAAATCTCCCACCTCCTGTAGACTCATATTATTTTCGCGCGCGGCAACTTCAACCGCTTTATCATTTTTGGAAAAATTGAGAAAATAGGTTTCTGTGCCCCGTACTTTCTTGTTTTCACTCGCGTTCGCATGCACAGAGATAAACACATCCGCCCCTAAGCGGTTGGCAATAGCGGTACGCTGCCGCAAGGTAAGATATACATCCTCGGTGCGGGTAAGGTGGACATCACAATTCAGGTGGTTGCGCAGCACTTGGGCTAACCTTTGGCTCAATGCCAGAGTGATATCTTTTTCGTACAGGTTGTTCGGCCCCACCGCACCAGGGTCTTTACCGCCGTGTCCGGGGTCAACCACGATACACAAGCGCCCGTTGCCATTTTTCTTAGAAGGCAACGTCACCATGTCTACATAGTTGGCGGAAGCGTTGGCAAGCAGGGTATCCACATGATCGTCAGCGGCACGTGGAGCCGTGCGGATCTCCTGCGCGTCAGACTTAATCACCACACCAGCTTTGTTGGAAATATCCACTACTATGCGCGCAGGATTGTCGAGAGTGAAGATGTTGTAGTCCGCGTTTCTTTTTAAATCGCACACGATCCTGGAACCTTCATTATTGTGCCCCAGACGGATATTCTGCACTACGCTGCCGCTGTCGTTGATGGTGTATTCTTGTGCCAGTCCAGTCCCAGGGGGGACATCGGGAACATCCACATACACCCGCGCCGGAGCGGTTAAGCTCTGAGCGCTGAAGCGTGCCGGAGCGGTGGTCTCAATCACAACACGAACGCGCTCCGGCGCGATGGAATAGCGCACATCTGCCATGGCATTGCGTGCCGCGCTTGTATTTCGAGGCACCACAGTCTCACGTTTCGGTTGGGTCTCGCGCTTCACCTGGGCGCGGGAGGAACCATGCGCGAAACCGCTTTTTTCCATGAGGCGCTCTGCAGCGGCGCGCATATCGCCATTAGGGTAGCGCTCTATAAGGGTAGCGCACACCTGCGCTGCGCGTTCTGGGTCAGCATAGCGTTCGTAATATAGCTGTGCACGTAGAAACATGGCGTCATCTGCCAGACTACTGCGGGGGAAGTTCTGCTCAAGCTGGGTAAACATAGTTACCGCTTGGTTTAAATCGGAGCGTAGATGGGAAATTTCGGAAAGCCTGGTGTAACCCTTGCCGAGAAGGTAGTACCCCGCCGCGGTTTTGGGGTGCTGGGGGTAATTTTTAACGAAATTATGCAGCGGAGTAAGGACGTTGTCCCAATTGTGCCGATACTGTTGCTTGGCATTTGACTTCATAAGGGTATAGAAATCGGCGCGCGCATTAAGATAATCCTGCTGTGGTCCGGCATGTGCCAAACCAGCATACAGGAACAGCAACACCAGAGTCACCCCTCCAAGGAGGAGATGGCGAAATGGCGCAAAGTTTCCTGCGCAAAAACAGCAACAATCAGGTAAGGAGTCTTTTGAGTTCATCCAGAACATTAATCGCTTCCAGAGGGGTAATCCGGTTAATATCCACACTATTCAACCGTGCGTGCACCTGATCTTCCTGCCCCTCAAATAGATGTTTATGCTGACTCGAGTCATTATTTTGACTTCTTGCC
>JAVERS010000073.1:0-5367 GCA_034007015.1 Desulfuromonadaceae bacterium
TGGGCGTCACCAACATCACCGACCGCTATTACCTGGACCCCATGGCCAAGATCCCCGCCCCCGGCCCGGGCCGCACGATCACCGTCGGCATGCGGGCGCAGTTCTAGCAGTCCCGAAGTTCCAGGGTTTCCTGGCTTTCCCGAAAAAGCCCCCCCGCCGCGCCTTCGGCTTGCTTCCCCCCAAGGGGGCCGCTTTTTGCCTTGGAGCGGTCCAGCGGCAAAAAAACCAGGTCTTTCCATCGTTTTCTTCAAGGAGTTGATATGAAACGATCCCTGTCCCGCGCCCTCATCGGCGCTTCCCTGGCCCTGGCCGCTTCCCACGCCCCGGCCGCCACCGTGCTGGGCGGCACGTCCAACAGCGCCAACGTCAATCCGGCATCCTCGACGCTGTTCGGATCGGGCAACGCCGGCCTGATCTTCAACGGCGGTTCGGCCGCGATCGATCTGGCCGGCGGTCCCGTCGCCCAGTCGAACAACGCCATCAACCGCGGTCCCGACGCCAGCGGCAACTACTACCTGAAAGGCAGCGACATCAACTTCCTGGCCGGCCTGATCCTGGGCAACACCCAGATCGCCCAGGTATGGCGCAACGACGTGGTCTACAACGGCGACACCACCACGATCAACAGCGTGCGCCAGATGATCGTGCCGCCGCTGCCGTTCATGCCCGACTTCGGCGGGCTGGTGATCGGCAAGGTCGACGGTTCGCCGGTCTACTTCGGCGAATGGGCGCCCAAGGGACCGAACTATTCCGCCCCGGACAACGCCGACCTGAACATGGGCAGCGCCGACCGCACGGTGTGGTACGTGGGCGAAAACCCCACCGCGTCCATGCCGACCCTGGTCAGCGCCCAGTACAACGTGATCGGCATCAATCAGCACAACCCGGAAAACCCCAACGTCTACCAGGGCGTGCTGACGGCCAACTACGGCGGAAGCAGCGGAACGCTGGCCGGCAGCATCGTACGCGGCGCCGATGCCGTGAATTTCGCCGGCACGACGATCAACTCCCAAGGCGCCTTCACCAACACCTCGACGATCTCCGGCCACTTCTACGGCTCGCAGGCCGAGGCCCTGGCGGGGATCTACACCGGCGCGACCCCGCAGGATCACGTCGCCTTTGGCGGCGCGCGGCAGTAAGCGGGGACGGGACCGGCACGATGACGATCCGCTGGACGCAGCTTCACTTCCTGCCGGCCCTGCTCCTGGCCTGCGCCCTGCTGCCGTCCCCGCCCGCCCGGGCGGACGAGGACGACACCCGCTACCTGCTGGACCAGGCCGGACGCATCGGCCGCCAGCGGGACGGCGGGGCGGGGGCGCTGGCCCCTCATCCCGGGGGCCTGGTCCTCACCATCGAGGGCCGGGCCTATCGGGTCAACCCCACCTTGCAGGACCTGGAACCGGCCCTGTACGTGGCCATCAACCGGGGCCAGTGGGGCGAGGCGCGCGCGCTGGCGGATTCGTACCGCCGGCTGGCGGGCCACAAGCCGCACCTGGTCCTGCTGGCCGACGGCCTGGCGGCGCGGGCCGAGGGCGACTACGGCCGGGCCATCGGCCTGCTGGAAGACGCCCGCGACGACGCCCCCGGCGACGCGCGCACGCAGATGGAACTGGCCCGCGCCTACGCCGAGGACGGTCAGGACCGGGAATCGCGCGCCCTGTTCGAACAGGCCATCGGCAACAGCCTGCCGCCCGACACCCGTCAGCTGCTGCAAAGCTATGTGGATGCCGTGGACCGGCGCGGCGACTGGCAGGGATCCATCGCCGTGGGCCGGGGCCACAACGACAACATCAACCAGGCCAACGGCTTCGAGCAATGTTCGATGTATTTTCTGACCCTGTGCCTGGCGCGGCTCAAGCTGCCCGAGCCGATCGCATCGACCTTCACCAACTACGACCTGGTGCTGAGCAAGCGGATCGCGCTGGCCGGCCATCACAATCTGCTGCTGCGCCCCGTCAGCTACGGGACGTTCTACCAGAAGACCGCCCCGGAAGGGCGCGCGATCGAGGACTACAGCCAGCAGACCCACGTGCTGTACGCCGGCTACCAGTACGCCGACGCGCGGCAGAAATTCAGCCTGCTGCCGTTCATGGAGCTGTACGCCCGCGACGGCCACACCAATTACCAGGCCCCCGGCCTGCAGGCCGAATGGAGCCGGGCACTGACGCCCAGTCTGCGCCTGACGGCCCAGGCGAGCGTCAAGCGCTACGCCTACAAGGCACAGGACAGCCGCTATTTCAGCGACTACACGCAAAAGGCCGCCGGGCTGGGAATCGCCTGGATGCCCACGGCGAACACCAGCCTGCAGGCGGGCATCGACTTCACCCGCCGCAAATATCCCATGCCCACGGAAAGCGGCAAGGACCTGGCCGTGCGCGCC
The DNA here is from genome assembly GCA_034007015.1 of Desulfuromonadaceae bacterium. Taxonomy (GTDB): domain Bacteria; phylum Desulfobacterota; class Desulfuromonadia; order Desulfuromonadales; family Desulfuromonadaceae; genus JAIVHC01. Next base: position 2,381 of record JAVERS010000073.1, read on the forward strand.
GGGGTGTACCACGCCTTCGGGCAGTCCGGCGCCTTCGTCAACCTGCTGGCCCTCTACCGCGTCAGCCGCAACGACGAGCGCGATTTCTTCCTCGGCGTCCGGCGCCGCGACGAACAGCAGCTCTACATCGCCACCCTGGGATCGACGCGGCTGTCGGTCTGGGGCGTCTACCCCGAACTGCGCTTCAAGCACATCGTCAACCACAGCAATTCGATCTTCTACGGCTACTCGCAGAACGAGATCTCGCTGCAGCTGCGGAAGAATTTCTGATGGCGCCGCCGGCGCGTCCGAACGGCCGGCGGATGACCCCACAAATAGTATTGATAATTATTCTCATCAAAAATACAATGGACTTTCCTGTCGCCACGCCCCACGGGTCCCGGACCATCATGTCTTCCTCATTCCTGGACAAGGCCTTCGCGAGCTTTCCCGCGTTCCGCCACGCCGACCCCGATGGCCTGAACGCCCTGGCGGCCAGCGCCCGGCGCACGGTGCTGTCGGCCCGCCAGCACCTGTTCCACCTGGGCGAACCGGCCGACCATTTCTACTGGATCGAGACCGGCAGCGTCACCCTGTACCTGCCCAGCTACAACGGCGACGAGCGCGTCTTCCAGGTCCTGGAGGACGGCTGCCTGGTGGCCGCCACCGTGATGTTCTCGGACGACCGGCGCTACCCCGTGTCCGCCCAGGCCAACGCGCGCACCGTGCTGCACCGCCTGGACGGCGCGCCGCTGATCGGCATGGCGCAACGGTCGCCGGAATTCTCCTGCACGCTGCTGCGCATCGTGGCCGGCCAGATGACGCAGGCGATCGGCCGCATCGACCTGCTGACCATCGCCAATTCGATGCAGCGCCTCGTCACCTACCTGGTGAACCTCTACGTCGAACAGGGCAGCGCCTGGCTGACCCTGCCGGCCCATCATCGCGTGCTGGCGCGGCAGTTGAACATGACGCCGGAAAACCTGTCGCGCATGCTGGGCGCCTTCCGCCGCGACGGCCTGATCGGCGGGCGCAACCGTGAACTGGTGCTGCTCGACGTGGAGGCCCTGTGCAGGCAGGCCCGGCTGCCGCCGCCCGATCCGAAACGGCGCGCGCCGCCTTCCGCGTCCCCGCAGGACGAGGCCCTGTTCAGCTGCTGCACGCTGCACTAGGCAAGGCCGGCCAGACACTTGAAGCGCGACACATTGCACGACATAATAGTGTCGCGCCATGTCGCTCCAGCACGACATTGCGCGACACATTTTTTCTCGGGAGCCAGAGAAAATGCCGCGCCCCACCCTGATCGAAGACCTGGCACGGATCGAGTCCATCATCGCAGCTCACCCAGGCGGCATCCGGATTGCCGACATCGAAACGGAAATGACGCGCCTCCACGGCGACGCGCCCAACCGCCGCACCTTGCAACGTCGGCTGCAGAAGCTGATCGACGCGCGGCGCCTGACTACGGAAGGCGCCAGCATTGCCCTGGTCTACCGTTCGATCCCGGGTGCCGCCGCGCCGATGAATGGCCTCATCCCCGCCACCCGGCTGGAACTCGCCGAACCCGAAGTATATGTGCGCATGTCACCCGAAGGGGCCGACATCCGCGATCGGATCCGGCAGCCGCTGATGCACCGCCGACCCACCGCTTACCAGTATGACTTTCTCAAGTCCTACATCCCCGGTGACACCTTTTATCTGCCCGAATCGCTGCGCCGCCAGCTGCACATCATGGGCCGCACATCCGAACACGCACGGCCGGCAGGCACCTACGCCCGGGACATCCTGGCCCGGCTGCTGATCGACCTGTCGTGGGCATCGTCGAAACTGGAGGGCAATACCTACAGCCGGCTCGACACCCGGAACCTGATCGAATTCGGCCAGATCGCCCAGGGCAAGGACGCCGACGAAACCCAGATGATCCTGAATCACAAGGCGGCCATCGAAACGCTGGTCGAAAATGCGGACGAAATCGACTTCGATCCCTTCACGTTCCTGAACTTGCATGCCACGCTATCCGAAGGCCTGATGCGCGACCCGGAGTCCAGCGGCTGTCTGCGCTGGCGACCCGTGGGCATCTCGGGCACCGTGTTCCATCCGCTGGCCGTGCCACAGGCGATCGAGGACTGCTTTGGCCTGTTGCTGAACAAAGCCGCCGCCATCCCGGACCCGTTCGAGCAGGCTTTCTTCCTGATGGTGCAATTGCCCTATCTGCAACCCTTCGAGGACGTGAACAAACGCGTCTCGCGCATCGGCGCGAACATCCCGCTGTTCAAGCACAATCTGTGCCCGCTGTCCTTTCTCGACGTGCCGGAACGCGCCTACATCGAGGGCACGCTGGGCGTCTACGAGCTCTGCCGCATCGAACTGCTGCGCGACGTCTTCCTCTGGGCCTACGAACGCTCGTGCCAACAATACCTGGCCGTCAGCAACACGACGGCACCCGCCGACCCGTTCAAGATCAAATACCGCATCGCACAGATCCAGGCCGTTCAGGCCATCGTCCAGGGGATGCGCCCCCCCACCGAGGCGGTCATTGCGGAAGTCGCACGGGATCACGCCGAAGCGGCCGACCTGGCGGCCTTCACGGACATGCTCAGGATGACACTGAAGCACCTGAACGAAGGCAGGATCACCCGGTATCGTGTGCGCCGTGCAGAATACCTCGCGTGGCGGCTGGCGTATCCCCCGTCCTGACGCCAAAAGCGCGCCAGGCGCCGCCAAGCTGGACCCACGCCCCCCCTCAGCAACCCGATTCCGGTCCCGTCACCGGACTGGACGCCTTGCCAACGGGTTCGGCGCAGCCCGCGCGGCCGTCGGCACGCGCACCGGCCAGCACCGGCCAAGCATGCCACAGGTAGGCGGCATAGGCCCCTGCCCACACCATGCCCGACACCAGGATCAGCGTGCCGTACCACGGTGCCAACGCCGGCACCCCGGCTGCAGCGCGCGCCAGGGCGGCGAATCCCAGGGCGCCAGCCGCCGCCAGCAGCCAGGGCCGGCGATCC
>JAVERS010000012.1:0-59108 GCA_034007015.1 Desulfuromonadaceae bacterium
TTATTGACTTTAAGTTGCCAGTGGGTGCTCTGCAGCTTCAGTTTGCTCTCCAGATCAATCCTCTGGGTTGAAGTGAGTGCCTTTGGGGGAAAAACTGATTCCAGCCCTGTGTTCAGAAAGGTTGCATGCCAGATATAATGTTTAGGATTTGCCTGTTGGATAGATCGGTATGATGGTGTCAGTTCCGCAGCTGTGGGGGTCTTTTTTCGCGCTAGAATATGTTCAATTTCACGGGTTTGCGCACTAAGCGCCTGCAAGATAAACGCGCGATCTTTGTGCAAGAGTAGCGCTTGATAGTGAACCAATGACTGTAGCTGTTCAAGGGCGTGCTCCTGAAGAGTATCTCTGGTTTCTGTCGCTAGTTTGTCGCTTATTTTTCGCAATGTAGTCTGATACAGCGCTCCGTTAAGGAGCAGTGGAACCAGACTTACCGCCAAGAGCAGGAGCAGGAGCTTATAGCGAAAGCGCATGTGAATTTTTTTACCCATTTCAAGCTTCCTTCGATATGTTTCTCAGCTAGTTTTCAGCCTAAGGCTATCGTTTTTAGGGTAAAGTGTTCGGTTGACTCTGTTCGATGTTTACTCAGTAAGAATAAGTGCTTTGCCCTCCGCGCGCAAGGTTATCTCTAAAGCTGGAATGAAAAACTGGCTGTCGCGACACAATCTTATTGTGCGCGCCTGCTTAATGAGGTCGCAGGGCTATCCTCCCCCTTAGTACCAGCGATGGTCTGCGCGGTGCGGAAGAAGCCTTTGGGCTTGATGCGGGGCAGTCATTTAACGCGCTATAAAACAGAGCCTCCGGGGAACACCTGCGGAGGCTCTGTTTTATAGCGTGGTTGTAGTCTGTCTGAATGGCTTCGGTGCATCAGCAGTCGAAGTAAAGTGCGAACTCTTCTGGGCACGGACGCATGCGTACGGGATCAACTTCGGTTTCTTTCTTAAAGCTGATCCACATATCGATAACGTCTTCGGTGAACACATCCCCTTTGAGAAGAAATTCGTGATCATCTTGCAAACAGTTGAGCGCTTCGTCCAGCGTAGTGGCTACAGACGGGATCTCACGGAGTTTTTCAGGCGAGAGGCCGTAGATATCTTTATCCAGCGGCTGGCCTGGGTCAATTTTGTTCTCGATGCCATCGAGCCCAGCCATAAGCATGGCGGCAAAGCACAGATAGCCGTTTGCGGCTGGATCAGGGGTGCGGTACTCAACACGCTTCGCCTTATCGTTGTTGGTTACCGGTATTCGCAATGATGCCGAACGGTTGCTGTTGGAGTATGCCAGGTTTACTGGTGCTTCAAACCCAGGTACCAGACGCTTGTACGAGTTAGTGGTGGGGTTGGTAAAAGCGCACAGTGCTTTAGCGTGCTTAATGATCCCGCCGATATAGTACATCGCCATCTTAGACAGACCGCCGTAACCATCGCCCGCGAACAGGTTTTTGCCCTCTTTCCATAGCGACTGATGGCAGTGCATACCAGAGCCGCTATCTTTATAGAGCGGTTTCGGCATAAATGTTGCGGTTTTGTCGTATTGGATCGCAACATTCTTGACGATGTATTTGAACCATTGCAGGTTGTCCCCCATCTGTAAGAGGGTGTCGTAGCGCATGTCGATTTCGCACTGCCCACCAGTTGCGGCTTCGTGATGCACACATTCGATGTGGAGGCCGACCTCTTGTAGAACGATCACCATTTCGTTGCGCAAATCAACCAGGGAATCGGTGGGGGCACAGGGGAAGTACCCTTCCTTGTGGCGTGGTTTGTAGCCTAGGTTGGGGTGTTCCTGCCGTCCGCTGTTCCAAATCCCTTCTATAGAGTCAACTGCGTAGAAAGACTGGTGCGATTCAGACGCATAGCGCACATCGTCAAAGATAAAGAACTCCGGCTCTGGACCAAAGTACGCGGTATCCGCAATCCCAGTGGATTTAAGGTACGCTTCTGCTTTTTGGGCAATAAAGCGTGGGTCACGGGTGTAGCCCTCGCGGGTTATGGGATCGGTAATATTGCAAATGAGGCTTAAAGTAGTGCGTTCGATAAATGGATCAATCTTTGCGGTGGTTGGATCCGGAATGATAAGCATGTCGGACTTGTGAATAGGTTGCCAGCCGCGGATAGAAGAGCCGTCAAAGCCGAGTCCTTCCTCAAACACATCTTCATTTAGTTCGCTTATGGGAGTGGTGAAATGTTGCCATCTGCCGATAAAATCTAAAAACTTGAAATCTGCAAATTCGCACTTTTGCTCCTTGGCGAACTCTATTACCTCTTTAACTTCCATTAGGTGCTCTTCCTCCGTTACGTTGGGATGAATACATATCCCAAGAATAGATAATATAGTAAGTAATTTGGGATTCTACGGGGGTGAAGCTCTCATTTGTGGATTGTTTTACAGCGCCTTGTCGCCTCGTTCTCCAGTGCGGATACGTAGCACATCCTCTACCGGAGTTACGAATATTTTTCCATCGCCGATCCGTTCAGTTTTGGCGGTAGCGGCAATCTGCTCCACAACCTGAGCGGCCATATCGTCGGAAACAATTATTTCTAACTTGATCTTGGGGATAAAGTCGACGACATATTCAGCACCACGGTACAGCTCGGTGTGCCCTTTTTGGCGGCCAAAACCTTTCACTTCACTCACGGTAAGCCCCTGAATTCCGATTTCGCTCAGAGCCTCTTTAACCTCGTCAAGCTTGAAGGGTTTTATGATTGCTTCAACTTTTTTCATTGATATCCTCCTGCGGGCATCCCTTAGGTGTATAGTTGTGCGTACTTAATACCGATATGCAGATTTACAGCTTTGGTCTAAATTCACTTGCAATGCGCCAGCTTTTTTCAGTTTTTATAAAGTGATAGATTTCTCGTTTGTGGACTCTATCTCCGGCTTTAAAGTTGCCGTACTCCATCGCCTTGAAAAAGATCGCAAGCCCTTTATCTATCGCTTCGAACGGTGCGTGTTTGGCGGTGGCGCTCAATTCTGTTGAAATTTCGTCCAAGCTTTTACGAAATACCAACTCATAACTAACTTCTACGCTGTAGCTTGCATCTTCATTCATGCGTCCGTCAAGTTTTCGGAAATTCTCCAGTGAGAATATTTCCTCCCCTGCCTGAGGAAGGATGTAGCGTGCAATCTGAGTTTTGATAAGTTCCTCTGAGGGAGGCCCGGTGCACGCGGTAAGACTTAGGCATAAAAGCAAAATGATGACTAGGTTGCGACTACAACGAAGCAGGAGACAGGTATACCCGAATCGGAAATTCATACTTTGGGCACACTGTGGACTATAAATTTAACATTGGTCTGCTGCAGACATCCAAACGCGTAGATGTTGAGCATAGATTTAAGTATCCTTTCCCCGCTGTGTCTAGGCGATCCGCTCATATTTTCCACCTGATAGAATATCGTTGCTGGCAACACAAGGGCGTTATTGTGCCTTTTTCGGGTATGAAGGTCAGGATTAAGTGCCTCAAAAGGGTGTCTGTTGCTCTTGCCTTCGTGTGCAGGTTCAACGTACTTATCGCTTTGCGACAAGCTTCTCCTAGGTTGAGCTCTCTTGTAACTAAAGAGAGATTAAGGGAGGAGGGCCACGAGAAATTAAATTATTGCTGCCTATTATAACCCCGATATTTGCCCCGCTCAAGGAAGGTTTTCTGATTAGTTCAGAATTTAGTACGCTGTTGCCTTTCCGGGGATTTTCAGCAGCTTTTTTGGCAGTGTCTTGCATGTAAGCACTGTTGCATAAAACAACAGGCCACACCGGTGAAGGTTGGCCTGTTGTTTAGGTTCGTCTTGCTTAATGCATGGAAGCATATCCAGCTAAAATTTATATGAGCCCAAAAGCGACCATGGCTTTAGCGACTTTGATAAATCCGGCTATATTGGCACCATTAACGTAGTTGTTCGGCGTGCCATATTCTTCTGCTGTTTCGTAGCACACTTTGTGGATATTACGCATGATCTTTTGCAGGCGTTGCTCGGTGTATTCAAAGTTCCACGAGTCACGACATGCGTTCTGTTGCATCTCAAGAGCACTCGTAGCTACGCCGCCGGCATTAGCAGCTTTTGCGGGACCGTAAGAGATGCCGGCTTCAAGGAACACTCGAACCCCTTCGGGGGTAGTGGGCATGTTTGCCCCTTCACCCACGGCAATACAGCCGTTATTGATCAACATAGCTGCATCTTTACCATTAATTTCATTCTGGGTAGCAGAAGGCATAGCGACATCGCAGGGGATTTCCCAGATGTTACCTTTAGACACGTACTTGGCATCAGGATGGTGGTTAGCGTAGTCCTTGATGCGGCGACGCTCAACCTCTTTAATGCGCTGTACCAGTTCAAGATCAATACCTGCTTCATGGTAGATGTAGCCACTGGAATCTGAGCACGCCACCACCTTGCCACCAAGTTCGTGAATCTTTTCAATGGTGTAAATGGCTACATTGCCGCTCCCGGACACTACGCACTTTTTCCCCTCAAGTGAATCGTTACGAACTTTGAGCATCTCTTCTACAAAAAAAGCTGCACCGTAGCCGGTAGCTTCGGTACGTACTAGCGAGCCGCCCCAGTCGAGCCCTTTACCTGTGAGCACCCCAGCTTCCCAGCGATTGGTGATGCGCTTGTACTGACCAAACATATAGCCAATCTCGCGTCCACTTACACCTATATCTCCAGCAGGGACATCTGTATGTTCGCCAATATGGCGATATAGCTCTGTCATGAAACTCTGACAAAAACGCATCACCTCGTTGTCAGACTTACCCTTGGGATCAAAGTCTGCCCCCCCTTTACTGCCGCCAATCGGGAGGCCGGTGAGGGCGTTTTTGAATATCTGCTCAAAGCCAAGAAATTTTACGATGCCAAGATATACAGAGGGGTGAAAGCGTAGCCCACCTTTGTAAGGACCTAGTGCGCTGTTAAATTCAACGCGGAAACCGCGATTTATATATACATCGCCTTTATCATCCATCCAGGGAACGCGAAAAATGATCTGGCGTTCTGGCTCACAGATACGTTCGATGATGCGGTGGTCAGCAAATTCTGGATGTTTTACCAGTACCGGTCCGAGTGATTCAAGAACTTCAAGAACCGACTGGTGAAATTCATTTTCACCGGGGTTGCGATTAAGAACCTCCTGATAAATAGGCTTTATTTTTTCATCAAGCTTAATGCCCATAGTTTCTGCTCCTGATGGATTATTTGAATTGACTTATTCAATAGGTTATCTTGTGTAGCAAGTCAACTATACTTTTCAAGGATAATGCCAAAATAACTATGTATGTCATTTTTTCCCCTTTAACCGATTTGTTTTTTAACAAAACAGGACTTAAAGAGGTGATTCGAGTCACAAAAGCCCGACCTGTATTAGTTGTGGCAAATCTAGTGTGAGTTTTTAAGTAACTCAGTGTGTCTTCGGGCAACGCCGTAAATGCAATGAGGGCTAAATAGGGCGAAGCGGGGCATGTCCAGAGGGGAGGGTGTTCTCCCCAAGAGGCTTTAATGTAAAGCCACTCGGGGAGGACGACTGCACGTGGATCATTACACTATTATTTGGTTGTCTGCTTGAGTAACTTAAAGTATTCACTATCAGTTGAGAGAATAATGCGGTTGTTTTTGCCGACAGTAGTGCTGTACGACTCAAGGGTGCGGACATAGTTATAAAACGCAGGATCTTGATTGTAGGCTTCGGCGTAGATTGCGGCTGCTTTTGCGTCAGCCGCACCTTTGATCTGAATTGCTTTCTGGTACGCTTCTGATTCAATCGATTTCAGTTCTTTGCGCATCTGTCCGAGGATATCTGCCTTTTCTCCTTCACCTTCAGAGCGATATTCGGCTGCAACTTTCTGGCGCTCGGATATCATTCGCTCGAAGACGCGTTGCCGCACCTGATCGACGTAGTTGATGCGCTTGATCTTCACATCGATCAGCTCAATGCCGTATTCAGGTGTGTTTTGCCGTGCCTTTTCCAACACGTAGTCCATAATTTTATCGCGTCCGACGACGTTTTCGTCGTCTTCCTGCTTTGCGTCAAATTCTTTAGAATTTATGCTCAGATCACCTTCATAGCCAACGCTGCGTACCACGTCCACCAAGCGATGTGCGGAAACTTGATCACGCACAACAGAGTTAATTATGTCGGCTAGACGACTCTGAGCATTTTTTTCTGTCGCTACGGAAGTAAAGAATAGCAGTGGATCGGTAATGCGCCAGCGCGCTGTGGTGTCAACCCAAATATACTTTTTGTCGCTTGTGGGGATCTGATTGGGGTCGGCATCCCAGTTAAGAATCCGATGGGAAAAAGTGTGAACCTTTTGCACAAACGGGATTTTGAAATGGAGTCCCGCATAGCGCACGTTTCCAACAGGTTTCCCAAACTGGGTTACAATAGCTTGGTTTGCTTCGTTAACTACAAAGAATGAATTTGCAGCAATTGCAATAAGAATAATCAGTGGGATAATCAGCTTTTTCATTGGCTACCTCCGCTAAGTGAGCCTTTGCCCAAGGGTAGCAAGGGCATAACGCCGGACTGATCTGAGTCAATGATGTAGAGTTCCTTTATCTCGGGCAAAACTTGCTCCATCTTTTCAATATACAGACGTTTTTTGGTTACTTCTGGAGCTTTGGCATATTCGCGCAATAGGTCTTTGAAACGCTGTGCCTCACCGGTAGCGCGGTTGATCCGCTCCAGGGCATAACCTTCCGCTTCTAAAACTTTACTCCGTGCAACACCGCGCGCTTTCGGAACTTCGCGGTTATACTGCTCCCGCGCCTGAAAGACGAGGCTTTCACGTTGCTGTTCCGCTTCGTTTACTTCGTTAAACGCACTGCGCACCTCTTTGGGTGGGTTTACATCTTGAAATTTCACCGTCACTATACGAATTCCGATATCGTAGAAATCGAAGATATCCTGCAACTCTTTTTGAACCTGGATTGCGAGACGCTCACGTTCAGTAGTAAGCACATCGGTTACCCTGGAATTGCCGATAACGACCCGTAAGATAGCTTCTGATAGGTCACGGATGGTAGCTATTGGGTTGGCAATGTTGAACAAGAATTTAACCGGATCCATGATCTGGTACTGAACAATCCACTCCAGGTCAGTGACGTTGAGATCGCCGGTGAGAATCAAGGATTCATCGTCGTACTCGCGTGAACCGTAGGTGGAGCGAATATCTGAACGATCGCTGCGGAAGCCGAATTCCTCTTTAAGTACGCGCCCTGTAGGCACCGGAATAACCTGATCGATCCCGAACGGCAGTTTCAAGTGCAGGCCGGGAGGTGAAGTCCCTATGTTTTTCCCCATACGCAGGATCACGCCGGTCTCCTCGGTGTCGATTTTGTAGAACGCACTCTGGGCGCCGAACAGAACCAGGGCCACAACGACCACTCCCACAATGAGATTTTGGGGGGGGCCGCCGCTGGCCTTAATTTTCTTTATAATGGCTTCCAGAGCCTGTTCTAACGGGTCCTGGCGTGGTTGCCACGGATTTTGTGACATGAATTTCTCCTCTGTGCTCGGTTTTTATAGATGATGGCGCTGCAGTTAAAGCTTTGGTGCAACTCCATCCAGGCCGATACTTTTATGTAAGTATCATAGGTGTGACAGCGTATAGATGTCACCGGTGCCGGGCAATTCCCGGGTTATCCCACTTCGTTGTAAATGCGCGTACGAAACTCTGCCCCCAGTTCTGTAGCAATTGCGGCACACGCATCGATATCCACACCAGGCACGGTGACTGCGGATGCGGTTACACTGGGGATGTGTTTAGTCGCTGCGCGGATAAATTCTTTGACTCCATTGTAGCCTGCGGCGCCAAATTTTGAGTGGCATAGGCGCTGGTATTCCTCCGCGCTAGAGGCGTTGAGGGATACTGAGATTGAATCCACCAACCCTTTAAGTTCGGGCAGCACGTCGCGCCCATGCACCAGGTTAGCCTGACCATCGGTGTTGATTCGCACCTTCGCCCCACGCTGTTTCAACCAGCGTGCCACTTCGATTACGCAATCGAGGCGTAACAGCGGTTCTCCGTAGCCACAGAACACTATCTCCTCGTATCCTTGCGGATCGCCGATGGCGTCGATAATCTCCTGTGCGTCAGGCTCATGCTCAAGTTTAAGTTGATGCCCCTTAACCTTAAAGTCTTGGAATTTGGTGCAGAAGGTGCAGCTATTGGTGCACCGGTTGGTGATATTTAGATAAAGTGAGTTGCGGATGCGATACGCAATTTTTACCGCTTGATCCACTTGCCCAATTCCAAACAGCTCATACGCATTCAGGCTGGTGATGCGCGCTATGTCGTGCAGGGTCAGGCCACGTAGCTCAGCAATTTTACTTGCGGTTTCTGTGGTGTACGCAGGTTCGTTGCGTTTTCCGCGCTTCGACTGCGGAGCCATATATGGGCAGTCCGTCTCAACTAAAATTCGCTCTAGGGGGATATTGCGGATTACGTCGCGCAACATCTCGTTGTTAGGGTAGGTTATATTGCCGGTAAAAGAGAGGTAGAACCCCATCTCCACGCAGGCGTTGGCCATCTTCACATCGCCGCTGAAGCAGTGGAGCACACCACCACATTCCTGCGCGTTTTCAGCGCGTATAAGTGCCAGAACATCGGCATGAGCGTCGCGGTCATGGATGATGAGGGGTTTGCCACATCCCTTGGCTAACTGAATATGCTGCCGGAATGCATCCAGCTGATGCGGGCGTGGGGAACGATTTCTGAAGTAGTCGAGGCCGGTTTCTCCAATGGCCACAACTTCATCATGTTGTGCAAGGGTGCGCAGCTCTTCAATAACCTCGGGGGTTAGCCCCGTTGCGGCGTGCGGATGTACCCCAACGCTGGCATATATTCTAGCCAAGGTCCGAGATGGTTGGAGTGCGCTGGATTCAGCAGCAAGGCGCACGCTTGCGCGTGAACTCTCAAGATCACAGCCGACAGTAATTATAGTGCGAACTCCGGCGTCTGCAGCTCTTTTAAGTACAAGATTTAGGTCAGCGGCAAAGCGGGGCCCATCGAGATGGGCGTGAGTATCAACCAGAGCTGGTTGTTTTGTGTGCATATATGCTAGCTCCGTGGATCAGACACGAAACCGGGCGCTAAGAGCGCCCGGCAGAGGTTAGTTCTGTTCAATGCGTGGGAACATGGGGGGAGACTTCTTGATGGTAGCGCCGGGTTTTAGTTGGCCCCATGTGTTTGAGTTTTCCCGTTTTTCAGTTGCGCTCAAGCCTAAGGTATCCTTGATCTGTTCTCCAGTATCGGGCATGAACGGTTCTATGCTCAACCCTACAAGGCGGATCGCCTCGATTAGATTGTACATCACGGTGCCCAAACGCTCGCGCTGGCTTTCATCCTTGGCCAAGGCCCAAGGAGCGTTGGTGTCGATGTAGCGATTGGCACCACTGATTATTTCCCAGATGCTTATCAGCGCTTTGTTGAACGCCAGGGTGTCCATGTGTTTATCCATGGCTTCCATGCGGTCGCGGCACAATTTTATCAAAGCTTCGTCAGCATCGGTGTGGTTTAGCGCTTTCGGCAGGATGCCATCAAAGTACTTGCTTACCATGGCGGTGCAGCGGCTTACTAGGTTCCCCAGGTCGTTGGCAAGGTCAGAATTGATCCGATTGACTAAAGATGGGTGGGAAAAATCCCCATCGAGACCAAATGGGACTTCACGCAAGAGGAAATAGCGGATGGGGTCAACCCCATATTTTTCCACTAGCATATTGGGTTCCACTACGTTCTGCAGACTCTTGCTCATTTTCTTGCCTTCAACGGTCCACCATCCATGTGCAAAGATCTTCTTGGGTAGCGGTAGACCCGCCGCAAGCAGAAATGTAGGCCAGTACACGGTGTGAAAGCGGAGGATATCTTTGCCGATAACATGTACATTAGCTGGCCAGAATTTGGCAAAGTTTCCTTGCACGTCATCCGGATAACCAAGAGCGGTGATGTAATTGCTAAGAGCGTCGAACCACACATACAGCACATGCTTATCATCGCCGGGAACCTTGATGCCCCAAGAAAAACTGGTTCTAGAGATGGAAAGGTCGCGCAACCCTTCGCGCACAAAACTGAGCACTTCATTGCGGCGGGAACGGGGCTGGATAAAGTCCGGGTTTTCTTCAATATGGTCGAGCAACTGCTGCTGGTATTTGCTCATGCGAAAGAAGTATGACTCCTCCTGCAACTTCTCTGTGGGTCTGCCGCAGTCGGGGCAACAGCCGTCAATAAGGTTGGTCTCGGTCCAGAAGGTCTCGCATGGGGTACAGTACCAGTCCTCGTACATACCTAGGAAAACATCTCCCTGCTCCTTAAGCTGGAGAAACAGTTTCTGCACTCCTGTGGTGTGACGTTGCTGGGTAGTGCGGATAAAATCAGTATTTTCAACATTAAGTTTTTTCCACAGCGCCTGAAAGCGCGGCATCACCCGGTCTGCAAGTTCGATGGGAGTTTCGCCGTTAGCAAGGGCGGCTTTCTCCACCTTCTGTCCGTGTTCATCGGTGCCTGTGAGGAAAAACACCTCTAACCCACGGGAACGCTTGTAGCGTGCCAGTACGTCGCACGCTAGGGTAGTGTAGGCGTGCCCAATATGTGGTACGTCGTTGACATAGTAGATAGGGGTAGTGATGTAAAATGTGTTTTGCATGCGAACTCCTGCTATGTATTCGGCTTCGGTTTCGGCCGGCGATTGTTGCGACGACGCGGCGGTCTTCTTTTCTGGGTTTTCTGTTCTTGTGGTTTGTCGCTCTTGCCTTGCGTGAGTGGTGCATCGCCCTTGCTCTCGACAGGAGATGGCGGAGCCGCCTTGCTTTCCGGGGCAGAGCTTGAACCAGGTTTGGAAGGAGGGCGCTGTTTCTGGCGCCCACGTCTAGGACCTGATCTGCTTTTCTTAGCCTCAGTGCGCGCAGGTTTTGCGCTGTTGCCATCCGTGCCAGTCCCACTTTCGTCGGAACGGGGTTCTGCTTGAGAAGCTTTGGTGCGTGCCGTAACGTGTTTGCCTGTGGCGGGGCTCTTACCTTCTCTGCCTCTACGTTCTGTGAGGGACGCTCTCTGACCACGTTCTGGCTTTTCGCTCTTGCTCGCACCTTGAACTGCACTCTGCCCCTCACGGCTGAGGGCATCTATGGGAATTTCAACATTTTTCCCATCCAGACGCAAAGTGACACTTTGAGCGAGAATATTTACCGCTACAACGGTGGTTTCCTGTCCGTCGTATTGAACTTTGCGCCCTACCTTGGGAAGTTTTTTGGCCATGCTGCAGTAGGTGTCGTACTCATAGCCCAAGCAGCATAACAGGCGTCCACATTGACCCGATATTTTGCTCGGATTTAGGGCCAACCCTTGTTGTTTTGCCATTTTTACCGAAACAGGCTGGAATTCAGTGATAAATGTGGAACAGCATAGTTCTCGCCCACAGATGCCCAGCCCACCTATGAGCTTGGCTTCATCGCGTACGCCGATTTGACGCATTTCGATGCGGGTGTGAAAGTGGTGGGCCAGATCTTTGACTAACTCGCGGAAGTCGATACGGTTTTCTGCGGTAAAGTGGAACAGGATTTTAGAGCCGTCAAATAGGTAGTCAGCTTTGACTAGATTCATGGGAAGGTTGCGTTTTTTTATCCGCTCCGAGCAGAACGTAAACGCCTCATTTTCCCTGGCGCGGCTGATGCGGTTCATGTTGAGGTCCGCTTCAGTAGCCAGGCGAAGTACCTTTTTAAGTTCTTGGGGACGCTTGCCAATATCCACAATATCGCGTGGATCACGCACAACGGTACCAAGAGCACGTCCGCGGCTGGTTTCTACAACTACCTGATCTTGGCGCGTAAGCTCAAGTCCGTTGGTGTCAAAGTCGTATTGTTTGCCTGCATTGCGGAACTTTACCGTGACAACAATGGTTGACTCGTTCCGTGCTTTATTGGGCTCTTCCTCCGCTGAGTGGAGATCTGCGGGTTTAACCCCAGTTTTCTCTGCTGTCTGAGCATCTTGCGTTTTATCTTGATTTTCCGTTTCTTCGTTCTGCATATGATTAAAGTCAATATATTGAAGTTAATGTAAAAGAGTAGGTGTGCAGTATATGTTGCCGTATTTGCGGTATGTGTTCGCGCTGCTCATGGTGTGGCTGTGGCCTCTGTATCCAAAGCGTAAAGCACTACATAGGCGTGCACAAGCCCCCAAACCCAAATAAGTTTACCATGTTAACGTATTCGTCGGAAGCAGGCAATGTTATGTTGTTGCTTCCTAGGATTTAACTCTTTCTGCTTGGTTGAAATACCAGACGCGTGAGAAGCCATTCCATAGCCAAGAGGGGATTGACGTTGTGCTGGAGATAGGTGCGACAGCGCAAAATAGCGTCGAGCATGGCAGAAACATCTGCTGGAGTACAACGAGTGCTCAAGTTGTGGAGTTCCTGTTCGAGGTCGGCATTGACGACTAGGGCTCCAGAAGCGCGGGATGTGTAAATAAACAGGTCGCGATAGCAGCTGATAAGAATATCCGTTACTGCTTCGGCGTAAGCTCTATCTGGAGCTAGGGTGGGGGCAAGTTCGAGCATGGGGAGCACAGACCCAGGTCGTAGTCGTGCTATAGCGATGAACATCTCGCGCCGTGTGTTGAGATAGAAGTTACGGTCGGCCCCAAATGCCTTGCTTAGACTGCCCTGAGACAGCGCCGCCAGAATGCTACGTTCCACGTTATCCTCCACTTGTGAGCGCAACACACCTTCAATTGCTGCATCACTTAAGCGCGAAAAGGGGAGAACCTGACATCTGGAACGCACTGTACTCGGTAAGGCGTGTTGCTGGGCACTAAGAAGGATGAAAATAGTTCCGTTCGGGGGTTCTTCCAGAGTTTTTAGTAGGGCATTAGCCGCACCAATATGCATGCACTCTGCTTGGTCTATAATGACAAAATGGTGCAGTGCTTCTAAAGGACGAAAAGCGAGGCTTTTCTGGAGCATGCGGATCTGTTCAATCTTGATAAATTGCCCGTCAGGTTCGAGCAGATGCAGATCCGGATGATTGTTGTGGTCGATGCGCCTACAGGCGTTGCAACTCCCGCATCCTTTTCCTGCGTGGCAGAACACTAAGCGCGCCAGCGCAAGAGCCATTAGACGTTTGCCAATCCCCTCAATTCCACTAAATAGATATGCGTGTGCAAGCTTATTGCTCGCATGCGCGTGGCGCAAAAGTTTTTTCTGCTGCTCATGTCCGATAATATCCGCGAAAGTCATGGGTTTATTCCATGGTTTCGAGATGATGTGTGACTACTTTAATGATCCGCTCAGCTACTTGCTTGGGACTGGCGTCGGCGTCAATACGCTTGATCCGTTGCGGATCTGCTGCCTGTAGTTTGGTGTATCCAAGCTGGACTTTGGAGTGAAACTGGATTGATTCTTGGTCGAAGCGCGCTTCAGCGCTTGAATCTTGCGATAGGTTACGTCGCAATGCTCGCTCCACCCCAACGGCTACCGGCAGGTCTAGCCACAGAGTAAGTGCGGGCTTGATCCCGTCGCACGCTAATTGAGCCAGAGTTTCAATGGTTCCTAGATCTAGTCCACGTGCGTAGCCTTGATATGCTATAGTTGCGTCGGTAAAGCGATCGCAGATAACAACTTTGCCAGCTTCGAGTGCTGGGCGTATAATCTCTTGCACGTGCTGTGCTCTTGCCGCTGCGTATAGAAGTAACTCCGTTGTAGGGACTATGTGCGTATGGGCCGGGTCGAGGAGGATGGCGCGGATTTTATCTGCAATTGCGCAGCCTCCCGGTTCCCGCGTAGTCAGGGTGGGGATCCCTTTGGCCTGCAGGGCAGCGTACAGGAGTTGAATCTGGGTGGTTTTGCCGCACCCCTCAACCCCCTCTATGGTGATAAATTTATGCATTGTTGGGCAGTCCCTGTGTGCTTCTATGTGTATAATGGTGATTCACAAGAAGTTGATACTGTGAAGTGTGGAAACACGCCATTATAGTTTTCGTGGCGGATGAATCAAGGTGAAAATCGCGCGCTGCAGCTATGTTGGCACCAATGTGGGTGTATAGTTAGCTGCGCATAATAAGCAGTTGGCAGACGTTTTTCTGATGCGTTATGTTACAGAGCACGGTATGGTAACCGATTTGAATGTAGAAGTGGTGGAATGTTTTTCGCTTGGAGCAGTATTTTAATAAGGTATGAAGAACTCTTCTGAATCTAACACCCTCAAGCAGAGACCTGTGCTTGCCCAGCTTGAGGAAAAGCTGGGGTATCGCTTCTCCTCCAGGCGGTTACTGGAAAAAGCATTGGTGCATAAATCATTTGCGAATGAGAGGCTTGGAGATCCGGCTGCATCGAATGAACGGTTGGAGTTTCTCGGTGATGCAGTACTGGACCTAGTGGTTGCGGGGCATCTGTTCTCTGAGTATCCGAAGTTATCGGAGGGGGAGTTGTCACGGATGCGTTCGGAATTGGTAAACGCTCCAGCTCTTGCGGCCATGGCGCGTGTGTTAAAACTGGGAGATTGTCTTTGTCTAGGACGTGGAGAAGAGCACAGCGGCGGGCGAGAGAAAGACAATATCTTGGCCGATGCTATTGAAGCGGTGTTTGGGGCGGTGTTTCTCGATTCTGGTTTAAATGCAGCAGATAAGGTGATCACGGCGTTACTTGATGATGTGGTTGCCGACGTACAGCGCGAATTTCACGATTACAAAACCCGTCTACAAGAAGAGATGCAGGCGCGTTTCGGGGTTGCCCCCGAATATGTTTTATCTGACCAAAGCGGCCCGGATCATGACCGCACCTACCGGGTACAGGTTCAGTGCGATGGACAAAAGCTTGGATGTGGAAGTGGAAAAAGTAAAAAAGCGGCGCAGCAACAGGCAGCGCGCATAGCTCTGAAGAAAATAGGGCTTTAGTCTGAACTAAGATCTGGAGAAAAACTCGAAAAAATGATGGAAAATAACGAACCAACCGACTACCGCTGCGGATTTGTCTCTATTGTGGGGCGTCCTAATGTGGGCAAATCAACCCTGCTGAATAAAATTCTCGGACAGAAGATTGCCATCACTGCGAATAAACCCCAGACCACCAGAAACCGAGTCCTGGGTATTCGCACGACCGAAACAGCGCAGACATTGTTTCTTGATACGCCAGGGATTCACAAAGCACGTGGGAAGCTCAATCAGTATATGGTTGATCAGGCGCTGTCGGCATGTAGTGGGGTTGATGTCGTGCTGCTGGTCACCGATGCCACTACTAGCAGTAAAGGTGATCACTTTATCCTGCAAATTTTGGCTAAAAACCAGATCCCGGTAGTTTTGTTGATAAACAAAATTGACTGTATCGATAAAACCAAGCTCCTGCCCTTGATAGCGCAATATAATGACGCGTTTAATTTTGCGGCAATCATTCCTATCTGTGCAGAAGATGGCAGTGGGGTGGAAGATATGCTCCGTCATGTGGAGGAGATGTTACCGCCTGGACCTATGCTGTACCCAGAAGATGCAGTTACCGATCTTCCTGAACGCTTTATCGTAGCGGAGATGATCCGCGAAAAGGTGCTACGGCGCACACGCCAGGAGTTACCTTACGGGGTAGCTGTTGAAGTGGAAAGCTTTACTGAGCGTGAACGTGATGGACTTATTTCCATTCAGGCCGTGATCTACGTGGGACGTGATGCGCATAAACGGATTCTGGTAGGCAAGGGTGGAAGCATGATCCGTACTCTGGGTATCGATGCGCGCCACGAAATTGAGCGCTTTCTCGACACCAAGGTGTATCTTGAACTGTTTGTAAAAGTGAAGAAAAACTGGATGGAATCGGATCGCGCCCTGCGGGAACTGGGTTACAACTAAAGCGAGAAAGCTACCCTTCAGTTGGGCATCAGGCTCCATGAGTCTGTTGTGTTTTTCATGTGCCGAACAACTCCAGTTCAAAACAAGGTTGTGCGAGCCACAATTTTCCCCATGTTGAGCCAAAGAAAGAGGACATCTCATGTCTGTAGTAGCCATTGTCGGTCGCCCCAATGTCGGAAAATCGACCCTGTTTAACCGCATTCTAGGTCAGCGTAAGGCGATCGTGGAAGACTTCCCTGGGGTTACGCGCGATCGCAACTATGCTGAAGTTACGCGCTTTGATAAGCCCTTTACCCTCATCGATACTGGCGGATTTGAACCGGCAAGTGATGACCGGATGCTGACGCAGATGCGCGAACAGTCGCAACTGGCAATAGAGGAAGCTGATATAATTTTGTTTCTTCTTGACGGGCGCGAAGGGCTCACCGCTTCAGATCAAGAGGTAGCGCAGATGTTGCGGCGCGTGAAAAAGCCGGTTCTATACGTAGTCAATAAGGTGGATGGGCCGAAACAAGAAGATGAGGCGATGGAATTCTACGCTCTGGGGATTGAGCATTTCCATTCGGTTTCGGCAGAACATGGTCGCGGAATCAATGGTTTGACTGCCGATTTGCAGGATTTACTCCCGGATCACAGTGGTGATGCTAAAGATGAAAGCGAAATACGCCTTGCTGTTATTGGACGTCCCAATGTAGGGAAATCCTCCATCGTCAATCGGATGCTTGGCTACGAGCGGGTAGTCGCAAACCCCACTGCGGGTACTACGCGTGATAGCGTCGACACCCCATTTGTATACAATAAGCAGAAGTATCTCCTTATCGATACCGCCGGTATCCGGCGCCGCGGAAAGGTAAGTCAGAAGTTGGAGAAATACTCCATTGTTCATGCCCTGAAAGGGATGGATAGGGCGCATGTAACAATGGTAGTTATTGATGCTGAAGCTGGTGTCACCGATCAAGATATCACCATAGCCGGATATGCCTATGACAGAGGGCGCGCCATAGTTCTGGTGGTAAATAAGTGGGATGCTGTTGAAAAAGACAACCACTCGGTGAAAAAATTCACCGAAGAGATTCAGCGCAAGTTTAAGTTTTTGAGCTTTGTCCCCATCATGTTTGTTTCGGCCCTGACTGGGCAGCGTATTGCCAAAATTATGGAAACCGTAGCCGAGGTGGCATATCAGTTCAATCGTAAGGTCAGTACCTCAGAGCTTAACAAGGTTCTTCAAGCAGCAGAGCTGGCGCACCAGCCCCCCATGTATCATGGCAAACGTGTGAAGCTTTTTTATATAACCCAGACCGCTGTACGTCCACCTACCTTCACCATCTTTGTGAACAAGTCGGACGGGGTTCATTTTTCTTACCGCCGCTATCTGGCAAATAAGATCCGCGAGCCCTTCGGTTTTACTGGCTGTCCCATCCGCGTCAATTACCGCGACCGAGAACGATAACTGCTCTGCTCCAGTCTAGGCCTAGATTAATGGATGAAAGGTGAAGCTTACCTACGCGCTAATTGTGTGGTGGGGATTTAACCATTTTATGCTACAGTTTACTTGCAACGCAGAAAACCAACAAATGCAGGGGACTGCGTACTTTATGGTGTGGACTTAAGGAGGTTTGAGATGAGTAAAAAAACGATTCTGGTAGTTGAAGATGAAGAAAGTTTGCTCAAGCTCGAAAGTATTTTGCTTACTTCCAAGGGTTTTGATGTGATAGGCGCAGCTAACGGCAAAATCGCCTTGGATATTCTGGCCAAAGAAAAAGTTGATCTGGTGTTGCTCGACATCATGCTGCCGGAAATTGATGGATTTGAAGTGTGCCAGCGAATAAAGAGCAACCCGGAAACCAAGGATCTGCCGGTTATAATGCTTACGGCTAAAAAGAGTCAGGAAGATCTATCCCGCGCAGATGAGGTTGGAGCAGACTGGTATGTGACAAAACCATTCAAGTCGGCCAAGGTGATTGAAACCATCGAACGTTTTTTGTTTTAGGTGTTTCACCTGTTAAAAGCTCGACTGTTTCCCACTCCGCACCCAATACAATTTCAGGCAATGATGTCGTGTCTGCTCCCTTCGAACAGATGCGAGCCACTTGACATTACAGCCCAAATAATGCTATACGCATTAAGTTTGCAGTAGGCGATTTTTTATATCAGGAGGAACTCTTGGCTAAAGAAGAAGCAATAGAGGTAGAAGGCACAGTGATTGAGCCGTTGCCCAATGCCATGTTTAATGTGAAGTTGGACAACGATCATGTGGTTTTGGCACACATCTCCGGTAAAATGCGCAAATTTTATATCCGCATTTTACCCGGTGACCGTGTGACAGTTGAACTCTCCCCTTACGATCTGAGCCGTGGGCGGATCACATATCGTGAGAAGTAGGATGTAGAACATGCGTTAAACCCCAGCGCCCTGCCACAGAGTTTGTGTAGATTGTGGCGCACACAGGGTGAAAATTTTGGTGTCTATAGCATAAAAGCCGGCTGATGCCGGTTTTTTAATTTTATCCGCTAACGGGTTTTAACAGCCCACGATACGGAGGCGACAGAGGCGTAATGGAAGAGAGTTACAACCCCCCCCAGATTGAGCGCAAGTGGCAACAGCTTTGGGACGAAACAGCTCAATATAAAGTTGACCCCCGCGATGATAGAGAGAAGTATTACGTTCTGGAAATGTTTCCCTATCCGTCAGGGCGAATCCATATGGGGCATGTGCGTAACTATTCCATTGGCGATGTGATCGCGCGCTTCAAGCGTCTGCAAGGATTTAATGTCCTCCATCCTATGGGGTGGGATGCCTTCGGCATGCCGGCAGAAAATGCTGCTATTCAACACGGTATTCACCCTGCCAAGTGGACTATCGAGAATATAGCCCACATGCGTAAACAGTTGAAGCAGATGGGGCTCTCTTACGATTGGGAGCGCGAGTTTTCCACTTGTGACGCTGAGTACTACCACTGGGAACAGTTCATGTTCTTGCAGATGTACGAAAAGGGGTTGGCGTACAAGAAGAGCTCTTCTGTCAATTGGTGCGAATCGTGTCAGACAGTACTCGCCAACGAACAAGTTGAGGATGAGTGCTGCTGGCGCTGTGGCACCGAGGTTACGGATAAAGAGCTGGATCAGTGGTTTTTTAAGATAACCGCATATGCCGAGGAGTTGCTTGAGGGTACCTACAATCTCCCCGGTTGGCCGGAGTCGGTACTTACTATGCAGCGCAACTGGATCGGGCGCAGTACTGGATGTGAAATCAACTTCAAAACCGAGGACGGTGCGGAAACCATCTCGGTATTTACCACGCGCCAAGATACCGTGTTTGGTGCTACCTTTATGAGCCTGGCACCTGAGCACCCCCTGGCACAGAAGCTCACCACTCCAGAACAACAACAGCAGGTGGAGAACTTTATCGCCAAGGTTAAAAAGCAGGATAAAAAGAAGCGCACTAGCGAAGATTTCGAAAAAGAAGGGGTGTTCACCGGCTCCTACTGCATTAATCCCCTGAGTGGGCGCAAAATGCCAATCTACCTGGCCAACTTTGTCCTTATGGACTACGGCACCGGTGCGGTTATGGCAGTTCCGACGCACGATCAGCGTGATTTCGATTTTGCGCGCAAATACGATATTCCCATGGTTGTGGTAGTTAGCCCCGAAGGGGAAGAACTAAGCGCAGAGGATATGACGGAAGCTTGGACTGCACCTGGGATAATGGTCAATTCTAACCAGTTTGATGGTCTCGATAATGAAAGCGCTAAAGAAAAAATTGCCGATCATCTTGAAGAACAGGGGCTTGGCACCAAAAGTATAAATTACCGCCTGCGGGACTGGGGCGTATCGCGCCAGCGTTACTGGGGCACCCCCATCCCGATTGTGTACTGTGATGCGTGTGGTCCGGTACCAGTAAAAGCTGAGGATCTGCCGGTAGAACTTCCGCGTGATGTGGAGTTTAAGCCTGAAGGGGGAAGCCCGCTGGCACAGCACGAAGCATTCTACCAAACCACCTGCCCCAAATGTGGTGCACCGGCGCGGCGCGAAACCGACACCTTTGATACCTTTGTCGAGAGTTCTTGGTACTTTGCCCGCTACGCTTGCCCCCACACCGACGACGCTCCGCTGAATCGCGCTGACGCCAACTACTGGCTCCCCGTTGATCAGTACATTGGTGGAGTTGAGCACGCGGTGATGCACCTGTTGTACGCCCGTTTTTTCACGAAAGTGATGCGTGATCTGGGCTTGCTCGATATCGACGAACCCTTTACCAATCTTCTTACGCAAGGGATGGTATGTAAAGAGACTTACTCCTGTCCTGAGCATGGTTGGCTGTACCCCGAAGAGATGCAGGATGGACGTTGTACCAAATGTAACACTGAGGTGATTAGCGGGCGCACCGAAAAGATGAGTAAATCGAAGAAAAACGTGGTGGACCCAGACCATCTCATCGCTACCTACGGAACAGATACTGCGCGTTTGTTCTCCCTTTTTGCTGCACCACCTGAAAAAGATCTGGAGTGGAATGATCAGAGTGTTGAGGGGTGCTATCGTTTCCTGAACAGAGTGTGGCGTGCAGTATATGACAATAGAGACAGCTTCATCGAGCACGCAACAGAGGATAGCTCTCCCGAAGCGCGTACTTTACAGCGTAAAACCCATCAGACTATTGCCAAGGTTACGCGCGATATAGAGGGGAGTTTCCACTTTAATACCGCTATAGCCTCAGTTATGGAGCTGGTTAACAGCGTGTACGCAGTGAAGGATAAAACGTTATGTCAAGGCGCAATTCGGGAAGCCCTGGAAACGACAGTTCGCTTGCTTGCCCCGTTTGTACCACACATCTGCGAAGAGCTATGGAGTGCGATGGGGCATACCGGCGGTGTCGATGCTAGTGGCTGGCCTAAGGCAGACCCAGCGTTAATGCAAGAGGATGAAAAACTAATTGTAGTGCAAATCAATGGCAAGGTTCGCGCGCGTATAATGGTGCCTGCCAGTGCCACCAACGCCGAGGTTGAGGAACAAGCTCTTGCTGATGAACAAGTGAAACGCCTAACTGCGGAAAAAACTATCCGCAAGGTGGTTGTCGTCCCCGGAAAGCTAGTAAATGTGGTGGTAGCATGAGAGTAAACATGAAATACGTAATTGTCTTGTTAGTCCTGTGTGTATGGTGTGCAGGTGGGTGCGGTTATCACCTGCCGGGGCGAGGCGATGCAATTCCCGCCGATGTTGAAAAAGTCTTTGTTGAAGTGTTGGTCAATCGCACCACCCAGCCGTTTATTGAGAACAAGCTTACTTCAGAAGTGCGGGATCAGTTTTCGCGTCGTCCTGGCTTTGAAGTGGTATCGGAGCGGAGTAAGTCTGATGCGGTAATTTCTGGTGCCATTATCCAATATAGTAAGAGAGCCGTGGCGTATGACCAAAACGACGATATAAAAGAATATCGCGCTGCCATGACAGCAGAATTTCGCTTTGAGCGCACTGATGGCTCAGAGGTGTTCTGGCAAGGTGATGTGCGGTGGGACGAAGAGTTTATGGCTCATGATGACCGTGCCCAGCAGGACAATAACGAGACTGAAGCGCAAAATAAACTCACCTTTCGTCTTGCCACAGAGCTGTTCAACCGCATAGTCGACAACTTCTAAACGGAGCTAAGCATGAATGCAGCCGAGTTATCCCGGGCTGTTGCAGCACGAAAGCTTCCTTCCTTGCTATTCTTGTATGGGGAGGAAGCTTTTTTATTACATGAATCGCTTGCAGAGGTGATTGATGCTGCAGTGGCACCAGAAGACCGCGATTTTAATCTGGATACATTTTCTGCGCACGACAACTCTGTCGAGGAGATTCTTGATGCAGCGTACGCTTATCCGGTGTTTGCACCGCGTCGCTGTGTGGTGGTCAAAGAGGCGCAGCGCTTCAATGCAGACGAGTACGATCAACTGCTCAGGTATATAAAAAAACCACTAGCTTCAACATGTTTAGTGGTGTGTGCCGACAAAATAGATAAAAGGAAAAGGTTTTTTACTAACTTTAAGAAATGCGGAGAAATAGTCGAATTTAAACGCCTATATCCAGACAGAATCCCTGCATTCGTTAAAAATCGCGCTGCCAAAGAACGGAAGCGCTTTACTGAAGACGCACTGGAACTGTTCTGTCGCCGGGTGGGAACAAATCTGAGTGAGGTTGTCGCCGAGCTGGATAAGCTTGTGAGCTACTGTGGTGCTGATGAGCCCATTATCGATGTCGATCACATCGTTGCAGTTGTATCTGATACCCGCGTTGACAGCATCTTCGACCTTACCGATGCTGCTGGGAGCGGCAATTTAGGGGAGGCTCTAATCTTGACAGAGCGCTTACAGCACGAAGGGGAGCATCCGCTTAAGATACTCACTATGCTGGTACGCCATTTTCGGCAGTTGTGGAAAGTGAACGTATTGCTGAAACACAATGCATCCCAAAGCGAAATATGCAAACGGGTAGGGATAAACCCGTATTTTGCCGCCCAAACCATGAAGCAGGCGCGTATGTTTAAGGGCACGGTGTTTGTGGATATCTATACACTGTTGGTGCAGACAGATATGGATCTTAAGTCAAGTGCAGGGCAGCCGGCCGCATTGATGCAGGAGTGTATCACCCGCTTGGTAGAACTGAGCAACTTGCCTCGGGTAGATATTTAGGTGTAGGCGTTTCTTTCTAACTGACGCAAAAAGGGGCCGGAGCCCCTTTTAAAATGTCTATGGGTTAACTTTTGAGTTGAATTATACCAAAGAGTTAACCAGCTTAGTCAGGCGGCTGATTTTACGGCTTGCTGTCGCTTTATGAATAACCCCCTTACTTGCACTTTTATTGATGTAGGGGATAGTTTTATCAAGTGCAGCTTTTGCAGCGTCTTTATCTTGTGCAGCAACCGCGGTGCGTACATTTTTAACCAAGGTGCGCATAGTGCTGCGCACATGTACGTTTCGGGCGTTGCGGCCAATACTCTGACGATTACGCTTTATGGCTGATTTATGAGTTGCCATGTGTCTTCTCCGTGTGTTATAGTTGTAAGTTTGGTTACGTATCCATATTTAAGAAATGATTAAACTGGCTTATCTGTTCCCATCTGCCTACCTAAGTTTAGCTTAAACTGTGGGCAGAGGTGGTTTATAGCACCAATGGTAGATTAGTGTCAAGATAAGAATATAATCATGTGTATTGAAATTATCCGTAAGAACAGCAACTTAAAGCATCATATGGTAGGATTAAAAATAAATAATCCACTTTTTAAGCAGGTGCAAATGTGAACCACGCACGCACTCTAGCTGCGACAGCGATTCTTGGCATTTCAACCCTTCTGAGTAGATGCACTGGACTTGTACGCGACATTGTAATTGCAACGATGTTTGGTGCCGGGTTTGGCACCGATGCTTTCTTTGTTGCCTTTACCATTCCGAACCTGCTGCGCCGTTTTTTTGCCGAGGGTTCTCTCACGGCCGCCTTTGTGCCAGTATTCTCTGGAGTGCGTTACAACAACGGGCATTCTGATGCAGTTAAGGTCGCGCGCCAGTGCTGGTCTGTACTGGTGCTGGTGATGGCCACAGTAACTGCGCTAGGTGTTTTGTGCTCACCGTGGATAGTCAATGTAGTGGGGCATGGTTTTGGGTCTGTTCCGGGGAAAATGCTTCTCACTATTGATCTGACCCGCACCATGTTTCCATATATATTTTTCGTAAGCTTGCTGGCTCTTGTCACCGGCATTCTCAATGTTTATGGCCACTTCTTTATCCCAGCGTTTTCGCCGGTACTTCTCAATCTGAGCATAATCTGCAGTGCGTTATTTTTTAGCACCTTTTATGCCGTTCCCATTGAGGCTCTTGCTTGGGGTGTAGTTGTGGGCGGTGTTCTGCAGCTTTTGATCACGCTACCACTGTTGAAAGGCTACGGTTTTAGACTCCGTCCCGTATGGCGCATAGACCATCCCGCGGTGAAGCGCATTGCACTTCTGATGCTTCCAGGGGTAATTGGGGTGGCTATCTATCAGATCAACGTGGTGGTGACCCGTTTGCTCGCATCGTTTTTGGAGCAGGGGAGTGTTTCCTATTTGTACTACAGCCAGCGTCTGTTTGAATTCCCGCAGGGGATCTTCATCGCCTCTCTGGCGCAGGCGTTGCTGCCTACTATGAGCCAACAGGCTGCAGCGCGCCAAGAACGCGAATTGCTTGGATCTTTGCGCCATGCCTTAAATCTCATCTTTATAATCACCATCCCTGCCGCCCTTGGTCTTGCTCTGTGTGCTCAAGCGTTATTCAGCCAGTTGTTCATGCGCGGTGAATTTACTTTTGCGCATGTAAACAACACCGCTATAGCTCTGGTTGTGTACGCTCCTGGACTGGTGTTTGTAGGGATCAGCCGCGTTATTGTTCCTCTGTTTCATGCGTGGGAAGATACACGGACTCCGGTGTATGTTTCGTTCTGGACCCTGTTGGTGAACGGCGTTGGCGGATTAGTGCTGATGCAGTACTACACTTATGTAGGGCTTGCCGCCGCGCTGAGTTTGGCATCCCTTTTTAACGCGGTGGTGTTGTTTATTCTAATGCGACGCAATTTGGGGCGCAACATGGAACTCGCTTCTCTGGGAGGGGTGTTACTAAAGGTGTGCGGAGCCAGTGCGCTGATGGGAATAGTCGTGCACAGCATCTTGCAATATGGCGTGTGGGCACAGGGCTTTAATCTTCAAAATGCCCTGTGTCTCAGTGGAGCGGTAGCGGGAGGGATCGGCATCTACACCATCGCAGGCTACGGTATGGGGCTAAGCGAGATTGCTGAGATCTGGGGTATGGTGAAACGAAAACTGCGCCGCTAAATGGCTGGAGCCTTGTTTCTCTATTGAAGAATGGTGACAATTAGACCTCAGCAGTGTTTTCAACTTGACGTAGCGCTTCGTACAGAACAATCCCCACCGAATTAGCAAGGTTCAGACTCCGTACTGCGGGGTTTAATATTGGGATGCGCAGGCGCATTTCGGATGCATGGGCATTGAGGATAGATTTAGGTATCCCAGCACTTTCTTTACCGAACACCACGAAGTCGCCCCGTTCGAAGCTCGCCTTGGTATATGAATGTGCCGCCTTTGTGCTTGTGAACCACCAGCGTCCCGCGGGGTAGGCGTGTTGCAACTGCGCAAAATTATCCCACCGGTGCAAGTGTACGTGCGGCCAGTAGTCCAATCCGGCGCGTTTGAGGTGCTTATCCTCAAGAGAAAAGCCCAGTTTCCCTACTAGATGCAGATGTGTCCCCGTTGCGGCGCATAAACGTCCGATGTTGCCGGTGTTTGGAGGGATTTCAGGCTCTATGAGAACAACGTGAAAGGTCGCGCCACTGCTATCCACGGTTTTGTCCCTCGGAGCTCATGGCGTTTGGCGGAACAGAGCGCCACCGCCGATGGACCCAGAACCACTGATCTGGTTGTTTGCGGATCGCCTCTTCGGTGATGCGTGTCATTTCGCGGGTAAATGCCGCCACATTTTCCGGAGTTGCTGCCCCTGTCCAGCGTAGGGGAGCACCAATCTCGACATGGTAGGTGTAGTCAGGTTTGCGGTACACAAATACCGGGATCACCGGCACCTTGGTTTTAAGTGCAATCTGCGCAATGATCGGAGTGGTGTAGGCTGGGCGGCCAAAGAAATCCTCCAGAATCGCCTGTTTTTTGGATGGGTGCTGATCCAGCAACAGGCACACCATCCGTTTTTGTGCCAATGAACGCATTATCTTGCGCGCTCCGTGTTTGCTTTCAATACAATGCCCTCCAGCCGCTTCGCGCTGGCGTTCAAAAAAATCGTGTACATACTTATTCCGAATGCGTTTGGCGACAAAATCCACCTCGTAGCCGAGCATTGGCATGAAAAAGGTGCCCACCTCCCAGAACCCAATATGTGCCGAGAGGATAAAAGCCCCAGTGCCCTCAGCACGAATCTGTTCTAAGTGTTCAAGTCCTTCGAAGGTGAAGTAGCGCTCCAGGTCTGCACGCGAACTGAACTTGTCGAGGCGCAACATCTCCATACCGCTTACGCCCAGATGTTCAAACACCTGTTTAATCTGGGTATCAATCCACTCTTCTGATTTGTCTGGATATGCGTGTTTAAGGTTGGAGTACGCGGTTTTGCGGCGCTCTGGTTGGAAGAAAAGACTCAATCTGCCCAGTACCGTCCCGAGGCGCAGTGCTGTTGTCCGTGGCAGGATTCGTGCTATCGTTGCGAGAGTGTAAAACGGGATCGCTTCGAGAACCCCTATGATCTGCTGTTTTTTTTGTTTGAGCTGTTTGTTTGAAGCCATATATTCAATACCTGTGTTTTGTTATGCGAATTAGTTGCGCTAGGGTGCGAATTTGTGGGTAGAGCATTGGTAGGGCTTAGAGTAGCCATCAACGGGGCGGATTTTACCCCTATTTTCATTATGTGCAAACGATAATACAAGTGAATGTGAAGACTATGAATCTTGATTATTTCTTTATCGAGGCTCTGGCAGCGCAGTTACACGTCCAATTGCGCGGAGCTTTGGTGAAAAAAATCCATCAGCCCCGTCCCGATTTGCTCATTATACATCTGTGGAATGGGCGTGCCGAGCAAGCGTTGGAGCTGAGCATTGCAAATGGTGCGGTGTATCTGTGTCTTACTCCGAGCAAATACCGCAACCCCATGCAGCCGCCACGCTTTTGTCAGTTGTTGCGCGCGCATCTGCACCGTCTGACCCATATTAGCACGCTTGGCTTTGATCGTCGCGTTGGGATATTTTTTGAGTCCCGCGCTGGAGCCCCCAAATGCCTGGTACTGGATATGTTCGGACGTCATGCGAATATGCTTTTGTATGGTGTGGATAATAGTATTGTCGACCAACTGCGGCGCTCAATAACTCCACCCCAAGCTGCGCGTCTGCTCCCCTTTGCAGATGCACATCCCAATATTCCAGTGAAGAGTGAGATTCAATCCACCCGCTTTGTTTCATCACCCTCAACTTGTAGTTCTGAGACCTCTGCGGTTCAAAAAACATTTCTTGCGCACCTGCCGCAACAGCTGGAGTGTCTGGGGCAGGAAATAAGTGGTGGTGTCGGTATAGATACCAATGTCGGTGCTGCTTGGCTACAGCACCATGTTTTCCCCATGAGTAAGGCGGTAGCACGCAATCTTACCGCGCAGGTGCACCATGCTGGCACTCTCGAACCCCTGCAGCGCTTTGCGCAGGGGTGGGAAGCTGACTCTCTGATTCCGTGTCAAGCAGGCAAGGTGCTCAGCATGTGTGTACCGGAGCTGGAGAGTTCTGATGTTCTGCCGCACGAGTACGTGCCAGATCTCAACCGCTTTCTGCTCGCGCAACTACAACACCTAAATGCGGATGCACCTTCATACAGCCCCGATCCAAATTTGGTCGCGCTGGTGGCAAAAGGGCAAAAGAAGATGAGTAAACGGCGCGCCCATATCGAAGCGGAGCTTGCTGCATGCCAGCGCCACGAGGAATATCAACGCCGCGCCGAACTTTTGGATGCGCACCGCTATCTGCTGCAGCGCGGCATGGAAGAGGTGAAGGTGCAGAACTACTACGTCGATCCTCCTGCTGAAACGACAATAGCCTTAGAGCCGAGAAAAACCCCGCAGGAGCAGATTGAACATGCGTATAATCGGGCGCGCAAGGCACGGCGAGGACTGGTACACTGCGAACGCCGTCTGCAGGAAACCGCGCGGGAGCAGGCATGGCTCGATGAAATAGCCTTCCAGTTGCGCTCAGTGGATAGCGCCGCAGATGAAGAGGTGATCCGCACCGAACTTATGGAGCACGGCTATTTGCGCAGCGCGAAAAAAAACCAGCGGCGCAAGCGCCTCATTAATCCTGCAGATCTGGTGCGCAAAGGTGCAACCCCAGGCGGGTTTCATCTGCTATGGGGGCGCAACAGCCGCACCAATGCATATCTCTCCCGCCACATTCTCAAGGGGGACGATCTGTGGTTTCATGCGCATAATGCCCCGGGATGTCATTTGGTGCTTAAAACTGAAGGGAAGGAGCCTGCCGCGACAGATATTGAGGTTGCGGCGCGCATCGCGGCATACTACTCCAATCTACAGCACGAAACCAGAGCCGAAGTGATGTGGACCCACGGCAAGCATGTAAAACAGCCCAAAGGGGCGCGCCCAGGGGTGGTGCATGTCACCACATACGCTACCGTACACGTCGCCCCACAGGATGAACATGCACTGTGTCCTGCGAACGAGTAAAGCAGGGATAAAGCCCGCGCGTAACTTCGTCCATCCGCCATTGACCTGTCCCGCTCGCAATTAATCCGCAGCCAAGGATAGTTCTGCATAGAAGGAGATTTTTATGCAAAAAACCGCATTGATAACCGGAGGCAACAAGGGGATTGGGCTGGAAACCAGTCGCTATTTTCTCGCGCGCGACTATCGGGTGATCGTACTCGCGCGCGATTTTTCCGCATTTGTCCTTGCAGGCGTCAAAAACGTAAGCATATGTGAGTTTGATTTAACTGCAGTAGCACAAATCCCAGCGTTGCTTGCTTCCCTCGGCCCCATAGATGTGTTGGTGAACAATGCCGGAGTAATGTATTCACTCCCTTACGACGCCTATCCGCAGAAAAAGATGGAAACCCTGCTGCGCTTGAACCTCGAAGCACCGGTGGTGCTGATGCGTGAAGTGGGCAAACAGATGGCAGGGCGCGGTGGTGGACGCATAGTCAACAACGCCTCTGTTGCGGGGCAGGTTGGACACCCGGATATCTGGTACGGTATTTCCAAAGCCGGCCTAATCAATGCCACCAAAAGCTTTGCGCGTATCCTCGGCCCAGATAATGTGCTGGTCAATGCCGTGGCTCCGAGTCCGGTGGAAACCGATATGTTGGAGGTTATTCCGCAACAGCGGCGCGAAACCTTTAAAGCATCGGTGATCAATAAGCGCTTTGCAACTGCGGTGGAAGTGGCAGAAGCGATTGGGTGGCTTGGTACCACAGCGCCGGCGTATATCAACGGGATCTGTATCGATATTAACAACGGGGCCTTCCCACGCTAACCAAGGTTGAGGTTATGGCTGAAGCATCGAACTGCGCGCAAATTGTTACCACGCTTCAAGCGCGGTTGCGTTTTTGGATGCGCTGAATCAGTGTCTTCATATACGCGTATTCTGCTGTGGTCAGAGGTTTGTTACCGTAGATAATGGCACTGTAGCGTTGCGCAAACGCGATGCAGTGGGGATCGTTAAGCTCCTGCGCATGTTCGAGCAGGGCGGTAGTGGCAGGGATTTGCTCCAGGTTGTAACATCGGCGCAGGGCGGCGTGGTAGCTCTGTAGCAGGCGTTGTTCCGGAGTAAGGCGCGCACGCCGCAGCCCCCACCAGAGTGCGATGCCGAGGGAAATAAAACCCACCCCAGCTGCTACAGGGTAAATCAGAGTGGATGGGGCAGGGAGCGTAACGTGAGTGAATAGAGAGGTGGCGCGTTTCCCCCCGCTGCGCACCGCACTGAGCTGTTTGTTTAAGTCGTAGGTTATGATCGCCTGGGTCCACCAAAATTCTAACCCGTCCAGAGTGCGGCGCACTAGCGAGAGCGCGTCACGCCGATGGAGAAAACCTGTCTCAGCATTGTGGGCGAGCATGCTCGGGTCGAGACGTTGCCAGCGCCCATCAACCAGAGCTTCAACCCATACATGTGCCATATCTTCGGTAATCAGATAGTAATCCCCGAAATTGTTGTAATCCCCCCCATGATAGCCACCCACCAGACGTGCGGGTATATCACACAGACGCAAGAGGACGGCGAATGAAGAGGCAAAAAATTCGCAGTAGCCACGTTTTTTCTCAAACAGAAACTCATCTATGGGAGCCGTAGGGCCGGGCAGGTCGGTGTTGGCATATGTCAGCTGCTGGGAGCGGAAAAACTCCTCCAGCGCGCGGATACGTGCGGGGGGGGAATTGCCCTGGGTACGGATCTGCTTCGCCACCTGGAGTAGCTGGGGGGATATTTGCTCTGGGAGAGTCAGATATTGCTCCCCAGTAGCCGCTGGATGGGCAAGTAATTCCCCCGCAGGGCGCGCCTGGAAGGTGTAACTTACCCCTTTAAGCAGTGGCCGCTGCGCTGTGTACACCAGATCTCCATCCCGCTGCGCTGCGATCCCTTCAAGTTCGATGGGGTAATCGAGGGTAAACAGGAACATGTTGTTACTTGCAGGGAGGGTGATGGTGCATGAAACAGGTGTTCCCCCAACCACACGCGCAACTTGATGTGGCGCAGAAGTGCGCCTCCAGCTCGCGCCGGCAACTGAATTAAGCACTGTGCCACGCCAATAGAGCTGCTCTGGCGGCAGTTGCGCACATTCCGCGCGAAAGGCGAGGTTTTTAATGGCGGCATTGCTCGCAAACGTCCCAGGGCGCACCTGCTCACTAAAGCCAGTGACTGCATGCGGGTGTGCATTGAGAAAGTTCCACATGGGATACTGGGTGCGGGGCAGCACGAAAAACAGCACCAGCATCAAAAACAGGGAGCCGAGAGGGAGAATAGTCGCAGTTTTGAGCAGAAGAGCTATCTGGTTGCGCTGGAGGCGCAAACCGGGATCGCGCTGATAAAACGTTAACAGCACCAAACCGATGGTGACTACAAACACCATGAAGACCAGAGCAGGGAAGTAGAGAATCCCCAGACTGAGCAGAGAAGAACCCGCCAGACAAAACAGTGCAAGGACAAAAATCTGCAGATAGTGGCGCCCTTGCTTCTCTGTCAGGAGGCGGATACTCAGCAGGAGGGCAAGCAGATTGACTGCGGGGCCAACCACGTTGCTCAAGTTTATCTGGAGCAGATAGAAGGCGAAAAAAGCCAGAGTGAGGATGGTTGCACTCCACCCTTTGAGCCAGTAACGCTGGCGCCGCTCTGCAATAACCCCGCCGCTAACTGCAATGATCACTATCGCCTGCACCGCAAGATCAAGCCACGAGAACAGCGGGGCCAGCCCGAGTATCACCGCCGTAAAACACAGAATATCGAGTAAGGTCTTAATCCTGAGCATAGCGCGCCAATGCGGTGAGAAGAGAGAGCGTATGCCCCCGCCCTACGTCGGGGGGGATGGAGGCATGCGCAAGTTTCAACCCTACTGGTTGTCCCTGACGTACCAGGTCGTTGATCAGATATGCCGCACATCCCAGCCGCTGCTCCAGATTGTGTCCCGGCAGTTCCAGCGGGTTGATCTCCACTGGTGGTTGTTGCAGGGCAGAAAATTCTTTGACCTTCAGAGCATCGTGGCGCGCTGTGAGCTTCCAGTGGATCATTTTCAGTGGCTCACTCCCCTGATAATTGCCAATGCGGCTGATGT
This sequence comes from Desulfuromonadaceae bacterium, assembly GCA_034007015.1. Classification (GTDB taxonomy): domain Bacteria; phylum Desulfobacterota; class Desulfuromonadia; order Desulfuromonadales; family Desulfuromonadaceae; genus JAIVHC01. The sequence continues at coordinate 31,131 of JAVERS010000012.1, forward strand.
CCCCCTCTGTCCCCTTGAAGGGTGTTTCTCTCATCCCCGGCGCATTTTTTGGATAACGTGATCCAGCTCCAAAACATGGCACAGGGCGGGGGAAAACGTAGAAGGTGTGGTTCAGGTGGAGGATGCGGTGCCGAACGAAGAAATTTACTGGAAACGAAGAGCTGATCTTCAAGTGCACGGATGTATGTATTCCACGTGGGGTAAACACCACCGGCACGCTGACCTTGTGGTGGAGCCCCTTTTTGAGGATGGAGATATGCCCACGGCTAGCTCCGTGCGCGCCGAAGTCAAAATCGAGCAGACACGCCGGTATGAGGCGGCGCTCGTTGTACACCTGCACTCCCATCAGGGTTTCAATTCCGGCGTAGATCTCCTCCGGCGGGGCAAGGCAAAGACGGAGTTTCTGCAGATTCCAGTGCCCCAACAGACCCGACACCGCCATAAAACCCAGCAATGCCGATACCATGAGGTAGAGTAGATTGTTGCCGGTATTTACTGCACCAAAGCCCAACAGCAGAGTGATCACGATGTAGAGCACTCCGGAGCGGGTCAGTTTCAGACCATAGGAATCTTTACGTTGCCGAGAATGGATAGCATCACCTCGCGTTTGTTCAGGGATTGGTGCTCCGGATGAAGAATCAGACGGTGGGCGCCTACCGGCACCGCAATCTGTTTCACATCCTCGGGGATAACATAGTTACGCCCATCTAAATATGCCGCGGCCCGCGCCGCTTTTGCCATGCTGATCGCACCTCGGGTTGAAATTCCGGCACTGATATAGCGATGCGCACGTGTTTGCGTTGCAATGGTAAACAGGTATTCCACCAGTTTTGTATCCAGATAGATACTGTTAACCGCCCGTTTTGCACTGTGGATCGCCTCCAGACTCAGCAGAGGCTTTATGTTGAGGATTTTGTCATGGATCCCCCCATTGAGGATAATCTCTTTTTCCAACTCCGGCGGTGGATAGCCGATCCCAGTAGTGATGAGAAAACGATCCAATTGCGATTCGGGCAGGGGATAGGTGCCTATTTGCTCTGTAGGGTTCTGGGTGGCAATAACCATGAACGGATCGGGCAGAGGGTGGCTGATCCCTTCTACAGTAACCTTGCGCTCCTCCATCGCTTCAAGCATTGCACTCTGGGTTTTGGGCATCGCACGGTTGATCTCATCCGCCAGGAGGATGTGATTGAAGATCGGTCCTTCGATAAAACGGAAATTATTCTGCTCGCGATCGAAAATGGAGAGCCCAGTGATATCGGAAGGGAGGAGGTCGCTGGTGCATTGAATGCGCCCGAACGACAGCCCCAGCGCGTGAGATAACGCCAGCGCCAGGGTGGTTTTTCCCAGCCCCGGAATATCCTCCAGCAACAGATGCCCATCCGAAAGGAGCGCTATCAGTGCCAGGCGTAATGCTTCCTCTTTGCCCTGAAGGTACTGAGTCGTAAGGGTGTCAATTACCTGTACCACTTCGGCGTGTTTATCCAGAGGTTTGCTCACACATTCTCCTTAAGTTTTGAAGTATTGCCTAATAGAGTACAACATTTGTCATCATTGTTCGACTGTTGTGGGGCAAATAAAGCCTGTCTACAAATTCTTTCTTTGCCTGAGATACTACAAGCTACTCCCTCACTTGCGTTTATCCAGATCTGCTCAAGTTGTAAGTGGTCGATTTACTGTTACACTCTAGACCTATCTTGACCTAAGGCGCGTAGAAATATTTTTTCTCAAAAGAGGTGCTCCATGCATGATGACATGTTTGTGTCTAGGCGCCGCTTTTTGCAACTCGTTGGTGCAGGTTTGTTTGTTACGGGTATGCATGCGGCGTTTCCCCTGCCGCTATGGGCGCGCAGCGAGAGGTGGGGCCTTGAGGGGCTTCCATCATCCCGTGCACGTTATGACCTGAACATTGGGTATACTCCGCTGCAAATTGATGGCCGTCAGACTATGGCTACAGGCATCAACGGCACTGTTCCCGGCCCTTTAGTGCGGCTGCGGGAAGGGGAGGAAGTTACCCTTAGAGTAACTAATTCCATGCTGGATACACAGCACTCATCCATTCACTGGCATGGCATTCTGGTGCCGTTTCCTATGGATGGGGTGCCAGGGGTCAATTTTGCCGGTATCGCTCCACAAGAAACATTTGAATACCGCTATAAAGTGGTTCAGGCGGGTACTTACTGGTATCATAGCCATTCTTTTTTGCAGGAACAATCCGGCGTTTACGGTCCCATGATTATAGACCCCAAGGATGGGGAGCCGTTCCATTTTGAGCGCGATTACGTGGTTGTTCTCTCCGATTGGTCCTTCGAAAAACCTGAAACCATATTCCGTAATATCAACCTGCTCGGGCACTACTACAACTATCAGCAACGTACACTGGGTGATCTGGTTAGCGATATAAAAGACCACGGGCTGCAAGCCACCCTGAAGGAACGTATGGCCTGGGGACAGATGCGCATGAGTCCCGTGGATCTGGCGGATGTAACCGGTGCAACCTACACGTATTTAATGAATGGCAACTCGCCAGATATGAACTGGACCGCCCTGTTCAATCCGGGCGAAACCATTCGTCTGCGCTTTATTAATGCCGCTGCCATGAGCACTTTCGATGTGCGTATTCCCGGGCTCGATATGGATGTGGTGATGGTAGACGGGAAAGCGGTACGTCCTGTGCCGGTGCATGAGTTCCGCATTGGGGTGGCGGAAACCTATGATGTTTTAGTACGGCCCCGAGAGGATAAACCTTTTACCCTGTTTGCTGAATCTCTGGATCGTAGTGGCTATGCCAGGGGTACCCTTGCTCCAGAGCTGGGTCTTGCGGGCGCAGTCCCAGAGTTACGCCCGCGTCCAGTGCGGCAACTTGAAGATATTGGTATGGCGATGATGCTGGAAGGGGGACATGGAGAGCACAGTAGCAGCACAGATATGATGCATCCCTCTATGGGGCATACAGATAACAAACAGACTTCTCCTGCCGATCCACGCATTCCGGGGCCCAACGGCCCAGAACCGTTTCTCTCTGAACGCAACAACAGCTCCAGCGTGGCGATGGTGGTTAATAATCCGGCCTACCGTCTACACGAGCCGGGGATAGGCCTTGGCGAAGATGGTTGGCGCGTGTTGACCTACGAGGATCTCGAAAGCGCGGAATTGCAGGTGTACGCGGAACAACCGGAACGGGAGATGACCATCAACATCACTTCAAATATGGAACGCTACATGTTCTCCTTCGACGGGATGAAATTTACCGAACATCCAGGCCCGTATCTATTCCGCCACCATGAACGTCTGCGCCTGTTTCTGGTCAATCACACCATGATGGAACATCCTATCCATTTGCATGGAATGTGGATGCAACTCGAAAACGGAACCGAGCATCTTCCCTACAAACACACAGTTCTGGTTAAACCAGGTGAAGTTGTATCAGTGTTGGTCACCCCGGTAGAAAAAGGGGACTGGGCGTTCCATTGCCACTTGCTGTACCACATGGAAGCAGGAATGTTCCAGGTCGTGAGGGTTGTATGATGATTCATCAAGTAGTTTTTCTGACACTTTGCTGTTTGGTGCTGTTGCCCTTGCCCTCTAGGGCAGAGACTACTGGTGATTCTGAGACAAAACATTCCCTCATGGATCACCCTGAAGCACACTCAAACCCTGTCGTGGTAAAGGGGATGCAGAAGTATGCAATAGATGGACACACGGGGGCGCAACAACACTTCAATAATATGGCTGTGCATGATGATAAGATTTTTGCCACATTGAATATGCAACGTCTTGAATATCATTGGCTTGATGATGGGGATCAAGCACTGGTGTGGGATCTCCAAGGGTGGATAGGTAACAACTACCACAAAATCTACCTTAAAAGTGAGGGGGAGGCGCTCATGAACCCAGGGCATGAAATCGAGGAATTTACCCTTGAGCTCCTTTACAGTCGGAATGTGCACCGTTTTTGGGACGTGCAGCTGGGAGTACGCCATGATTTCGACCCAGCTCCGGAGCGCTCCTTTTTTGTGGTCGGTATTCAGGGGTTAGCACCTCAGTGGATTGAGCTTGAAGCGATAGCGTATGTGAGTGAAGACGGAGATGCTTCGGTAGCGCTGGAATTGGAGTATGAGATATTGATAACCCAGCGCCTGGTACTACTTCCGCGCCTGGAAACAGGTATCTCTCTGCACGACGTGCCAGAATACGCGCAGTGGAAAGGGTTTACCGATATCGAGCTGGGACTGCGCCTCATGTACCATATCCAGCGTAAACTTGCCCCTTATGTCGGGGTGAACTGGCACAAAATGGTGGGGAAAAGCGCGAACCGGATTGAAGCCATGGGTGGAGATTCGAAAAGCGTAGCCGCTGTGGTAGGGGTGCATTTCTGGCTCTGAAGTGATTTGGCAGGTAAAGTTTAGCAAACGTATTGCTGTGGACATATATATCAGCTACTCTAAAGTAGTTGTCGTTAACCTTGCATAATAAGGAGATTCAATAATGAAAGAAAGCGACCGCAAACCTACAACTAATGACGCTGGAATACCTGTATCCAGTGATGAGTTCTCTCTGACAGTGGGTCCAGATGGTCCGATTCTGTTTCATGATCACTACCTTATGGAGCAGATGGCAAACTTTAACCGTGAAATGCTCCCAGACCGCCAGCCCCACGCCAAAGGCTCGGGTGCGTTCGGCCATTTTGAAGTTACCCAGGATATGAGCGCATACACTAAGGCGACGTTGTTTCAGCCGGGAGCAAAAACGGAGGTGCTTGCCAGATTTTCCACCGTAGCGGGTGAGAGCGGCAGCCCAGATACCTGGCGCGATGTACGTGGCTTTGCGCTGAAGTTCTACACCGACGAAGGCAACTACGACATGGTCGGGAACAATACTCCGGTGTTCTTCTTGCGCGATCCTATGAAATTCCAAGATTTTATCCATTCGCAAAAGCGCCGCGCAGATAGTGGCTTGCGTGACAACGATATGCAGTGGGACTTCTGGAGTCTCTCCCCCGAAACTGCGCATCAGGTCACCATTTTGATGAGTGATCGGGGTGTGCCCAGAAGCTATCGCCACATGAACGGCTACACCAGCCATACCTACATGTGGGTGAATGCCAAGGGAGAGCGTTTCTGGGTTAAGTACCATTTCAAAACCGATCAGGGGATTGAGTTCCTCACCCAAGAAGAAGCAGATCGCCTTGCTGGAACTGATGCTGATTACCATCGGCGTGATCTATTTAATGCCATCAAAGAGGGCAACAACCCGAGCTGGACCCTTCAAGTTCAGATTATGCCCTTTGAAGACGCGAAAACGTACCGCTTTAACCCCTTTGATCTGACCAAGGTGTGGCCGCATGAAGACTATCCTCCTCAGGAGGTTGGACGCTTGACCCTTACGCGTAACCCAAGCGATTTCCATACAGAAATTGAGCAGGCAGCGTTTGAACCTAATAACCTCGTCCCCGGGATCGGACCCAGCCCGGATAAAATGCTGTTGGCGCGCCTCATATCATATTCCGATGCCCATCGAGCGCGTTTGGGGGTTAATTACAGGCAGATTCCGGTAAATCGCCCGAAATGTCCGGTGCATAGCTACAGCAAGGGGGGAGCGATGCGGATGGATAATGTCTCCGACCCAGTGTACAAGCCAAACTCCAAAGGGGGCCCCAAGGCAGATCCTGAGCGTTACCCTGAAGACGCCGTTTGGAGTGCTAGCGGCGACTTTATACGCAGCGCGTACACGTTACGCAAAGACGATGATGACTTTATTCAAGCGGGCACCTTGGTGCGCAACGTGATGGATGATGCGCAACGCGATAGGCTTGTTGCCAATGTGGTAGGGCATCTTAAAGGGGGATTGTCGGAACCTGTATTGAAGCGTGCCCTCGAATACTGGCGTAATATTGATCAAGAAATCGGCGACCGCATAGCAAAAGGTGTGCAACAACATTGATCTAGCCTTAAAGTGCCGTCCCGCACTGTGTTTGCGGGGCGGCACGCCTTATGCTGCTGTTTTAGGGGTTGATTGAAACTCAAGGAGGAAAAGATGGAACTACAAGGCAAAAAGATCGCCATTCTGGCTGAAAACATCTACGAAGATATGGAACTTTGGTATCCGTTATTGCGCTTTAAAGAAGCAGGTGCCGAGGTGGTGGTGATAGGACCGCAGCGTGGCGTTTATGCGTCGAAACACGGGTACCCGGTAACTGCGGACGCAAGTGCAGATGAGGTAAAGGCTACCGACTTCGATGCCTTTATCATCCCCGGTGGCTACGCCCCTGACAACATGCGGCGCTGTGACGCGCTGATTGATTTGATCCGCACCGCAAACAAGCAAGGGATAATAATTGCCGCTATTTGCCATGCGGGGTGGGTGCTGGCCTCAGCCGATGCGCTACGCGGCAAGGAAGTGACCGGTTTTTATTCCATCAAGGATGACTTGCAGAATGCTGGAGGCAAGTTCGTTGATCGCGAGGTTGTGCGCGACGGCAATATTATCACCTCCAGAACTCCGGTGGATCTTCCCGCATTCTGCCGCGAGATTATTGCGGCGCTCATCTAGCGCTGGAACTATGCAGCCCAACCAGCATAGTTGAACCTCACCCCATATGGGAGGAAGCATAATGAACGTATTTGCATTCGGTAAAAAGATGGAGCTTGATGGAAAAGAATTTTATACGCAGCAGGCGAAAAAAATTGGTGTGCCCGGCTTGCGGAACATTTTTAAACGTTTAGCTGAAGATGAGCAGAAACACTACGATATTTTGGTGCAATTGGAACAGGAACATTCTGACACTTCAATGCTCGACAGCACGGTACTGGCTGAAGCGAAGAATGTATTTGAGGATCTGCTTGCCAGTGATAAGAAACTAACCAGTGTCGATGGTGGGGATTTAGAGGGATACCGCCGCGCCATGAAGATAGAAGCAGATAGTTTCCGCCTCTACGAAAAAGCGGCGGCGGAAGAACAAAATGAACACGTGCGCCAATTGCTTTTGCGCATAGCGGCGGAAGAACACCGCCATTTTAATATCCTCGAAAGTATCTACCAGTTCGTCAACGCCCCCAATCAGTTTTTTGTGTGGGGTGAGTTTAGCAACATAGGTGAGTTTCGCAATTTCGGGCGAGACATCGATATCCCCGAAGGCAAACCGTAGTTAAACAGAGGCGGTGCAACCATGTTCTGTATACAAGAGCGTGGTTGCGCCTGAACATCAAAGGGGGGGCAGCATGGATATCATCAGCTTATTAATTTTTCTAGCCGTGGGCGCGTTAGCAGGATGGCTTGCCGGAACCATCATGAAGGGAAGAGGATTTGGGGTCTTAGGCAATATTGTGGTCGGTATTGTAGGGGCTGTGGTGGGAGGCTTTGTATTCGGTGCACTTGGAATAACAACCGGTGGATTATTGGGTACTATAATCATGGCCACCATTGGTGCGGTTATTTTGTTGTTTATAATTGGTCTAGTTAAGAGAGTTTGACTCATCTTCCCAGCAAAAAGGTGTTATCCTTTTGCCCATCCATTTTTTTGATACTTTTTGCGAGGGCATCGATTATGCGTAACCTAAAACTTGGGGCCAAGTTCAGTTTGATTCTATCCGCACTGCTGATTTCGCTGTTTGGTGTAACTGCTTTTTTTACTTATCAGAATCAACAGCAATTAGCGGAGAATATAGCTCTGGAAGAAGCGCGTAATCGGTCGCAGGGGCTTATCGACGTATTTAACCATATGTCAGAGATTGTACGAAATGAGCCAGAAAATAATTATTCCCTTGTGCCGCAGGTGGTCACAACACAGATCGCGCAACGCATTTCCGCTGGAGGTAACTACTCTATTCGCCAGGTGGCGCTAAGCTATCGCAATCCGGCCAATCAGCCCGATCCGTTTGAGGTTAAACATCTACGCAGCTTCCCTGTTGGTAAAACACAAGAAATCTACCAGATAACAAAGCTCGATGGAGAAAAGGTGTTTCGCTATATGGAATCGCTTTTAGCAGAACCATCGTGCCTGAAGTGTCATGGAACCTACGAATCTGCCCCTACCTATATTCAGGAGCGTTTCCCCAAAGATCATCCGTCGTATAACTATCAAGCTGGAGAGGTGTTGGGGGCGGTGTCGTTTGTAAAGCCGATGGGTCCGCTGTATGCCGAAGTTGCAGGGAATATTAGAGAGAAGCTTAGTTATCGCGCAGTGATACTGCTACTGTTTGTGACTGTGACCTATATGACGGTGCAACGTTTGATTTTGCGGCGTATCAGGGCCGCATCAACTACCATTCATACCATCACCTCAACTGGAAGCTTGCACGAACGCATTCCAGAAACGGGTTCTGCAGATGAGATAGGGCAATTGCTGGCCGACTTTAACCGGATGATGGCAGAGCTTGATCGCACCACCCTTCAACGAGAGGAATCGGAAGAGCGCTATCGCAGTTTGATTGAGGCAACCCGCTCAGCAATCATAACCTTCCTGGGCAATGGCAGAGTGGTGATATCCAACCAGAAAGCAGAACAGTTGGTGGGCCTATCACGCCAGGATCTTCTGGGCGAGAGCCTATACGACTATCTTGACAAGGGCGCAGAACTACAGCAGCAAGTTGAAAAAATGCTTAAGAATGGGGGCGGGCAGGCGTATGTCCACGCGGGGAATTATCGCATTAAAAATGTACATGGGCGCACAAAAGAGATTGAAATAGTCCTGGTCCTAGCGTCCGAGTCTGAAGAAAAGCAGATGTTTACCGCTATTTTACGCGACCCTATGGGATAGAAATTACCTAATAAAAATCTTATGCCAAATTCTGTACTAAAGCCTGCATCATAACTAACTGACGTGAAAATCAGGCTGCGCCTGTTTTCTCAAAATCGAAAACAGGCGCAGCCTTGGGGACAAACAGACCAGCGCCGCGTGATAGCTGGTTTTTGACAGGATCGCGCTGGCTAGCATCAGTTTTTCTAGCCGTGGATATTGGTTTCGTCCCTTAAGGATAGAAACTACGCATAGTCAAGCTGCAGCAATAGGTTACTGGGTATTGTGCTTTAGCAATATTTAGATTTGGATAGTTTTTGTTCGGATATACATTGGACAGATAGCTACGGTGAGCAGATAGCTACGGCTGAAATCTCTCCAGCTTTTCCCCGATTCTGCTCAGCCTTTCCCTCTTCTTTCTAGCCCTGTTTTTATAAGTGTAAATAAAGCTTGTTCCCTCATGCGAAATTCTGCTGTTCGTGTAGACTGATTTAAGCGCACTAGCATCCCCCGCACCGCCGCATGGCATAAATATGTTACTTAAAATCCGAGTCCAACTTCGGCTGTTGCCGTTTGCAGGTAAGTTTGTATGTGCAGGACAACTCCACGTTTGGGCAGAGAAGGAGCAGTCAATATGACCGATCAGTTTTTCCCACATGAAAAAGATATCCCGGCGCAATACCGTATTGATGAACCAATTGAACAGAGACACTATCTGTGTAACGGGAAAATGGTGGACTGGGCTGGAGCACAGCAGGAAGTGGTATCCCCGATATGTGTATCATCCACTGCCGGGATAACTCAGAAGATCATTGGTAGCTATCCTCTGTTAAACGAAAAAGAAGCTCTGGAGGGGCTGGAGGCCGCGTATCAGGCATATGCTCACGGTCGTGGGGCATGGCCAACCATGTCTGTTGCTGATCGCATCAAGTATGTTGAGGCATTTACCCGCCGTATGAAGGAGCAGAGGGCAGAGGTGGTTAAGCTCCTGATGTGGGAGATAGGCAAAACCCTCCCTGATGCCGAAAAGGAGTTTGACCGCACCGTTGACTACATCATCGATACGATAGATGCACTCAAAGATTTGGACCGTGTCTCATCACGCTTCGTTATCGAGCAAGGTGTCATTGCCCAGATCCGCCGCGCCCCACTGGGGGTAGTGTTATGCATGGGACCATTCAACTACCCGCTCAATGAAACCTTCACAACGCTGATTCCGGCGCTCATCATGGGCAATACGGTGGTCTTTAAGCCGCCCAAAATGGGTGTCCTTCTTCTTGGCCCCTTACTTGAAGCATTCCGAGACTCCTTCCCGCCGGGTGTGGTTAACACGGTCTACGGCGAAGGGCAAAATGTGGTTGGTCCCCTTATGAAGTCCGGCAAAATTGACGTGCTGGCGTTCATCGGCAGTAGCCGAGTCGGCGATATTCTTAAAAAACAGCATCCCAAGCCGCATCGCCTCCGTTGCGTACTAGGGCTTGAGGCAAAGAATGCGGCCATTGTGTTGAAAGATGCCGATATTGATCTTGCGGTACAGGAATGTGTATTGGGGTCTTTGTCCTTCAATGGTCAGCGCTGTACAGCGCTCAAAATTCTCTTTGTCCAAGAAGAGATTGTAGATGCGTTCATCGCTAAATTTAGTGACACCGTGAGCAAGCTTGTGGGCGGCATGCCGTGGGAGACAGGGGTGCAGATAACGCCATTGCCAGAGCCGAATAAGACACAGGATCTCACCGCGTTGATTGAGGATGCGTGCGCTAAAGGGGCACGTCTTGTCAATGCACAGGGTGGCACGGTGAACCAGACCTTCATGGTGCCGGCAGTTATGTATCCGGTTAAGCCTGGCATGCGGCTCTACTTCGAGGAACAGTTCGGTCCGATTGTGCCAATCGTAAGATTTGCCAATATCGACGAACCGATGAAGTATATTACCGAATCAAACTATGGGCAGCAGGTTAGCCTGTTTGGTAGCAACGCAGAGTTGATAGCCTCCCTGATTGATCCCTTGGTGAACCAGGTTTGCCGCGTCAACATAAACAGTCAGTGCCAACGGGGGCCAGATACTTTCCCCTTCACGGGGAGAAAAGACTCCGCAGAAGGGACGTTGTCGGTGACAGATGCGCTCAGAGTATTCTCGATTCGGACGCTGGTGGCAGCCAAAGAGAGTGACGCAAACAGAACCATACTTAGATCAATCCTCTCAGAACGGAGCTCACGGTTTCTTTCAACCGACTTTATTTTTTGAAAAACGGTTCTGACAGACAAGCGCAGCGTATGTGGTTAAATGCGACCCATAGAGAGAATTCAACACCATAGAGAAACTCAACAAACGTAACGGAGCAGAGGTAAAATGTGACCACTTCAAATCTTCTTATTGAACACCGCGACCAGATCGCCTATGTCAGCATCAATCGTCCTGACGCCCTGAATGCCCTTAACCAGGCCACGGTAATGGAGTTGACCGCTACACTCAAAGCCCTTGAAACCGTACCAGATGTAAAAGTAATCATCCTTACCGGGGTGGGCGAAAAAGCTTTTTGTGCTGGAGGAGATATTGCCTTTATGCGCAACTTGGGCCCCGCTGGAGCGCGCAAGGTGGCGTTAGCTGCGGATGAATTATTTCGAACCATTGAGGAGTCGTCCCGCGTGGTGATTGCTGCTATTAACGGTTTTGCCCTGGGCGGTGGGTGTGAACTGGCTCTGGCGTGTGATTTGCGTGTGGCGGCGGAAGGGGCACAATTGGGACAGCCGGAGATCAATCTGGGTATAATACCCGGTTGGGGTGGGACCCAACGGCTGCCGCGCCTTATCGGTATCAGTCGCGCCAAAAAGCTGCTATTTACTGGTGAACGGGTCACTGCCCCCCAGGCGTTGGAACTTGGACTGGTTGATCTGGTGTTTCCTGCCGCAGAACTGCTTGATGCCACCCACACTCTAGCGCAGACCATTGCCGCCAAGCCCCAGGCCGCGCTGCGGATGATAAAACAGGCAGTTAACCAAGGGATGCAGATGGATTTAGACAAAGCCGTTCGTTTTGAAACGGAACTGTTTGGAATGAGTTTCGCTACCAACGATAAACAGGAGGGGATAGATGCCTTCTTTGAAAAAAGACACCCCCAATGGCAAGACTGCTGAGGGTTAATGCGGCAAAAAGGGGGTGGAACAATATCGTGAACAAACTTGCGCTTGAAATAGAACATTTATCCCTGAACCTTGAGGGGCAGCAGATTTTGGCTGGTTTTAATCTCTGTCTGCCACAGGGAGACAAAATCACTCTCACTGGGCGCTCAGGGTGTGGAAAATCAACTCTGTTACGCTGCATTCTTGGTTTTATCCCCCCTGATACTGGAAGCGTAAAGATTTTGGGGCAGCAACTCACGGGGCAGTCGGTGTGGGAACTGCGCACCCGCATGGCCTATGTAGCGCAGGAACCCGAGTTGAGCAGCGGCACGGTTCAAGCAAACCTGGCTGAAGTTTTTGCGTTTCACAACAACCGCCACCTACGCAAAAACCTTGATCGGGTTCCCCAGTTGCTTGAACACCTGCTGCTGCCCCACACTATTTTGCAGAAGGAAACATCCGCCCTTTCCGGGGGTGAAAAACAGCGCATTGCCATTATGGTAGCTCTGCTGCTTGAACGGGAAATTCTCCTCCTTGATGAAGTCACCTCGGCGTTGGATCAACGGGCAAAAGATGCGGTTCTCGCTATCCTCAGCCGTTTGGAGCACATCTCCATTCTCGCCATAGGACATGAGCAGGACTGGAGCGCGTTTGCGGATCATGTTGTAGATATGTCTGAGCCACAAGGGGATACAACATGCACATTATCGACATAGATTTTTTCCATCTTGCGAGCGGATATCTGCTCTTGCTTCTCCCGCTGGGAATTATACTGTGGCTAAAGGTGCCGCTGCTGAATCAGACATTGATTGCTATACTGCGCATGAGTGTGCAATTGGTGTTTGTCGGATTTTATCTGCAGTTCATATTCGATCTCAATAATCACTGGCTTACCTCGGCGTGGATAATTGTAATGATTTTGGTAGCCGATTTTTCCATTGTACGTGGATGTCAGCTACGTCTGCGCAAAGTTGCTACCCCTCTGTTTCTGGCCCTGGCAGTCGGTACCGCCATCCCTTTGTTGTACTTTGTGGTCTTTTTGCTGCGGGGTGAAAACGCCCTGAGCGCACAGTATCTTATCCCCTTAAGTGGTCTGATTTTGGGCAACTGCCTGCGCGCGGATATAATTGGACTGCGTACCTTTTATTCAGACCTTAAAAAATACGAAAAACGCTTTGAATCCACTTTAGCGCAGGGAGCGAACCTACAGGAGGCATTGCGTCCCTTCATCCGCGATGCATGCGAAGCCGCTTTGACTCCAACGATTGCCGCCACGGCCACGATAGGGCTGGTAGCGCTACCCGGGGTAATGACTGGGGTGATCCTTGGCGGCGGTGACCCCATGGTGGCAATCAAATATCAGATAGCCATCATGATTGCCATTTTGACCGGTACCGCCATAACCGTGGTGCTGGCAATGCATCTGACGGTCAGAAAGAATTTTTCTGCCGGAGGGGTTCTGCATAAGGATACGTTCACTGCGGCAAAAACTGGCAAATCAGCAACTCGATAATGAGGTGGAGCTGAAACTTGCCACAGCCACCTCGATCCGAACTAAGCAGCAGCTAATAGTGAACGGATTTATTTGGTCGAGATCTACTAAAAAAACAGATTTTGGGAAAGCAGATTCTGTGGGATGCTTCTGCTCGAGTTTAAAGTGCTACCTTTATTTCAATAGAACCAGGATATACCTACCCTCAATTCGTCACTTCTGACATTGTAATCGCGGATAACTTCGCCGTAGCCGGTGAAATACTGCAGATAAAGGGTGGGGTTGAACGTGGTCCAGCGCTGGATCCGATATTGTAACCCCACAGTCGCATTCCCTTTATCAAAAGGGATACCGTGATTGCCGGAGCGGAAATTGAATTGAAAATCCAACCCGTCGCCCGATTGGTGTTTAAGAATGTTTTTCAGCCGAAATCCGAAATCCCACCAGCCGAGATAGTTGTTAATATCTCTATTTTCTCTCCCCTCATAGAGGGTTATAGGCCAGATGTGGGCAGTCCAGTACAAATCTGTATCGAATATTTTTGTGATCTGCTGCAGCCGGACAAATAATCGATCCCATGAGCGTGCGTCTTCCCCTGACGTACCGTTGGAGAGGTGCCAATACCCGACATCAGCCGACAGAAACAACTTGTTTTCTTTTACAAAGCGGTAAAAAAGTTCAGGCTGATAATTATTATCGTAGGCCGGATTCTGGTCTTCATAGATATCCCAGAGGATGAGATTGGTAAAAGACCCATACAGGTCGGCCTTGGTAAAGAAGCGGTACTTAAAGCTATACTGAAGTTTTAGGTCATTGTTGCCAATGACGGCGTAGTTCAGCTTATGCATAGAAAAGGGGGTTTCGCGGTAATTTCTAAATACACGCTCTTCAATCAATTGGTGGCGTTTTTTTGCGTTCTGTGTTTCTGCACAGACCGGCACCGACAGAACACCTCCCACTAAAAGAATCAGCGCCAGAATTGACCCCACCCGCAGATAGCGCGGTACTGGCAAACTACACTTAGATTTCTGCACCTTGCTCATAGTAAATAGCCCTTGGATCAAGCCGTGAAAGTTGGAACCGTTCTGCAACCCGTCTGAGGGTGGTTTTAGGATCGATGTTTCTCTGTAAGCACTGTGACTAAAAGTTGCGCCCAGCTTACGTAATAAGAAAGATAGCAGATTTATCTCTTGAGTGCAGTAGACCTTAACCAGGCTGAAGTAGCGCAAGTTTTTGGATACCACAAACTCGTCACTCCAGGCTGGCGAGTTTGTCCTTATGCCCAGCTTCACGTGGCAGTCTGAGTGCAAGATACAGGTTTTTGAGGATGAAATGGGTGATGGCTGATGCAGTTCACTCCACACGAGCAAACGAAGGGGTAGTTTGAACTGTAGTATAAAAAAGAGGCAAGCCAATTGGCTTGCCTCGATCAATTTAATTCTAGTTTGCTGCTTTAGCTATATTACTTGTTTTTCCGCCGTGCATAGAAGCCAAGGCCGAGTAATCCACCACCCAACAGCAGAAGAGTGGAAGGCTCAGGAATGGGGTTGATCTCTTGAGTTGAGATGGTAAAAGCGAAGGGCAATGTAGTGCTTTGATTTTCTTCCGTTGTAAACCCTAAGGTCCCCTCAGGTACGTTAACTAACTTGGCATATTCTCCAGTAAGTAAGCTCAACACAGTTCCATCACTGGGAAACAGGTTAACAAAATAGGGAATATCACCATCACCATCACCGGCGTCGTAGTTAAAGTTGAAGTTGGGGAATCCACTTAACACCGCGAACACATCATTCTGGAAACCCCCAACGTTTGGCGTTTCAATAAATTTTATTTCAAAATCAAATACTTGGGGTGGTAACGCAGGGTTGTCCGGAATAAATGGATCCAAGGTTACAGTACTGCGCAGAACAGTGCTCAGTAGTGAAGTGCCAGTTATAACAAAGTTGTTGTGAGTCAAGGAAGTTGAATTCGCCCAGTATGTGCTTGGTGGTAATCCCCCCACATAGGTATCAACGTCACCTATAACTGTTGGTGTATCGATAACAAGGCTACTACTATTAGCCCCTGCTCCCCATGTTAACTCTGTGGGGGTTGAAGAGAAAAATGATCCACTATAGCTACTGTTAATAAATTGAGACTCGATCGTGTAGCCCCATGTGGTAACAATGGCCATGGCAGAAGAACTAAGCACAAACGTAAAGATAACGACTAAAAACAGCGCTCTTCGTAACATAATATTACCTCCTTTTTGAGTTTTACATCCCTGCGGATGGTCAATGGAATTGACAATGTTTTCTATCTCGAATTAGTTCAGTACAAAACTATTATGCAAGCACTGTTCCAGCTTATTTTTCTCCCATATATACAGGATGTTACGTTGCGATGAAGTGTTTGTCTGCTTAAAGTGTAAAAGAAATCGTCAACATCTGCAGCGCAGCTCTTAAGGTTTTCGACGTTAAGCGGTCACGCCATCTGCCGCCAATTTGCCCTGGGGTGGCACCTGGTGTTCAGCGTTAAAGTTGTTGTGTCACCTCAAACGTTGGGGAAGCCGGTGCTGGGGCAGAACACTTTAGTATGAACAAAATAGTATGAACAAAAATATGCACCAAACTGGACTTGCCGCTTATTCTGTTTCAATTACATAAATCAAGTCTGCGCCCCTTGCCTCCGTGGCGGATTCGGTCATGAACTTCCAGTGTTTGCTGATGGTGTAATGCAATTGGAGCGAGGAGGTCTGGTTGAATAATCCCAATCCGTAACTGATATACAGTTTGGGGGAGAGGTATTTCCCAATTACAAAGGAGGTGTTTTCTGGACTGGAGTCCGAACCAGCTTCGCCTGAGTCAATGCCGAACTGATCGAGCCCTATACTGCCTCCAATTTTTTCTGCCACTACGTTGCCTCCCCTTAATCCCAGTGCCAGTGAAGCGCGGCTCAGGGCGGAGCCCTCACTCCCTGAGGTTCCGCTCAGGGGGCGACCGAGTACGAGGTAGGAGAGTTGGTTGCCTTGAGTCATATTTGGATCAGAAAATAACCTGAAGTCGGGTTTTTTAAGACCGCCTCTAACCTGAACCCCAACGGTAATCCCCTCTTTGGGGCGCCGTACTGCTCTCACATCTAGCCCTGGCTGATTGATGGGGCCTCCAGAAAAAAGGAGCCGCCCCTTTTCTATCACCAGCCCCTGCCCATAGGCCCGATACTCTCCATCTACAATGTGAAGCTCGCCGCTGGCGGTAGTGGCTTCCCCGGGGCGCTCAATAACCAGGAGCTCTCCTTGAATGCGCGCCTTAAGGCCGAATCCGTTAAAGCGGACGTTGTCGCCTAGCACGGTGCGCACGCGCGCATGGATTTCACGTTTGCTTGATGCATCATCATTATCTGGCTCTGCGGCTTCAACAATTATCTGATCTTCGGAAACTTTGATTGATGCTTCAGGCAACTCTTTAATGGTGATTTGTGCCTTGGGAAGAATCAATTCTCCTCCAACATCGATCCTATTTTGGCGCATGGTGATAGATAGATCTGGGGATGCGTCGATCTGTGCTTCAAGGGTGTTGATTGCTCTAAAGTTTTTTCCCTTTACGCTAATATCTGCATTGGCGCGGAAATCGGAAGTGGCGTCAATGTTCAACTCCCCCTCGCCGGAGACAGCATGGGCATTTAAACGCACACCCTTAGCACCTGTGCCACTTAATTCGATCTGAATATCCTGCAGATTCAATCCCGGACGTTCCAATTCGGCTGCCCCTTCGCGCAAGGTCAGTTTCCCATGAAATAAAGGTTCTGCCAGACTCCCTGTGATAGCCATAGCGCCACTGAGTGTGCCGGAAAGTTTTTGCACTTCGGGGAGCAGATCCGCAATAAAATCGAGGTTGTCAATGTTTGTAGTGACCTCTGTCTCTAGTGCGCGCTCCATCAACGGGCTTTGTCCTTGGGAAATATTTCCTTTGATGGCGATTATATCTGTCGCGGACAACGGTATTTCCAGCTGTGCTTGAAGAGCACCATGCTCCATCTGTACACTAAAATCTGCAGGCTCGAACTCAATTATCACCTCACTTTTTTCCTGTTCTGTGGGCTCAGCGTGTGCTAAGAGCCGAACTGCAGAGGTGGTGAGGGCAATCTGCATGAAGGGATCATTTTCTCCTTCTTGAGCAAACAACCCGTGTCCATTCAGGTTCCCCTGCACTTCGATCTCAGCCGGGATGTAGGGGGATAGATAGGAAAAGGGCAGATTGGATAAGGTGAAATCCGCTTCTACCTTGTGTGGCGTACGCGTGCCGTTCAGGCACAGTAACGCTGTGCCAGATCCCCAGCAATTTTGCGCTAGGGTAGCCTTGCTGGCAGAGATGTGTCCCGCAAAAGGGTGTTGGAGTATCCACGGGGCGAGATCGGGGTAGCTGAGTTCAGCCTGATTTAAGGTGAAATTCCAGCTGATCTCCGGTTGTCCCAGATGATTTAAGTCACCCTGCAGGGCGATGTCCGCTCCTCCTGCGGAGGTGTTTGCTTCGAGGGTAAGGGTATGTGCTGCCGGGGTTCCGTGGGCACTGAAGAGCAAGTCTTGGAGCTCAACTCCTGCCGCATGGGCATTATTTGCCTTGAGTACAATATTTGACTGAGTCTTTCCCGCCACATCCACATCCGCATCAAGGCTCAGAGAGTTCAGGTGGTAGTTTTGATAGGTCACGCCAGCTGCGCTCAGAGTAGCTGTTATACGCGGTTCTTTAACTGATCCCTCCAGGGTTCCTGCGCCATTGAGGCGCCCCGAAGCTGTTGGGAGCAAGGAATCCAGATCTTTACTCTGAATCTGCCATTGCACATCCAGAATCTCACTCAGGGTGCCGCTGACTTCAACCCGTGAAGCACCTGAGGTCAGGTCAAGGCGTTTCAGGGTTGTGATACTATCCGCATATGAACCGGCTCCTTGCAGAGCGACTGCATAATTGCGCAGGTGCCCCTGCGTGGAAAAGTTTTCCACCTCTACATGCGGAGTGCCGTCATCCATGCCACCTTGCGCGGTTAACGAAAACTCCAGCTTGCCCGGCCACTCCTGCAGAATCCCTGCTGGATTCAGCCCTTGTCCAGATAAGTGGATATCTCCTTGCAGTTCAGGGGCCCAACGGAGCCCGGCATCACCTGCAATGCTGCCATCGAGGGTGCTGATATCAATAGTTGCCACCTGTACTCCTTCGTGACTGCCCTGCCCTTGAAGGAGAAATTTGGCCTCTATCTGATCCGGCACTGCAACATCTGCCTGCGCATTGAAGGTATAGGCATTAATTTCGCCCCCCAGCGTAATGTGCCCAGT
The DNA here is from genome assembly GCA_034007015.1 of Desulfuromonadaceae bacterium. GTDB lineage: Bacteria > Desulfobacterota > Desulfuromonadia > Desulfuromonadales > Desulfuromonadaceae > JAIVHC01. The sequence continues at coordinate 49,788 of JAVERS010000012.1, forward strand.
GGAACTTTTAACCTTGGGTTGGTGCAGAGGCCATTGAAGATCGTGCCACAACAGAGCGATATCGAGCACATCATCCTCTCTGTCCGCGTACCCTTCAATGCTCCCCCTGTCTCCCACAGCGATCTCCAGTGCGGCATGTAGCTTCTCCCATGTTCCACTTAGTTGCAACGCTCCTAGGGGGCTTGTGAGCAATGGATCGCCGTGTAACGGCCATTGGAGTTGCTCCCACCCAAGGGTAAGGTCGAACATTGGTGGGGTGCTTAACTCTATTTCCCCTCTGGCTGTTGCCTGAGCGGGTTGATGTGCAACTCCCAGTTTGAGTGCATCAATGGTTATTGTTCCAGCCTTGGTTCCAGCCTTGGTTCCAGCTTTGGTTCCAGCTTTGAACCCTCCCGCAAGGGTAGTGTTGATGCGACCCATATCCGGCTTTTCTGCCCAGCCATCAAGGTTAAAGGTGATAGCGTCAGGTGTCCCTTTCCCCCTGATTTCTACCTGGGTGGTTACGGGGGGCAGGTCTTTATGAATGCTCTGCAGGAGCAGGGGGTTGAGCAGCACTGAGCCTTCAAACGCAAGGTTTTCGACAGGGTTGGTAAGTTGCACTGTGGCCTGGATAGCATATGGCGTGGCGATGTTGTTGGAGATGGTTGTCTCACGCAGGGTACCGTTTATGCGTGTGTTCCCATGCAGGGTGGGGTAGTCAGGTACAGGGACCTGCCACTTTAGTTCAGCCTGAAGGGGAAAGTCTGCGTGGGTATGCAGAAGGGCGTTACCCTCTACCCCGAATAGTGATGATTTTACAGCCAGGCTCGTTATCTCAAGTGTCTGCTTATCCATGTCAGCCTTCAGCTGCGCGGAAAATATCTCAAAAGAGGTCTCCTCTGCGGCAGTGTTAAACTGAAAATCGTGCAGACGTGCCGCGCCGATGTGTACTGCAATACCAAAAGGAAGTTCAATGTTCTTCGGCAGCATTGCTGGAGGTGTTTCTTCCTCAGGTTTTTCTGCGCTATCCTCTATATGGGCAGAGTCCAGATGTGTATAGCGTACCCCATGAAGCGCGACACTCTCCACATCCAGCACCTTATTCCACAGCCGCCATGGGTGCCACTCAAGTTCGAACTGATCTATTTCAAGCAAAAATGTGCTATGGGTAATTTTCACACCCTTAACTTCAAGAGGACCGGCAAGACGCCCTTCCAGGGTGCGTATTTCCACACTTGGGGGTAAAAAAGTGCGCGCATGCCGCCACACAAAGTGGGTCCCGCTTTCAGTCTCTATGCTCCATAGAAACGCAGAGAACAGCGTTGCCAGCAACATTGCGCCCACTCCACACGCCGTGAGCAAGGATATTTTCAGGGCGCGCTTCATAGGTCTGCTCCGATACTGATATGTACGCGCAAGCTGTTGGTACTATCATCTAGCGGGCGAGCAACATCGAGGCGGAGCATCCCAACTACAGAGCGGTAGCGCAGACCAATCCCCACCCCTCTTTTTAGATCGGAGAGAATTTTACTGCCGGCGTTACCGATATCAAAGAAGGTTGCGACCCCGAAATTTTTATACACCAGATAATCTGCCTCAATACTTGCGACGGCCAAATGTTCCCCCCCGATTGCATCACCATCTTGGTTTTTAGGGCTCAATTCCTGAAATCCATACCCGCGCACACTCTGGTCGCCACCGGCAAAAAACCGTTGCGAGGGGGGGAGGTCGGAAAACGCGTCTGTTTGGATGGTGCCAAGTTCACCGCGCACCAGCACGCGCCCCCGCCGCGCAACGGGGAGCACCGAGCGCACATTGATGCTGGTGCGGAGAAATGTTGTCTCAGTTAATGGGCTCTTTACCCCTCCATGGATATCAAGGCGCATGCTATAGCCAGAACGGGGGAATACAAGGTCATTTGCATAAGTACGGGAGAGCTGGATGCCGGGTACCACCAGGGTCGATGTTTGGGTTCCCGCGCCGATATCAAAATTTTCCCGTTCAAGGGTAAGGGAGAGCTGGCGCCGGAATCCAAACCATCTTTGATTGATTCTGGTACCAAACTTGTACTGGCGCGTATCGATATCACCTATCTGGTTCTGCGCAGCATAAGCAGTGAAGGCAAGATAGTCGGTAGTGACGTTCAGGATAGGGATCAGGTATTGGGTGTTGATCGATTGTTCAATATCAGAGGCCAGAAGGTCAAAACGGGTTTTGTGCCCGCGCCGATTGATGCGCCGAAACTCTGCTCCAGCAGTACCACGAGGGCCAGTATCGGTGCCGTAACCAATGCCTGCAGTATAGCGGCGTGGTTTGTTCGCTGTGGCTTTGACAATTACTGGTATTTCGGTCCCGATTGCACGGGTACGCTCCGCCAGAATCTCAACCTCGCTAAAATAGTTGCTATCAGTAAGAGCAAGCTGGTAGTCAACCAGTTTGCTGTAATCAAAACGTTCGCCAGGCTCAAAGGTAGCGAATTTGTCTACAAAATCCTGCTGCAGAATCTCTTGCTCGACGCTGACCGGACCAAAATGAAACAAAGGCCCCGAATCAGCAATTAAGTAAATATTGGCTTGTTGTTTTAAGGGATAGACTCTTATTTCATTGCGGATGAAACGCGCATCTATATATCCGGCGTCATAGAGAGCATCCGCGAGCTGATCTTTGGTTTGTTCATATGCATGATGTTTGAGCTTCTGCCCCGTAACTACTTTAGTTGAAGTCAACACCTGGGTAACGGAGGGTTCTTGCGCACCTTCGCCCTCAACGCGGATTTCAACGTGATCTAGGATGGTAGGCGGTCCGGGATCAATCTGGTAAACGGCCTGCCATCCATCCGGGGTCTTTTCAAGTTTTGTCTCAATGATGGGGGCATAGTAACCAAACGGTTGCAATGCCTGGCGAATTTCTTTTGGTGCGATGCGATGCAGACGCTTGATATCGGCTACAGACAATGGTGGAGTTTTCTTTTTTTGGCGGAAACTCAAACTTTTGAGTAGCCCCAGTTCCTGCTCTTTCGCTGCAGTGTGAGCACTAAGTTGTAGCTCAATATTTTGGAGCACATCATGTGTAATCCCTGTGATTTCAACTGTAAGTTTTTCCCCATCCAGCGCCCATCCGCTCGATTGGGTATACAACAGAACAACGCATGTCAGAAGCAGAATCCTGAACATTGATGTCGGTGCGGGGGTTGGGATACCCCAACCAAGTATGCATCTTTTCATATGAAGTTACTTGCAAAAGCATGTGCAACAGTTGGATGTGAAGAAACGGTGCGGGTCGGTAGAGCGTTACCTCTCAGAACATCAAGGCGCAGAACATCAAGGATTCTCCTCCATGTAATGTATGGTGGCTGGTTTGTTAACCCTTGAAGACCCCGAAGAGTATATTAGAATATTAACTGAAAATCGCCTCTGTGGATAGTGAAACTTCAGAGGCGATTTCATGGATTATGGTTAAGGGTCTGATATGTAGGCTGTTTTAGTTCGCCACCTTCCGAGTCTGTTCCTTCTCTACCTTTGAGGCTGCGTTGACATAGGAGTAGGTTTCTCCCAGATAGTTTTTCAGGATCACTTCGCTGCCAAGTGCCTGCAGGTACTCTGGAAGGAGCGGAATTTTACCGCCGCCACCGGGAGCATCGATAACAAAAGCGGGCACTGCCATCCCCGAAGTGTGACCCCGCAGGGCGTGGATCACTTCGAGCCCCTCTTCAACACTGGTGCGAAAGTGATCGGTACCCTGCACCAGATCCGCCTGATAGATGTAGTAAGGGCGTACCCGGATCGCGAGCAGTTTCTGCATCAGCAGTTTCATCACCTGCGGGTCATCATTGATATCCCGCATCAACACCGTCTGATTGCCTAGGGGAATGCCGGCGTCGGCAAGGCGGGCACACGCCTTGGACGACTGTTCGCTGACCTCATTTGGGTGGTTAAAATGGGTGTTGATATACAGCGGATGGTGCTTGCGCAGCACTCGCACCAGATTTAGGGTGATGCGCGCAGGCAACACCACCGGTACCCGCGTGCCGATACGGATGATCTGCACGTGGGGGATTGCCCGCAGGCGCGCAAGAATCGAATCAAGTTTATCGTCCGAGAGCAGCAGCGGATCTCCGCCCGAAACAATGACGTCACGGATCTGCGGGTGGTGACTGATGTAGTCAATTCCGGCACTGATGGTCTCACTGGTAATGCGCATGTTTTCGCCCCCAACCTTGCGCTTCCGGGTACAGAAGCGGCAGTACATGGCGCACTCCGAAGAAACCAGAAACAGGACGCGATCCGGATAACGATGCACCAGATTAGGCACCGGGCTTTGATTCTCCTCTTCGAGGGGATCGTAGACGCAGACACTATCCTGAATTTCTAGCAGGTCAGGCACCGCCTGTTTCCAGATCGGGTCGCCCACTTCCTTTATCAGGCCAAGATAATAGGCGGGAACCCGCATCGGATATTTAGCTACAACCTCTTCGAGAGGGCGGGGGTCAACGCCGAAGCGGCGGGTTAATGTGCCGGGGCTGGTGATGCTTGCTTGTAGCTGTTTTTGCCAGACTTCCATGGCGTGCTCCTTGCCTAGGGGTGAAAGCGTTTGACGTACGTGATGCGATCGTCTCCGGGGCGGTAGAAGTCACGGATACGTGCTTCCTCCTGATAGCCGGCCTGCTGGTAAAATTTACGCGTACGGGTGTAGTTACCCTGACTAGAGGTTTCTAGGCAAAGCAGCCTTGCCCCTGCGGCGCGTAAACGTTTTTCCACTTCCAGCATCAGTTGGCGTCCAATCCCTGCACCATGCAGGTCGGGGTCGGTGGCAATCCAGTAAAGATCATAAGTTCCGTGCGTCAACGGCACCGGACCGAACAGCGCAAACCCGGCCACTGCTGTTTTGTCGTCGGCGATGATCACTTGGTAATCTTTTTGCTCTGGGTCGTTGAGAACTGTTTCAAGCAGTTCCATGGCGCAGTTGACTTCTATATCGGTAAAGACCTGGGTAGCGACCAGAATCTGGCGCAGTTGGAGCAGGTCGGAAGCAAGCAGTTTACGCATTGGTGTTCTCCATACGGGTAAGAGATAACTCCAGAATTCGGCCAATTAAAGCCGGATACTCCAGCCCTGCCGCATGGGCTGCACGGGCAAGGCCAGCATCTGGAGAGATGTCGGGGTTGGCATTTACTTCAAGGATGTAAGGGATGCCGTCACGCATCCGGATATCTACGCGAGCATAGTCGCGACAGCCGAGCAGATGACATGCGCGCAGTGCCACCGCTTGGATCGCTTCTGCCTCCTGCGCTGATACCAGTGCCGGACAGACCGGCGCAGTGGCAACATATGCGGTGGAATCCTCCAGCCATTTGCCTGCGTAGCTGACAATTTGGCGCTCTAGACCGGATTGAAAACAGATCTCCGCAACCGGCAGGGCTTCGAGGGCGCAATCGCCGATCACTGCCGCGTTAAATTCGCGTCCCGCAATAAACTCTTCCACCAGTGCCCCCTGCCGATACTGGGCGTGGATGTATGCGATGCGGTTGAGCAATGCCCTCAGATCACTGACGACACTCTCGGCACCGATCCCGATGGAGGCATCTTCGAGGCAGGGTTTGACGATCAGTGGCCAGCTCAATTCCAGCTGTTGCGGCAGCGCCGCACCCGGCTCAAGCAGCAGGTAGTTCGGCGTCGGCAGCTTGTGGCGCACCAGTAGATCCTTGGTCAGCGCCTTGTTCTGGGTTAGACCGAGGGTCAGGGGGGGAGAACCGGTGTGGGTCAAGCCGAGCAGCTCAAGCAGCGCCGCGACATGCATCTCGCGGCTGCTCTGTCCCCAGAAGCCTTCACACAGGTTGAACACCAGTTGCGGTTGCAGTTTCACCAGCGCACCGACAAAAGTGCTTATCTGTGCGCCCAGAGGCACCAGGGTTGGGGTGTGTCCAAGGAGCTTAAGGGCAGCTACCACCGCTTCGGCTTCGAGTTCGGCACCCGCTTCAGAGATATGATCCTGCTGCTCACCGTACAGCGGCACTGCAGGAGCTAAGTTAAAGCAGACGGCGATATTCACTGGCGTCCCCCTGGTTGAGCTGCAGCCGGACGCAGGCGGCGTCCACCACACTGAGGATCAGTTGGGTATAGTCGAGCCCGGCGGCGCGGGCAGCTTTCGGGAAACAGCTGTTCTGTTCCGGTCGGGGCAGAATACCGGGGAGGGGGTTGAGTTCGATGATTTGCGGATATCCTTCAGCATCGAGGCGCACGTCGATGCGGCACCAGTCGCGGCAGCCAAGCGCCTTAAACGCCCTGCGGCACACCTCTTCGATCTGAAGTTGCAACAACGGTTCGAGCGTAGCTGGGCAGCTAAAAATCTGCAACGGCTCTGCTTCGGTATCCCAGATCCACTTGGCTTCATAGGAATAGATCGGGTTGCCCCCCGCGGGTAAACTGGCAAAATTGATTTCGACAAGGGGTAGCACACGCAGGTCAACATCATTACCAAGCAGCGCCACGGTGAATTCCCGCCCAGGAAGATATTCCTCCACCAGCGCACTCTGGTGATAGGTTGAAATCACCCACTCAACCTGCTGGTGCAACTCTTTGCGGTTGCGCACCAGCGCCTTGTCGGTGATCCCCTTGCTTGATCCCTCCAGCGGTGGTTTGACCATCAGCGGATAGCGCAGCCGTTGCGGCAGCTCCAGCACCGAGTCGACCACCCAGAAACGGGGTGAAGGCACCCGGTGCTGCGCCAGAATTTCCTTGGTGCGGCGTTTATCGAGACAAAGACCGAGAGTGACAGGATCGCTGCCGGTATAGGGCAGCTGCTGCATCTCAAAGAGCGCCGGCATCTGGGCTTCGCGGCTCGCACCGTGCAGCCCTTCGGCGATATTGAAAACCAGCTCTGGTTTTAAGTTGCGTAGTTTTTCGAAGGCATCGAGGTCGGCGTTGACCAGTGTCACCTGATGGCGGGTCGCCAGTGCTGCTGCGACCGCATTGATGGTGTGAATATCATCCCACTCGGCGTAGATATCAGCGTTGGGATTGGCGGCGGAATGACCGGGAGGTTCCGCCGGAGGTTCGTCGTTAGGGACGGACTCCGCGCGTAAGTTGAATACAAGCGCAATATGCATGTTATAACCCCTTAAAAGCCATGGTGCGGAAAAATCTCCCGGTTGGGAGATTGGCATATTCCGGTGTGGGAGCCTGGCGGCTGTGGCTATAAAAAGGGGTTACTTTTTACGCTGAGGTCGTTACGCTTTTCCCATGCCGAAATGCTGTTTTCTTGAGCCTATACGCGAGCAAGATTTTGTTGTCAACACAAATGTATCAGACAAACATCAGAAGTAAAATTACGCGGCATAATTTGTGGATAGTTTGCTGATAGTCCTCTTTACGCAGCCCTTTTTCGTGCTAGAGTTCAATCCATTTCTGCGTAATTTTGAGGTCAATATATGTTTCGTATCCGCCGCGTGTTTGATGATGTTTTCCCCGCCAATCGTCTGGCTGTTGCGCAAGTGCAGCAGATTCTGCGCGACCAGTTTCCACACCTGGCTAAATACGATGTTGACAAGATCCCTGAGCTGCTCCTTAACCCGTTGAAGCATAAGTTTCGCTCCATTGTCTATGTGGCCGAAGATTCACATGGCACGGTCCAGGGGTTCGCCCTTCTGTCGCATGATGCCCAGCTGCGCTTTTGTTATCTCGATTATATTTCTACCGCGAAGAATATTACCGGTGGTGGAATCGGCGGGGCGCTGTATGCGCATGTGCGTGAGGAGGCTCTGGCGCTGGGAGTGTACGGGATTTTTTTTGAGTGTCTGCCCGATGACCCGCAGCTGTGTGAAGATCCGCAGATCCTCAAGCAGAACCGCGCGCGTCTGAAGTTTTATGAAGCCTATCAGGCGTATCCGATTATCGGCACCGCCTACGAAACTCCAGTGAGGCCAGAGGATGCGGACAACCCTCCATATCTGGTGTTCGATGCGCTGGGGCAGGCGCAGGAGCTGGGGGCGGATGCCGCTCAGAAAATTGTGCGCGCCATTCTTGAACGGCGCTACGGACACCTGTGTCCGCAAGAGTATATCGAACGGGTGGTGACCTCGTTTGTCGATGAGCCGATCCGCCTGCGTTCGCCACAATATGTGAAAACCCAGCAGCCGGATAAAATCCACCCGGTGAGGGGCAAGTTTAAGCGAATTGCGCTGGCAATCAACGACCGACACGATATTCACCACGTCAAGGAACGCGGTTATGTGGAAGCACCAGTGCGGATCCGCTCCATTGTTAAAGAGTTGGACAAACTCGACATCTTCGAGAAAATCAAGGTTGAAGGTTATGCCGAGAAGCATCTGCGCGCGGTCCACAGCGCCGACTACATTAACTACTTCAAGCGCATGTGCCAAACCCTCGAAGCGGGAAAATCGGTCTATCCGTATGTTTTCCCGTTGCGTAATGCGGCGCGCCCTCCCAAAGAGATGGCAGTACGCGCTGGGTATTATTGTATAGATACCTTCACTCCCCTGAATAAAAACGCCTGGAGTGCGGCCACGCGGGCGGTGGACTGCGCTCTTTCCTGTGCAGATCAATTGCTGGAAGGGCGGCGTTTGGCCTATGCGCTGGTACGCCCGCCTGGGCATCACGCAGAACACAAGGCGTTCGGGGGGTTTTGTTATCTGAACAGCGCGGCGGTGGCGGCGCAGTACCTGAGCAAGTTCGGGCGGGTGGCGATACTGGATATCGATTACCATCACGGCAATGGCCAACAGCAGATTTTTTATCCCCGCAGTGATGTGCTCACAGTTTCACTCCATGGGCACCCCAGCTTTGCGTATCCTTATTTTTGCGGTTTCGCGCAGGAGACTGGAGAGGGGGAGGGAAAAGGGTACAATCTCAATCTGCCGCTGCCCGAAAAACTCAATTTCGAGCAGTATTCGAAGGCGTTGCACAAAGGATTGCAACGTGTTCGACGCTTTAAGCCTGTTTATCTGCTGATCTGTCTGGGGCTGGATACCGCCAAAGGTGATCCAACCGGAACCTGGAGCTTTAGCGCCAAAGATTTTGCCACCCTGGGACAAACCCTTGGGCACCTGCAGCTACCTACGCTGGTGTTGCAGGAGGGGGGCTATAACAATCGCTCCCTTGGAGTGAATGCACGGAATTTCTTCAGTGGTTTGTGGGACGGTTCCAAGTAAAATAAAAACAAGGAAAATGCTAGTTAAGGGCAGATACAAAGGGATAGTGTCGAGGACTTTGTTGGGCCAGACAAAGTCCTACACCAGACACAAACCAGCTTAGGAGCTGTGGGGTAAGCTAACGAAGCCCCAGCTTTCGAAGTATTTTCCCACTTATTATGTTCAACCGGTTATCG
>JAVERS010000013.1:0-56714 GCA_034007015.1 Desulfuromonadaceae bacterium
TGTTCAACCGGTTATCGCGATCTAGAGAGGGGAAAACTGGCCTTTTTCGGATACCCATATTTTCCAGTTCCTGCATAATGAGAGCGTTGCGCTCAATTTTCAGCCCTTTTTTGAGTACATCTATTGCCTCTCTTCTTTTGTTACTCATACGAAGGATGCGACCCATAATCAGGTGGTGTGCTGGGTTCAGGTAGTTAATTTTCAACATCTCCTGACAGGTTTGCAGCCCTTCCTTCACTCTCCCGTATATGTGGGCTTCACAATAAGCTTTGTAGCTTTGTGCCACAGGGTTCTGAGTGTTTTCTAGAATCTGATTTAGCTCAACGATTGCAACTTCGAAAGATCCAGCTTCTGCTAACTTAATAGCACTTAACAGTTTGTCATTAAGTTCTTTGTTCATAGAGTAAGCTTTCTTCCCCACAATTGGTTGTGGCCAGTCTTTCTACGCCTTGTTTATCTCTTAAGGCGCGGAAAAATGCATTCTTCCTGTGCCAATGAAGAAGGGTGCAACTAAACTGCTAATAAGTGTGAAAAAATTATATGGTGGATATTATTACATATCTCATAGAGAGAGTTCAAAGACAGCAACACAAAATGTTATGTAAATGTCTTGTGCGTGGGGTTTTTGTCGTGGATGCAGAATTCACCCCTGCAGCAATCTGTATTTTATCAGACCTCCAAGCACCGCTCCAGCTTATAACATGAGTATGCCTTATTGGCTCCTTGCACCAGGATATTCAAATTGCTATATTTCCGCCCTGTTAAGCGCTGCACCACCTGCTGCGTGTGACATCCCATCTTGGCTCTTGCTGGAAAAGGCAGAACTTAAATTTCAGGTACGAAGGTGGGCGCGTAACTTCACTATCTGGCCGACAATCAGCGGAACCAGGCTGGCCGTGAGGATCAGTAGCCACTCCTGCAGATTCGGGGAAGTCAGGCCCAGAACGCTTGCGAGCCCCGGGATGTATACAGCTAAGAGCAGCAGTCCAATGCCGATGCCGATGGCGCCCCATATATGTGGGTTGGTGGTGATCTCATTGCGTAGCAAAGGGCTGGCGGCATTGCGCATATTGAAGACATGCCACAGGCGCGCCAGCACCAGCGATGAGAAAGAGATGGTGACAGCGCGCTTAAGGGGCAACTCCCAGTGTAGCAGAGCTACGGCAAACGCACCCAGCACGGCGACAGAGAAGATTAGGGTGTAGCCTCCGATACCCAGCCAGTGGTTCCTGGTCAGGAGCGGTTCTTCGGGATCGCGCGGTGGCTGCTGCATCACCTGGGGGCGCGCTTCCCCCATCCCCAGGGCGAGGGCGGGAAACACATCGCCAATGAGGTTGATGTACAGGATCTGCAGTGGCAGCAGGGGCAGGGGTGCTCCCCCCACGGTTGCCAGGGTAATAATAGCAACTTCGCTGACGTTACCGGAGATCAGGTAGTAGATAAAATTGCGGATGTTGTTGAATATTCCGCGCCCGTAGCGGATCGCCATCACGATGGTGCTGAAGCGATCGTCCTTGAGCACCATGGCGGCTGCTTCTTTGGCGACCTGGGTGCCGCGCTGTCCCATGGCTACGCCGATATCGGCTTGTTTCAGTGCCGGCGCATCGTTGACCCCATCGCCTGTCATGGCAACGATCTCACCTCTCTCCTGATAAAGTGAAATGAGGGCGAGTTTCTGCTCTGGTGTTACGCGCGCAAAAATGGAGGCGTTCAGGATTCGTTCCCGCTCCTGGGGGGAAAGGGTTTCTATGGCCTGTATCGCATCTCCATTCAGGGTGGTATTTTCGCTGGATTCGAGACCCACCGCCGCAGCGATGCCGCGCGCAGTAGCGGGGTGATCCCCCGTGACCATGATCACCCGAATCCCGGCGGTGGCGCATTCTGCAAGTGCTGTGAAGACATCCTCACGCGGTGGATCGTGCAGGGCGGCAAACCCAAGCAGGGTCAAGCCCTGATAGGGATTATCCTCCCTGCTGGCTGCATTTTTGCGTGCCAGGGCGATGAGACGCATCCCCTCTTCCGCTAGGGCGAAGTTTTTATCCTCCCACGTGTGGCGCTCATTCTGGGAAAGCTCTATGACCGTGTCTCCAGTGGCTACGCGGGTGCAGCAGTTCAATACCATCTCAGGCGCGCCCTTGACCGCTACCAGAATATAGCCATCCTTCTCGTGAAAGGTCGCCATCATCTTGGTTTCGGACCTGAAGGCCTCTTCGCGGATTTCAGGATATTTTTCCAACAGTTCATCACGGTGGATTGCCGAGGTCGCGGCGATGCGCAGCAGTGCAGTTTCGGTGGGATCTCCCAGCTCTTTTCCGTTGTCGAGGGAGGCATTGTTGCACAGGACTCCGACTTGGAGGATCTGGTGCAGAACTGCATTTGGTTCTTCCTCCTGAAGTCGATTTTCTTTGACCTCAATCTCCTGTGCAGACAAGATAAACTTGCGCACCTGCATGCGGTTTTGGGTCAGGGTGCCGGTTTTATCGGTAAAAATGAGCGTGGTTGCACCCAGGGTTTCCACTGCAGAGAGGCGACAGACCAAAGCATTATGTGCCGCCATGTGCCACATGCCCCGGGCAAGAGCGATGGTTGCAACTACCGGTAATCCTTCTGGAATCGCGGCTATGGCCATAGCAATGGCGGTTTCGAGCACCAGTATCATATCCCTGCCGCCAATTATCCCTGCTACGGCGACCACTACCCCCATCACCAGGGTCAATAGAATCAGGCGTCTGCCCAAGCGCTCCAGGCGCTTTTCCAAAGGTGTCATCTCATCTTCAGCATCCTGTACCAGCCCAGCAATGGTGCCGATTTGGGTTTTCATACCGGTGGCGATGACAATACCGGCGCCCGAACCAGAAGTGATGGGTGTCCCCTTGAAAAGCATGTTGCTTCGTTCCCCCAGCGCAGTGGAGTCCGCCAGGGTGTCCGTTGTTTTGTGGCTGGGTACTGATTCCCCGGTCAGGGCTGATTCATCGGCGCGCACCAGGTTCGCTTCGAGGAGGCGCAAATCGGCTGGGACGATATCTCCTGCATCGATCAGAACCACATCCCCCGGAACTAGCTCAGCCGCGGGGATCTCGCTGTTGCGTCCATTCCGCTGGACCCGCGCCTTGACCTGATCCAACCGGTGCAGTGCTTCCATGGAGCGTGCCGCTTTGAGCTCAGTGAAAAAACCGAGCGCCGCATTCAGAACTAGGGCAATCGCCACAGCGAAGCTCCCGATCCAATCGCCGAACGCAAAAGCTAAAGCAGAGACGATACCGAGGAGAATAACCACCAAGCTTTTGAACTGATTAAGCAGGATTTGCCATCCGCTGACTTTCTTTTTCTGGCGCAGCATGTTGGGACCATGGGTGTGGAGTCTTCGGCGTACCTGTTTTTGGTTGAGACCCACAGCTGGATCAAGCTCAAACAGTTTGGCGGTTTCCTCGATGGAGGTAGCCCATGGAGATTTTAATGTCAGGTTGGTGTTGCGTGTGTGCAGGGGTTTTTCTGCCATTGGACACCATCCTATGTCAGCGAAACAGCTGGGTCGGAAAGTTATAGCGTATGGAAAAGATGGGACTTAGTTAGGTAAAGATATTTTTACTGTGCGCTCTGATTTAGTTCTTAAAGGGCAGACAGGCCGATGAACGTTAACCTCCTCGGCCTGTCTGCCCTTGCATCATTATTGATACAAACCAGCAATATAAGCGTTTATTTTGTCGGTGTTATATTCCCTCTGCAGCATTGGTCCCTCTTGCAGCCATGGGTTAAGCGCGGTGAAATCTTTTTCATCCTGCTGGAATAGAATTCCTGTAGGGATGCGTTCATCCCATTCCATGGCTAAGAGCATTGCCGCCTGGCGATCTTGAACGTCATGCTCGAGGGTTGTTACATCCACCGCCCGCTCTTTGTACCATGCTGTGGTATTCAGATGGTTGAACGTTACACATGGTTGCAGAATGTCGATTAGGCTAAACCCTTTGTAGTTCATCCCAGCCTGAATCAGGTGGGAAAGCTCCTTAGACTGAGCAGAAAACCCGCGCGCAACGAAGCCGGCGCCGAGACTCAAGGCCACGGCCAAAGGGCTGAAGGGGCGGTTTAAAACCCCGTGGCTTTGAATGTTGGTGGTCATCTCGCGCTGGGTGGTGGGGGAGGCCTGCCCTTTTGTCAGACCGTAGATTTGATTGTTGTGCACCAGCAGAGTCAAATCCAGATTGCGCCGGATGGCGTGGATGAAATGGTTTCCCCCTTCACCGTAGCAGTCTCCGTCGCCAGAATTCACCACCACCTTAAGATCGTGATTGGCCAGTTTTGCCCCGCTGGCTACGGGAAGGGCGCGACCATGCAGGGTATGCATGAAGTTGCACTCCAGAAAGTGGGGGGTTTTCCCAGACTGGCCAATGCCAGATATAAGCAGGATTTCATGCGGGGCAAGACCCTCGGCTACGAAGGCGTTCTTCATCGCTTGCAGAATCCCAAAATTACCGCATCCTGGGCACCACTTGTTTTCATAATTGTTGGTGTAGTCTTTTACTGTGGGCATATATTTAACCTCCTATCCTGGTTGCTGCCTGCGTTACAATACGATCCACTTCCAAAGGTCTGCCATCGTACTGAAGGATCGAGCCTTGCGGCTTCACCCCTAGTTCGGCACGCAGCATCCACCCAAGCTGACCAGTAGCGTTCTGCTCTATCAGTAGCCATTTGTGCTGGCTTAGTATCCCCTGCAGAGGTTCCTGAGGTAACGGCCATATATCCACCAAATGCACCATGCCAACGTTATGTTGTTGCTGGCGCAATATCTCAACAGCTTCCCGCACCATGCCATAACTGGACCCCCAGCTAACCAGGAGCCAATCCGAATCTTCATAATGCAATAGAGGAGGGCGCTGTTCGTTTTTCATCGCGGGTAGCTTTGCCAGCCGTTTTTCCACCATCGCTGTGCGGTTTTTCCGATCTTCACTGACATGTCCATCAGGGGAATGTTCATTCCCGGTGGCTTTTACCAGAGCTTGGCTTTGACATGGGAATAAGCGCGGTGAAATGCCACCCTCTGTGAAAGCAAAGCGTTCATAGGAGGCAGGGTCTGCAGGTGGCTGCGCTGGCGCTATGGGGGCGGCGTTAGGGCTGATCTGAAGCTTTTCAGCAACGAGGACAGTTGTGCTCACCAGATATTGATCTACCAGCACTATCACCGGAACTTGATAGGTATCGGCAAGATAAAAGGCGCGTTGCATAGTGTCAAAACAGTCGACCACCGTGGGTGGAGCCATAACAAAGCGAGGAAATTCATCCTGGGAAGCATGTAGGGTGAAGAGCAGGTCGCCCTGACCGGTGCGGGTTGGCAGGCCAGTGGCGGGACCGGGGCGCTGGGCATTGATAATTACCAGTGGAGTTTCGGTAATCGCAGCTAGTCCTATCCCTTCAGTCATAAGGGAAAAGCCACCACCACTTGTGGCTGTGAGAGCCCTGCATCCGGCAAAATTGGAGCCTGTAACCATGTTTACTGCTGCAATCTCATCTTCTGCCTGCTCTACTACTAGAGGGAAGTGTTCAGCTAATTGAACTAGATTAGTCATAATACCGGTGGCTGGTGACATAGGGTAAAATGCCCCCACACGGCAGCCCGCGGCAACCGCTCCCAATGCCAGGGTTTTGGCTCCGTCGAGCATCGCCCCGGCAGGGTGTTGTTCTTTCCAGAGAAGATCCCCGCACTTCAAGTCAGACTCTGTGACGCTAGCAAAACCGGCGCGCACAGCGTTAAGGTTTATTTCTATTATATTATCATCCTTGTCGTCGAAATGTTGTGCCACAACCTTTAGACACAGCTCCTCTCCTGCACCCAGCAAAGCAAGGCACACCGCTGCTGCGACGGTGTTTTCTGCTGCTTTGTTCCCTGCTTTTTCGGCTAGGTGAGCAAAGTCTATCGCCATGACCCGATCTCGTTCGGGTTGCTGTTCAGGGCGGCAGAGGATAAGTCCATCCTCCTTGAGTTCGTCCTCATGTAGTGCGCAGGTGACGCCGTCTAAGTCTACCAGTAGATCTACCTGGCTTGCAGGCGCGAGAACCGGAGAATCACTGATACGCAGCTGCAAAAAGTTGTGTCCGCCGCGTACCCGAGATTCATAATCATTGATGGCCAGAAAAAAATACCCAGCCTGACGACATACGCGGCACAGAAGATCTCCTACTGTTTGGATCCCCTGTCCCGCTTCGCCACCAATCTTTACCGTAAGGTCTGTAGCCATAAAGCAGTTTCCTCCCTTTTTGCGAAAGTTGGCGATACTGTGCTTGATACTGTGCCAGTTAACTTTCATCCGCAGTTTTTTGTGTGTAACCCAGCCTAACATGTGTTGAGACAGAAGCAACTCAGGTGGGAGGAGCAGCTTGTAAGCAGAAAACAGATATCTATATTGAAGCTCCTATTTTGATCACTGCAGAGCAGGACAGCTAGCAGAGCAGGACAGCTAAAGTATATGTTTTGTGCGGTGCGTACCTGTTATGCACCTGCAGTGGAAGCATTTATCTGTTTTCGCTCCAAAGAAAATCTGCTACAACTCATAACCTATGGAAACTTTAGTCTTTAATATAATTATTATATTTCTATTGGCCGATTATGTGCTTGAGCGGGTTCTTGAGGGTTTGAATTCAAGCTGGATGGGACATCTCCCTGCGGCAGAGTTGCGAGATCTGTATGATCCGCACAAGTACCAGAAACAGCAGCGTTATCAGAAAACCACCACCAGGTTTGGCTTTATAACTTCTACCTTCAGTCTTGTTCTGGTGCTGGGGTTTCTGCTGTTTGAAGGATTTGCCTGGGTACACCAGGTGGCGGCACAGATATCCACCAGCGGTATTGTGCAGGCGTTGATCTTCTTTGGTGTACTTCTGTTTGCGCAAGATATCATAAGCATTCCGTTTGAGTTGTATCGCACCTTTGGAATAGAGCAACGCTTTGGCTTCAACACCATGAGCGCGCGCACGTTTGTGACCGATAAACTCAAGGGGTGGATACTTGGTGCCGTGCTGGGTGGCATGGTGTTGACGGGGATAGCCTGGTTTTACTATCAGACCCGGGAGATGTTCTGGATCTACGCGTGGTTGACTTTAACCGCTTTCAGCCTGTTTTTTACCTTGTTCTACTCAACCCTTATTGTGCCGCTGTTCAACAAACAGACTCGCTTGGAGGAGGGGGCACTTAAAAAAGCTATTGAGACCTTTGCTGCCAAGGTTGATTTCCCCGTTAAGGATATTTACGTGCTGGATGGTTCTAAGCGTTCTACCAAAGCCAATGCCTACTTTACCGGACTGGGGGCGAAAAAGCGTATTGTGCTGTTTGATACCTTAATAGAGGATTTGACCCCGGCAGAAGTTGTTGCAGTGTTGGCGCATGAAATCGGCCACTTCAAGAAAAAACACACCTTGCAGGCGTTGGTGCTTTCCATTCTTCAGAGCGGGATCATCTTTTTTATGCTGTCGCTGTTTCTAGAATATGCGGTTTTTTCGCGCGCTCTCGGAGTAGAAGAGGGCGTATTCCATGTGGGACTTGTGAGCTTTGCCCTGCTGTACAGTCCACTTTCGCTTTTGAGCGGGGTCCTTATGCATATGTGGTCGCGCCGAAATGAATATGCAGCCGACGCCTTTGTTGTGCGCCATCACAGTGCAGAAGATCTGATCAGTGCATTGAAAAAATTGTCTCTCAACCATCTGAGCAACCTGACCCCACATCCAGCGTATATCTTTTTTCACTACTCCCATCCGAGTTTGTATCAGCGGATTCGTGCCATGCGTGGCGCTAGCTCTGGGGGTAAATAAGGCTATCATTAATAATGTGGCAACAATGGTCTAAACATGTGAGTAATGTTTGAACCCGAAAGTGTATAGCCCTTGATGCCTTTGATGATCCCACTGTGGCGTGGAGAGATGCTGGGTTAAGGATGTTAGCTCTTGACAAATCAGCTCTAACAGTTACAGTTCTGTGGTGAAAAAGGCAGACATTTTTCCTCTTAACGTTAAGGAGATTATCAATGCAAAAGTATGAGTGTATCGCTTGTGGCTATATTTACGATCCTGAGCAGGGTGATCCCGATAATGGGGTTAAGCCAGGCACTGCCTTTGCTGATCTACCCGAAGATTGGGTTTGCCCTCTGTGTGGCGTAGGCAAGGATCAGTTTGAGCCAGTTGAATAGATTTTGCATAAAGCGTTTAACTTTAATGTTTATAGCTAAATAATTTTATTGACTTGCACGCTTTTAGTCCGGCCCCGCAACAGAGCAGTAAGCGCTGCGATGTTGCGGGGCTTTTTTCATCAGAAGTGAACATCTCACACCAACTTCAACCTGAGGAACCACAGATGAACGAAGAACTTACTGACGCACACGAACAGAGTGAAGATGAAGATTTTGCCGCCATGTTTGAAAAGAGCATTTCCCGTATGGGGACAAAACTCGAACCCGGCATGCAGGTTGAAGCGAGTATCTTGCAGGTCGGCTCTGAGTGGACTTTCCTGGATGTGGGGCAAAAAGGGGAGGGGGTGCTCGCAAGTGCGGAGATTTTGGATGAAGAGGGTAACTCCAAATACGCCCCGGAAGATAAGATAGCTGTTTACTTTGTGTCGCGTGCTGGTGGGGAGTTACGTTTTACCACCAAAATTGGCGGTGGCGCTTCAGGGCTGGAGCAGTACGAAAGTGCCCACGCCAGCGGGATTCCGGTAGAGGGCACCTTTGAAGCGGAAACCAAGGGGGGTTTTACGGTAAAGCTCGGAGGTAATGTGCGTGCATTTTGCCCCTTTTCGCAGAGCGGCTTTCGTCAGGCAGAGGCTGAGAGCGTCATAGGGCGTTGCGTGAGTTTCAAAATCACTCAGTTTAGCGAGCGCGGGCGCAATATCGTGGTTTCCCACCGCGCCGTGCAGGAAGAGGAGCGCGCACGGTTACGCGAAGAGTTGCGCACCTCCCTCAAAGAAGGGATGGTTGTTAAAGGGCGGATCACCAATATCCGCGAATTCGGTGCCTTTGTCGATATCGGCGGAATTGAGGGATTGCTCCCCATCTCCGAGGTGAGCTATGGCCGGATTGAGGATATCAATCAGGTGTTGAGTGTAGATCAGGAGCTGGAGGTCGCAGTTAAGAAGCTGGACTGGAAGAATAATAAATTCTCCTTCAGCTTGCGTGATACGCAAGCTGATCCTTGGAAGAAGGTGGGCTCCATCTACACGGAGGGGCACCAATATCCTGGGGTTGTAAGTCGTCTTGCCCCCTTCGGTGCCTTCATTACCCTAGAGGATGGCATTGACGGTCTGGTGCATATATCCAAACTCGGAGAGGGAAAGCGCATTGTTCATCCACAAGATGTGCTCAAGGTGGGGGAAAATATTCAGGTGAGTATCGAAAAAATTGATCTGGATGAACGCCGTATCTCTTTGGTTCCGTCTGGGCTGGAAAGTGACGCTGGCGCCAAAAGCTATACCGATGCGGTTCCATCTGCAGGCTTGGGAACTCTGGGGGATCTGCTCAAGGCAAGCCAAAAAAAGAAAGGGAGCAAAGGGTAACCTCGCATGGATAAGTCGTCGCGCACGGCACTATTGCTTGCGGTATGTATCGCTCACTTCATGATGCCGTTTATGATGTCGGCTGTTGGGGTAGCCCTCCCCGCGCTGGGGCGCGATCTTAGTGCGAGTGCGCAACAACTGGGGTTGGTGGAAACCACTTATGCCCTCGCTGCGGCGGTGTTTCTCTTAAGTATGGGGCGCTTGGGTGATATCCACGGGCGCAAACGAATTTTTGTGTACGGGCTGCTGGTGTTTTCCATTTTCGGCGGCCTGATATCCCTTAGCCCCAGTGTGGAATGGTTGATTGTTCTGCGTTTTTTCCAAGGGATTGGTGGCGCTATGGTTATGGCTACCACGATGGCTATGGTGGTGGCAGCTTTTCCCGCCGAGGAGCGTGGCCGCGCACTGGGAATTGTGGTCGCAAGTGTGTATGCCGGAATCTCTTTTGGCCCCTTGACTGGGGGTTTTTTGGTGCAGCACTTCGGGTGGCGCTCTCTGTTTTATATGATGCTACCTTTGGGATTACTCACCTATGCGCTGGTGCGCAGAAAAATCAAAGAGGACTGGGCGGAAGCGAAGGGGGAGCCCTTCGATTTCAGCGGCGCATTTATCTACGCCATTGCCGTACTGCTGCTGTTTACTGGAGTAGTGAACGTAAATCGTGGTCTGTGGGCCTGGGGCCTGATAGGCTTGGCGAACATCGGTCTTGTGAGTTTTCTAGTGCTTGAGGCGCGGGTGCAGTACCCTATCCTTAACGTAACCCTGCTAACGCAAAACAGGGTGTTTGCTTTCAGCAATATGGCGGCGATGTTCAACTATGCTGCAACCTTTGGGATCACTTTTTTCATGAGTCTATATCTGCAGTATGTACAGGGGTACGGTCCGCAACAAGCGGGGGCAATATTGATCGTTTCGCCGGTGGTGCAGACCATCCTTTCACCCGCATGCGGACGTCTTGCAGATAAAATACCCGCCGCGCTGGTTGCGACTACGGGGATGTTGTTTTGTGCGGTGGCGCTGGCGCTGGCAGCCACTCTTGATGCCAGTTCGAGTATGACGCTGGTGTATTCTTTGTTGATCGCCCTTGGCATCGGGTTTGCGTTGTTCTCTTCCCCTAATATCAGCACCATTATGGGGAGCGTTCCCACCCGCTATCTAGGTGTAGCTTCAGGGATGAATGCGAGTATGCGCACCTTTGGGATGCTTA
The DNA here is from genome assembly GCA_034007015.1 of Desulfuromonadaceae bacterium. Classification (GTDB taxonomy): domain Bacteria; phylum Desulfobacterota; class Desulfuromonadia; order Desulfuromonadales; family Desulfuromonadaceae; genus JAIVHC01. Next base: position 10,740 of record JAVERS010000013.1, read on the forward strand.
GCAGCATGATGGTAGTTACCTTGGTGTTTACCTATGTAATGCCTGGGGTTGCCGTATCGGCACAAACAATTGATGCGTTCTTGCATAGTATGCACATCTCTTTGTTGGTGTTCAGCGGTTTGTGTGTGGCGGGGATTGGGTGTTCTCTGGTGCGGCTGAAACAAAAGGTACAGCAGTAGTTGCAGGGGGGGAAAGTGGCTATGCGTTACTGGTTGATGAAGTCGGAACCGGGGGAGTTCAGTATTGATGATCTGCGACAACGTCCTCAGCAGACTGAACCTTGGGATGGGGTGCGCAACTACCAGGCACGCAATTTCATGCGTAACGCCATGCGGGTTGGCGATCAGGCGTTTTTCTACCATTCCAACTGCAAAACTCCTGGAATTGTGGGGATTATGGAGATTGTGCGGGAAGGATATCCAGACCACACCGCATTTGATCCCGATTCTCACCACTTCGACCCCAAAAGCAGCCCGGAGAAACCACGCTGGATGATGGTGGAGGTGAAGTATGTGCGCCACACTGAACGCGTTATATCCCTAGCGGAACTGAAGGAACACGATGAGCTGGCGGGGATGCAATTGCTAAAAAAGGGCAATCGCCTTTCGGTGATGCCAGTGTCAGAACATGAGTGGTTTTATATTCTCGGGCTGGAGGATCATTCCTGAGTCGAGGCGTCAAAATGTTCCGGCCCTTGTAGCAGGGGGGCGCCGGTGGAAAGGGCCACCCCGCGGAGCATGCCGTTAAATACAAAGTGATGAAACGGCATAACTGAATACCAATATGCCAGACCAAGAAGCCCCTTGGGCAAAAATCGCGCAATCTGTTGCACTTCTGTACGCCCATCATCTGCAGGTTTAAGGCGAAAGAGCAGGGCTGCTTCGCCGGGAAGTTTCATCTCTGCAGAGAGTACCAGTGTATGCAGGCGCCGCACTTGAACCACACGCCAGAAATCGATCGCATCCCCTGGATGCAATACCTTCGAACTGCGCCGTCCACGCAGCAGACCAAACCCTCCAAAAAGTTGATCCATAAAACCACGTATTTTCCACAGCCAGTTGGCGTAATAATAGCCGGTGTCACCACCAACTGAGGTTATTGACGGCCAGATCTGTTCAGGGGTTGCATCTAATACTACGCGGCGCGCATCCTCAAACATGCTCCCACCTGCCCAATCTGGATCCCCTTCGGTGCTCCATTCCACCGGTGGCAGCTCTCCCGAATCACTCCATGCAGTTTCTACCTCAAGCTGGCGCGTGCGCATCAGGGCACGGCGGATCGCAATTCTGGCGTCGTGAAGTTCCTGTGGGATAATTGTGGTGATACGGTTTTCGCGGCACACTACCGGATTCTTAAGCCCCTGTGCCAGAGGCCGTGCCAGAGATACCGAGATAGGGGTGATGAAATGAATCCAATATGCGCTAATACGGGCACTAAGAAAAGGCAGCTGAACAATTCGGCGGCGCGGCAGCCCAGCTTCTTCGGCGTAGATCCGCATCAGTTCACAGTAGTTGGTAACTTCAGGTTGACCTATATCGAAGGTCTCCCCTATAACTTCAGGATGTTCCAGACAGCCGATTAGATAGTAGATGACATTGCGGATACCGATGGGCTGACACGGGGTGTCCACTTTGCGCGGGGCTATGATGATGGGGAGGCGATCTACCAGATAGCGCAACATTTCGAATGATGCACTGCCAGAGCCGATGATCATGGCAGCGCGCAAAATGGTGACAGGCACCGATCCCTGGTGCAAAATCTGCCCCACTTCAGCGCGGGAGCGCAGGTGGTGGCTGAGTTCGGGATTTTCCTCTCCCAAACCACCTAGATAGATGATCTGCTCCAGCCCGGCGCTAGCCGCAGCTTGAGTCATGTTTTGCGCAGCGATGCGGTCAGTGGAGCTGAAGTCACTTACCTCCGGACTCATAGAGTGAATCAGATAGAATGCGGCACGGCAGCCGCGTAGCGCCTGAGTCATGCTGGTGCGATCTAGAACATCACCCTTGAAAATATGCAGATTCGGATGGGTGCCCCAGGAACGTCCTTCAATCTTTTCGGGGGCGCGAACCAACGCACGCACCTGGTAGCCACGTTCCAACAGGCGCGGAACCAATCTTCCCCCCACATACCCAGTGGCTCCGGCAACAAATATCGGTTTTAGTGTGCATTCTGCGCGCATCGTTACTCCGTTTGTCATAGCGTGATCTTAAAGCTTGAAGTGTACCATATTTAGAGCGCCGCATTATCAGTTTTTGACTGTTTTGTGCTGCCCCAAACCTGCCGATAAAAGATCAGGGCTCCGGTGTGTTGTGGAGTATATTTTATCCCACCCCTTGAAAAGCGTTACCTTTAGGTTAGTATGAGTTATGAATGTGTCTAGTAACGGTGCGCTGTGATCTATTGTCAGGGGACAAGCAAAAAAAGGAGGAATCATATGTCACTAGTACGTTGGGATCCATGGCGGGAGATGGAAAGCTTTGTTGATCGCTACAACCGCGCTCTTGGCGAACGGCAGGAGGGTGGACAGGATGTGATGCGCAAAGGTGATTGGTCACCCAGGGTTGATATTGCTGAAACCGCGGAGGAGTTTACTATTAAGGCGGAGATCCCTGAAGTAAACAAAGAAGATGTAAAGGTAACGGTTGAAAACGGGATTTTGATGCTGCATGGTGAGCGTAAACAGGAAAAAGAGGAAAAAGGCAAGACATATCACCGCATAGAGCGCCACTATGGCGCTTTTAACCGCAGCTTTACTTTGCCGGAGACAGTGGATCAGGAAAATGTAAAAGCCAGCTTTAAAGATGGAGTTCTATGCATCAAGTTACGCAAAACCAAAGATGTGAAGCCCAGAGCCATAAATGTGGAGATTGAAGAGTAGTTTGTACCCTAACCCCTGACGCAGCGCACAATTTTATATACTTCTGCAGGGATAGATCAAACATAAGACCCTGGCAGTAGGTGATGGAGCAGATGATATGTACAGGGGCGGCGGTTAATGATACCATCGCCCCTGTTTCACGTTTTCCTAAGTACTTTTTCAATATCCTGCTGATAATTGTAATCACTAAGGCAATACTCATATGTCAGGCAAGCATCTATGTCCGCACCCAAAACAGTCGCGCTTGAAGTATTCACTCCGATTTTGAATCCCGATAAGTCCCATTGTTCCATCCCCATGTATGCTGACCATGTAGAGGCGGGCTTTCCCAGTCCGGCGCAGGATTATGTTGATCAATGTATGGATCTGAATGAGCTGTGTATTCGTCACCCAGCGACCGCTTTTTTTGTTAGGGTGAAGGGAGATTCCATGCTTGAGGGAGGGATCTACGATGGAGATATCCTTATCGTAGAGGGGAGCCTTGATCCGCGCCATGGGGATATTGTTGTCGCTTGTATCGATGATTCCCTTACAGTGAAACGTTTCGAACTCCACCCAGAGCCGAGGCTTGCCCCCATGAATAGAGCATATCAGCCGGTTGCCATCAACCCCGACAATGAAATCAATATCGTGGGGGTGGTGACCAATGTTATCCATCCTCTGCGCTAAAGGCATGCCCCAATGTTTGCTCTGGTAGATTGCAATAATTTCTACGTTAGTTGCGAGCGCCTGTTCCGTCCAGATCTCAGGCGGCGTCCGGTAGTGGTGCTGTCGAATAACGACGGTTGTGTGGTGGCACGCAGTCAGGAAGCGAAGGATTTGGGGATCAAGATGGCGGTGCCCTATTTCCAGATTCGCGCTCTGATTGAACGACACCAGGTGGTGGTGTTTTCCTCCAACTACACTCTGTATGCGGATATCTCCACGCGCGTGATGCTGGTTTTGGAGGAGATGGTGCCCGACATGGAGGTGTACTCCATCGATGAAGCATTTCTGCGTCTACCCGATGAACGCGCGCCCTTGGAGGAGCGTCTGGAGTTTGGGCATAAGGTGCGCGAGCGGCTGCGCTGCTGGTTGCGGATCCCCGTATGTGTAGGCATTGCCCCGAGTAAAACCCTGGCTAAGCTGGCGAATAGCGCCGCCAAACGCGATGTGGCAAGTGGGGGCGTAGTTGATCTGTGTGATCCGCATCAGCGCGAATATCTATTTGCCCATACCGAAGTGGGGGAGGTGTGGGGGGTAGGGCGGCGCACGCGCGACAAACTCCACGCCATGGGGATTCGTAGCGTAGCGGATTTGGCGCATGCGTCACCTGAGAGAATTCGGCGCCGTTTTTCCGTAAACCTGCAGCGTACAGTGTACGAACTTAACGGCCAGCCTTGCTTCGGGCTCGAGTCATCCCCGACAAACAAACACCAGATTATATGCTCACGCTCTTTCGCGCAGCGTATAACTGATTTTGCTGAACTGCGCGAAGCTGTGTGTACTTATACCGTGAGGGCGGCAGAGAAACTGCGCGAACAAGGACAGGTTGCAAGTCAGGTCACGGTATTTATCCGCACTGGAGCATATAGCAGCAACGAGCGCCATTATTCCAATGCGGCGCAACGCCGCCTCGATTTCCCCGGCAACGACACCATGGCTTTGGTTGGGGCGGCCACCAGTGCGTTGCAGAGCGTATGGCGTCAGGGATATCGCTACGCCAAAGCTGGGGTAATGCTCAGTGACCTGTGCCCGCAGCAGGAGGCGCAACCTGGTTTGTTTGATCACACCTCTGCGCAGCGGCATAATCCAGCCCTGATGCAGGCGGTAGATGCGCTTAATCGTAGCGGGGGAGGGAAAATCTGGTTCGGGAGCCAAGGAATAAAGGAGGACTGGCGCATGAAACGTGCCCACCTGTCACCAGCGTATACCACCCGCTGGGAGGATATCCCGGTGGTAACCTAGCGCCTGTTACAGCCTAGGATCCGAACAAGTATTTACTTGCTTTCATCTGATCGATAAATACGCTGGAATGGGGTGCAAATAGAGTTTGACATCGACCCGATAATCCTGATTTAATCAAAAAATGTGTTTTTGTTCCGGTCGCGTGATCGGCATTTTATACAATTACTTGGGAAAGAAGGTAATGAACATGAATCCACTGGCTCAAGAACTAAACGAGGTCCTGGCACAGAAGAATCCGCACGTTCTGGAGATGCTCTCCGACTTGGGTAAAAATCTGTTTTTCCCCAAAGGAATTCTGACGCAGTCAGCTGAGGCAAAAGAGAAAGCACACAAATTCAACGCCACCATCGGCATTGCGACCGAAGGGGATGGCCCCATGTATCTGCAGTGCATTCATGACAAACTTTCCGCTTATGATCCGAAGGATATCTTTACGTATGCACCCCCTGCAGGGAAACCTGAGCTTCGTGCGGCATGGCGCGAGAAAATGTTACGTGAAAACCCGATCATGCAGGGGAAAAAGTTCGGGATGCCCATTGTCACCAGCGCTTTGACTCATGGTCTTTCACTTGTGGCGGATATGTTTGTGGATGTCGGCGATCATATGGTTCTGCCAGATATGATGTGGGGCAATTACAACCTTACCTTTACCACTCGCTGTGGTGCCGTGATCAAAAAGTTTCCCACTTTTACTGTTACAGGGGGCTTTAATGTGCCGGCATTCAAGGCGGTGATTGAGAATGTGGCAGCAGAAAAAGGGAAAGCAATTGTGCTGCTAAACTTTCCCAATAACCCGAGTGGATATACCCCTAGCGTTGCAGAGGGCGATGCAATTGTAAAAGTGATCAAGGAGATAGCTGAAGATGGTTGCAACCTCGTTGTAGTTACTGATGATGCCTACTTCGGGCTGTTTTACGAAGATTCTATGCAGGAGTCTTTATATGGCAAACTTGCCAACCTTCATCCACGTGTTCTTGCTGTGAAGCTCGATGGAGCTACCAAAGAGGAATATGTGTGGGGGTTCCGCACCGGGTTTATCACCTACGCAGATGAAAGCGATGAAGTACTCACTGCACTGGAAAAGAAAACCCTTGGCTGCATCCGTGCTACCATCTCCAACTGTTCCCATCCAGGCCAGACTTTTGTTCTTGATGCTCTGCGTTCGGATAAGTTTTTGGAACAAAAAGAGGAGAAATATCAGATTATGAAAGGGCGGGCACTGAAGGTTAAAGAGGTGCTTTCCGCTTCAAAATTCGATGATGCGTGGGAGTTTTACCCCTTCAACTCCGGCTATTTCATGTGCCTGAAGTTGAAGAATGTGGAAGCGGAACAACTGCGTGTTCATTTGCTGGACAAGTATGGTGTAGGTACGATTGCAGTCAACAAGACTGACCTGCGTGTGGCGTTCTCCTGTATTGCTGAGGAGGATGTTGAGGAGCTGTTTAATCTGCTCTATCAGGCCGCCAAGGACCTAGCCTAAACCTAATGGGATGTGTAACAAAAAAACCCGCCCTGAATCGGCGGGTTTTTTTGTGAGTATGGCGCAAAGAGTCCCTTGGAGTGGGTGAAACAAGCCCTTACTGGATAGTTATTCCAATTTCTAAGGTAAGCAGTTACATGATAAACATGAAGTTTTTTCTTACAGTGATAGGGGTAGTAATGATAATTGAGGGGATGCCGTGGTTTCTCTCTCCGCAAGGAGTGAAGAAAATGCTCGTGCAGATATTACCTCTGCCTGAACGTACTATGCGCAGCTTGGGGCTGATTCTAATGTTCGCGGGATTAGCTGCGGTGTATATCGCTTCGAACCATTTTGCCTGATTGTTTGCGTACTATGTTCCTTAGTGACTTCGACTATGTTCTCCCTCCGGATTTGATTGCACAGCAACCCGCGCAACGGCGCGAAGATTCGCGTCTTATGTTGTTGGAGCGCAGTACCAAACATATTTCCAACACCCAGTTCAAAGAGATTGGGCATTATTTCGCAGCTGGGGATGTCTTGGTTATTAATGATACTCGGGTTATTCCGGCGCGACTCCACGGACACAAGGTCAGCGGAGGCAAGATTGAGGTGTTTTTGGTGCGGCGGTTGGAACAACTGCCAGGGCAGTGCTGGGTGTGCCTTACCCGCAGTTCCAGAGCACCACGTCCCGGAACACGTCTTATCCTTGCTGACAACTTAGATGCCGAAGTGCTGGATGAATGTGAAGATGGGTACAGACATATCCGCTTCGAGTACACCGGTGCAGATTTTTTGCAGTGGTTGGAGCAGAAGGGGAGCATCCCGTTACCTCCGTATATTGAACGTGCGCCGCAGCAGCAGGATCTAGAGCGTTATCAGACCACCTTCTCCAGTGTCCCTGGCGCGGTGGCTGCGCCAACCGCAGGACTCCACTTTACTCCCCAGATTCTCGCTGATTTGCGCCACAAGGGGGTTGTGATTGCTCCTTTGACCCTGCATGTAGGTTTAGGGACTTTTTTGCCGGTGCGGGTGGAGAACATTCTCGAACATCGCATGCATGCCGAGGCGTACAGTATCCCGGAATCCACCGCAGAAGCAGTTACTGCAGCAAAGCGGGAAGGACGCAGGGTGGTGGCGCTTGGTACTACCGTTACCCGTACTCTAGAATACGCCGCCATCGATACAGGTGAGCTTCACCCCGGTAGCGCAATGACCGATATGTTTATCTATCCAGGTTACCGCTTCAAGGTTATCGATGCCCTGCTGACTAATTTTCATTTGCCTAAATCCACCTTACTCATGTTAGTAAGTGCCTTTGCAGGGCAAGATTTTGTCCTGCGCGCCTACGCAGAGGCGGTGACACAGCGCTACCGTTTTTTCAGCTACGGCGACTGCATGTTGATAACATAACTTATTCTAAAGGGATCGCTTTACCATGGCGTTTGGCTTTGAACTCCTTCATACAGACACCACCTCCGCGGCACGCAGAGGGCGCATAACCACGCGGCGCGGGAGCATAGAAACTCCGGTATTCATGCCAGTGGGGACCCAGGGAACGGTCAAGGCTATGCTCCCGGAAACTCTGCACGCTCTTGGGGCGCAGATTATTCTCGGCAATACCTATCATCTGTTTCTACGCCCTGGGCACGAGTTGATCCAGCGCCTGGGCGGATTGCACCAGTTTATGCACTGGTCCGGTCCTATCCTTACCGATAGTGGCGGCTTTCAGGTGTTCAGCTTGGGGGAGTTACGTAAAATAGATGAGGATGGGGTCAGATTTCAATCCCATCTGGATGGTGCAAAACATATTCTTACCCCCGAATCATCCGTGCAGATTCAGCAGGCGCTGGGGGCAGATATCCTTATGGTATTTGATGAGTGTATCCCGTATCCAGCCACGCGTGAATATGTGAAAGATTCTACGGCGCGCTCCATGCGCTGGGCGAAGCGCTCCCGTGACACACATGCTCGGAGTGATGGCAGTGCGCTGTTTGGTATTGTCCAAGGGGGGATGTATGAAGATCTGCGGCGCGAAAGCGCCCAAACGCTGATAGATATCGGCTTTGATGGCTATGCCATCGGTGGTCTCTCTGTGGGGGAGGGTGCAACGGAGATGTATGCGGTGATGGATTACACTCTCCCTTTGCTGCCGAAGCAAAAACCACGTTATGTGATGGGGGTAGGTACGCCGGAGAATCTGGTAGAGGGGGTGCGGCGCGGGGTGGATATGTTTGACTGTGTCATGCCTACGCGCAATGCACGCAACGGGGTGCTGTTTACCCATACAGGTAAGATCAGCATCAAACAGGCGCAATATACAGATGATCCTGCACCTGTTGATCCACACTGTGACTGCTATGTGTGTCGCAACTACAGCCGCGCCTATTTGCGCCACCTGTTTAAGTGCAATGAGATCCTCGCTTCCATGCTCAACACCCACCACAATCTACATTACTATCTCTTTCTCATGGAGCAGATGCGTAGTGCCATTGCACAGGGTTCATTCGAGGCTTTTTGCGCAGATTTTTATGCCATGCGTACACAGGGATAAAATGTTGCTTTGATTTCAGCACAATGGCGGTCTTGTACTTGAAAGTTACGCCATAAAAGGTTATAACCGGAGCTTAAATTTTTACCTAATCAACTTAACTGGGAGGAATAATTATTATGGTTTCAACGGCTTATGCAATGAGTGGAAGTGGTGCTCAGGGTGGTCAGCAGGGATACGAAGGGATGATTATGCTGGTCCTCATGTTTGCCATCTTCTATTTTCTCCTCATCCGTCCACAGCAAAAACGTGCCAAACAGCACCGTCAACTGATCGAAGCTCTCAAGGCGGGCGACAACGTAATCACTGCCGGAGGTATCCACGGCAAAATTACTGCTGTGCAAGATGACGTGATCACCCTTGAGGTTGATAAAGGGGTAAAAATGAAATTCAGCCGTAGTTCAATCTCCGCTACTGTTCAGCAGGGTGAGTAGAGAACTGCATTTTTTGGGCGTACGTTTTGTGTACCTGTGTGTGCCGCGCCAGCAGATGCTGGCACTGCTGACCTTCTTGAAGGGAGTGGAGTTGAGATATGACGAACAGCATTAAAATGCGTGGGCTGCTGGTTCTGGCGTGTGTGCTTCTGGCGCTCGCCTCACTCGCACCTACGGTGATGAAGGATCGTCTGCCCACCTGGTGGCAGAATGCCTTTGATCCTATCCATCTGGGGCTCGATCTTCAAGGGGGGATGCATCTGGTTTTGGGAGTTGAAATTGACAAAGCGGTAGAAAGCCGCCTTGACAGCGTTATCGAAGAAACCGAGAGCCTTCTCACCGAGCAAGATATCATTTTTAAAAGCGTGGATCGTTTTGATGGCGAGCGTCTGAAAGTTACTGTATACGATACGGAAGCGGGTGAAGAGGTAGATGCAATAATGCGCGAGCACTTTCCTTCCCTGGAGTCTATGACTATAAAAGCCAGCTCCGGTTATGTAGAGAAAAACTACCGCTTCAGCGACAAAGAGGTTGCCCAGATTGAAGATTTTGCTGTGCGCCAGGCTCTTGAGACCATGCGTAACCGCGTGGATCAATTTGGTGTTAGTGAACCACTTATTCAGCGCCAGTCGGACAATCGTATTTTGATTCAGCTTCCCGGGGTTAAAGACCCGCAACGCGCTATCAACCTGCTGGGTAAGACTGCGCAGTTGCAGTTCAAGATGGTTGTAGCAGATGCCGATATTGAGGCCGCCAAGGCTGGAAACCTCAGGCCGGGTACAAAACTACTGTATGAGCGCAATGTTGATCCACGCACCGGGCATGTGACTGAGCGTCCCATTGTGGTGACCGAGCGTGCATCTCTTACTGGAGATCTGCTCACCGGTGCACAGGTGCGGATCGATACCCGTTTTAACGAGCCCTATGTTTCTATCGACTTCAATGCTGCCGGGGCAAAGCGCTTTGACCAGATCACTGCGGCTAACGTGGGCCAGCGCATGGCAATAGTACTTGATGATACTGTGTATTCTGCGCCTACGATTCGGGAACGGATCTCGGGAGGTAGTGCGCAGATTAGTGGGGCGTTTACCGAGCAGGAAGCAACCGACCTGGCTATTGTGTTGCGAGCCGGCTCCCTACCCGCCCCGGTAAATATCCTGGAAAACCGTACCGTTGGACCGTCCCTGGGGTACGATTCCATTTCGCAGGGAATTAAGTCTGTGCTTATTGGCGCAGTTTTGGTCATTGCCATGATCCTTGTGTACTACCGCGGTGCCGGACTTATAGCCAACACCGCCTTGGTGCTGAATATTCTCTTTATCCTTGCGCTACTGGGGATGTTTAAGGCTACTTTGACCCTGCCGGGGATTGCGGGGATAGTGCTAACGGTGGGGATGGCGATTGATGCGAATGTGCTGATCTTTGAACGTATTCGTGAGGAGTTACGCAACGGCAAATCAGCTCGTATTGCGATTGATTCCGGTTACGCTAAAGCGTTTATCACTATTGTAGACGCCAATATAACCACCCTGATAGCGGCATTGGTTCTGTTCCAATTTGGCACTGGCCCAGTCAAGGGGTTTGCGGTAACCCTTTCGGTTGGTATCTTGGCATCCATGTTTACTGCCATATTTGTTTCACGCCTGATTTTTGATTTCTTCTTGGATGTACGTAATGTCCGGAAGATCAGTATATAAAAGGAGCAACTGATGGAGTTGATAAAACCCGATGTAAACATCGACTTTGTAGGAAAGCGTCGGTATGTGGCAGTAATATCGGTTGTTCTAATCCTAGTAGGGTTGACAGCGCTTATAGTGCGCGGCGGACCCAACTACGGAGTTGACTTTACCGGTGGAACCGTAGTGCAAGTACGTTTTGACCAATCTACGGATGCGGCGCAGATCAAAGAATTGCTTGTTCCAGAGATTTTAAGCTCAGCCCTGGTACAACGCTTTGGAGATGGAAATAACGAATTTCTTATTCGCGCGGAAGAAACTGATGATGGTCTCCAGGGGATGCGTATTGCCCTGATGCAGAAGCTGGAGCAAGGGTATGGTGAGGGTAGCGTCGAGTTACGTCGCGTAGAGATGGTTGGGCCCCAGGTGGGTAAGGATTTGCGCAAAAAGGGGTTGATGGCCATTATGTACGCCATGGTTGGCATTCTATTGTATATCAGCTGGCGCTTTGAACTACGTTTTGCAGTGGGGGCTGTTGTTGCGCTGTTGCACGATGTGGTTTTGACCTTTGGCGCATTTTCGATCTTTGACAAAGAGATAGGCCTTCCAGTCATTGCGGCATTTCTTGCGATTATCGGTTATTCTCTCAACGATACCATTGTCGTGTACGACCGAATCAGGGAGAATCGTGGACGCTACAACGATAAAAGTTTTCCAGAGCTTATCAATCGGAGTATAAACGAAACCCTATCGCGTACCATCCTTACTTCAATCACTACATTGTTGGTAGTGTTGGCCTTGTTTGTCTTCGGGGGGGGAGTTATTCACGACTTTGCCTTCGCCCTTCTAATTGGCGTTGTTGTGGGGACATATTCCTCTATCTTCATTGCCAGCTCGATGCTGTTGTTATGGGATAAGTTTCAGACGAAAGAACCGCGCAAAGCCTGAGCCTGAGGCTAGATTAACAATACAAATAGCTATAAAAAAGGGCCGTGCTTTCTTGCGGCCCTTTTTTATGTGGAGTAGCATGTGACATTCAAAGTCCAGAACCTGTCTACAGCAATATCTTCCACCCCCATGGACGCGCATACTCAGCGCACTTGGCAACCACGTGCAGAGATCTGTTCTGGCGCCACAGATTTCATCCTTGCAGGGATAACTCCATTCCAGGCACAACTGCTCGCGTTGCGCGGGATAACTTCCGCGCCGCAGGCGCATGCCTTTGTGCATGCGCGCTTGAAAGAGCTTCCTGATCCACTCCTGTTGCCGGATATGGATAAAGCGGTGACACGTCTTCTCAGCGCTATTCGCACCGGTGAGCTGATCGCAGTACATGGTGATTACGATGTTGACGGCGTAAGTGCTACCTCTGTGCTCTTTCTCGCCCTTGAGCGGGCCGGAGCTAGGGTTTCGTACCATATCCCTTTGCGCCAGGATGAGGGCTATGGCCTAAGTGCGGCGGCGCTGTGCGAAGCTGCCACCACTGGGGTGAAGGTTGTAGTATCAGTTGACTGTGGCATCAGCTCTGTAGCAGAAGCTGACTTGGCGCGTGAGTGTGGCATTGATCTAATTATAACCGACCACCATCAGCCGGGCGATCAACTGCCGGGCGCGTATGCGTGCGTGAATCCATGGCTTGAATCATCCGCGTTTCCATACCAACCACTGTGTGGGGCGGGGGTAGCGTTTATGCTGGTGGTTGCACTTTACGCGACCTTGCGCCGCGAGAACCAAGTGCCGGCCGGATTTGATATCCGCATGCTGCTCGATCTCGTAACCCTCGGCACCGTTGCTGACTTGGTGCCCCTGACCGGAGTTAATCGTATTCTGGTTAGAGCTGGGCTTCCCTTGCTAGAAGGGGATTTTCGCCCAGGAATAAGTAAGCTCCGAGAGGTTGCCGGAGTTGATAAAGTAAGTGCCGGAGTGGTCGGCTTCCGCCTTGCTCCACGTCTCAACGCAGCCGGGCGTCTGGCTGATGCAGCGCGCGGAGTTGAACTCCTGCTGAGCACAGACCCACAGGTGGCGCTTAATATTGCCACCGAGCTTGATCAATGCAACCGCGAGCGCCAGGAAATTGAAGAGATGACCCTGCAACATGCGCTGACCCGCATTAAGCATGAGTTGTGTAGTTCACGCACCAGCATTGTGCTGGCCGATTCGGGTTGGCACTCAGGGGTAATCGGGATCGTTGCAAGTCGTTTGGTAGAGATGTTTCACCGCCCGGTAATTCTGATTGCTCTAGATCCTGAAACTGGAATGGGGAAGGGCTCCGGGCGTTCTATCCGCGGACTTAATCTATATCATGCCCTGAAACATTGTAGTACGTGGATGCAGGGATATGGTGGGCATGAGTTTGCGGCAGGCTTGAGCATAGTGGCGCACGATATTGAGCAATTTGCGCAGGCATTTGAAGAATACACGTGCCAATCCCTGCGCCCTGAACAGTTGATCCCCTGCGCGCTATACGACCTTGAACTCCCACTGGATGAGATCAGTACACAGCTGCATGAAGAGCTTCAGGCTCTGGCTCCGTTTGGGATGGGGAATCCAGAGCCGGTGTTCTTATGTCGCAACTTGAAAGTGCAGCAGGCCACGGTGGTGGGGAGAAAACATGTACGCTTTCGGGTGCAGCAGGGTGGTTATAGCTTGGCGTGCATCGCCTTTGGCCTTGCCACTAAATTCGAGATGTTGCAGGAGCGGGTGGATATTTTGTTTCAGGTTGATACCAATACGTGGCGGGGGCGAACATCCCTGCAACTTAAAGTGAAGGATATTCGCCCCGCAACACAATAGTCAGCAGCCGCTACATGGGGATAATCTGATATATCCAGTTAGATATCTTGCTGAATTGGTTTGAAAACAGGAGTGCACCAACTACAATCATAAGAACTCCGGTGATGATCTCCATCAAGCGGATGTGGGTTTTAAAGCGGTTGAAAAATAGCAAAAACCTATGAAACAACAGCCCCGCAAGCATGAAAGGAATCCCCAACCCGGCAGAGTAGGTAGTTAAAAGCGCCACACCGTGCAGGGTGTCGGTAGAGGTCCCCGCCGCGAGGGCGAGAATAGCACCCAGAATAGGACCAATGCACGGTGTCCACCCTGCGGCAAACGCAAGCCCCACCAAAAAACTGCCCACATAGCCACTGGGTTTACTCTTAATGTTGATCCGTTTGTCCTGCATCAACATTCCAATGCGCAAAATCCCAGTCATGTGGAGACCAAAAGCAAAGACCAGCACTCCACCAATGCGCTGAACCCAGAGTAGCCCTTCATCCATGCCAGATTGCACGGAGCCTGAGAACAGGCCAGCTGCCGCCCCCAATAAAATAAATACTGCGGAAAAACCACATACAAAGGCAAAGGAGTGACTTACTACACGCCAGCGCACCTGCGAGCTTTGGTGCTCTTTTTTGAGGTCGGCAAAAGAAACTCCGGTGATGTATGCCATGAATGAAGGGATCAGTGGCAACACGCAGGGAGAAAAAAATGACAGGAGTCCGGCGCTGAATGCGATCCAGTGGGTAATGTCTCCGGTTTGTGTAAGCATAAAGTTTTATTTCTCTTTCGATACGTGGTTAGAGTGATGCTGAGAGTATATGAGTTAGGCCCAGTGCAGACCAACCTTGGCTTAACTCAGGGCATGGGTTGCAATGTAATCCTTTATCACCTGAGTATCTGCCTGGATCGGTTCACACCGTTTTGCGCGTTGTTCAATATCGCGCAACGATTCAGGGCGGGGCGGTTCTATGTCAATGGCACGGCGTACCGCAGCGGAAAACTTAGCCGGATGGGCAGTGGCCAGACATATCATCGGTACGTCGTCATTGCGCTGGTGCTCCCCAGCAGTTACCCCTACTGCCGTATGGGGGTCGAGGATATATTTATTGTCGGTATAAAAGCGCGCAATGGTTTTCAGCGTGGCCTCGGTATCCACTGTGAGGGTGCTGAAGTCGTCCTGTACCTGTTGTTGTTGGGTAGCACTGAAAGCCATTTTGTGTTTGGAACTAAAGTCCTCCATCATTTGCACCAGGGTGTTGCTGTCTCCATCGAGCAAGTAGTAGAGATATCGTTCAAAGTTGCTTGCCACCTGAATGTCCATAGAGGGAGAGAGGGTTTCTACCACGGTATCTATGGAGTAATCTCCATGGGCCACAAAGCGTGACAGGATGTTGTTTTCGTTGGTTGCCAATACCAGTTGACCGATTGGCAGGCCCATTTGCTTAGCCATATAGCCGGCAAAAATATCCCCAAAATTTCCCGTAGGGACGGCAAAGTCCACGCGCGCATCAACATTCGCCGCGGTTCTGCTCCACGCATAGAAATAGTACACAATCTGTGCAAGGACACGCGCCCAGTTTATCGAATTGACTGCCCCCAGCGCATGCTTATGCTTGAATTCAAGGTCGCCGAAGATCTCCTTCACAATCCGCTGTCCATCATCAAAGTTGCCGTCAATGGCGAGATTGAACACATTTGGATCGGTGACGGTGGTCATCTGTAGTTCTTGGATAGGGGAGACTCTCCCTTCTGGGTGGAGAATGAAGATGTTGATATTTTTTTTGCCTTTTACCCCGTAAATAGCCGCGCTGCCGGTATCGCCAGAAGTGGCACCAATGATGTTCATGTGGGAGCCACGCTGTTTGAGCAGATATTCAAATAAATTGCCCAAGAACTGCAACGCCACATCTTTAAACGCCAGGGTCGGACCATGGAACAGTTCTAGAATGTGCACCTCCCCATGGCGTTCTACCGGGGTGACCTGGGGGTGGGTGAATTTGTTGTACGAACGCTCAATGATGTGCTGGAGTTCGTCAGCAGGGATATCATCCCCTACAAAATGCTTAATGATATTGAAGGCTAATTCAGGATACTCCATGGAGTGAAATTGCGCACGTTCCTGTGTAGATATGGTGGGGATCTGCTCTGGGAGCAATAGACCCCCATCGGTAGCCAACCCCATCATAACCGCGTCGGAAAATGAGATGCCTGAAACTGAACCTCTGGTGCTTTTATAGCGCATGGCAGAACCTCCTGCTCGGTATTGTTTAATTTAAAGTATATGTTGAAAAGTCGCAGGATTGTAGCAGGGATGGGGGGAATTTGGAAGTGTATCAAGGGAGGATGATGAACCGATCCTATCACGAGATTGTCACTGTGCTTTAACGCAATAAAGCCTTTGATCGCAGCAGAGGTCAAAGGCTTTATTGCGTCGCGTAAAACTATCTGTAGTTACTCAGCATTTGTGCACTTCGTGCTCAAGAGAGTATTGTGCATCAACAACAGCCACAGCCGCAAGATTGACAATGTCGTTGACGTCATCGCCACGTTGAAGTACGTGCACTGGCTTCTTGACCCCCATGAGGATGGGGCCTACTGCCTCGGCACCGCCAAGTTTATCCAACAATTTGTAGGCAATGTTGCCTGAATTTAGATCAGGGAATATCAGAACGTTCGCATCCCCTTTAATGGCGGAAAAAGGGTACTGGCGTTCCGTAAGTTCAGGATCAAAAGCAACGTTAGCTTGCATCTCACCCTCAACCACGAGCTCGGGAGCCCACTCTTTTATTAACTGGGTAGCCTTGCGAATTTTGTTGGTAAAGGGATGGTTTGCGCTGCCAAAGTTAGAGAACGAGAGCATGGCAATGCGCGGTTCAACATCAAAGTGGCGTGCCTTGTTGGCAGCAAGGATGGCGGTTTCTGCCAGTTCTTCGGCACTTGGGTCGATAGATACAGTGGTGTCGGCACAGAAAACCACGCGATTCTTAAACGCAAGCATGTACAGACCGTGTACCCCCATGATCTCCTGTTGTTTGCCGATAATTTCCAGAGTAGGGCGGATGGTTTCGGGGTAGTGATGGTTGATCCCAGAAAGCATGGCATCTGCATCGCCTACATGTACCATCATGGCGCCAAAGTAGTTGCGCTGATGTTTCATGGTGCGGGTCGCTTCGGCCGGAGTTACCCCTCTGCGCTGGCGCAGACGGAAAAATTCATCAGCATATTTTTGGGTTTTCTGGTTGTCGTGCGGATCAATAATCTGCACCCCATGCAGATCCAACCCTAAGCGACGGATGTTGTCGGTAATTTCGTTCTTTGGTCCAAGAAGAATAGGGGTGGCGATCTGCTCATCCATAAGAACTTGTGCCGCCCGCAGGATTTTATCATGATCCCCTTCGGGGAACACAATACGCTTAGGGCACGCCTTGGCTTTGTTGATCATGGTGCGCATGATCTCCTTGGAGCGTCCCTGCAGAGCCTCGAGGGATTCGGTGTATTTTACCATATCTTCAATAGGGGTTTGTGCCACGCCACTGTCGATTGCCGCCTGCGCTACCGCTGGAGCCACGTGGAGCAAAACGCGCGGATCAAACGGCTTGGGAATCAGGTAGTCGCGCCCGAAGGAGAACTTGGTGTTACCGTAGGCCTTGATAACGGAATCTGGCACATCCTCCTTCGCCAGATTTGCGAGTGCTTTAACTGCAGCCATCTTCATTTCGTCATTTATGGCAGTTGCGTGGGTATCGAGGGCGCCTCGAAACAGGAATGGGAAACACAGCACGTTATTAACCTGATTGGGAAAATCGCTGCGCCCAGTGCCCATGATTACATCATCGCGTACCTTGAGTGCCACACTTGGGAGGATCTCCGGGTCAGGGTTTGCCATGGCAAAAATAACTGGGTCGGGTGCCATGCTTGCAACCATCTTGGGAGTAACTACATCCTTGGCTGAGACGCCGAAAAACACATCTGCGCCCTCCATCGCTTCCTCCAGGGTGCGTGCGCTTGATTCGGTGGCAAGGCGCTCTTTATACAGGTTCATCCCTTCTGTGCGCCCTTTGAAGATAACCCCTTTACTGTCGCACAAAATCATATTTTCTTTTTTTGCACCCAGGGTAATAGCCATGTTGGCGCAGGCTATCCCCGCCGCGCCTGCGCCATTGACAACAATGCGGATTTTACTAATATCTTTACCGATAATTTCGAGCGCATTTATTAGCCCGGCGTTGGCAATAATGGCAGTGCCGTGCTGGTCATCGTGAAAGACCGGAATGTTCATGAGCTTTTTAAGTTGCTCTTCAATGTAGAAGCACTCCGGTGCTTTAATGTCTTCGAGATTGATCCCTCCGAACGTAGGTTCCAGCAATTTTACTGTGCGGATAATCTCTTCTGAATCTTTAGTGTCAAGTTCGATATCAAACACGTCAACATCGGCAAAGCGCTTAAATAAAACGCCTTTCCCTTCCATCACTGGCTTGCTTGCGAGGGCACCGATATCGCCCAGACCCAGCACTGCGGTGCCGTTGGTAACCACAGCGACCAGGTTCCCCTTAGCTGTATACTCATAGGCATCTTTGGGGTTTTTTTCAATTTCCAGACATGGTTCGGCCACTCCCGGACTGTAGGCGAGGGAGAGGTCATGACTGGTAAGGCACGGTTTGGTGGCGATTACCTCTATTTTGCCCTTGCGTCCAGTAGTGTGATATTCAAGGGCCTCACTATTTTTTGCCATTTTGCGTGTCCTTTCGAGTTTTAGTCAGAGTGAAAATAAGAGCGCTGCACGCTGAAATCTAGAAGAGATCAAAGCAGGGCATACATCTAATAAAAAAGGTGTTTTAATACAGTGTCAGGTGAATGTTGTTTTAGGCTTGGTGAAAATAACATTGACTTGCATGAATTGGATTGTCAAGAACAATCAACCCGGTTCAGCGAAATATAGAACGCTGTTTAGTTAAACTGAAACATGGTTAAATGCCGAGAGGTGTAACATATTTGCGCGCAACCTCCGGCAATGGTAATATCCGTTCCAATCTGGCTTGCGTTTTACTCTAATGTAACTATACCAGAGTTCACTTGGAAATTCATTCTTAACTACCGTATATACACCTCATGCAGGAGACACTTAAACCATGATAGTTGTAACTGGAGGAGCTGGTTTTATCGGCAGTGCACTAGTGTGGCGCCTTAACCAATTGGGACGCGATGACATATTGATTGTCGATTCTCTTGGTACCTCGGACAAATGGCGCAATCTAGCGGCGCTGCGCTATGCAGATTATATGGAGAAAGACGACTTTCTTCGCCTTGCTCAAGGCGAGGAGATCAAGCACCTGTGCGGTTTTGGCGCGAAGGGGATCGAGGCAATCTTTCACATGGGGGCTTGTTCCACTACTACCGAAACTGATTCACGGTACTTGGTACAAAATAACTTTGAATATACTAAGCGTATGGCGTTGTTTGCCCGCTACTTGAATGCGCGCTTTATCTATGCTTCCAGTGCTGCGACCTATGGCGATGGTGAACATGGTTTTGTGGATGCAGAAACGGAACTGAATCGACTGCGACCAATGAATATGTATGGCTATTCCAAGCATATGTTTGACCTGTGGGCGCGACGTGAGGGGATGCTGGACTCCATTGCCGGGCTGAAGTTTTTCAACGTGTTTGGCCCCAACGAATACCACAAAGGGGAGATGCGCTCTCTGGTTATCAAAGCCTATGAGCAGATCATGGAGAGTGGCAAGATCGGGCTGTTCAAGTCCTATCGTCCTGAATATGCACATGGCGAACAAAAACGCGACTTTGTCTACATTAAAGATGTCGTAGATATGACCCTGTTCTTTTTTAGACATCCTGAAATAAATGGCATTTTCAATATTGGCAGCTCAAGTGCTAACACATGGAACGATCTGGCTGGGGCTATTTTTTCTGCTCTGGGGATGGAGCCAAATATCGAATATGTGGAGATGCCCGCAGAATTGCGCGATCGGTACCAGTACTACACCTGTTCAGATGTTACCAAGTTGCGCGCTGCCGGCTATACCGGCAAGCAACACACCCTTAGCGCTGCGGTGTATGACTATGTGGTCAACTATCTGCAAAAGAATCAGCATCTGGGCCAGGAACAGGATTGAAAAAATATAAATGCGTGGGTTAGCTGAGTTTTTTCTGTATCTGTTCCTGTTGTGGGGCACTATTGTGCTTGTGTTTGGGGTAAAGTCACTATCGCTCGACTGTCCGCTGCTGCTGTTTATAGCCATGCTCGGAGTTGGAGTTTCCCTTGCGTTGATCGGGAAACGCTGGGGCAGGGGGATGTTGTTGCTTGCTATCCCTTTGTCGATACTGCTGGCTTACCTTAGTGCGGAACGGCTGTGGCCTCCTGTAGGGGCAGAGGAGAGTTGGGCGCAGGTTTATCGCTTGACTCCAGAGCTACATGGGTACACACCCACCACTCATTCGGAGCAGAACACGCAAGACTTTGCAGACGATGCTCCCCTTGAGGCGCTAGCTTTCACCACTCAGACCCAGACTCTGCCGGTGCCGCATCCAGATACGGGTGCAACAACAGAGATAGAGGTTAGAGCGCTTGCGGGGGTTGACCTGCTTCCGGTTGCATGCGGTTTGCAGGGGATAGGGGATATGGTTTTTGCTGCTGATTCTAACGCAGGGATGGTGTTTGCGTCTCTGCCTGATGCAGGCCTGATTTATAGCCTTGAGCAGCAACATTCACTTTCTGAAAATTCCAATGCCGCTGCCGCCAGCACTAACTTGTGGCGCAAGCGCATCCTCACTCCAAGTATAGATCGCCCTATGGGGTTAGCGTGGCAAGCTGGTTATCTGTATGTTGCCACCCGGACTGCAGTACTCAAGCTCGGTATCCCCACAACCTCTGCAACACCGACAACTGTTGAGACCATTGTGGATGGTCTGCCTCCTGCCACTGCTACTGAACACCGCGCCTTGTCTCTTGATGCTGAGGGCAATATCTACCTTTCGATTGGAGCAGGAGATGCGCAGCCACAGGAACTGGAATGGCAGCGCGCTGCTGTGCTCTTGATCACTAAGGCGGGTGAAGTGGAGCTCTATGCCACAGGGTTGCATCATGCGCGCGCGCTTGGTCACCATCCTCAAACGGGGGAGTTGTGGGTAGTTGATAGCGCTCCTGACACCTTAGAGCTTCATCCCCCGGCCGATGAGATAAATGTTCTCAAGCGTGGAGAAGATTACGGCTGGCCCTTTTGCTACGAGTATCGGGTTCCAGACAGGCATCTGGGGACTAAAACCATCTGTTCAGCTACTGCAGTTCCCCGTGCGCTTCTTCCGCCCCACAGTGTTCCTGCTGGATTTGCCTTTGGCACAAACCTGAATGCACCCCAGCGTTACCGCTCCATGCTGTATGTTGCTCTCAAAGGGCGTGTGCACGATTTACAGCGCCGCGGCTTCCGCATTATTGGACTCCCTTTAGATGAAAAAGGAAATTTGAGCGGCTGGGGGGTGGATGTGGTCAGCGGTTTGGCCACCGCGGCAAAAATATATGCTCAACCTGCAGCTCTGGTTGTCGCCCCCGATGGATATCTTTACGTTGCGGACGCTCATTCCGGCATGGTGTATCGCTTTCTCTTCCCCTTTGATATTGATTTGAAACACAATTCTCCCGTACAGAACCCCTTAGCCGCAATGCAGGGAAATAGAAAGGGCTAGTCATTAAAGTGTTGTATGAAGCGCAACAGATATTTGAGGCGGCGCAGCGACACGCGGTGATCCTTACGGTCAATCAACGCATGACCCGCACCTTGTTGAGTGAATATGCGCAGTGGCAGGTGGAGCTTGGTGCCAGTGCATGGGCCAAGCCACAGATATTTACCCCGGTGCTGTGGTGGCAGCGCTGCCTGGTGCAGAACGTCTCCAGTGGAAGCCTCCTTAACTCCGCGCAGCAATATGCACTGTGGCAGCAGTTCATTCGCGCAGATTTGAAGCAGCATGCGTATGCCTTGCTGCAGGTGGGAGCCACGGTGAAGCAAGCCCTGAAAGCATATGCTGCGCTGTGCGAGCATCAGATTGCGCTGGACGATTATACTGCGCACACTTCCGAAGAGGGTGCATTTAAGCGTTGGTGCGCGGCCTATCTTGCATACTGTGACACCCATGGATATATAGATTCTCAGCGCTTGGGCACACATATGCAGGGTAAATTTCACACAGGGGAGATCCCTGCACCCGCCGAAGTGTGGCTGGTGGGCTTTGATGAGATCTCGCCGCAGTTGCGTTCCCTGTGTGACACCTTAGCTGCAAAAGGGAGCAACATTTGCGTGCCGAACCTAGAGGTGCGGGACACAATTACGTATGTACACCCTTGTGCCGATCCTGAGGCGGAGCTACACCAGTTGGCGC
This sequence comes from Desulfuromonadaceae bacterium, assembly GCA_034007015.1. Lineage (GTDB taxonomy): Bacteria > Desulfobacterota > Desulfuromonadia > Desulfuromonadales > Desulfuromonadaceae > JAIVHC01. Next base: position 32,857 of record JAVERS010000013.1, read on the forward strand.
ACTGGGCGCATGCCAATATTGCCGCAGGGAGGCACGTTGGGATAGTTGTTCCCGAATTGGAACGCCAACACTCCGCAATCGAGCGCATCTTAAGAGCGCATGTAAGGGCACCAGGTGATGGTGCTACGGGCACTGCAACGGAGGAGATTGCCCTTAATATCTCGCTGGGCAAGCCTCTGAGTCAGTATGGGGTAATCCATGCGGCACTGCGCCTGCTTCAGGCTGTAGATCCTTTAGCGTTAGATGAGTTCGGCTATTTGCTTCGATCCCCCTGGTTTAGTGGTGGGCACCACCATATGGATTGGCATGCCACCGCTGAAGTGCTGCTGCGCTCTTATTCTCAGCCACGTGCGCAGCTGGACACCTATATCCGCGTGCTGGAGCAGAAGGGGTTTTGCAGTAAAGGAGTTGAGCACATCACAGCCGCGCTTCAGGATCTGTGCCACATAGAAACCCGCCATTCTCCAAGAAAGTGGGGGGAGATTTTTAGTGCAACGCTCCATGCTGCTGGGTGGCCAGGCGACCACCCCCCCGACTCCGAGACCTACCAGATACTCCAAGCGTGGGAGGAGCAGATATTGCCTCAGTTTGCATCGCTGTGTGCGGTTGAGGGTGAGATAACGCGCATCGATGCGGTGCGGCAACTTCAGCGTTTGAGCGATGAGAGTGTCTTTCAGCCTGCCGCGCGCGATAAACGTCTGCAAGTGGTTGGTTTGCTGGAGGGGGTGGCCCTTGCCTGTGATGCGGTATGGGTAACTGGCCTTCACGCTCAGGTTCTCCCGGCGCCACTCAACTACAACACCTTTATTCCGGTGCAGGTGCAAAAAGAGCAGGCTATGCCGCGCGCGAGTATGGCACGCGAGATTGAGTTTTGTACACGTTTGATACAACAATTTCAGGCACTGGCACCGGAGGTGAATTTCAGCTATCCGCTGTGCAGTGAGGAGGGGAATAGTTACACGCCGAGTCCTTTTTTACCCCGTGGCGTCTCTGCACATCCGCTCCTTAACTCCATCGAGGAGAGCACCACACCTACGGCTGATCAAGTAAGGCTCGAAGTTATCCACGATGGGCGCGGCATCCCCTTAGCTACCGAACATGCGGCTAGCTCTCCCCCCTACGCAGTAAGAGGGGGGACCCATCTGCTGAAAGCGCAGGCCGCATGCCCGTTTCGCGCCTATGCAATTTATCGGATGCGGGTTAACCCTCTTGAAGTGCCGGTGGAAGGGGTGGATATGCGGGTACGTGGCAGTCTGCTCCATCTGTTGCTGCAGCGTTTCTGGGAAGATGTGTGCACCCAGGAAGAACTTCTGACTCGCAATGACGCTCAAGTCCGCGAGCTGTTGGTTCAGTTAAGTAATGAAATATTAACAGATAGCCGCAACGGCTATGTGCCACATATCTTGCGTGAGCTGGAGCAGCAGCGTCTGGTGAGATTGGCGCAGGAGTGGTTGGAAATTGAACGCGAGCGTTCCCCCTTTAAGGTGCTGAGTGTGGAAGAGCGTGAAGAACTTCAGGTTGGAGACCTTAAGGTTACTGCTATTGCGGATCGCGTAGACCAGCTTCTTCCCGCTGGCGGGTTGGTGTTGCTCGATTACAAAACCGGTGTGGTAGCCCTTAAGGATATAGTAGGGGAAGACCTGTTGGAGCCACAGCTGCCGGTGTATGCTCTCTATGGAAAGCATCAGCCTGCGCTGGGTTTAGCAATTGCGCAAGTGCGCGCAGGTGAGTGCCGTCTCAAGGGGGTTTGCGCTACCGTTGAGAACTCACACAACACAGGGTACCCCCTCCAAGGGATGAATGGGGAGGAGTGGGGGCACTTGCAGGAACACTGGCGTATAGAACTGGAACGGCTGGCGCAAGATATCGCTGCCGGGGGTGCAGAGGTTGATCCGGCGCAGACGCAAACATGCCAGTTTTGTGAGTTGTATCCTCTGTGCCGCATTCAGGATACTGCCGCAGCAGTTGAGGCAGAAGAGGACGAAATATGAGCAGCCCAAAAGATGAAATAGATAGAGATGGGCTAGCCGTGGAACTCAGCGATGCTGCCGCACGTAAGCGCGCTCTTGATCCTGAAATTTCGTGTATCGTCCGCGCCCCAGCGGGTTCAGGGAAAACTGAACTTTTAATCCAGCGTTTTTTAGTGATGCTCGCGCGCGTGGAACAGCCGGGTGAAGTTCTTGCCATCACCTTTACGCGCAAGGCCGCCGCCGAAATGCGTGAACGGGTCATGGGAGCGCTCACCGCTGCAGCTAGCGCTGGTGATGGTGAACTTTCGCCACACGAGCGCACCACGCGCAGGCTAGCGTTGGCAGTATTGGAGCGCGATACGCGCCTAGAGTGGAACATCCTTCAAGCGCCGGCGCAACTGCGTATTCAGACCATCGATAGTCTCAACGCTGAATTTGTGCGGCGGATGCCGTGGTTGTCACGTTTGGGGGCGTTGCCGCGGGTAAGTGAATTTCCGCAGCAGTACTATCAGAATGCGGTGCGCAGTTTGCTTTTTACCCAGCGCCTCGATTCAATCACCCGCGTTGCAGTGGATAAGTTGCTGGCCCATGTCGATAACCGTGCGGATATCCTGGAAAATATGCTGGTTGATCTTCTTGCACGGCGAGATCAATGGATGCGTCACATCCTTATCGATCCAGAACAGATGCGGGCTGCATTGGAGGAAAATTTAGCGCACAAGGTTGAGGAGATCCTCGTTCAGGCGCAACAGCAACTAGATGCAGCATTGTTACCTCAACTCCACCAGCTCGCAACCTATGCTTCGAGTCAGTGCGCTGCTGGAACTAGCCCTATCTGTGCCTACCAGAATCATACATTCCCTGACCCTGTAGCCGCAGAGTTACCGCAGTGGCAGGCTATAGCATCCATGCTCCTCACTGCGCAAGGACAGTGGCGCAAGCGAGTGGATAAGAACACGGGTTTCCCTCCGGGCAAGGATACACAGAGTAAGGAGATGAAAAAAGCAGCTCTTGCAGTGCTCGAATCCTTGCAGAACCGTGTCGATCCAAGCTTGTGGCACGAGGTTAAAACCTTGCCACCACCGCGTTATCCAGCTTCCGCGTGGGAAGTGTTGCACGCCATGCTGGTGGTGTTACCGCGCCTGGTGGCACAATTGTGGGTGGAGTTTCGCGCTAGTACTGAAGCAGATTTTACCGAAATAGCCTTGAGTGCGCGCCATGCTCTGGTTGAAAGTGGTAATCCTACCGATCTGTTGCTGCAGGTGGATCAGCAGATCGAGCATATTCTGGTGGATGAGTTTCAGGACACCTCTTGGCTTCAGTTCAGCTTGCTTGAAACCCTCACCAGTGCGTGGGGGCAAGGTTGTGGGCGCACCCTGTTTATTGTCGGCGATCCGATGCAATCTATCTACCGGTTTCGTGAAGCAGAGGTGGGATTGTTTCTCCGTGCTGGTACCGAAGGGATTGGGCAAATTCCTCTGGTTCCGTTGCAGTTGACAGCAAACTTTCGCTCTCAGGGTAATTTGGTGAGGTTGGTAAATGACTGGTTTAGCGCCATTTTCCCCGCCCATGAGCATGCCGGCAGTGGAGCGGTACGCTTTTCTGCGGCGGTTCCGGTGCATCCTCCAGGGGTGGATCCTCTTCTGTTTTCTCCCATGGCGTGCCCGGACCTTAATCTCGAAGCACAGGCGGTCGTAGGGCAGATCAAGGAGGTGCTGGCTAGCAACAGGGATGACAGTGTTGCAATACTCGTACGCTCCCGCTCACATCTGAGCGCGATTATCCCGTTGCTGCAACGTGAGGGGATTAAATATCAGGCGCAGGATATCGATCCGCTTAAGGATAATATGCTGGTGCGCGATGCAGTATCGGTCCTTAAAGCCCTGCTTCACCCGGCGGATAAACTCAGTTGGATGAGTGTTTTGCGCGCACCATGGTGTGGTTTGACATTAGTCGATCTGACCCATATTGCCCGTTTCCCAACCCTTGGTGCAGCTTTGGAGCAGGCTCAAAACATACCGGGGTTGGATAAAGCTGGGTGTGCACGCTTTGTTCATGTGGGGCGGATTTTGCTTTACTATCAGCACCTGCGTGGGCGTCTCCCTTTGCGGCGTCTGTGTGAAGAGTGCCTTGAGACCTTGGGGGTGCGCCAATGTTGGGACCTTGCGGAACTTGAAGCGCTGGAGCAGTTTGGGGAAGTGTTGGAACGTTGCGAACAGGGTGGAGATGTGGACAACTTCATGCATTTGGAACAGCAGCTAACACAGCTATATGCGCGCGCACGCGGAGGTCTGGAAGCACGGGTGCATGTGATGACAATCCATAAGGCAAAAGGACTTGAGTTTGACCATGTTTTTCTCCCTGGTCTAGGGCGCAAGCCGCGTAGAAATTCAAAAACCCTCTTGCGCTGGGAAGAAGACCCTCATTTTGGTTTATTGCTTGCTCCTGTGGCGGAGCGTAGTTCTGCAGAGCCAGATCCCGTGTATGCCATGCTGGAACGGATGGAAAAGCGCAAAGAGGGGTACGAAAGTGCGCGTCTATTGTATGTGGCGGTGACACGAGCACGTAAGAAACTGTACTGCTATGCCCATGCGCCTCTGAATGTCTCAGGCACCAGTGCACCTCCCAGTGGCTCTCTGCTTGAATTGCTGTGGCCCGCCACGCAAACATATTTCACCGCGTTAGCTCCGCATGAGGAGGGGGAGGGAGAAGCCGCTGCCGTGGCAGTTGAATCACTATTAAAGCGGCTGCCACAGGAAAACTTCCCGCCATGCTCTCCTTTTGCAGCAGATGCAAGCGTGGATGCTGCTCAGCATCCAGCGTCAGCATACCGTCCTGTAGCTGCAGAGGTAAGGCGCAGTGCCACTATAGGAACTGTAGTGCATGAATATCTCGCTTATCTGTGTGGCGCTGCAACGCGGCAGCAGGGTGCACATATCCGTGCTCTACGTCAGGGGATGGTGCAGCGATTTGTCCTTGAAGGGTATCCCGCTGAGGCAGACTCTCTTGCGGCCACCTGTATTCAGATGCTGGAACGAACCCTGGAGAGTGAAATAGGGCGTTGGATTCTGGCTCCACATCCTGACGCTAGTGTAGAGTTTGAGATATGCGGCCTTTATGCAACTGAGAGTGTGGCTGGGGTGGTGGATCGTACCTTTATTGATCCCGTCACCAATGAGCGCTGGATTGTTGACTACAAAACTGCATATCCAGAACAAGGGGAACAGATGGAAGCGTTCTATCAGCGTCAGAGCGCAGAGTACGCACCTCAATTAGAGCGCTATCGAGCCCTGTTGCAACAGCTGGAGCCCGAAAGATGTTGTCGCGTGGCGTTGTATTTTCCTGCGTGTGACGGCTGGTGTGAAATTTAACCGAACCGGAAGAACATATTTAAGAACAAAATGTAGCTAGAGGAATAATAGATGAAAATAAAGGTTAAAGACTTCAATGGTGTAGCCTCAACCTGGGATGAAAAACCGCGGCGGGTAAAGCTTGCTGCCGCAGTAGCGGAATCTATCCGCAAATATGTCGATATCCCCCCTAGATGTCGCGCTATGGACTTTGGCTGTGGTACTGGGCTGGTTACCTTTAACTTGATCGATGTGCTGGAGGAAGTGGTAGCTGTAGACCGTGCTGCGGAGATGTTAGAGGTGGTGGAGCAAAAAGCCGCAGATCTTGGCGCCACTGGAGTTAGCACCAAACTAGTAGGCGATGATTTAGCGCACCTTGGCTGCGCAGAATACGATTTAATTTACTCAAGCATGGTATTGCACCACTTACCCGAAATTGAGCCGATACTTGAGGGTCTGATTACTGCTCTCAAACCTGGGGGGGGGCTTGCGCTCTCCGATCTGGAGGACGACGACGGTACGTTCCACGATAATCCCGAGGGGCTAATCCAGACCGGAATTCAGAGCACCCATGTGATAGGTATTCTCAAGCGCCTAGGTCTTGTAGAGCTTGGCTCAACCCAGGCGCACACCATAGTTAAACAGCGTCCAGAAGGAGATGTTGAGTACCCAGTATTTCTGGTCTGGGGCAAAAAAGAACAGTGACCAGGATGCAGTGTGTCTGCCACACATATATTAGCTGGCTACTGCACTGCAAGTTTGTTTACCCTCGGTAGATGTAGATATTCCCACTCTCGATTCTACGCTTAAAATAGCGTTTCATCCATTTTTTCAGCCACGGTCGTGTCAAAGGCATAATCATAGCAAAGCCAAGAATATCGGTACAGAATCCTGGAGTAAATAACGTTAACCCGCCGCAGAAAATCATTGCTCCATCAATAATATCATCCTTGGGCAACTCTCCCTGATTCAGGGATATGTTTATGCGCCTAAGAACATCAGCGCCCTGAGTGCGAAGCAGATAGGCTCCTGCCATACCCGTAAGAATTATAAGTCCAATAGTTGGCCACACCCCGATTATTTTTCCCGCTGAAATAAGTACATATATCTCAAGGATGGGGACGATGATAAAAATTGTGAGCAATGTTATAAACATATCTGCTGCTCCGTTGTATCGAAAAAGAGTGATGTTTGTGTTGCTAAAACGAAATTAAATAAATTTCTACTATTTTCTAACCTTCTGTCTGTAACTACCTGAAACTACTGAATGAAATAGTATGCCCAAAAAACAGGCAAAGAGTTGAAAGTTGTTTTTATCACTACATGATGCCAGCTTTTAACAGACTTTTCCACACCTTATCAACAGGCTCTGTGGGTGATGAGGTTACCTCGTTGAAATGGCTAGGCTTTTTTGTTGTCAAGAACTTTCTTGCCTCGCACCGCCCTCCAGTATATGGTTTTCGATGCATTATAAAGGGTTCTTTTTTGCTTTAGCTGGCGCCTGTTTTGAAGTTGGAGACAGGCTTATGTTGGTCTCTAATCCCCGCGTTGCTCAGCACGATCTTCGCTCTGTATGGGGTAGAGCTATTTCGCCCTTGACAATGCTTGAGCAGCACCTATACTGACGAACTCATTTTTAATTATTTTACACGTCTATGTGCGTACCCAGCATACGCATCAACTTAATTATGGTACATAGATAATGCAAGTAAGTGTTGACGAAATAGGGGCCACAGGTCTCGACCTGGATTTTACCTACTCTCCCGAAGATTTGCCGGTGTTGGCACAACTCCAAGAGGATGCTACTATCGTAGAGACCACTCCGGTGGTATGCCATGTCCATCTGCACAAGATTGCGCAAATTGTAGAGGTCGATGGTGACGCCAAGGTAACGGTGCAGATGCAATGTTCCCGCTGCCTTGAAGAACAGCACATCGAGCTTAAAGTAAGTTTCCACCAGAGCTATGTTGAGGAGCTTCCGCAAGTAAAGGACGAGGATGGAGGCGAACTTGAACTCAGTGCTGAACAAATGGGCCTTGAGCTGTTTGATGGTAAGCAGATTGATCTACGTGATGAGATACAACAACAGATAGTGCTTGCCCTCCCGATCCGCCCTTTATGCTCAGAAAAGTGCAAAGGGCTATGTTCCGAATGTGGTGTTAACCTCAACGTTGATAGATGCAGTTGCCGTAATGGCAACATCAGTATGCACTTTGCGACGTTGCGGGATTTTAAGGTTGAAAAATAGCCTTCGTTTGGTTTATTTTTACGCGTTTGTTTAAGGTTCGTCCGAAATTCGACTGCATATTATTTGTGCAGTCAAACTGTTTTTAGCGAAGATTACATTTAAGGAGTAATAAAATGGCAGTGCCTAAGAAGAAAGTCTCAAAGTCAAAACGTGATATGCGTCGTTCACATGACCATCTGAAGATTCCCGGAATGTCCGTGTGTCCCCAGTGCGATGAGCCCAAACAGTCACATCGTGTTTGTGGTACCTGTGGATATTATAAAGATCGTGAAGTATTGGATACAACTGTCTGAAATCAGGCGAGTTGAGCGTTTTGATGAAATCAGTAACTATAGCAGTTGATGCCATGGGGGGTGACAACTCCCCAGCGGCCGAAGTGGAAGGCGCCGTCCTTGCTGCGCGTGCTCCAGGGATTCAAATTATTCTTGTTGGAGACGCTGAGCGTATTGAGCAAGAACTTAAGCGCTACAACACTGACGGAATGCAGTTAGAGGTAAAGCATACCACTCAGGTGGTAGGTATGAATGACTCTGCCTCTGATGCGGTACGCAAAAAAAAGGATTCATCTATCCGGGTTGCTTTTGACCTGGTTAAAGAGGGCAGGGCGCAGGCAGTTGTAAGTGCGGGAAATTCTGGCGCTACTATGGCTGCGGGGATGTTTGTGGTGAAACGGATCGCTGGCATTGAACGTCCTGCTATCGCAACCATCATGCCTGCACGCCACGGTGAAGTCCTTATCCTGGACGTTGGGGGCAACGTTGACTGTCGTCCCTCCCATCTCGAACAGTTCGCTATTATGGGTGATGTGTATGCCCGCAATGTCATGGGAATTGCATCCCCTCGTGTGGGGCTGTTGTCGAATGGTTCTGAAGAGAAAAAAGGCAACGACTTGACCCGCAGTACCCATGCTCTTCTGAAACAGCACGACCTTAATTATCTTGGCTATGTAGAAGGACGAGATATATACAGCGGCGCTGCGGATGTAGTTGTGTGCGATGGTTTTGTGGGTAATATCGTACTTAAAACCTCTGAGGGGCTTGCAAGCAGCATTGCATCCATGTTGCGTGAGGAGTTAAACTCTAGGTTCTTGGCACGGATTGGCTACCTGTTGGCACGCCCTGCTTTCAATGCTTTCAAACAGAAGATCGATTGTGAAGAATATGGCGGTGCTCCCCTGTTAGGGATTCGCGGTACCTGCATAATCTGCCATGGCAGTTCGAGCGCCAAGTCTATTTCCACTGCAATCAGGCAAGCGGTAGAAAGTATTTTAACCTCGGTAAACGACGACTTAATGGCGCAGTTGAATAAGGCGGCAGATATATTAGAACCATCAACATCTGGTGCCGTGGACGAAAACGAAGCACAGGATCTAATTCAGGAAAGATAAGGTGCTATATACGCACAGCAGCACGCACAGCAGCACGCACATCAGCCTGTATGTCTAGCCTGGTAGGATACCAATAACTGGAGAATTTATACAATTGGCGCAAATTAAAGCACGTATTATCGGTACAGGTTCCTACCTGCCAGAGCGCATTCTGACTAATTTTGATTTAGAAAAGATGGTCGACACCACCAATGAGTGGATTTCCGCACGCACCGGCATTAAGGAGCGGCACATTGCTGCAAATGATGAACAGACCTCTGATCTTGCAATGAAAGCAGCGCAGCAGGCGCTGGATATGGCAGGAGTGAGCCCAGAGCAGATTGATATGGTGGTGTTAGCCACCATAACCGGTGATTTCCCATGGCCATCTACTGCATGTCTGGTGCAAGACAAGATAGGTGCCAAGAATGCATCAGCCTGGGATGTCTCAGCGGCTTGTAGTGGCTTTGTGTATGCGTTGGCGAGTGCTGCCAAGTTTATTGAGTCGGGTACGTGTAAGCGCGCCCTAGTAATAGGTGCAGAGGTTTTAAGTCGTATTATTGACTGGGAGGATCGCAATACCTGTATCCTGTTCGGCGACGGTGCGGGTGCCGTTGTTCTTGAAGGGCAGGAAGGGGAGAATGGAATTCTGTCCACTCACCTGCATTCAGATGGATCACAATGGGAATTGCTATATCAGCCTGGATTCGGATCTCGCTATCCCGCAACATGTTCCGGCATTGAAGAGCGTCTTCCGTACTTGAAAATGGCGGGGAATGAAGTGTTCAAGATGGCTGTGCGCTCTATGTCTAATGTGGCAGCAGAGGCGCTGCAGGCTAATGATATTGATGTTTCTCAGATCGCAAAGTTGTTCCCCCATCAAGCCAATCGCCGCATTCTAGACGCGGTTTCTAAGCGCCTGAACCTTAACGATACGCAGATGTATGTCAATGTGAATCGCTGCGGCAACACTTCAGGAGCCTCTATCCCTATCGCATTGGATGAAGCCAACCGTAAAGGATTACTCAAGCCAGGCGAGCTTGTTTTGCTTGATGCGTTCGGCGGCGGCTTTACTTGGGGCGCAGCGCTGCTGCGCTGGTGATTTTGTCGTATGATTCTGCATTAAATAATCTATGCTTTGGATGATAAGATGCTAGCTTTTGTATTTCCAGGACAGGGTTCTCAGTACGCAGGGATGGGTAAAGAGCTGTGCGCTGAATTCAGGCACGCACGCGAGGTGTTTGAGCAGGCTGATGACGCACTGGGGCAACATCTTACCCGCCTGTGTCATGAAGGACCGGAAGATCAGTTGCGCCTCACTGCCAATACTCAACCCGCAATTTTGACTACCAGCATTGCTGCGCTGCGTGTTTTGCAACACGAAACCGGACTTAACGCGGACCTGCTTGCAGGCCACTCTTTAGGTGAGTATAGTGCTCTGGTTGCTGCTGGTGCGCTCGACTTTGCTGATGCAGTCAAAATTGTGCGTCAACGTGGCACCTTTATGCAAGAAGCGGTGCCGGATGGAAAAGGCGCCATGGCAGCGGTTCTTGGTGTTGATGCTGAAACACTTGCGCAGATTTGTGCGGAAGCAGCGCAATGGGAGGGCAAAGATGAAATTGTCACTCCCGCTAACTTTAACGCTCCGGGACAGATTGTTATCGCCGGACATACTACGGCGGTTGAACGAGCTCTTGCCATTGCCTCGGAACGTGGTGCTAAACGTGCCTTGCGTCTGCCGGTAAGTGCGCCGTTCCATTGTCCTCTTATGCTTCCAGCCGGAGAACGGCTCCAGAGTGAATTAGAGCAAGTTGTGATCAATCCGCTCAATATACCTGTGGTGTCTAATGTGGAAGCTTCTGCCTATACAGACGCTAGCAAAACCATAGATTTGCTGGTGCGTCAGGTCAGTGCTCCAGTGCGTTGGGATGAGTCTGTCAATGCAATGATCTCTCAGGGTGTAGTACGCTTTATTGAGGTTGGTCCTAGCAAAGTACTTTGTGGCCTGATTAGACGAATTGAACGCAAAATACCCTGCGCTAATATCGAAGATATCAAATCACTAAAAGCGCTTGAATAGAACGTCCTGGAGTGCTAGAAACAGCACAAGTGGAGTAGATTATGTTTAAAGACAGAGTTGCTATCATTACTGGGGCTTCCCGTGGCATCGGGCGCAGTGTCGCTGAGTACATGGCTGAGCGCGGGGCGAACATTGTAGCGGTTAGCCGCAATGCTGCAGACACTCAGGATCTTGTAGCGCAAATCAAAAATGCGGGTGGCAATGCGGTTTCAGTGGCTGCAGATGTTTCTAATGCTGCACATGTAGATGCCATGCTTAAGATTGCTCAAGATACATTCGGGCGTGTGGATATCTTAGTCAATAACGCTGGTATCACACGTGATGCACTTTTACCCCGGCTGAAAGATGAGCACTGGGATGAGGTGCTTAATATCAATCTAAAGGGCGCGTTCCTCTGCACCCGTGCAGTTTCACGGGTGATGGCAAAGCAGCGCTACGGACGTATAGTAAATATAACTTCGGTAGTTGGGCAGATGGGTAATGCAGGACAGGCCAATTACTGCGCGAGTAAAGCTGGGTTGGTTGGGATGACACGCTCTAATGCTCTCGAGCTTGGACGCCGCAATGTCACGGTAAATGCGGTGGCCCCTGGATTTATAGAAACAGACATGACTGCTGAACTCTCTGATAAAGTACGCGAAGGGATGCTTGCTCAGATACCCCTAGGGACTTTTGGTAAGCCCGCAGATGTTGCAGCAGCAGTGGCCTTTCTAGCTTCTGAAGAGGCCGGGTATATAACCGGGCACGAACTTTCGGTCAATGGTGGCATGCACATGTAGCACAATTAGTTTTGGTCTAGTTAAGTTACAATAACAGGAAATCCCTTTGGGGATATAAAGGGTACTACAGAACAGCCTTTGGCTGTTAACTCACACTATGGAGGAAAGATAATGGCTTCAATTGAAGAACGAGTACAGAAAATTGTCGCTGAGCAGTTGGGCGTTGAAGAAGAACAGGTAACCATGGAAGCTTCATTCATGGACGATCTTGGTGCCGATTCTCTTGATACTGTTGAACTGGTCATGGCCCTTGAAGAGGAATTTGAGATTGAAATCTCTGATGAGGACGCTGAAAAGATTCAGAAGGTAAAAGACGCAGTTGAGTACGTAAGTAGCAATGCTTAAGTCCTGATAGATGAGGGAGGAAGCCTGTCTGAGTACTATTTATGGGCAGGTTTCCCTCTTTTATGTGGCAGTCTTGACCAAATCGCCACTGCAGTATCAGGGACTAACCAGCCACCAAAGCACTTTTATAGCGTAGACAAACAAGAATTCTTATAAGGACAGAGCATGCGTAGAGTAGTTGTTACTGGCGTAGGGGTTGTATCCTCACTCGGAACCGGGGTTGAAAAAAACTGGACAGGACTCACCGAAGGGCGCTCAGGGATCGATCTTATAACGCGCTTTGATGCTTCCGATCTTCCTACTCAGATTGCTGGGGAGGTAAAAGATTTTGTTCCCACAGATTTTATTGAGAAAAAAGAGATCAAGAAGATGGATCTCTTCATCCAATATGCCCTGGCTGCCGCCGATATGGCGATGGAAGATTCCGGTCTTCAAGTAACCGAGGAGAACGCTGAGCGTGTAGGGGTCCTGGTAGGTTCAGGATTGGGCGGCCTTCCAGCCATCGAAAAGTATCACGAAGTCTATCAAAAGAGCGGCTATAAACGCATCACTCCCTTTTTTATCCCCATGCTGATAATCAACCTTGCGCCGGGACAAATTTCTATTCGCTACGGTGCCAAAGGACCCAACCTTTCATCAGTATCTGCATGCGCTACTGGTACCCATTCTATCGGGGATGCCTACCACATGATCAAGCGTGGTGATGCCGATGCTATGATTGCTGGCGGCACAGAATCTACCATCACTCCTCTAGGCATGTCCGGGTTCTGTGTCATGCGCGCACTGTCCACACGCAATGATGATCCTAAGGCGGCGAGTCGTCCGTTCGATGCCGATCGTGATGGCTTTATTATGGCCGAGGGTGCAGGGATCGTGATCTTGGAGGAATATGAGTCTGCGACAAAGCGTGGTGCCAAGATTTATGGTGAACTGGTAGGCTATGGACTTACCTCTGATGCCTACCATTTGACCGCGCCCGCACCGGAAGGGGAAGGGGCAGCTCGTTGTATGCGTATGGCGTTGAAAAATGCAGCCATGAACCCTGAGGAGGTTGATTATATCAACGCCCATGGGACATCGACTCCCTTCAATGACCTGTACGAAACGTTGGCAATCAAGTCGACCTTTGGCTCCCATGCAAATAAACTCATGGTGAGTTCAACCAAAAGCATGACAGGACATGGCTTAGGTGCCGCTGGGGCTCTCGAAGCAGTATACAGTTTGCTCGCTATGCAGAACAGTGTTGTGCCCCCAACAATCAATCATGACAAGCCCTCAGAAGAATGTACTCTGGACTATGTTCCCAATACGGCCCGTGATGCCAAGGTAGATGTGGCCATGACAAACTCTCTGGGATTCGGTGGCACTAATGCTACTCTCCTGTTCCGCAAGGTGTAAGGAGCTACAATGCTGTATATCGCCAGTGACCATGGTGGCTTTAATCTGAAACAGACCGTCATAGAGTGTCTGGATGCACAGGGGATCGAGTATACTGATCTTGGGGTGGATTCGCGCGACTCGGTTGACTATCCTGACTTTGCTGCGGCCGTAGCAGGAAAAGTGGGGCAGAGTCCAGATGCACAAGGGATACTTATCTGCGGAACTGGGATCGGGATGTCGATCGCGGCAAATAAATTTCCAGGTGTACGCGCGGCATTAGTTCACGATGAATTTACGGCACGGATGGCGCGGGAACACAATGATGCCAATATCCTTGTTCTGGGTGGTCGAGTTCTGGAACCAGATCTGGGCTGTAAAATGGTACAGATATGGCTCTCATCTACGTACGAGGGAGGCCGGCATCAAAACCGTCTGGATAAAATCCACGCGTTGGAATGTTCTGCATAAGGGCAGAGATAGCCACAACGGGTTCACAGCGGCCCGATCCAGGAAGTTTCATTGTCGGGCGGGCAGAGTTGTGCCCGCCCGAACTGTTTTTGCACAGATTTTTATATCATTTGAGGGAGATTAACCACTATGAAAACCCTGGCTCAATTTGATCCTGAAATTTACGCTACGATTCAGAAAGAAACCGCCCGTCAGGAGTACAGCCTGGAATTTATTGCATCAGAGAACTTTGTCAGTGAGAGTGTTCTCGAGGCGCAGGGCTCAGTTTTGACTAATAAATATGCCGAAGGGTACCCGGGGAAGCGTTATTATGGTGGGTGCGAATTTGTTGACGTCGCGGAAAATCTTGCGATTGAGCGCGCCAAAGATATCTTTGGCGCTGAACACGCAAATGTTCAGCCCCATTCCGGTTCACAGGCTAATATGGCGGTATATTTCGCTGCGTGCAAGCCTGGTGACACGATTTTGGGGATGAATCTTGCGCATGGTGGACATCTGACGCACGGATCCCCGGTTAATTTTTCAGGCCAGCTATACAATGTTGTTCCCTATGGAGTAAAAAGGGAGACAGGATATATTGATTACGATGAAGTTGAAACGCTTGCTCTTGAGCACAAACCTAAATTAATTGTAGTGGGTGCGAGCGCATATCCACGTAGTATTGACTTTGCCGCATTTCGCCAGATAGCTGACAAGGTTGGCGCTCCGGTGATGGTAGATATGGCGCATATTGCCGGTTTAGTTGCTGGTGGCGCACATTCTAATCCGGTTCCGTATGCTGAGTATGTAACGACTACAACACACAAAACCCTGCGTGGCCCGCGTGGAGGGATGATTTTGTGTCGGGAAGAGTTTGCCAAACAGATAAACAGCAAAATTTTTCCCGGTAGTCAAGGTGGTCCGCTGATGCATGCGATTGCAGCTAAAGCGGTTGCTTTTCGTGAGGCGCAGGCTGCTGATTTCAAAACCTATGCACATCAGGTGGTGGCGAATTCAAAGGCATTGGCTGAAGGCTTACTGGAACTGGGCTTTAATCTAGTATCTGGTGGAACCGACAATCACCTGGTGCTGGTGGATTTGAGTGATACCGAAATTACTGGGAAGATGGCAGAAAGTGCCCTTGAAGATGCCGGCATTACAGTAAACAAGAATGCCGTACCTTTTGATAAGCGTTCACCCTTTGTTACCAGCGGATTCCGCATCGGAACTCCTGCGACCACTACCCGTGGCCTGAAAGAGCCGCAGATGAAACAGGTGGCACAGTGGATCCGCCGTGCCCTGGATAACATTGAGAACGATACAGCGCTGGCAACTATTCGCGCTGAAGTGAAGGAACTGTGCCAGCAGTATCCTCTCTATGCCCACCGTCTGAAGTAAAGAGAGATTATGCAGCGACCATCCTGGGAGGAATATTTTATGGATATTGCGCGCCTGGTTGCTAGCCGCTCTACCTGCATGCGGCGGCGAGTTGGTGCCGTAATGGTTAAAGATAAGAATATTCTTGCCACCGGATATAATGGCACACCCACCGGTATTGCTCACTGTGATACTCGTGGGTGTCTGCGAAAGAAGTTGAAGGTTCCTTCAGGACAACGCCACGAGTTGTGTCTCGGTTTACATGCAGAACAAAATGCCATCATTCAAGCGGCCAAGCATGGCACAAATATAGCTGGGGCAACGTTATACTGCACCAATGCCCCGTGTGTAATTTGTGCCAAAATGCTTATAAATGCTGAGATCAAAGAGATAGTGTATCTTGATGGTTATCCCGACGAGCTGGCGTTATCTTTGCTTGAAGAGTCGGGATTACAGGTGCGGAGCTTTATCCCTGCAACTCAAGCCCACGGTGAGGAGCGTCCATGAAGTGTCCATTTTGCGCTTGCGAAGAAACAAGGGTGATCGATTCACGTATGGGCAAAGAAGGGAACAACATTCGCCGTAGGCGTGAATGTGTTGCGTGTGTACGCCGCTTTACCACCTATGAGCGAGTGGAAGAGATCCTCCCCATGGTGGTTAAAAAGGATGGGCGACGCGAACCCTTTGATCGGAGCAAGATCATAGCTGGAATAACGCGCGCGTGTGAAAAACGCCCTATCCCCATCGAGACTATTGAAAAGCTGGTGGATAAGCTTGAGATGCAAATGCAAGAAACTTCGGAACGGGAAATTCAGGCAGCATTCATTGGTGAGGCAGTGATGAAGGCATTGCATGATCTAGATGAAATAGCCTATGTACGCTTTGCCTCTGTGTACCGTCAGTTCAAGGACATCAACGAGTTCATGCGGGAACTCACCGATATTCTCGGTAGCCAGAATCAGAATCTCCCCTCATTGAAGAAGTAGGATTCAACGTGGATGAGCGCTGTAGATCTGTAACAGATATTCATGTTGAATATATGCGCCAAGCTCTTAATCTCGCACGCGTAGCTGAGGGACGTACATCTCCCAACCCCCCGGTGGGTGCTGTAATTGTTGCCAACGGTCAGATTGTGGGGAAGGGATACCATCCTAAAACTGGCGAACCCCATGCTGAAGTGTTTGCGCTACAGGAGGCTGGGGATAAAGCGCGTGGTGCAGATGCCTTTGTCACCCTTGAGCCTTGTTCTCACCAAGGACGCACCGGACCCTGTTGCGATGCCCTTATTGCCGCAGGAATACGCCGCGTGTTTGTTGGCATCTGTGACCCCAATCCCCTAGTCAATGGACGCGGGATTAAACGTCTGCGCGCCGCTGGGCTGGATGTGGTTACCGGTGTGCTTGAAGAGGAATGTCGCTACTTGTGTGGTCCTTTTATCAAGCACGTTCTTAGTGCCAGACCACTGGTGATACTTAAAAGTGCCATAACCCTTGATGGTAAAACTGCAACTTCGACCGGTGCTTCCCAGTGGATTACTGGACCCGAGAGCAGGGCACATGTACATCAAATGCGCGATCGTGTGGATGCTATCATGGTGGGAATTGGCACCGTGATTGCAGATAATCCACGCCTTACCACGCGCTTGGAGCACCAAAAAGGGCATGATCCGGTGCGCGTAGTGCTCGATTCATCCCTGCGGATCGACTTGAATGCAGCACTGATTCAACACGATTCCGCCGCTCCGACCTTGATTTTCACCAGCAGCAGAGCGGAGCAGAGCAAAGTGGCGCAGTTAAACGCCTGTGCTGGGGTTGAGGTTATCGAAGTTCCCCATGCCTCCGACGGGCGCGTGATATTAGGCGCGGTGCTGGATGTGTTGGGACAGCGCGAGATTCAGAGTGTGCTGGTAGAGGGTGGAGCAGCGCTCAATCAGGAATTGTTACAGCATAAACTCGTTGATCGGGTGATGTTCTACATCGCGCCTAAACTCTTGGGGGGTGGCGATGGCTACGGAATATTTAGCGGGACAGGGCCACAAACCTTGGATGCCGCACAGCCGTTACATAATATAAGAATCCAGCACATAGGCACCGATATCTTAATTGAGGGCGAGGTACATCCATGTTTACCGGCTTGATCGAAGATCTAGGGCGTGTTGATAGCATTCAACGGCGGAGTAACAGCTTCAAGCTCAAGGTGGCAACTAGCCTGCCGTATCAGGAGATCTGTGTTGGAGATAGCATTGCAGTAAATGGAATATGCCTCACTGTTGTAAGTCACTCTCCTGGAAGTTTTAGCGCCGACGTCTCCCCAGAAACCATGCACTCAAGCAACATAGGTTCTTTGAGTGTTGGGACTGCAGTCAATCTAGAGCGCGCGCTCCGCCTTGGAGATCGACTTGGTGGGCATATGGTGAGTGGACATATCGATACTACGGGAACTGTAGTACAGCGGGTCCAGGATCATAATGCGGTGCGCTTTACCGTGGAACTGCCCCGAACCTTTATGCGTTATGTGATCAGTAAAGGCTCCATCGCTATTGATGGTATCAGTCTTACGGTTAATGACGTGACTGACACCACCTTTTCCGTGGCTATTATCCCACACAGTCTTGCGAAAACCACGTTGCAGCACTATGGTGTGGGCGCGAAGGTAAACATTGAAACCGACCTGCTCGGGCGATATGTTGAAAGGTTGCTCAACCATGCGCAGGATTCATCTGACGCCACCACAGTTCATAGCCAAAATGAAGGCCTAAGTATCGCGAAGTTGGCCGAAAATGGTTTCTTCTGAAAGAATTTACACACATATAGACTTGGAGAGATAGCAGATGTCCATTGCAAGAGTAGAAGCAGCACTCGAAGATTTGCGCCAGGGAAAGATGGTAATTCTAGCTGATGATGAGGATCGCGAAAACGAAGGTGACCTTACCATGGCGGCTGAGATGGTGACGCCAGAAGCGATAAACTTCATGGCCAAAGAGGGACGTGGGCTGATCTGTCTCTCTTTAACGGAAGAGCGTGCGGATAAGCTCGGACTTGCCCCGATGGTAAGCGAGAATGACTCATCCTTTAAAACCGCTTTTACCGTATCTATCGAGGCAAAACAGGGGGTCACCACAGGTATCTCTGCGGCGGACAGGGCTCATACCATCAAGGTGGCAACTGATGCAGACTCTACTGCTGCTGATCTTGCGCGACCAGGCCATGTCTTCCCTTTACGTGCACGTAAAGGCGGAGTGATGGTGCGTACTGGGCAAACCGAAGGTTCTGTGGATCTGGCGCGTCTGGCGGGCTTGGAGCCTGCTGGCGTGATCTGCGAGATCATGAATGATGATGGCACCATGGCGCGCATGCCCGAATTGGAGGAGTTTGCACGCAAGCACGAACTTAAGATTGTCACCGTAGCAGACATTATCGCCTACCGTATGCGCAACGAGCTTATGGTGCATCGTGCGGCCGAGACTATTTTGCCTTCTTGCCACGGGGGAGAATTCAAACTCATCGTGTATGAGAACGATATCGACGATGCAAACCATATCGTACTCCAAAAAGGGGAAATCGATCCTGACTCCCCAGTGTTGGTGCGTATGCATTCTGAATGCCTTACCGGAGATGTGTTTGGCTCCATGCGCTGCGACTGTGGGGATCAGCTTCACGCCGCGATGGAACAGATTGAACAAGAAGGCAGCGGAGTTATAGTGTATCTGCGTCAGGAGGGTCGTGGCATCGGACTGGTAAACAAGTTGAAGGCGTATGCTCTACAGGATTGTGGTCAGGATACCGTTGAAGCCAATGAATCATTGGGATTTAAAGCCGATCTGCGTGACTATGGCATCGGTGCGCAGATTCTGGCGGAGCTGGGCTTAAATAAGATCCGCTTGATGACCAATAATCCCAAAAAAATAGTTGGCCTCGAAGGATACGGGCTGGAGGTAACAGAGCGTGTTCCCATAGAGATCGAAGCCAACAGTGCCAACGTACGCTATTTGGAAACCAAAAAATGCAAACTGGGGCATATGCTCACACATCTATAGGTTTGATGCAGGTATAAATAAACTCAAATAAAATATCACCCAAACATTTACGGAGATGTAGATGGTCAACAATATTGCAGGAAATTTGGATGCTACCGGACACAAGTACGCCATTGTAGTCAGCCGCTTTAACAGCTTTATCTGCGAGCGCTTAGTAGAGGGGGCATTGGATGCAAGTTTGCGCCACGGAGCACTGGGAGAAAACATCGATGTGATACGCGTTCCTGGCGCATTTGAGCTTCCTTTAGCAACGCAAAAGGTTGCACAAAGTGGAAAATACGACGCTGTTATTTGCTTAGGCGCTGTTATCCGCGGAGCTACTCCCCATTTTGACTATGTCAGCGCTGAAGTATCTAAAGGGATCGCTTCGGTTAGTCTCTCTACCGGAGTGCCGGTGGCGTTTGGAGTTCTCACTACCGATACTATCGAGCAAGCGGTGGAACGCGCTGGCACCAAGGCAGGTAACAAAGGTTTTGAAGCTGCGGTTACAGCAATGGAAATGGTAAACCTCTTCAAAAATATTTAATCCGCTACTTTTTGAAAGCATCAAATCATGGCACTGGGTAAGCGAAGAAATGGGCGTGAATATGCGCTTAAAATTCTCTACAGTCTCTACGACCAAGAGCGTCCACTGGAGGATGTTCTGACAGACTTCTGGCGAAATTTTCGCTTCAGCGATGACGTTCTAGGGGAGCCTGAAGAGATGGATGACAGCACAGTATCTCCAGAGGTAAAGGAATTTGCCGAACAGATTGTCAAAGGGGTATATGAACATCTGGAAGATATTGATACCGTTTTGCGTGAGACCTCCAAAAACTGGAGTCTCGGGCGCATGGCGCGTCTCGATCTGTCCCTTATGCGCCTGGCGTGTTATGAGCTCATGTACGTACCGTCAGTACCAGATAAAGTGGCAATCAACGAGGCGGTTGAAATTGCCAAGCGCTATGGCACCAAAGACACCTCTGCCTTTCTAAACGGGGTGCTCGATAAAGTTGCGCATCAGGTTGCCGCGCGTAAAAAAGCGGAATAAATATTTATTTGCACTTTAGTTAAACTTCGAGGAGTGTATGAAACCAATAAAAGTAGGTTTACTTGGGTTCGGAACCATCGGTACCGGCGTTGTCAAAATGGTGCAGCATAGCGCAGCGATAATAGAGCAGCGTCTGGGGCGTTCAATCCAACTGGCGCGCGTGGTGGACCGGAATATAGATGTGGCTCGAAGCGTCACACTTGAGCCCGGCGTTTTAAGCGATGATGCCGAAGGTTTGCTCAATGACCCCGAGATTGATGTGGTAATTGAACTTATCGGTGGATATGAACCGGCGCGTACCTTTGTGCTTCAAGCCCTGAATAATGGCAAGCATGTAGTTACAGCGAATAAAGCGTTGCTGGCTCTGCACGGCGAAGAACTCTTCCGTGCTGCGGACGAAAATGGTGTAATTCTGATGTTTGAGGCCGCAGTAGCAGGGGGGATACCTATCCTTGCATCAATCAGAGAGAGTCTGTGCGCCAATCGGTTCAGCGGCGTATATGGAATCCTCAACGGCACCTGTAACTATATCCTTACATGCATGACCGAAGATGAAGAGGATTTTACCTCTGTACTTGAAGATGCGCAGAATCTGGGCTACGCCGAAGCAGATCCCACCTTCGATATTGAGGGGATTGATACAGCACATAAATTGTCCATCCTGGTAAGCATGTGTTTTGGTACCTGGATCGACTTTGAGCAGATTTACACCGAGGGGATCACTCATATCTCGGCGTTGGACATCGAGTATGCGAATCAGCTGGGGTATAAGGTGAAGCTCCTCGCCATTGGTAAGTTAGATAACGGTGCGATTGAAGCCCGGGTTCATCCCACCATGATACCCAATAACTACCCCATGGCAGATGTAAGCGGCGTATTCAATGCCATCCGTCTTAATGGCGATTTTTCGGGTCCGGTGTTGCAACATGGTAGCGGTGCGGGGATGGAAGCAACCGCAAGTGCAGTAATGGGTGACGTTATGAGTATCGCCCGCGCTATCAGTTCCGGGGCCAACACCTTCGCTCCATCTTTGGGATACCCCCCTGCAGCACTTGCCCGTTTGCCGGTAAAGGCGATGGATGATCTGATCGGGCGCTACTATCTGCGCTTCATCGTGGAAGATGCGCCGGGGGTATTGGCTAAAATCGCTACCATACTTGGCGATTTCGGTATTAGCATCAACTCCATGATCCAACCCGATGAGATGTATGAGAGCGATGTGGAGGGGATTCTGCCCATTATAATGATGACCCATGAAGCGCAGGAAAAAAATGTGCGTCAGGCGCTGGAAAAGATAAAAAAACTTCCCTTTATCAAAGAGGAGTGCATGCTGATCCGCATAGAAGATAAGCTCGATTAGGGCGATATCGGATTCGCAATATTGGACTCGATATACGTAAAACATAAAGAGTCAAATAAAAAGGCTGCAACGGGTTGATCGTTTGCAGCCTTTTTGTGTATTCATGTCTACTAGTTTATTAACTTAAGAACCGCGTGCAATTACCCCTGACGTGCCTGCTGCATCAGCGCCATATCTGCCAGCACCAAGGCGGCCATCCCCTCCACTATGGGAACAGCACGGGGGACAACGCAGGCATCGTGGCGCCCTTTGGCGGCGAGGATGGCGTCTTCTCCAGCATAGGTGGCGGTGTGTTGTGCATGTCCGATGGTGGCGGTGGGCTTAAATCCAACCCGGAAGTAGATCGGTTCACCGTTGGAAATGCCTCCCTGTACTCCGCCGCTATTGTTGGTTACGGTGCCGAGGCGGGTTTGTTTTTGCACAAATGGATCGTTGTGCACCGAGCCGCGTTGTCGCGTGCCACCAAAGCCGGAGCCGATTTCAAATGCCTTAGCTGCTGGAATCGACAGCATCGCTTGCCCCAGCGCAGCTTCTAAGCGGTTGAAGGTCGGTTCACCCCAGCCCGCAGGGACATTGCGACATACGCAGGTGATAATGCCGCCGATGGAGTCCTTAGCCGCCTTTACTTGTTCAATCTTCCCCTCCATGGCAGCAGCGCTAGCCTTATCCGGGCAACGCACTGCATAACTATCAACCTGTGCACGTGTGATGGTGTGCATATCCATAGCTGGCGCATCAACTTCACCCACCGAACTTACCCACGCCACAATCTCCACGTTGTACTTTGTGTGCAGGAAAATTTCTGCTATAGATCCACCTGCGACTCGCGCTATGGTTTCTCGCGCACTTGCACGACCGCCACCGCTGGAGGCATTGATGCCATATTTCATGGTGTAGGTGAAATCAGCGTGGGAAGGGCGTGGGATGTTCTGCATCTCGCTGTAATCTCCCGGGCGCTGATCTGTATTTTGCACCAGTAAGGCGATGGGGGTTCCGAGGGAAAGTCCGTGTTCAACTCCAGAGAGGATCTGAACCTGATCCGCTTCGTTGCGCTGGGTGCCGAGTTTGTTTTGTCCTGGGCGGCGGCGGTCGAGTTGGGTCTGAATCTGCGCCGGAGTGATATGCAGGCGGGGTGGAACTCCATCCACTACCGCACCTACTCCAGCACAGTGGGATTCGCCAAAGGTGGATATTTTGAACAGGGTACCGTAGGTGCTGGACATAATGATCCTCTTTTCCTTGCGCTAAGGTAAGTCTAAGTTGGGGCTTGTGGCACCCATTCCAAGGGACACTTTGCGCCGTCCATGGCCGTTCGACTGTCGCCGTCTATGGCGACAGACGCCCTTTCCATAGGTGCTACAAGTCCCTACCGGTAACGGGTGTTAAATAGTTACAAGTTTACAAGCGTCGATAAAATCAGTTTTTTCTAGGATGATAGAGAAGGGCATCCCCAACCTCGCAGCCTATGTGCTGTGCAACTACAGGGCACTTGGCTTTGAGTAAAAAGAATATATTTGCCGGGTGGTCGCTCAGGGTTTCGTAGTTTCCCTGCCCCTTGGCGATGATGAGGTCTGCAGCAGCAAATATCTTTCTAAACTCAGGTGAACAGCGGTGTAGAACCGTACCCGGAGCATCGTCACCATTGTCGATGAGGTTGGTGACTAGCTTATCTATTCCAGCCTGACGTGCATCTGGAAGAAGGGCATCGTTAATGATAGCTCCACCCCGTACTGCGTAAGTAACGCACTTGTGTTGCAGGCGGCGCAGCAGGAAACGATCAAAAACAATCTCCCCGGCATTATCTCCGAGAAACAAAATGTGCTCTGCGGCTTCAATCTCGGCAAGGAACTGTTCCAGCTCCCCTTTAATGTCAGTGTGTAATCCTTGTTCTAAAAACGCCCGTGCTTGGGTAGAGCTTAAATCATGGTAGACCCCGTGGTCCAGACTATTTCCCGCTATCGCCATCTGGAGTGCGGCATAGAACGGATCAGCAGCTCCATCGACTTTTGGTTCAATCAGGGCAAACATCTCCAAGGCTAGTATTGTATCTGCCTGTTTCTGCGCCGCATAGGGGTCAGCATTGTTGCACA
>JAVERS010000075.1:0-4679 GCA_034007015.1 Desulfuromonadaceae bacterium
TTCCCGATGGAACACAGATAACTATCCGGGGGCGAACCAAGGCCTTGCGGTTATGTACTTTTTGGATGAAGTAGCGCAACATCTCTTCGGTTATATCAAAGTCTGCAATAACCCCATCTTTCATAGGACGGATTGCGACAATGCTTCCTGGAGTACGTCCCAGCATCTTTTTAGCCTCAACTCCAACAGCCAGCACCTTCTTGGCGCCAGAAGCTTCT
This sequence comes from Desulfuromonadaceae bacterium, assembly GCA_034007015.1. Taxonomy (GTDB): domain Bacteria; phylum Desulfobacterota; class Desulfuromonadia; order Desulfuromonadales; family Desulfuromonadaceae; genus JAIVHC01. Next base: position 219 of record JAVERS010000075.1, read on the forward strand.
TTTTGTACGGCTACTACCGATGGCTCACTGACTACAATCCCTTTTCCTTTCAGGTAAACCAGCGTGTTAGCAGTGCCCAAGTCGATGGCAAGGTCGTTGGAAAAAATCCCCAGTATAGCGTTGAAAACATTCAGCATGGTTAATATCTCTTATGTGGAACGGTGTTGAGTGGATGTCGCTTTGGAAGTTTGCACTGCTACTTAAACAGTAGAGAAGCTGATATCTATGCAAGCGACCTTTTTCTATGAGGTGTTAAGCTAGCAGAAAGGGCACAGGCGCTCAAGTTTAAATGAACTATGTATCCGAATAATCTCCTAATTGTATAACCAAAGTCCAGATATCTTCTTATATTTAATATGTTGCAATTCGCCTGACGCTTAACTAATATCCGAGGTTGGTTTCAGCGCCTGAAAGTTTATGCTAAGCGACGACAAACAAGGAGAAATTCTGTCATGCTCTACTGGGTTCGAAAAAAACAGAAAACATTCATAGTGAAGTTTGTTTTCTGGGTAATTATAACTGCCTTTGTTGGTACCATATTTCTGGTCTGGGGCAAGGGGCAGGAACAGGAAGAACAATTTACCGTTGCTGCAAAGGTAAACAATACTAAGATTTCCTTTGATGAGTACAGGATGACGTACAATAATCTCTATAATCTCTACCGCGATCTTTACGGAGATGCATTTAGTCCTGAAATAGAAAAGGAACTTCAACTCTCACGTCAGTCCATGAATATGCTCATAGATCAGGCTCTTCTTCTTAAGAAAGCTGATGAGATGGGAGTGAAAGTGAGCAAAGATGAAGTTGTGTCTGCCATAGCAACTGTTGAGGCATTTCAGATAGATGGCATGTTCGATAAAGGTCGCTACGTTGAAGTGTTGAGTTATCAGCGCATATCACCAAAAAATTTCGAACAAATGCAATGGCGTCAAATGCTGGTTAACCGTGTACGTGCCCAGATTCTGCATCAGGTGCAGGTCAGTGATACCGACGTGGTAAACGAGTTTCGTCGCGTCAACGAGAAGATTAACTTGGCGTATCTTGCGTTTGACCCGCGTGAATTTCGCACTCAGGTTGAAATTGATGCTGCAGCAGTGGAGAGATACTACACTGAGAATAAAGAACAGTATCGCGTGGAAGAACAGGTTGCGCTTGAATATGTAGAAGTGTCTGCCGAAGAGATGCGCGCTGAGGTTGAGCCCACGCCAGAAGAGTTGGAGCGTTATTATCAGCGCAATTTGGACCAGTTTTCCATTGAGGAGCAGGTTCGGGCGCGGCATATCTTTATGCGGGTGCCGCAGGATGCCAGCGCTGACGTGCGAGAAGAAAAACGCGCGCAAGCGCAAAAGCTTCTGGATGAAGTAAATAACGATAATTTTGCGCGCATTGCCAAGCAAAGCTCTGACGATGCCGAAAGTGCCGCTGAAGGTGGTGATCTTGGGTATTTCAAGCGTAATACCTTAAATCCAGCTCTTGAAAGCACAGCTTTTTTGCTCGAAACAGGAGAAATAAGCGCTGTAGTTGAGTCAGACGCAGGGTTCCATATCGTTCAGGTTACAGACCATGTTCAGGCTGGGTATAAGCCGTTGGCGCAGGTGCGCTCCCAAGTGGTTGAAGGTTTTGTTGCTGAGCAGAGCGTGAAGCTGGCGTATGAAAAAGCGATCGATGCCTACAATATGAATCGCAAAGGGGCAGGGATGGTAGGCGCGGCACAACAGCTCGGTCTTTCGCCTCTTAAAAGTGGATTATTTGCACGGCAGGAGCCCATTGGTGGACTTGGAAATGCTGTTGAACTGAACAGCCAAGCCTTCAGCGTCTCTGAAGGGAAGATGATTAAACCTCTGAAGATAGGCGGTAAGGTTGTTGTGGCGCAGGTGGTGGAGCGTAAACCTAGCTATATCCCCGAACTGGAACAGGTACGCACCAAGGTGGAAGAAAAAGTGCGTTTGCAAAACGCGAGGCAGATGGCACAACAGCAGGCCGCTTTGGCGCTGGAGGCATTGCAGGACGGTGCAGCAATTGCCGATGTGGCTTCAAATGTTATCAAACTTGCTGAAACGGGGCTTTTTTCTCGCAATCTCGGGGGATTCATCCCTGGAATTGGACCACATGAGGAACTTACCGAAGCTGCTTTCTCGTTGAGCATAAAAGAGCCGCTTGCACCTAAGGTATATTCGCAGGATAATATCTTTTATGTTGTAAAGTTGAAAGAGATTCAGCCTGTAGACCCAAGTGCCTTGAGTCAGGAAGAATCCGATGCCCTTGAAGCAATGGTGCGTCAGCGCAAGGAGGAGGAAGAGCTCCAGAAGATTCTTGACACCATGCGCGCAGATGCAAACATAACCATCGCCCCATCTATTTTAAACTCGATGAAAGAGGAGTAGCCCCCAAATGACACCGGTTGTTCTCGAAACAAAGTGCCCAGAACTAAATCTGGTTAATAAAGGTAAGGTCAGAGATATTTACGATGTGGGCGAACATTTACTCATTGTTACAACTGACCGCATCTCTGCATTTGACGTCATAATGAATGAGGGGATTCCTGATAAGGGTTTTGTTTTAACCGAGATATCTAAGTTCTGGTTCGAGAAGATGGGCGACATCATCCAACATCACATTGTAAGCACCAATGTGGACGATTTCCCTGCGATTACTCATCAGTATCGGACTCAGCTTGAGGGGCGCAGTATGTTGGTGAAAAAAGCCAAGCCTCTGCCTGTTGAGTGTATCGTGCGGGGATATATCTCCGGCTCTGGGTGGAAGGAATATAAGGAAAAGGGTTCTATCTGCGGGATTTCACTCCCAGCAGGGCTTAAAGAAAGTGAGCGCCTGCCGGAGGTTATCTTTACCCCATCTACCAAAGCTGAGCTTGGTGAGCACGACGAGAATATCCCTTTCAGCAAGGTGGAAGAACTCTGTGGAGTTGATCTTGCCGCACAGCTCAAGCAAGCAACCATCGAGATATATAAACGGGCGCGCGACTATGCCGAAACCAAGGGGATAATTATTGCTGACACCAAGTTCGAGTTTGGCACCTACAACGACAAACTGATCTGGATTGACGAAGCTCTAACGCCAGACTCCTCTCGCTTCTGGCCAGCAGATGAGTACCGCCCCGGCGGACCGCAACCCAGCTTCGATAAGCAGTTTTTGCGCGATTACCTTGAAACGCTCGATTGGGGTAAAACCGCTCCAGCACCAGATCTGCCCGCAGAGATCGTACGCAAGACTGGCGAGAAGTACAAAGAAGCGCTGACTCGCCTTACAAAGTAAATAGATGTCAGAAAATAGATGTCAGACGGATAAATTCCGTTGACAGTAGTCAAAGCGGTTTGATATAACCACTTCCGACTTAAGGGGCTATAGCTCAGCTGGGAGAGCGCTTGAATGGCATTCAAGAGGTCGGCGGTTCGATCCCGCCTAGCTCCACCATAAAAAACAAGCACTTACGGGTTTTTCCTGTAGGTGCTTTTTTTGTTTATAAGGATAGCGTTCACGATGCGCGTATAGGGTTGTGTATGGGGCTTAATTCCTTTCTCTTGTCTTCTATCTGGGTGTATGCTTGACAGATACCAGAATTAAAAAGTTTCCTGGGCAGATCTCCACTATCTAAACAAGAGCTAACAAATGTTGCGCTATTTTTTAATCACGCTGGGTCTTTTGAGTACGGGGCTGGCCGTGTTGGGGATGTTTCTTCCTCTGTTGCCCACAGTGCCGTTTTTACTTTTGGCGGCGTGGTGCTTTGCGCGCAGTAGCGCACGTTTTTATACGTGGCTTGTCAGTCATCCGCGCCTGGGACCAATAGTTTGCACCTATCTCAATGGGGAAGGGGTTCCACTCCGCGCTAAAGTGATTACCATTGCAGTGTTGTGGATTTCTATTGGGGTGTCAGTGTGGTTGATGGAGCCTGTGTGGGTGCGTGTCTTGCTTGGTAGTGTTGGCGCTGGGGTTACCTTTTATATGCTTAGCCTCCCAGGCGAGGTAGAAGTGATTACAAGAGTTGAGAAGGAAAAGCGCTAATTATAACAAATATAGTGTTCATTTTTTGCCTTGAGTAGTGGCCTCTCCGGTGCTAATATTCTTCACCAGTAATGTTAGATTTAGCTATGTATGTCTAGGTGGTTTTTCCAATGTTACCGTTATGGTCAGGCAGCTGAGTGCGCGTAACCCCTTTCCAACTATGGTGGTGTTTTTGTCCCGCATAATATCTATCGGCAGGAGATTAAAGTAGATGAAAAACATGTCGTTGAAGGTCAAAGTTATAGCTGTAGGTGTGCTGCTGCCCACCCTGTTGCTGGGGATTTTGTTTGGGGCGTACATCATTCAGACCAAAAATAAGACCGTAAACACCTTTGTGGAAAAATCACGCGCTATAACCCTTACGGTAGAATCTACCCGTCAGGGGATGGAAGAGTTGTATGAACAGGGTGTGTTTAGCACTGAAATGCTACGTGAGTTCGC
>JAVERS010000027.1:0-30247 GCA_034007015.1 Desulfuromonadaceae bacterium
AGTAATCTCATAATCGGTCATCGTGGCTTTCCTTTCTCGTTTTAGGTTGATGTCTCGCAACACCAATCTTACGGGATACAGGCCACGATGGCCTTATTAATTTACAGCACTATACGGACATAACCGGCGGGAGTTAAATCACAATCTTTTATTTCCAAAGGTTTTAAGATTCTCTCAGAAAAACTTTAAAAAACTTTAGGGGTCTACCATCGGATTATGTAGATGACGGGTACCCCTAGAGGACGCAAAGCAAATTCAACAGCAATAGGACGCTGATTTTCGCGGAAAGGGCATGATTTAAACCAAGGTCAAAATCTTTTGGTTTTAAGATCAGCGTGTATCCGCTTTTATCAGCGTTCAGGGGGGGGATTTGAAGAATAGGCTATCGGGCTCGGTTATGCGTTTCCGAATGAATTATTATCGCTTATTGCCAGTTATCCTGACACTGGCTATTCAGTAACCAACTTCTTTTTGGTGTCGTATGGCAAGGATAACCGCAGTTTGTCCGTCAAAGTGATAGAGCACAATATAGCCACTGTTGCCGAAGCTGATTAACCATTCACGATATTCCGCATCCATCTCAGGGTCAGGTCTTCCAGCCTCGGGCTGTTTGGCCAGGATCTTTACCCCTTCACGTATCGCCTTTACTGCGCGTGTTGCGGCGGTACTGTTATTTTGGGCTAAAAAACGGTAGAGACGCTGTACATCAGCAAGTGCAGATGGTGACCATATCAATCGTGGCATTCAGGTAGGTCCCTGTCCTGGCCTGCTTCAAGTGCTGCCAACCACTCATCAGCTTCCTGCATTGTTACATGTTGGCCATTGTTGAGGTATTCATTCCACGCCTTGATACCATCTTGTCGGAATGCTTCGCGTTTTTCCTCTCGTTCAATAAATTGGTGAATTGCCTCACGCACCATCCAATGCGGGGTACGGCGGCGGACTGTCGCAAGATGTTCAATCCGGGCGCGTGTTTCCTGGTCAAGCTTGACTGACATTGGCTTGGTGATAGCTGTCATTAGCGTTACTCCTTTTTCATGCGCGTTGGTAATACTTTATCATCCAAAAGTATTACCCGCAAGTTGTTCTATATGGAGCCAAGGGAGGGAGGTTTCAGATCCAAGGTCAAATGCAATAGGACGCTGATTTTCGCTGAAAGGGCATGATTCAAAACCCAGGGCAAATCTTTCGGGGTTTAAAATCAGCGTCCATCCGCCTTTATCAGCGTTCAAAAGATTTTACGGTTTTCTCAGCTCTTCCTCTGTGTCCTCTGTGGTTACTGCTTTTAAGATCATCGAACCACCCGTTCGCTAGCGCTCACTTGAGGACACCGAGAAGGGCGGGAGTTAAATCAAAACCTTTAGGTCTATGATTTTAAAGGTCTTCCTCAGATTTTTCTCTGTGTTCTCTGTGGTAAGTGCTTTTAAGATCGGATGAATCACCCGTTCACTACGTTCACTACGTTCACTTGAGGACACCGAGAAGAGCGGGAGATAAAACAAATTCTTTAGCTTTATAGTTTTAAAGGTCTTCCTCAGATTTTTCTCTGTGTTCTCTGTGGTTACTGCTTTTAAGATCATCGAACCACCCGTTCACTGCGCTCACTTGAGGACACCGAGAAGGGCGGGAGTTAAATCAAAACCTTTAGGTCTATGATTTTCCTCAGATTTACCTCTGTGTTCTCTGTGGTAAGTGCTTTTGAGGTTCATGGTTTCAGGCCTCAATTTTATCTCTTGCCCCTTGTGCCTGAATTTTTGTACCTTACCCCTGCATATAGCATTTATATTTATTTAATGTTAATATATTTGCGTTGTTCTTAGAGTGGCTCAACTCGCGCTCACATCTGAGTAAATTCTTATTCTACCTTTAAAAGCGCCGTACTTAGACGCACTATTAATATAGGGTCTTTATGTTGAAACACGTCTTCATCCAACGTTTGCTCACGTTTACCATAAACCTGTGTGCCATTGCAGTGGCGCTGGTGCTTGCGTTTCTGGTGCGCTATGATTTCCGGCTTGAGATGTTCCCCATGCAAGCGTTCTGGCGCCTGTTGCCGGCAGTGCTGGCGATTAAAATAGCGGTATTCTGGTACTACGGGCTTTTCCGTGGCTGGTGGCGCTATGTCTCCATGGCAGATCTGATTGCAATCAGCAAAGCAAACGTACTGAGTTCGGCGCTGGTGGTGATGTATGCAGCATTTGCGTTTCGGTTGGAGTCCATTGCACGCACGGTGCTGTTTTTGGATGGACTGTTCTGTTTTCTCTTGATTGCGGGAATGCGGTTTTTAATCCGCGTAATCAGGGAACGCTCCCCACGTTTACGCGAGGGTAAATCGAGAAAAACCCGGATGCTTATAGTGGGAGCAGGCGATGCCGGGCAGATGATTGTGCGCGAATTGCGGGTAAATCGTAAACTACCGTACTACGCCATCGGGTTTGTAGATGATGATACGCGTAAGCAGAAAAATAAGTTTCTTGGTCTCCCGGTTCTTGGCACCTGTGCAGATATCCCTAAGTTATGCCGTAAGCACCGCATTGAAGAAGTGGTTATTGCGATCCCGTCGGCGAGTGGAAAGCGCCTAAAGAGCATTGTGGAGCAGTGTCATAACGCCAGGGTCAAGTTCAAAACCCTCCCCAGCGTGGGGGGGCTGATTGATGGGTCAGTATTGATCGAGCAGATTAAAGAGGTATCGCTGGAGGATCTGCTGGGGCGTGCACCAGTGCGCCTTGATACTGAGAACATCTCTGCGTATCTGCGTGGAAAGCGTGTTCTGATCACTGGAGCTGGGGGAAGTATCGGGAGTGAGTTATGCCGTCAGGTGGTGCGCTTTAATCCGGCGAAGTTGGTGCTGTTTGAAAACGGTGAGACTCCACTGTTCAGCATCGAGCAGGAGTTGCGCCAGCGCTTTCCTAAGCTTCGCATCTTCCCTATTGTTGGTGATATCCGCTACCGTGCGCGTGTGGAAGCGATTTTTGACGAATTTATGCCTGAGGTGGTGTTTCACGCGGCGGCGTACAAACATGTCCCCATGATGGAGGTCAACCCGGCGGAGGCGGTCAATAACAATGTCCGCGGCACCCAGATAGTGGCGGAAGCGGCGCACATGTTTAGGGTGGAACGCTTTGTGATGGTGTCCACGGACAAGGCGGTAAATCCCACCAATATTATGGGGACAACCAAACGCGCCGCAGAGAAAATAGTTCAGGCCCTGGCACGCCGCAGCCGCACACGTTTTGTTACGGTGCGGTTTGGGAATGTGCTGGGCAGCAACGGGAGTGTGATCCCCACGTTTCAGAAGCAGATCTACAAAGGGGGACCGATAACTGTAACCCATAAGGATATAACGCGCTTTTTTATGACCATCCCCGAAGCGGCGCAACTGGTGCTTCAGGCTGGAAGTATGGGCGCAGGGGGGGAGATTTATCTGTTGGATATGGGGGAGCCGGTCAAAATTCTCCACCTCGCAGAGGAGTTGATCCGCCTTTCGGGCAAGGAACCGTATGAAGATATAGATATCGTCTTCACCGGATTGCGTCCAGGAGAGAAGCTGTATGAAGAGCTGCTTCTGGACGGGGAGGGGGTTAAACCCACTACGCACGAAAAAATATGTGTCGCCAGATCGATACAGGAGGATGAAGAGATCCTCCGGGAGCAGCTGGAGGAGCTCTTCGTCACCGCACGCAAACTGGATCTGGCCCGTACCGTTGCGTTATTGCATGAAATTGTACCTGAATACCAACCTGCAAAACAGTGGGCAGAAAGTGCTAGAAGAGCATAATTTTTACTGCTTTTCTTACTGCTCCCTGCGCTGCTCCAACAATCGCCCTACTGCTCCCTGCAGAATAACGCTATCTATCCCCATGCCGAGATACCCTGTTTGGCCGTATGTATCATAATTGCTCAGCATCTCGATCAGTTGTTCCAACTCTGCCGCGCGCGCGCTAAAATCGGCGCGCTGCTGCAGAATAGTTTCAATATCCCGGGCGATAAAATCGGGCAACTCCCGCTCCTCTTGCGCGCTATTTACTGCGCTCTGTAGGCGCTCGAAAATGTTCATTTTCCCTCCTTTAACCACCTAAGGGTTCTGGCGACATCCTCGTGATCATACGCCCATTTGCAACATCCGGCTTCGGCGTAAACATCGTACTCCTCCACCTGTTGGAGCAGCAATTCAACAAGATACTCATTGTCTTGATACAACTGGGGTGAGCGCGCCACCTCGAGGGCAGGGTCTGCCAGCCATTTAGGCAGATCGCCATGATCAAATTGCTTATTTACCGTTTCTTCCAGACGTTTAAATACATCCATAGTCAGCTCCTAATTATGTTTTAGTTTTGTGCAGGTTGTGCAGTATTGTAGCAACTGCATCCCAGTCAACCTCTGGGGTCATGTGACACCAGGAGAGGCGGAGTGAGCTTTCAACCTGCGCCGGGGAACGTCCCATTGCGGCCAGGACATGGCTTGGTGTTTGGGTATGCGAAGTGCAGGCCGAGGTGCTCGAAATCGCTATTACATTTTTCAGGGCACGGATCGCCTGATCAGATGCGATTCCGGGCAGTGAGATGTTGATGGAGTGGGGCAGGGTCCATCGTTCTGCTCCATTTTGCTCAACATCCAGGGTGCTGAGCAGCGCCAGCACTTTTTTTCTGAACGCAATACACTTCTCTTCACGCTCGGCATGCATGCGCAGGGCGAGCTTCGCAGCTTCACCGAACGCGGCAATCAGCTGTACCGGTAAGGTTCCGGCTCTGAGCCCCTGTTCCTGTCCGCCGCCGAACATCAGGGGCTGCAGCGGAGGGAAATGGCCATCCTGCTTGCGCAGAATGAGAGCGCCGATCCCTTTGGGTGCGAAGATTTTGTGTCCACTCAGCGCCAGCATGTTTATGCGCTTACTTTTCAGCTGCTCAAGCTCCTTGCCATACCCCTGGGCCGCGTCCACATGCCAGAGGGCGTCGTGCCCTGTAAGGAGCTGCTCCACCTCATCCAGAGGCTGCAGCACCCCAGTTTCATTGTTTACGTGCATGGTAGATACCAGCAAGGTGTCGGGTCTGAGCACTTGTGCCAGATGTTCCACGCTAAAACGTCCATCAGAATTGGCACGGACAATATCCACCTCAAACCCGTGGCGCTCAAGATATTCAACCGGTTCAAGAACCGCTTTATGCTCAATGGCGCTGGTTATAACATGGCGCCGTTTGGTCTTATGTGCGTGCTCTATAAGCCCCAGAATCGCCATATTGTTACTTTCAGTGGCACCACTGGTGAAAATCACCTCATCGGGGCGCGCCTCAACCACTTTACCTACCAAATTGCGCGCATGCTCCACTGCGGCGCGGGCAAACAGGCCATAGTCGTGGATGGGGCTGGCTGCATTCCCGAAATCCTGCTGCGTAAACCTCGTCACCAGCGCTGCGACTGAAGGTTCTACAGGTGTTGTGGCGTTGCAATCCAGATATACCGGCATGCTGTTCTCCTCAGGGTTTCTTGCACGATTTTCAAGCCATTAAGGTGCTAAATTATTGTTATTTGAAGTATAGCAAAGCAATTTCGATGTTAGAAATATATTGTTTATATCAAATCTATCTATATTATAGATAATAGCTGGGATAAATATAACCCTAACAGAACAGGGTTAAACCCAGCGGGCAGGAGGGGAAGATGGATCTACGCCAATTGAGGTTTTTTCTGACGGTGATAGATAATGGCGGCTTTACCCGCGCAGCGGAGAAACTAAATATCGCTCAGTCAGCTATCAGCATCGGGATCAAGAAGCTTGAAGAGGAATTGGAGGTAAAGCTCTTTAACCGGCGCGAACGCAAGATCACCCTCACAGTTGAGGGTGAATCTCTGGCACAGAATGCGCGCAATATTTTCCGGAAAGTAGATCAAGCACGCCAGGAGATTGCAGATCTGCGGGGGCTCCTTAAAGGGGAGGTGCAGGTGGGGCTGACCCCGATGTTGAGCGGCTTCTTTTTCCCGAAAATCATTGCAACCTTCAAGCAAGAGTTTCCGGCGCTGAACATATCGATCTTCGGGGATAGCGCATGGAATATTCAACGCCAGATAATAGCAGGTGATATCGATATTGGTATCATCAGCGGAGAGATCCCAGCTGGGCTTGACTCCCACCATCTGTTGCATGACGAGGTGGTCGCGTGCGTCCATCGCTATCATCCTCTGGCAAACAAAAAGCACCACCCTCTCCGCGAACTGTTGCGCACCCCACTGATAGTGTTTAAGGAAGGGTATCACCTGCGCAAACTTGTGGATGAGTTGGCCGTAGCGGAGGGGATAGAGCCACTAATTATGGCGGAAACCAATCTATCCTCACTGGTGCGAAATCTGGTAAAAGAGGAGCTTGGGCTGGCGTTTCTCCTTAAAATGGCGGTGCGCAATGACCCTGATATTGCGACTCTATCCTGCGAGCCGCCGATTTTTCTCGACTTGGCAATCGCCTGGAAAAAAGATGCAACCCTGTCTCCAGCCAATCGAGCTTTCGTTAGTTTCCTCATGCATGAAGTGGATGAATACTACATGCTTGCCCAAGATGCATCGACGTTTCCGTTGCCATAATTTAAGTTTTTCCGCGCTATGCAGGCTGTCTTGATAGGCTCAGCAGCGTGGATATACGTTGTGTATGAAGCTGTGTTTCTAGCGGGTACGTTGTTTCATCACAGCAATGTAAAACTGCCGCTGCGGGTCGAACAGGCTCTGAATACGGTATTTGTTACCCCCCGCATTCATGGTATTCACCATTCCGCCATTCAACACGAAACCAACTCCAACTACTCCAACTACTCCACCGTGTTCTCCTGCTGGCACCGTGTTCTCCTGCTGGCACCGTGTTCTCCTGCTGGGATCGTGTTCTCCTGCTGGGATCGATTGCATCGCACCCCCTGCTCTTTCCTCTTTGCAGTATTATGTGATCCACATGTTTGACAATTGCGTTGGAGCAGTTAAAGTCTGGTTATAGGCAAAACAAATTGTTGCTAAAAGCTTTATTGCCTAAACCTATTGCTTAACGTTCAGGAGGATCATATGCACGACACAGAGATGGGAAAAATCCTCGCGGGGGTGGGTATTACTACCCTGCTGTCCGCAGTTGGCGTTTCCCCACCGTCGCAGGTTCATGCCGGCAGCGGTTGAGGATCCAAAAACCACGACGCGGTCAGCGCCGAGAAAAAACAACAACCTGCAGGCAGTGGCTGAGGTGGGCAACCAGACGGTACCGTGAGTACCGATAAAGATGCCCCTAAGAAAAAACCTGCTCCAAGTGGCTGAGGCGGGCAACCAGACGGTACCGTGAGTACCGATAAAGATGCCCCTAAGAAAAAACCTGCTCCAAGTGGCTGAGGTGGGCAACCAGACGGTACCGTGAGTACCGATAAAGATGCCCCTAAGAAAAAACCTGCTCCAGGTGGCTGAGGCGGGTCTAACTGAGCAGTACCGGTGGTACTGACAACATAATATTTTTCATTTGTTCATCTCTTCTGATACCTCTATTATCGGATTGGCGTTTTTAAACGGCCAATCCTTTTTTTTTGGAGCCATCTATACGGTTTCTTTGGAGCTTATATGCCAATTGAGTTGCACAAAATCTTTCCGCGCTCTGCTGAAAAACTCCCTCCAAGCTGGCAGAACCATTTTGCGCAGAACTTGGATGCGACGGAGGAATTTGCCCAGGCACTTAAAGCAGTTTTGCCAACAGAAGACATTCCTGCGTATCTCCCAGATCTGGCACGGCTTGAGCTCGCATGGCACCAGTGTTGTTATGCCGCACCAGAGATAGAGATCCCCACCGCAACGCTGTGCCTCAACCCAACCCTGCACCTGATTGAGGTGGGCTGGAGATGCTTGCTGCCAGTGCTTGAGCGCAAGGAGATAGAGCCGCAACCGGGGCAGGAATTTATTCTACTGTGGCAGCTGCCACAGGATGCACGCTGCCAAAAGAGTGTTGCGTGTGCGGATGATCTTCTGGCCCTGAAACTGGTTGCCGAGCAGCTAAATCTGCGCGAGGTGGCAGCCACGCAAGGAGAGGCGGTGGGAGTGCTAGACCGAGCTATTGAGCACGGGGTTAACAAGGGATTAATCCTGCAACCAAAATCTTCCCTGCACCGGCGCAGGGATGATTTCCGCAGAGAAGATTTCCCTGTGCCGGAAGGAACCCCGGAGCATTTTCTTAACGCCGAGGTCTTTACGTTGCAGTGGCACATCACCCAGCGCTGTGATCTGAATTGCCGCCATTGCTATGATCGTAGTGCGCTGGAAGATGTGAGTCTGGTGCAGGGGATTACAATTCTGGAGCAGATGCGCAATTTCTGTCGCACCCAGCATGTGGCGGGGCAAGTGTCATTCTCCGGAGGCAACCCGTTTTTGCATCCATCCTTTGTAGCACTTTACCGCGCTGCAGTAGAACGGAACCTGACTCCGGCAATCCTGGGGAATCCGGTAAATGAACATAGCTTAGAACAGATCCTGGAAATTGAAAAACCGGTTTTTTATCAGGTAAGTCTGGAAGGGTTGGAGCAACACAACGATTATATCCGCGGAACGGGCAACTATAGGGCAGTCATGGACTTTCTCGAGCTGCTCCAGAAAAAAGAGGTCTATGCTATGGTGATGCTGACCCTGACGCAGGACAATCTGGATCAGGTTCTGCCTCTGGCACAGGAGTTGCGCGAACGTGTGGATCTCTTCACGTACAACCGCCTCTCCATGGTAGGAGAGGGGGCCGCACTACAGAGCGCGGAACAGGCAAACTATCAGGCCTTCGTCAAAGACTATCTGGCCGCATGCCGGGAAAACCCGATAATGGCTATGAAAGATAATCTTATCAACATTGAACGCGACCTGCAGGGGAGGGATCTTTTCGGCGGTTGTACTGGCTTTGGCTGTGGTGCGGCGTTCAATTTTGTCTCTGTATTGCCAAGTGGTGAGGTTCATGCGTGTCGTAAATATCCGTCACCTATCGGCAATATCCTCCACAGTAGCCTGGAAGAGATCTATTCCGCCGAAAAAGCTAAAGCATACCGGCGCGGTTCAGCTGCCTGCATCGACTGCCGGTTGCGCCCGGTGTGTGGCGGGTGCCCGGCAGTAACCTACGGCTACGGGCATGACCCGTTCAATGCAAAAGATCCCGCCTGCTTTCTAGCTGAATAAAAGGAGTCACAGCAGTGCTGTGGTTATAGAACATCTATGCAACTCGATATGGTAAAAACCATCGCAACAGATTTGAAGCTAAACCCTAAAGGGGTGAACGCGGTCCTTGAACTCCTCGACAGCGGCGCAACCTTGCCGTTTATCGCGCGCTACCGCAAAGAACTCACCGGCAGTATGGATGAAGAGGCGATCGCCGCTATTCGGGATGCGCGCATGCGCATGGTGGAACGGGAGCAACGGCGTGCAGCTATTATCACCTCGCTGGAAGAACGGGAGCTCTACCATGGCGACCTCAAGCATCAGATTGAGGCGGCAACAAGCTTGAAAGAGCTGGAAGATATCTACCTGCCACATCGGGTTAAGCGCCGCACCCGTGCCACCATTGCACGCGAACGGGGACTCGAACCGCTGGCGCAGCTTATCCTAACCAGCACAGAGGATGCAAAGCAGGCAGCACCGGGTTTCATCAATCCGGCGCTGGGGGTGGATACAGGTGCTGCTGCCCTGGCTGGGGCGCGTGACATCGTCGCGGAGCACATAAATGAAGACCCCGCCACACGTGCACAGATGCGGGCGCTGTTCTTAGCCAAAGCGCATCTGTGCACCAGTGTAGTTAAAAAGCACATCGAGCAGGCGCAGAAATTCAGAGACTATTTTGACTGGAGCGAAAAAGCTACGGCTGCTCCATCCCATCGGTTCTTGGCCATTTTGCGCGCTGAAACCGAAGGATTTCTAAAGGTTTCGCTACGCCCCGACCCCGAAGATGCAGTTGCGTTACTCAAACAGCGCTTTGCGCAGGGGAAGAAAAACGCTGCACAGCTTGAAGAGGCGTGTGAAGATTGTTACAAACGCCTCCTTGCACCGTCGATGGAGACAGAACTGCGCGCAGAACTTAAGCAACGCGCAGATACCGAAGCGATCAGGGTCTTTCGCGACAACGTGCGGGAACTGCTCATGGCACCACCTTTGGGGCAAAAGTCTATCCTCGCAATTGATCCGGGGTTTCGCACTGGCTGCAAAGTAGTGTGTTTAGATCGGCAGGGGAAGCTTGTATACGATGGGGTGATCTTCCCGTTTGCTGGCGCAGGGAAAGCCGCGCAGGCGCACAAAGAGGTGCAGGAGTTGGTTAAACGCTTCGCTATTGAGGCCATTGCTATTGGCAACGGCACGGCTGGGCGCGAGACCGAGAGTTTTATCCGCAACTGCGCCCTAGAGCCGGAACCGTTGATTGTGTCGGTAAACGAGAGTGGTGCCTCGATCTATTCCGCCTCAGACATTGCGCGGCAGGAGTTTCCGGCACACGACATAACGGTGCGGGGTGCGGTCTCCATCGGCAGACGCCTTGCCGATCCCTTGGCGGAGTTGGTGAAGCTCGACCCTAAATCGATCGGAGTAGGGCAGTATCAACATGATGTGGATCAAAACGCGCTCCAAAGCAGCCTTGACGACACAGTTGTATCTTGCGTTAACCATGTGGGGGTTGAGTTAAACACCGCCAGCGCCGCACTCCTTGCCTATGTGTCAGGCCTTGGACCGCAGTTGGCACACAATATTGTGGCTTATCGTGATGAACACGGTCCATTTACGCGCAAGAAAGAGCTGAAAAAGGTGAAACGCTTAGGGCCGAAGGCGTTTGAACAGGCCGCCGGGTTTGTGCGGATCTACAATGCCCCCGATCCGTTGGACCGTTCTGCGGTTCACCCCGAGCGATTTAAGTTGGTGGAACAGATATGTGCAGATAACCGCACCAGCGTAGCGGAACTGATGCAGAGTGCGGAAAAACGCAACGCCATTGATCTGCAGCGCTATTGTTGTGCTGATATCGGACTTCCAACCCTGAATGATATTTTGCAGGAACTGGCGAAGCCCGGGCGTGACCCCCGCAGCAGGTTTGAAGCATTTTCCTTTGCTGCGGGGATCGAGAAAATCAGCGATTTACATGCAGGGATGCAGGTGCCCGGCATAGTTACCAACGTCACCAACTTTGGGGCGTTCATCGATATTGGCGTACATCAGGATGGTCTTGCCCATATCAGCGAACTGGCACAGGGCTTTGTCAAAGACCCGGCCACCGTGGTGAAAGTGGGGCAACAGGTTGCTGTGCGTGTGCTCGCTATTGATGAAAAGCGCAACCGCATAAGTCTATCCCTAAAAGATGTCAGCGCAGGGGCAGGGCAGGTACGTTGATCTCTGCTTAATAACGCCAGTTGACCAGCACCATCATAGGGGCGACCTGTTCCGGCATGGCACCGAACCAGTAGACGTTGTTTTTCATGATGTTGAGCAGCCCAACCTGCAAGCCTTTTTCAACCGTTTCGGAAAAGTTCACCAAGCCGAGTTGCACCCCGTTCAAGTGGGTGGCGTAGTTGAAGGCACTCAGTTGCAGACCGGAAAAACGCCCCGAGGTATAGTTGGCAAACCAGGCAAGGTGGGCACCGGAGTAGTCTTGCGCATAGTTTGCAAGCAGCCCCAAGCTTACCCCTGAACTGACATGCGAGGAGCCGTTTATAAACCCAAGCGCCAGGGCACGCTGGGGGTTCTGTCCCCAGATATTGAGGGCAATCCCGTTGATGCGGGTGGTGTCTGGATGGATAGCAATATCAGGGGTTAGACTTAACTGAAAACCTGTCGCAGCGGCTTTGTCATGTGCCCCAAACACTGCCAAACTCAAAACAAATCCAATAATAAGCTTTTTACCCATATTTTTACCCATAACTTCCTCCATGTTTTGTCCATTTTTTATATGACAAGGTATTTTATTCTACGGCTGATGTTGCCGTTGTGCCCTTGATAGCGCTATTATCTGCAAAACCTGCGCGTTCAGAATCCGCCATAGAGTACCATGGTAATCTGACACTTGGGAAGTTCGGAATACTTTGGCAGCTTTAGGAAAATTCAACTATGCACAATTTCAGACACGACTTTAATTCCATCGCCCAGTGCGGCATTCTAGATAACGGCGGAGTGACGCGCTTAGCCCTCACCAAGGCGGACCACGAAGCGCGTGCTTATCTCATTAAAACCATGGGTGCTGCAGGGCTGGAGGTGCACATCGATGCGGTGGGAAATATTCATGGTGTGCTCCAAGGATCACGCCCGGAGCTTCCCCATGTAGTTATCGGCTCCCATCTGGATACGGTGCCGCATGGAGGGCATTACGACGGTGTTATCGGAGTGTTGGCAGGAATTGAAGTGGTACGGCGCCTGCGTGCCAACGATATCCAACTCCAGCGTTCTGTAAGAGTTATCAGTTTCTGCGCCGAAGAGTCGAGTCGCTTTGGGGTTGCAACCCTTGGGAGCAAGGCGATTACTGGAAAATTAAGCAGTGAAGAGCTCAGACAAATTACTGACTCTGAAGGCACAAGTTTTCACACCGCACTGCAACAGAGTGGCTGCAATGCAGATACCCTCGCGCAAGAGGTGCTGGGCAAAGAGGATATCCATGTGTTTCTGGAACTCCATATTGAGCAGGGGCCGATTCTGGAGCAAGAAAATATAGATATCGGTCTGGTGACAGCTATCGCCGCACCGAGCAGGTTTGACCTCGTACTTACAGGGCGCAGTGATCACTCCGGCACTACCCCCATGCATATGCGCCGCGATGCCTTGGCTGGCGCAGCGGAAGTTGTGCTGGCAGTGGAGGAGATCGCGCGCAACGCAGGTGGATCCGGTGTCGGGACCGTAGGTGTGTTGGAGGTTGAACCGGGTGCCATGAATGTGGTTCCGGGCAGGACCCATTTACAAATTGATTTGCGTGATACCAACATGGAAGCAAAAACCCGAGCGGGGGCAGAACTGCAGCACAGAATTGAATGTATTGCACAGGCGCGCAGCCTTGATCTCTGTATAAAAACCCTGAGTAACGACCAGCCGATACTTTTGGATACGCCGCTGCGCAAACGGATCCAGCATCTCGCCAATGCCTTGAATATCACCACCATGGAGATGCCGAGCGGCGCGGGGCACGATGCCATGCACTTTGCCGCTATAGCCCCCACAGCACTCCTGTTTATCCCCAGCATCGAAGGGGTGAGCCATAACATAAAAGAACAAAGCTCGTTTGCCGCGATTGCAGTAGGGGTAGAGCTTCTTTATACCTGCGTACAAGATTTAACTACGGTATAACACATACGCCAAACACCAATTCTCGCTGCAATATTAACCACTTGCACCTGCCACAAGGAATAATTATGAAACACGAAAAACTTCACGCCAATCCAGAACTGCTTATATCTGCAGACCCGCCAGCGCTGCAAGAGTTCTACGCATCAAGGCATCCTGCGGTTACGGCGGAGTCAATTTCGCTCTTGGCGGATACAGATATCTGGCCGTTACTTCAACATGCAGATAAACAGCTGCGGGCGGAAATTTTCCGCCACCTTGAGAAAGAGCTGCAAATAAAAATAGTTGAAAATCTGCCCTCCAAGGATGTTGCGAAACTCATAACCGACTTGCCTCCGGATAACCGTACCGACCTGTTCAAGGAATTGCCAGAGTCGCTACAGGAATCTGTTTTGCCTGCTTTGGCGCAGGCTGAGCGGGAAGATATTCGCTCTTTGTCGGTGCACGAAGAGGGCACCGCCGGCGCAGTTATGACCTCCGCCTATGCGACCCTAACTCCAGAGCTAACCACAGCGCAGGCGATTGAACACCTGCGCGAAGTCGCCCCCGACAGCGAGACGATCTATTACGCATACGTGCTGGGGCAACACCGCCAGCTGCTGGGCTTTGTATCGCTCAAAAGGCTTATTTTGGCACAGCGTACAGCGCGGGTGGATGAAATCATGCATAAGGCGGTGATCTTTGCCCGGGTTGAGGATGACCAAGAAGAGGTGGCACATAAAATCCAGAAATATGATTTGCTCGCCTTGCCCATCATCGACGCGCAGAATGCCCTGGTAGGGATAGTCACCCATGACGACGCCTTTGACATCATCACCCAGGAGCACACCGAGGATATGGAAAAATTCATGGGGATTGGTGGTGCCCATGCGGATGCCGCATATATAAAAACGAGCGTCTGGGACCATTTCAAAAACAGATATCCGTGGGTGATAGCCCTGGCGCTGTTGGGTTTGGTGTCGGGCTTTATTGTGCAACACTTTGAAGGGCTGTTGCTGCAATTTGCAATTCTGGCAATGTTTATGCCGATGTTAGCTGACACCGGCGGCAACACCGGGAGTCAATCCGCCACCCTGGTGGTGCGGGCTTTAGCGCTAAAAGAAATTTCCCCCAAAGATATCGTGCGTATCCTGGGGAAGGAATTTCAGGTTGCGTTTCTACTGGCATTACTCCTTGGTGCGATTGCTTTTGGGCGCGTATTCTTTTTTGGCGGCGGGTCATCCATGCCGGACGGTTTTTCTCTACTGCGGATTGCCAGTGCCATTTCACTGGCGCTGGGATTGCAGGTGGTCACATCCACGTTGATAGGGGCGTTACTTCCTTTAGGCGCCGCGAAACTGAAGCTGGACCCGGCGGTGGTAGCAAGCCCGGCTCTTACCACCATTGTGGATATCACCGGATTGATTATTTACTTTACGATAGCCAAGCTGTTCATAGGGGGTATTTGACCCGCGGCGCTAAACAGACAGATAATGTGAAAATCTCATCTAGATAAAGACCCAGACACATTCCCGGGAAACATCGGTGCGGGATGAGAGAGCAGAACAGCAGAGCGCGATCAGGGCTCGACCGTACCTAAAGACAGCAACTTAGGGTACGGTCTATCGGTACGCGGCAAAGTTTACATAATATATATTATGCGACTCATAGCATATTATGCACTAACCCGAGCCAACATTATTCATTATATACAACTGTGGTGTTATGATAGGATTTATAAGCTGGTTTATTATATATTTTATCCTTCGGGCGCTGAACTGGAGCAGTTATGCCACAACAGTCACAGGAAGAAATCCTTGAATTTGTTCTCAATTCATCTGAACTTCCCACCTTGTCAAATGTCGCATCACGCCTGATTACTATTACGTCGCAGGAAGAAACCACTATCAACGACATTGCCTCCTTGATCTCCAAGGACATATCATTGTCTACCAAGCTTTTGCGCGTGGTTAATTCTGCATTTTATAGCTTTCCGCAACAAATAGGCACCATTCACCAGGCAGCCTCCATCCTCGGTACCAATGCGGTACGCAGTCTGGTGTTATCGTTTTCTTTCTTAAAGCCGGAACAGATGAAAGCTAAAAACTTCGATTATGCAACATTCTGGGAGAATTCCCTCTTTGAAGCGGTAACAGCACGGATGTTAATCACTGCAATGGGCGCAGAGGATTCCGAAGAGGGTTTTGTGGCAAGTTTGTTGCAAAACCTTGGGGTGCTGATACTGTCGCGCGCCTACCCTGCTGAATATGCTGAAGTTGATAAAATACTTGCCTCTGGTGATAACTACAAACGTTCAGACATTGAAAAGCAGATTATTGGTGCGGAGCATACATATATTGGCAGTGAAGTGGTAAAACGTTGGGGGTTTCCTGAAAACCCTGATTGCCCCCATAGCGTATCACCATCAGCCACATAAATACCCAGGGGATTCGAAAAAAATAAAACTGCTATGTCAGGTGGTGCACCTATCGGGCATGCTATCTAAAGCGCGGCGCTCAAAGAGTCCGGAAGAGCATGTATCTAAATTCCGTCGCCGTGCGCAACAACAGTTGGACATCAGCAAACGAATGCTGGAGAAACTCCTGGATGAAGTACACACCGAGGTTGAGGAGACTGCACAATTCTTCAACATCAAAATCACTCACCAAAAATCGATTGCGGAAATTCTCCAGATAGCAAATGCCGAACTCAGCGTATTGAATCTCACCTATGAGCAGATGAACCGCGAACTGGTGGAAAAAACGGTCAAACTGGAACTATTGACCAGGGACTTGGAGAAGAAAAATGCTTTTCTAGAAAAACTTGCCCACATAGATGGTTTGACCGAGGCGCATAACCATCGTTACTTTCAAAACTTTCTTGATAAAGAGATTAAACGTGCCGACCGAAATGAAAGTAACGTCAGCGTGGTTATGATAGATATCGATCATTTTAAACCGTTTAATGATGCGCATGGACACCAGATTGGCGACCAGATGCTAATTCAGTTTTCTGAGCAATTTCGCAACCATATCCGTGAATATGACGTGTTTGCCCGTTATGGCGGGGAAGAATTTGTTCTTGTTTTGCCAGATACAGATGCCAGTGAAGCTGGAAGAGTTGCGGAAAAACTTCGTGCCATGATTGCGGCACATCCTTTTACTTATGAAAATGAAACCTACTACATAACCGCTAGCTTCGGGGTTGCCAGCATAAACCCGGCGACAGACACCTTCGGCAAAAATGAACTCATTTCATGTGCGGATAAAGCCCTGTATGAATCCAAGAAAAAGGGACGCAACCTCGTGACCATCTACAGTAGTAAGAAAAATAGTAAGAAAAAATGGTTCGGGCGCTAGGGAGTTAAAGAGTAAGGTAAACTTTGCTCAACCCTGTGTCGATAAGGAATAGAGAAGTATTTAAACAAGAAACTACCTGAAGTACGGAAACTACAGGAGCAACCCACGGAAGGGAGTAAAACATGGCACAGACAATTAGCAATACGCATCTGGAACAGTTCCGCACTGAAGCGCAGCGTGTTATGCAGCAAAACCGGCAACAACAGGGCGCCACGTCTGCTGCAACTGAGGCTACAAACTCCACAGGCTATACGGATAATGTCACTTTGGGTAAAACCTCCGCCTCTGCCGGTTTATATCGCGCCGATTTAAAAACCGCTGACGCAGCGCAACTCAACCTATTTCGTAGCCTGGTAATAAAAATCTTTGAAGAGCAGGGTCTTGCCACTACGCTCTCAATGGGTGAAAACCGTGTAGATATCGAAAGCCTTTCGGTGGAAGAGGCGCAACAACTTATTGCAGCAGATGGTTACTTTGGAGTGGAACAAACCTCAGAGCGGATTTTTCAGGCGGCAGTGGGTATCGCCGGAGGGGATCCGGCACGTCTGGGTGCAATTATGCAAGGGGTTATGGAAGGGTTTGCTGAAGCAGAACAAGCTTTTGGTGGCACCCTCCCGGAGATTTCATATCAAACCCGCGATGCAGTGATAGAAAAACTCAACGACTGGGCTGAGGCTCACAACCCTACGCCATAACCACTAGCCAGTTCAGCACCAATTTGAGTATTTTTTGTACATATCTAACCCGGCCCGGGCGACAATCTCCCGGCGCTGGGTTTTATCTATTCTGGCACTATATTCGCGCATCCCTTTAATGCTGTTGCCAAGAAAATACCTCTCCCGTTGTTGCATATCTGCCGGGAGCGCTTCAATGCGCGCGAACTGAGGATCGTGCCTGAGCAACCAGTTGTACATAGTGGCAATAAAATCCTCCCCTGCCCCACCATCTTCTTTTTGTTCCATGTGCTCGATAACCCCTTTTACCCACAGGTGCAGTTGCTGTTCGGCAACATTCAACCAGTGCAGCGCGTTATCCTGCATGGTGCTGTGCGCAAAAATTATCTTTTGCGGTTGGCGTTGCATAACTTTGCGTAAGGAGTGCAAAGCGATCTCAAGATCAAAGCGCGGGGGAGTTGCTGGGCGCATGTAGTTGCCTGCTGGGGTGTCACAGCACACCCCGGCTACTTCTCCGGCAATAAGAAGTTCGTTGAACATAAAGCTGACGTGGTGAGGTGCATGTCCAGGGGTATGGAGAATCTCTATTTTGAGATCATTGAGTTTTGCCTGGTCGGCAAACAGTGGCTGGAGACGGAGATTTTCCGGTGGAACGGGAACTATCTCTCCGTATTCCAGCGCTACGTCTCCCAATACCTTAAGTGAGCCTTCCCAGAGTGCCTGCGGCTCAAGCATATGTTTGACCCCGGCGGGATGACAGATCACCTGCGCGTTGGGAAAGTGGCGGATCAATTCCCCGGTTCCACCTGCGTGGTCTATATGGATATGGGTCAGAAGAATATAATCGAGCTGTTTAACGCCGCGTTGCTGGAGCGCATCGAGTAATACAGGGATAGTGGTAAAGGGCCCTGGATCTACTACAAACGCCTTGTCAGCGTCCGCGTAGATCCAGGAATTAATGAAATTGCGAAATCCTTCAAGGTTTTTTTGATCTAAAAATACTTGATGTAGATTCTCGTATTTCATGCTTAACCTCACTGAATATCTATGGTTTCCCTCTATGCGCACTCTGAAAAACCACAGGAACGGCACACACAGCATCCACCTTCATGCTCAACTGGGCCACCACACTCGGGGCACGCTCCACCCTGCACTACCTGCGCTGGCATGTTATCTTCATCGATTTGTACGTGCTGTTGAATCGCCTTTGCGAGAGCATCGGCACAAGAGGTGATCTTGTTGTTGCCGAAACCTGCGTGTTTGTGACACGAAATTCCAATCAGTTGCTTCACCGCCTGACGTGCCTGCACCCCACTGCGCCATGCGAGTGACACCAGGCGTCCGAGTGCTTCACACTGTGATGATGCACATCCACCGGCTTTACCCATAGTGGTAAAGACCTCAAATAGACCATGTTGATCCTCGTTGATCGTTACATACAGGGGACCACAGCCGGTTTCCATCTGATAGGTTGCTCCACCGAGCTTGCGCGGCCGATTACGCTTACGACTCAGCTTGCGGCTCTCCATGGGGATTTCAACCGCATCTTTAGCTTCTTTTGTGACCGACAGTACCTGATTGTCACGTGAGCCGTCGCGATAGATTGTCACCCCTTTACACCCGTTCTCATACGCCATCTGGTACACCGCAGTTACATCATCGCGGGTAGCTGAGTTAGAGAAGTTCACCGTCTTGGATACCGCATTATCGGTGTGGCGCTGGAACACGGCCTGCATTTTTATATGGTCTTCAGGGGTGATGTCGTGTGCCGTAACAAAAACCCGGCGCACATCTTCTGGGATCTGGTCGAAATCTCTGATGCTCCCCTTTTCTGCAATCAGCTTCATCAGCTCTATAGAGTAAAAGCCACGTTCGCGCGCAATCTGCTCAAAGAGCGGGTTCACCTCTACCAGAATATCGTTATCCATCACCTGGCGCACATATGAAACGGCAAACAATGGCTCTATACCACTTGAGCTGTTGGCAATAATAGAGATCGTTCCTGTAGGAGCTATGGTGGTGCAGGTTGCGTTGCGAATCTCCCCTTCCCCGCGCGTATCGTAGATGCTCCCCTTATAGTTAGGGAACGCGCCGCGCTGGGCTGCAAGCTGACGCGAGGCAGCATGTGCCTTTTCGTTGATAAAAGCCATCAACCTATCCCCCATGGCAAGCGCTTCGCTGCTGTTGTAGGGGATTTTTAACTGAATCAGCATATCCGCCCAGCCCATGATACCCAAGCCAACTTTACGGTTGGCTAGTGACATCTCGCGGATTTGCTCAATGGGATAGTTATTCACATCGATGACATTATCGAGGAAGCGGATTGCGAGGGCCACAGTGCGCTCAAGCTTGTTCCAATCTACCTCCCTTTTTTCCACATCCACCATTTTATTTAAGTTAATAGAGCCAAGGTTACATGACTCATATGGCAACAGCGGTTGTTCTCCACAGGGGTTGGTGCTCTCGATCTCCCCTATATGGGGGGTGGGGTTGTCACGATTGAGGCGGTCGAGAAATATGATTCCCGGCTCACCGTTGTTCCATGCCAGATCGACAATATGGTCAAAGACCTTTTGCGCCGACATCTGATTTACCACTTCATTGGTACGGGGGTTGATGATGTCGTATTCGCGGTCGTGTTTTACCGCTTCCATAAACTCTTCGGTAACCCCAACAGAGATATTGAAATTGGTAAGGACGCTCTGATCCCGTTTGCTCATGATAAAGTCCATGATATCGGGATGATCTACACGCAGGATCCCCATGTTAGCGCCACGTCTGGTGCCACCTTGTTTGATAGTCTCAGTTGCAGTATCAAACACATTCATAAAAGACAAGGGGCCAGAAGATACCCCCTTGGTTGAAAGCACTACATCGTTAGCTGGGCGGATACGGGAAAAGGAAAACCCAGTGCCCCCGCCACTTTTATGGATCAGAGCAGTGTTTTTCACCGCTTCAAAAATACTTTCCATCGAATCTTCGATCGGCAGAACAAAACAAGCTGACAGCTGCCCCAACTCGCGTCCGGCATTCATCAAGGTAGGGGAGTTGGGCAGGAATTCCAGCGCGGAGATCATGGCGTAAAATTGGGAGCTCAGCTCTTCGACACGTTCAGGGCCAGAATATGTTGCTTCCGCTTGGGCGACAGCATCGGCGACGCGTTGAAACATATGGGCCGGAGTTTCAAGCGTGCGCCCATCTTGATCCCGTTTCAGGTAGCGTCGCTCAAGAACGGTAAGTGCATTTTTGGTAAGTGGAATTGCCTCTGAACTGCTGTGCTCGGTCATACAAACTTATCCTTTTCGGGGTTGGTTATTATAGCGCTGTGCGCGGGACAAACACCATATGCGGTAGGTGCAGTGAATTTATACCGCTATATGTCGTGGCGTCAAGTCCAATATTTCTAAGTTTACCCTAACGGATTAGTAAGTACTCAGCCCCCCTCACCGCACATCATCAGAGCTTGATGCACGGCAGCATAATCCCCCTTCAACTATGCTGACTTCTGCGGCTGGCTAATTGCGGGAGAGTACTTTATAATTGCGTTTGCTTCAGCACTGGTGATATTTTCACCTTAAATCATTAACTGCTCTATCAAGCGGGATGGTTTGTGTTTCATTCCGCACCACTAGCTAATTTCACTCCACTTAACCCGCAGGAAAATCTTTGTCTATCTATCTCGACAACGCCGCAACTTCGTTTCCCAAACCGGAATCTGTATATACCACCCAAGACAGCGTAGCCCGTAGCTATGGTGCCAACCCAGGGCGCGGTGGTTACAGCATTGCACGCCAGGCAGCACATTCAATGGCTTCCACCCGCGAAGCTATAGCATCTTTTTTCAACATTCCATCCAGCACGCAGGTCTGCTTCACCTTCAATGCGACTCAGGGGATAAACACAGGCCTTTTTGGGGTTCTGAAGCCAGGCCAGCGCGTAGTTACCACAAGCATGGAACATAATGCTGTTGCCAGACCCCTCCACTATCTGGAGCAACAGGGTGTTGAAGTGATCAAAGTTGCATCCAATCCACACGGTCTTGTGGATCCGGATGCGATGCTACGTGCATGCAGCGCTGCCCCTACCACAATGGTGGTGATGAACCACTGCTCTAACGTGACCGGAACAGTCCAACCTATTGAGGCTGTTTCCGCTTGGTGCCGTGAGCATGGAACGATCTTCCTCCTGGATGCGGCACAGAGCGCAGGGGCTCTCCCCATCGATGTGGAAAAAATGGATATCGACATTCTGGTAGCGCCTGGACATAAGGGGCTGTTCGGCCCACAAGGGACCGGATTCATCTATGTCCGTACCGGAATTGAACTTGAACCGTTTATCCTTGGGGGGACGGGGAATTTATCCAGCGTGCTGGAACAACCCACACAGATGCCAGAGCGCTTCGAAAGTGGTACCCTCAACACCGCAGCGTTGGCGGGGTTGCAGGCTGGGCTTAAATTTATAGAAACCGAAGGGATGGACAAAATTCGCGCCCACGAGCAGCGACTACTGGAACATCTCTGGGATGGCTTGGGCACTATAGCCGGAGTAGCGTTGTATGGGGCAGGCCCTGGACCCGGACATTCTGGACCTATTTCGTTCACCCTAGATGAAAAGGATAGCGCCGAGGTGGGCTTTATCCTCGACCATAAATTTGATATAGCCGTACGCACTGGCCTACATTGTGCACCCGATGCACATCGAAGTATAGGCACGTTCCCTGGAGGAACTGTGCGCGTAAGTCCTGGATATTTCAACACTGACGAGGATATCCAGACCTTAATCATGGCGGTGAAAAGCATTGTTGCATAACATTCACACCACCCACCCTCGCATGGAGGAAGTATGCCTAAAAAATTCATTCTCGACACCAATGTACTGCTACACGATTCTCAGGCGATGTATAAATTTGATGACAACGAGGTAGTTATCCCCATAACCGTCATTGAAGAGATCGACACGTTTAAAAAGGATCTCAACGAAGTGGGGCGCAATGCACGCCAAGTATCGCGTCAGTTGGACGCACTGCGCGAAATGGGCGGTCTTACTCAAGGGGTGACGCTGGAAAATGGGGGCAAATTGAGGGTGGTGCTGTTTGCCAAAAACTACGCGGAAAAACTCCCCCCAGGACTAGACGCAGAGCGTGAAGACAACCGCATTCTTGCTATTGCAATGTCCGAGAAGGAAAACTGCGAGTGCCCTGTGGTTTTTGTCACCAAGGACACCAATCTTCGCATCAAGGCTGACGCCATGGGATTAATAGCGCAGGACTACGAGTCTGACAAAGTCTCTATTTCCGAGCTCTACTCCGGCACCATAGAGATGGAAGTTCCTGCTACTGAAGTTGACCGGTTCTATGGGCAGGGGTTTCTCGAGTTTGACAATGTCGCAAAAGAAGATGGGAGCAAACTCTACCCAAATCAGTGTGTAACCTTGGTAGATGTTGGCAACCCGTCACACACAGCGTTATGCCGCTACCATGCTAATGAAGCCCGACTCCTGCCTTTGTATAAAGCACATAAAGATGGGATGTGGGGCATTCACGCCCGCAACCGCGAGCAACACTTTGTCATAGATATTCTCCTCGACAACTCTATTAGCCTTGTAACCCTGGTAGGAAAAGCTGGAACAGGGAAGACCCTCCTTGCTATTGCTGCTGGATTGCAACGTGTAGCTGATGATGACCAGTACAGCCGCCTCCTCATTTCGCGCCCAGTGTTTCCTATGGGGCGTGATTTAGGCTTTTTACCTGGAGATGTGGAAGAGAAGCTCGCACCTTGGATGCAGCCCATTTTTGACAATGTTGATCTGCTCCTGAACAGCGTGGAGGATCGGGGTAAACGCAAACGTGGCTACCGCGAGCTGGTAGACATGGGGATTATGGAGATTGAGCCCCTCACCTATATCCGTGGGCGTTCAATTCCTAACCAGTACATGATTGTGGATGAGGCGCAAAATTTGACCCCGCACGAAATAAAAACTATCATCACCCGTGCCGGCGAAGGAACTAAAATTGTCCTTACTGGAGACCCGTACCAAATTGACAACCCATATGTGGATGCATCGAGCAACGGATTGGCGTATGTAGTGGAAAAATTCAAAGAACAAAACATATCTGGACATATCACCCTCACGCAAGGTGAGCGTTCTGGTCTGGCTGAACTGGCGGCTAATCTGCTGTGATTTTTACTTTTGCGTTACGGAGAGAAGCATGCTTCTTCTGACCCTCGAATCATCCTGCGATGAAACCTCTGCTGCAGTAGTGCGCGACGGACGTACAGTGCTTAGCAACGTCATTGCGTCGCAGATTGACATTCACGCTGAATATGGTGGTGTGGTGCCTGAATTGGCAGCGCGCCACCATTTGCGCTCCTGTCCGGTGGTGGTGGAGCAGGCGCTGAACAAAGGCGGTGTTACACTGGAGCAGATAGATGGAATGGTTGTAACTCGAGGACCGGGGCTTATCGGTGCGTTACTGGTAGGGGTATCCTACGCAAAAGCCATGTCCTTCGCGCGGGATATCCCCTTAGTGGGGGTGCACCACATAGAGGGGCATATCCTCGCCCCGCTACTCGAACACGATATCCCTTTTCCCTACCTTGCTCTAGCTGTTTCAGGCGGGCACACCCATCTATACATAGTAAAACAGATTGGCGTGTACGAGCTTATCGGGCATACTCTCGACGATGCTGCCGGGGAAGCGTTTGATAAGGTCGCCAAGATGTGTGGGTTGGGTTACCCCGGCGGGGTGCAGATCGATAGACTTGCAACCCAAGGTGATCCAACGGCATTCAACTTCCCGCGCCCGATGTTGCAGCATAAGGGATATGATTTCAGCTTCAGCGGGATTAAAACAGCAGTGATGACACAGTTAAAAAAGCTTGGCACCATGCCAGAAGGACAAGTCCTGGCGGATTTGGCGGCTTCATTTCAAGTCGCAGTGGTTGAGGTGTTGCAGCAAAAAACGTTACGTGCCGCTAAGGCCCACAACCTCAAGCGCATCGTAATTGCCGGTGGAGTTGCGTGTAACAGCGCTTTACGCCGCGCCTTTGTCCATTGTGATGATGTAGAGGTTTACTTTCCAGCCCCACTCCTGTGCGCCGACAACGCCGCAATGCTGGCAGTCGCAGGAGAATATTACCTGCAGCATGGAATAAGGGCGGATCTGGATCTTAACGCATATAGCACTTGGCCCCTGGATCAGGCCGGAGCAGAATTGCTGGATTTAGCGTCCTAAGACAGGAACACGGGGAGATACTGTAGAATTATGTGGCGTCAGTGGTGGATAAGTAGACAGTTCAAACTGTTTCTACTCCTTTTTTTACGTCTGCGTGCCAAACCAGATGAGATCGCCAAGGGGTTTGCCTTAGGTATTTTTGTCGGGATGACGCCGTTTCTTGGGCTACATACCGCCATAGCTGTCTCACTGGCTATGGTTCTGCGCCAAAACAAAATTGCTGCGGCCATGGCGGTGTGGATTAGTAACCCTATTACGGCGCCGTTTCTGTATCTGGCCCAGTACAGGACAGGGAGGTTTTTGCTTGACACTCCCCTCGTTACATTTCCGGCTCAATTTGACTTTGAATCTTTGTCTAACTTCAGTTCGAATCTGATTTTACCTCTGTTTTTGGGCAGCTTTATTTACGCGGTGCTCGCCTCCGCTATTTCGTATGCGGTGGTTCTGCGCATGGTGCCAGCACTAAAATCATGCCGTATCGCACGCTGGCCGCGCCCGTTCAAACGCCACCAGTAACGGCGCTAGAGGTGAGATTGTAAGGGCGAAAAAAATTTCGCCCTTACGTCCCTGTCACCTGTCACCTGTCACCTACTGCCGCGTTAACTGACGGTAGCGGATACGATGGGGTTGATCTGCATCTCGCCCTAAACGCTTTTTGCGGTCTTCTTCGTATTCGGTGTAGTTCCCCTCAAACCAAGTCACCTGACTATCCCCCTCAAAGGCAAGAATATGGGTGGCAATGCGGTCGAGAAACCAACGATCGTGACTGATCACCGCGGCGCATCCGGCAAAGTTCTCCAGGGCGGTCTCCAACGCACGCATAGTATTCACATCAAGATCGTTGGTAGGCTCGTCAAGCAAGAGCACATTCGCGCCGGAGCTCAAGGTTTTCGCTAGATGAACTCGATTGCGCTCCCCACCGGAGAGATTACCCACCTTTTTCTGTTGATCACTGCCGGAAAAATTAAAGTGACTTACATACGCGCGCGAGTTCACTTCGCGTTCGCCAAGTTCCATTATTTCCTGTCCGCCGCTGATCTCTTCCCAGATGGTTTTATCCCCATCAAGGCTGTCACGGCTTTGATCTACATATGCAAGCTTTACCGTCTCACCAATACTTAAGGTGCCGCTGTCAGGTTTTTCCTGTCCGGTGATCATGCGGAAAAGCGTGGTTTTACCCGCACCATTAGGGCCAATTATTCCGACGATACCACCACGAGGCAGCATAAAATTCATATCTTCGATCAAGAGTCGGTCACCATACCCCTTACGCACATGCTCCGCCTCGATCACCACATTACCGAGACGCGGACCAGAAGGGATAAAAAACTCCAGATCTTTCTGCCGCTCCTTGGCCTCCGCATTGAGTAAATCCTCATATGAGGAGATGCGCGCCTTACTCTTGCTATGCCGCCCCTTGGGTGACATCTGGATCCACTCTAACTCGCGCTGCAAGGTGCGCTGGCGCGCAGATTCAGCTTTCTCTTCGTTCTGCAGGCGCTTGGTCTTCTGCTCCAACCACGAGGAGTAGTTCCCTTTCCACGGAATCCCCTCTCCCCGGTCCAACTCTAAAATCCAGCCGGCAACGTTGTCGAGGAAGTAGCGGTCATGGGTAACAGCAATGACGGTGCCTTGGTAGCGCTGCAGATGCTGCTCTAACCACCCAACTGTTTCTGCATCGAGATGGTTGGTTGGCTCGTCCAACAGCAAAATGTCCGGCTTCTGTAACAGTAAGCGGCACAGCGCCACGCGACGCTTTTCTCCGCCGGAGAGCACCTTTACCTCTGTATCTGAAGGGGGGCAGCGCAGCGCATCCATCGCGAGTTCAAGGCGCGAATCCAGCTCCCATGCATCCAGGTCGTCCAGACGCCCCTGCACCACGGCTTGACGCTCGCACAATGCGGTCATAGCATCATCATCCATAGGTTCGGCGAACTTCATATTGATCTTTTCAAACTCCTTGAGCAGATCTACCGTTTCCTGCACTGCCTCTTCCACACATTCACGCACGGTTTTATCTTCATCCAGCTGTGGCTCCTGTTCCAGATACCCAACACTGTATCCATCAGATAGAACCGCTTCGCCGTTAAATTCTGTATCTACCCCAGCCATAATCCGCAACAGGGTACTCTTCCCTGAACCATTGAGCCCCAGCACCCCTATTTTGGCGCCATAAAAATAGGACAGCGAAATGTCCTTGATAACAGGCTGTTTGTTGTAGTACTTGCTTACTCGCATCATAGAGTAGATAATTTTCTTACTGTCTTCACTCATGTGATATTCTCCTGCAGGATATTAAAGTTTCATGCTACTTAAACCTTCCGTCTCCACGCACACGCGCGGAAACGTCGTTATCGAACAGTTAGTTAGCCATGAAAGTTGGCAAAACTGTTTAACTATTTAAAACGCTCAACTTAAAGCATCAGGTGAACCTATGTCCACATCCTTATGGTCCTTATGGATCTCTTCCGCACTTATAGGCATTGCGGTAGCCGTTGTTCTTGGTATTTCGTACAAAAACACCCGCGAGCTCCTGTTTAATCCGCCAGAGATACGCGCATTGCGTTATCAAGAGGAACCGGAAAAACACCCTCTGTATAAATTTAAACTCAACGACCTATCCCCCCGGCGCGTAGAACTAACCACTGCGGATAAGTTTAACCTCGTTGCGTGGCACGTCCCTTCAACCTCGGGAGCAAGTGTAATTTTGCTCCATGGCTACAAAAGCGACAGCGGGGAGATGGCTTCCATTGCCGCAATGCTGGTGCGCCACGGTTTCGGGGTCATTATCCCCGACCTGCGTGCGCATGGCGATAGCGAAGGGGAACTGATAACCTTTGGCAGCCATGAGTTGTACGATATCCAAGCCGCGGCCGACTTTGTCGCACTCGCAGAACCCCAGATACGTCTGGGGCTGCTGGGCAACTCTATGGGGGGCGCTCTGGCGTTGTGTTATGCCGCACGCGATGCACGGATCGAAGCGGTGGTGGCGCAGTCGCCATATGCGAGTGTGCGGCACAGTTTAAGGCAGGGGATAAAATACTTCACCGGGCTCCCCCCTTTTCCGTTTGTCCCCTTGATCCGGATGTTCAGCCTTCCCTATGTTGATCTTGATGCAGCACATATCTCTCCGCTGTTGATGATGGAAAAACTGCAGCACAAGCCTGCGCTGATCCTTATGGGAGGTGCTGACCAAGTGGTAAACCCACAAGGGGCGCAACAACTCTATGAAGCTGGCGGCGCGGCCACGCAATATTGGTTTGAAACTGAGTTAGGGCATGTGGCGTTCCACACCAACATGGCGGCTGAATTTGAGCGCAGAATTGTTGAGTTTTTCAAAGTAAATATGCGCTCAGAGTCGCAGCAGGATATTCCTTAGCCTGCTGTGGGCCTTAGCCTGCTCCGGCAAGTTCAAGTTTCTTGCCCCAGCGCCGCTCCATGGTCTGGAGCATCGCTACAGATTCAGGTTCGCTCAGGTGGTGGTGTGCAATCCAGTTGAAGGCGTCAGCACGCGCGTGTTCGAGAATCTGCCTATCTGCCAGCAAATCTGCAACCCTGAATTCCGGCAATCCAGACTGCTGGGTGCCGAGATACTCCCCTGGCCCACGCATATTCAGATCGGCTTCTGCAATATTAAAGCCATCGCGATAGCGCTCTAACACATGTAAGCGCTCAAGCCCTTGGGCAGAACAGGTGGGAGAGTGGAACAAAAAACAATAGCTTTTCTCTGTCCCCCGCCCTACCCGTCCGCGTAACTGGTGTAGCTGCGCCAAACCAAAGCGCTCTGCGTGTTCGATCACCATAACCGTGGCATTGGGCACATCAATCCCCACCTCGATAACTGTTGTGGCTACAAGTACGTCTAATTCCCCTTGTTTAAAGCGCAGCATAACCTCCTCTTTATCCCCGCTGCGCATACGTCCATGCAGCAAGCCAACCCTGCACCCAGCTCCAAGTTTCTCTTGCAGGTGGGTAAAGGCATCTTCCGCCGCTTTAAGCTCCAGGGTTTCAGATTCCTCCACAAGGGGGAAGATGAAGTAGCTCTGGAGCCCAGCCTGAGCCTGCTCTTTGACAAAGGAGTATAACCCTTCCCGCTTCGCTTCCGCCAACACCCGCGTCACTATCGGAATACGCCCTTGCGGCAGTTGATCGATGATCGAAATCTGCATATCACCGTACAACGTCATGGAAAGCGTCCGCGGGATGGGGGTTGCGGTCATAACTAAAATATCGGGATTATCTCCTTTGTGCCGCAGAACATTGCGCTGCTGCACCCCAAAGCGATGCTGTTCATCTATAACCCCTAGACCGAGATCATTAAACACCACATCGTCTTGAAGCAGAGCGTGGGTGCCAACAATGATATGGATCTCTCCACTTTTCAACCTTGTCAGCATTTCGCTCCTGGCCCGTGTTGGCGTTGACCCCGTGAGAAGTGCGGCGCACAAATTAAGTTGTGCAAGCCAAGTGGCAAAAAAGCGGTAGTGCTGCTCTGCAAGAATTTCGGTGGGTGCGACCACCCCCACTTGCGCCCCATTCTCCACCGCAATCAGTGCACTCAGCAGCGCAACAATGGTCTTCCCGCTGCCTACGTCCCCCTGTAAAAGGCGATGCATGGGGGCTGTGGCTATCATGTCGCGCTTGATTTCACCCAACACTCGAATTTGCGCTGGGGTGAGTTCAAACGGGAGTTGCTGAATCAGCGGCTTGGTATAGCAATGGGACACTGTAAACGCACGCCCATTGAGTTGGTGCTGGCGGCGCTGTCGCAGGGCGAGCCCCAGTTGCATATAAAAAAAATCGGCGTAAATAAGGCTGCGATGTGCCGTTGTGGTGCGCTCCTGCAGAGCTTGGATATCGGCGTCGAGGGGGGGATTATGGATATATAACACCGCTTTTCCAACTTCAATAAGGTTACGTTTGTCGCGCAGGGAAACTGAGATATCAGAATGGAGGAAAGAAGAGTAATCTATCGCTGCTGCCTGAATTATTGAGCGCATCCGTTTCTGGCTGATCCCTTCGGTGAGCGGATATACCGGCAATATTGCAGCCCCTTGTTGCGCAGCAGGATCAAACTCCACCTCAGGATGAAGTATCTCACGCTGGGTGCCAAACATGCGCACCTCGCCAAAAGCGAGAATTTCACGTCCTGGACGGTAGGAGCGCTCCATCCACGCACGCCGATAGTGAAACCATTTCAGCACAATCTGTCCGCTATCATCACCTACAAGAACCTCAAACACCGTACGGGAACGGCGCCCACCTGTCTTCACTTCAGCAGCACTGAGAATCTGCGCCCGAAAAGGGGCACTTTCACCGGGGCGCAATTGAGCTATGGAGAGC
Source organism: Desulfuromonadaceae bacterium (assembly GCA_034007015.1). GTDB lineage: Bacteria > Desulfobacterota > Desulfuromonadia > Desulfuromonadales > Desulfuromonadaceae > JAIVHC01. The sequence goes on from JAVERS010000027.1 coordinate 29,871, forward strand.
AAATGGCGGCGATCTTCGTAGCGCACGGGAAGTTGATAGAGGAGATCTTCAATGGTGTAGAGGTCAAGACGGGCGAGTTTTGCGCTCAGGTGCTCCCCCACCCCTTTAAGAGAAACCAGCGGGGCTAGAAGCTGTGCAGCAGCATTGGATGAATGCGCCATACCTGAATTACCTAGAGTGAGATGGCAGGGAACCAATCATGGAGCCCTGCCTTCAGAATAACTATAATTATTTGATTCAATCCTGCTCTGTAAGCAGCGCATTGAGGCGCGTCAAGAGCTCTTCTGGGTCGAGACCATGATTGATCGCCCCTTGCCTGAGTGACTCATGTTTGGCGCCAGAACATACTGCGCAGTGGAGACCATATTCAGCAAGGA
>JAVERS010000076.1:0-4638 GCA_034007015.1 Desulfuromonadaceae bacterium
TTTAACCCTTTTTTTTAAGATACATAGCAGGCTAAGTAAATCAATGACTTACGCCTGCTATTGAAAAAAGGGTTTTTCTCTAAAAAAGCTAGCAAGCTCTTTAAAAATGTAGCTATAGGGAGTGTATACTCTAGTTCACTGCCGCATAGGCAGCTCAGAAAAGCGGTGCTTGTATGAGTTTAATATCGAAGTGGTTCACTGCCGCATAGGCAGCTCAGAAAAGCCAATGCTAAGTAATTCTCTTTAGTGAACAGTTCACTGCCGCATAGGCAGCTCAGAAATCTGTTTTTCTGTAGCCCGCATCGTAAAGAACGTTCACTGCCGCATAGGCAGCTCAGAAAACCGATGTTGCGCCACATATCAACGAACGCACGTTCACTGCCGCATAGGCAGCTCAGAAATTACGGATAAATCCAAGCGGCTTGCCTGATCCGTTCACTGCCGCATAGGCAGCTCAGAAAATCAGTTAAAGGCATTTCTTCCGAGAACAGTGGTTCACTGCCGCATAGGCAGCTCAGAAATTAACTCTTATCTTGTGACGCTCACCGATCTGGTTCACTGCCGCATAGGCAGCTCAGAAAGTCAGGTTGTCGAACATCAATCATTCCAGCCTGTTCACTGCCGCATAGGCAGCTCAGAAATATCGACTACCCTTTGACTGAGGTATCTATGAGTTCACTGCCGCATAGGCAGCTCAGAAATGCAAAGACTCAAAAGCATCTTTGTATACACGGTTCACTGCCGCATAGGCAGCTCAGAAAGATATGAATATTAAAACGCATGGCTTGACCGCGTTCACTGCCGCATAGGCAGCTCAGAAAACCAAAGATCAGCATACCGCCTGCAACGGTCAGTTCACTGCCGCATAGGCAGCTCAGAAACGCATGTGCGAGGCTTAATCTTTTACTTCTTAGTTCACTGCCGCATAGGCAGCTCAGAAAACTTCCGGCGATAGGCACGGAGGCCTGCTTGAGTTCACTGCCGCATAGGCAGCTCAGAAAGTTGAACTCAACGCGAGCGCCTTTTGTTGTGGGTTCACTGCCGCATAGGCAGCTCAGAAATGATCGCCCCGAGACGTGTTATGACAGCTATGGTTCACTGCCGCATAGGCAGCTCAGAAACCGTGCAGGACGGTGCGTACAAGTCGAATCACGTTCACTGCCGCATAGGCAGCTCAGAAAGACAATTTGCACATACATGGCCGTGCTGTCAGGTTCACTGCCGCATAGGCAGCTCAGAAATACAAATTGTCGGAATATCATGCCATGCACCCGTTCACTGCCGCATAGGCAGCTCAGAAAGAACGACAGCAGGCGATTGCAGCCGATGCGCTGTTCACTGCCGCATAGGCAGCTCAGAAAAAGCTCATCTGCAAGTTCGCTGGCGGTCTTATGTTCACTGCCGCATAGGCAGCTCAGAAAGCACACGATTGACCCTCTTACCGGGCGAATAAGTTCACTGCCGCATAGGCAGCTCAGAAAAGATCGTCACAGCAACAGGCGTGGCTCACATGGTTCACTGCCGCATAGGCAGCTCAGAAAAGCCCCCTGCGGGCCGCCCGTATGCGGAGAATGTTCACTGCCGCATAGGCAGCTCAGAAAATGACCAGGAGAGCGTAAGCCGCGATCAAGGCGTTCACTGCCGCATAGGCAGCTCAGAAACCATTGCAATATGGCTGTCATAAGTACCAATGGTTCACTGCCGCATAGGCAGCTCAGAAAAAGCGCGCCCACAGCTGCATAAGGCTCGATAAGTTCACTGCCGCATAGGCAGCTCAGAAATGCGCGATTATCTCACTCGGCAAATCGGAGTTGTTCACTGCCGCATAGGCAGCTCAGAAAATAGCAGCACACCATAGCAGCACATAATAGACGTTCACTGCCGCATAGGCAGCTCAGAAAAAGGTTAGCTAACACTATAAAGCACACTATACGTTCACTGCCGCATAGGCAGCTCAGAAAATACGGTGAACCTGTTTTGATAAAAGCTAGGGGTTCACTGCCGCATAGGCAGCTCAGAAATTTGCTCTTGCGTCATCCTGCAATCCTCGTATGTTCACTGCCGCATAGGCAGCTCAGAAATGTTAGGGATGTTAACGGTGTGCAAGTCAACGGTTCACTGCCGCATAGGCAGCTCAGAAATGCTGTTCGTCAAACTCTTTCAATACCTGCCTGTTCACTGCCGCATAGGCAGCTCAGAAACGAGAGCTGTGGCAGAAACGCGTACCGGAGCCGTTCACTGCCGCATAGGCAGCTCAGAAACGGATCGGATCGCCTCGCAGTGGCAAGCCTACGTTCACTGCCGCATAGGCAGCTCAGAAATGGAGCTGCTGCCGAGGCAAGCGCCCCACCACGTTCACTGCCGCATAGGCAGCTCAGAAAAGGTGGACACCATCTTGAACAACGCGCTCGCCGTTCACTGCCGCATAGGCAGCTCAGAAAAATAGTGATTGTTCACCTTGTCAGTAAAGCCTGTTCACTGCCGCATAGGCAGCTCAGAAACAGCTATCCCAACCGGATAGTAATAACAACAGGTTCACTGCCGCATAGGCAGCTCAGAAAGGACAGGTCGCTAAGGGGGAAGCCATGAAGATGTTCACTGCCGCATAGGCAGCTCAGAAATACTGGGGAGTGGTACGGCTGGCTTTCGTTTGGTTCACTGCCGCATAGGCAGCTCAGAAAAGGAGCGCAGGAGCTTCTGACTGGCTCATGTTGTTCACTGCCGCATAGGCAGCTCAGAAAACTGAGGGTGACAATTACTCTGGCGGCAGACTGTTCACTGCCGCATAGGCAGCTCAGAAACAACCGTATCCAATTGACCCCCTCAATACCCTGTTCACTGCCGCATAGGCAGCTCAGAAAAGCACTGCACCGAACGACTCAGCAAAGTAAGTGTTCACTGCCGCATAGGCAGCTCAGAAATAATTCGTCACGCACTAAAGCGCGGGCACTTGGTTCACTGCCGCATAGGCAGCTCAGAAACTTTCGATGTATCGAACTATGACGGAAAGGTGGTTCACTGCCGCATAGGCAGCTCAGAAATGCAAGAACCGTGATTGTAGTTGGATTACCTAGTTCACTGCCGCATAGGCAGCTCAGAAAGATCGGGTCAGCGTCGCCAGTCATAGAACTGTGTTCACTGCCGCATAGGCAGCTCAGAAAACAGTATCAAGACCGCATTACTTTAGGCGTACGTTCACTGCCGCATAGGCAGCTCAGAAAACCTACGCCACTCCCACGTAACAACTAAAGTTGTTCACTGCCGCATAGGCAGCTCAGAAATGCACGACATGCGAGGCGCGCTCTTTAGCTACGTTCACTGCCGCATAGGCAGCTCAGAAAAGAACGCACCGTTCTCGACATAAACCGCAATCGTTCACTGCCGCATAGGCAGCTCAGAAAATATCCCATGTAACGCTTGATACTGCCGTGAGGTTCACTGCCGCATAGGCAGCTCAGAAAACAGCAGCAAGCGCGCAAATACAGCTGCCAGCGTTCACTGCCGCATAGGCAGCTCAGAAAAGTTAAGGCATCTAGCACAACATCCTTACATATTCACTGCCGCATAGGCAGCTCAGAAATCACAATCCTGGCAATCCTACTTGGACGCGTAGTTCACTGCCGCATAGGCAGCTCAGAAAACTAAAGCATGGCGTGATTCTAAGCTTGAAACGTTCACTGCCGCATAGGCAGCTCAGAAAATTGGCGCGTCCAGTACGTATCTACGCGTGCGGTTCACTGCCGCATAGGCAGCTCAGAAAGTACTCCCGAAACAACCAGTGCCGCGATCAGTGTTCACTGCCGCATAGGCAGCTCAGAAAAGTGGAAGGTTACAGGAACTGTGATTCTATCAGTTCACTGCCGCATAGGCAGCTCAGAAAAAACTCGGTTTTCGGATATGTAGAAACATTATGTTCACTGCCGCATAGGCAGCTCAGAAAAACGGCATTTTGGCAGATAACGTTGCCAATGAGTTCACTGCCGCATAGGCAGCTCAGAAATTAGCCATGCGGGACGTTGAAAATAAAATCAAGTTCACTGCCGCATAGGCAGCTCAGAAAGCGAAAAAGACACATACATCATGCGCGCTATGTTCACTGCCGCATAGGCAGCTCAGAAAATCACGCTTAATCTGACCAACAACACCCTCTGGTTCACTGCCGCATAGGCAGCTCAGAAATTGAGGCGCTGCGCCAAGTGATTGACACAGAGGTTCACTGCCGCATAGGCAGCTCAGAAATGAAAAAGATCTGATATTTAACGACCGCACAAGTTCACTGCCGCATAGGCAGCTCAGAAAGAGCGCGATAGCTTCGTAGCCTGCATTGTAGTGTTCACTGCCGCATAGGCAGCTCAGAAAATGCGCTGTACTGTTAAATAGTCGTTTCTATAGTTCACTGCCGCATAGGCAGCTAAGAAACATACTTGGTGTTGCGTAGGGTGCATAAATAGGTTCACTGCCGCATAGGCAGCTCAGAAATGCGCGTTGTTGTTGATATTGAACGAGAACGAGTTCACTGCCGCATAGGCAGCAAAGGGTCGTGCTCGGAGCCTGTGGTCAGACGCGAGCTATTGGCCGAGGCATAAAAAGGCCTCGGCTTATTGTGCAATTAATATAGCATTCAGCCACTGCTCATTT
>JAVERS010000077.1:0-4608 GCA_034007015.1 Desulfuromonadaceae bacterium
AAGCGGCCATTGGCCAGGTTGGCCGCATAGCGCCGGGCCAGCTCGCCAAAGCCGTGCTGCTGCACATAGCCCTGCACGGTGGCCAGCAGCTTGGCCTGGTAGGCCGCGCTGTTGCAGGCCGATGGCGTACCCGCACCGCCCAGCACGCGCAGGGTGAACTGCACCTTGAGCGTGTCGGCCTCGGCGGGCAGGGCAGCCACGTCCACGGTTTGCAGGTTGGGTTTTTCAATTTGCGCGTCCAGCTTGGCGGGGTCTTGGTCTTTGGCCTTGAGGCGATTGCTGATGGTGCCTCGTACGGGTTTGATACGCAGCTTGATGGGCTGCCAAGCGTGCGACTGTGCACGGTCGTCCCAGCGGCCTGCGTGGAACACGGCGTCGGATGGGTCCAGCTTGCGTTCAAAGGCCAGGACGGATGCGGTGGTGAGTTTGTCGGTCATGGTGTCAATCTTTCAAAAGTGGGTTGCGTGTCGAATGTGAAGGGGCAGGCACGTGAGGCTCAGGTGTATGCATAGGCTTCATCGTCGTCCCATGGGTCTTGCGTGTCGGTGTCTGTGTGGGCAGCCGTGGCATCGTCCGTTGGTGGCGGTTGGTAGCCATTGCGGCAGCGGTAAAGGCCCTGCGCTTCGTCGGCTTCGGCATGCCACAGCAACTGGGCCAGATGCGTCAGGCGGTGTGGGCTGACCCATTCGCCCAGCGCATAGACCGACTCCACAAACCGCATGGGCACGCTGGCATCCCGCGCATTGCGCACGGTGCCTGGGGCGTGGCTGGGCGTGAGCGCCGCATAGCCCACGGGAATGGGCACCACCCAGCCGCTGCCCTTGGCCCGCTGCGGGTCTGCCCACTTCACCTGTCCATCGGGTGCGGGTGCTTCGCCGTCCGGCAGCACCGGTGCGTAGTTGAAGCGGGCCGCGTGCAGCCAGGCGTCCAGCAGCGTGGCATCGGGTTGGGTGGCGCGCAGGTCTTGCAGGCGCTGGGCCAGCAGGTCATCACGCCCGACCAGGGCAAAGCCCGGCAGCCACTGGCGCCGCCATCGGCGGAACTCCTTTTCTGCCGCCGCTGGGTCTTCGGGTACAACGGCCATCCAGGGCCGCACGCGCTTGCCCGGCACGCGGCGCGAAGGCAGCACACTGCCGCCCGCCACGCGCATGCCCGCCAGGATGTGACCGGCCTGCGCTGCCCAGTCGTCCAGCTGTGCCTGATTGTCTGGCACCAACGCCGCCGGGGTGCCGGGCGTGCGCTTTTCTGACACAGCCAGCACCAGCGTGATCTGCAGGTGCATGCGGCCTTCTTCCACGATGGCGGCAGTGCTGCCGTCTTTGCCGACTGGGTTGCGCGTGAGGTTGAAGTTGCGCACGTAGCCTTGAGTAACCTGCTCCTGATGGTGGTGGCACACCACACCCACGCCGTGCAGTTGCAGCGGCACACCGGCCTGGGCCAGCTTGCGCTCCAGCGCCCACATCACGCCGGTGAAGGCGGTGATGGACGGAAAGCCGTGCGTCAGCGGGCTGCCAATGGCGTTGGCGTTCTGGATGCGCAGGTGGGGCAGGACGAGGATGGCTTGGGGTTGCTGCGGGTTCATGAGTTCTCCTCCCGCAGTGCCACCAGTTCCGCATGCGTTTTGCGGATGGGGATGTAGTGCGGCGCATCCAGCTTGTTGCGCAACTCGCGCAACTGTTGCTTGAATCCGTCCTCGTCGGTCAGCAGTTCTTTCTGCCATGCACGCGCTTCCGCATCGCCCACGGGCAGCTTGCCGCGCAGCTGCGCGTTGAGCCAGTTGGCAAAGCGCTGGCCCACGGCGGCAGGCCAGTCCAGCTGCAGCCACTCGCGGGCAAAGTCGGCTTCATCGGGTTGCTCGGCACGCAACGGGTCCAGCCACAGTTGCTCGCTGCGGTGCAGATCTGCAAAGCGTTCATCATCCCGGCTCCACCCGGGCGGCAGGATCTGTTGCAACTCGGCAGCCAGCGACACCATCTCGTCCACCAGCGCGTCGAGCAGTTCTTCGCGCCGCTTGCGGGTGGCTAGATTGGCATCGGGATCAGACTCCAAAAACATCCGCAGTGTCCGCACGGTGTTATGTACCTCGGGGCGGGCGATAAACAGTCGATCGAACACGGAAGCCGCGTGCACCGGCAACCGCACCGCGCTAGTCTGCCACTTTGGCGGCAGTGAAGACAGCAGGTAGTTCATGCCCCGCCGTTCGCTGTTGAGCTGGCTGATGTTCTGTGGTTTGGTGCCGCCCATGTTCTGCACGGCCAGGCCGGGGTAGTCGTGAAACACGCCGTCATGCATCTTGCGCTCGCGCCGCGCCTGGCGGGCGGCCTTATTGGTCCCGCCAAAACGGTCTTCCTGCACCTGAGCATGCACCGCATGGGCCAGCGATGTGGCATACAGCGGGGCCAGCAGGGTGTAGTGGGCGTCGTCGCAGGCGTCAGTGCCGGCGAGCCAGTAGAGCTGCTTGCTCAACGTACTGGTGGACACCGCTGCACACTTGGGCTCCTGCAATCGCATGCACAAAGCCGCAGCATCGTCTAGTTGCGTAGAAGCGTTCACCGCCGCGGTCGCGTCTGGATCTTCAAGTTGTAGCAGGTCAATCAGTTTCTGACCTTCAAAGCGGCTTTCCAGCAGCAGATATAGCTCGTAAGCAGCCGCGTTCTTAGCACCGTCTCCAGTTGTGTCATGCAATTTATCGTCGTCAGACAGTATGTGTGAACCCAGCACGTTCAGCTGGGGCAGTTCGGAAAAATTCACTGCCAAGTTGGTTGTCGTTTTTACGCGTAGGTCCGGATGAACGCCTTTTGCGATGTGGCTGGCAACGGCTATGTCCTTTGCTACGCGCACTCCTTTTTCAACAATACCTGCCAGCTGGTACTTTTCCACTAGTTCCGCTCGGCGCTTTTGAGTGGCGGGGTCGGTTTTCCCCTCAAGCTTACCCAGAGCGTGGGCGAGGCGATGCGCGACATGCTCGTGCATCGCTAACCGGATCTGCTGACAGCGCTCGGTAGTTTCTTGGTGCGATTCCAAAGTGCTAGCCCTCCTTTCGACTGAAACCTAGTTGTTCGTGCCACCACCACCCCGCCTGCGATTCAGGCAGGCTGGCAGTGGCATAGCGTTCTGCGCATTGCTCCAGCGACAAGCCCCGCACCTGTGCCAGTGCGGCGAGTTCCTCTATCAAATCCAACTGCGGCCAAGGCGATACGCTGGGTGATGCCAGTTGCGCTGCGGGCACCGGAGTGCACATGGTTTTGTGCACGTTTGGGTAAAGTTTCTCGCCCCTTTTTTCAGTCTCTATAACAAGGTGCAGTCGCAGCGTTTCCTCATCCTCGTTCGGCAGCAGGACCACGTCGTCACGCCGCTGTGGGTCGTAGCGAAAGCGCTGGAACTGCGGCAGCAGGCCGGTGAGCCACAGGGATCGGGGCGTATCCGGTTGGGGCTCATGCCAGTGCAGACAGGCCGCATGGGTGAGTGTTGCGGTGCCTTCCGGCTTGGGCAGCAGGCTGTCGTGCATGCGGGCGTGCTCCAGGTCTGTCCAGTAGCGGCTGGGCAGCAGCTTGTCCGCTGGCAGGGCAATGCGCGGCTGTGCATCCACGGCCCATGCTGTGGCTTTGCCCACCTCGCGCGACAGCAGGTCCTGCAAATGGTGGGACTTGAGCTGGAATGGCGCATGCGCTGTCTCAAATCCCGGCTTTTCGTATGCAGGCTGGTTGGGTTTTTCGTAGTGGCGCAAGTTGCTGTCCAGCACCACCATGTTCACCCCACCCACGGCCCCGGGCCGATGCCGCCGCACGCGTCCGGCCAACTGGATGAGCGAGCGCATGGACGAGGGCTCGACCACGGCCCAATCGTAGTCGTGGTCGCGCCCCACTTCGGTGACGGGGCTACCCAGCACAATGAACAGGTGGTGGGGTTCAGGGTGGGCGTCGATGAGTGCGCGCAGCGCCGGGCGGTGCAAGGCCGGGTCATGACCGTCTTTGGCGCCCCGGCGGTTGAGCAGAGTGTCCAGCTGCTGCTCGATGGCCGAGCGCAGCAGCAGGGGAAACTGCGAGTGGTATACGCACAGGTGAATACGCACCTGGTCTCGTAGTTCTGGTGGTAGTGCATCAACCGCATACATGGCCATGGCCACGTCGTACAGCGGCGCAATGTTGGCCATGCGAATGAGACCCAGGCTCACGCGCTTGCCGCTGGCCGTGTCGATGCTGTGGTTGTGGGGCTGTTGGTGCAGTTGCCAAGCGTGCGCCAGCACCAGGCGGGCAAATTTTTTGCGGCGCTCGGCTTTTTGCATGCCGTGCCAGGTGTCGGGCAGGGGCGCAATCTGCGCCAGCCGTCGCACATCGACCTGCTTGAGCTTGGCGACGCGCTTGTGCACGTACTGGGTGTGCGCTTGGCGGAAGGCTGGCCCGTCCGCGCAGTCTTGCGTGGTCTGGTGGAACTCGTCGATCCACAGGCAGCAGAGGTTCACCGGTTCACTGGGACGCTCGCTGCGGTGGCGCTGGTACACGGCGCGCCCGGCGCGGTAGGCCAGAAAGAGCCCTTCCACCAGCGCGGGCGGCAGCGTGGCCGATGACAGCAGCACGCGGCTGCCCAGCAGGCCCGCCCAGTGCACCA
>JAVERS010000078.1:0-4601 GCA_034007015.1 Desulfuromonadaceae bacterium
CACCCATGGCAACCCCACGCTATTCACAAGTTTCCCTTGATGAAACCCCCTGGTATCATGTTGTATCTCGCTGTGTGCGCCGTGCGTATCTGTGTGGTATCGATTATATTACCGGGCAGAGCTATGAGAAAACAATTGGACACACACTTTAATATTGACACCGCCCTCGACATCCATTAGGGTGGCAGCATACAAGCCACCAACAGGAGTTTCGCACCCATGGCAACCCCACGCTATTCACAAGTTTCCCTTGATGAAACCCCTTGGTATCACGTTGTATCTCGCTGTGTGCGCCGTGCGTATCTGTGTGGTATCGATTATATTACCGGGCAGAGTTATGAACATCGACGTGACTGGGTGGAGACACGCATCATGCAGCTCGCCTCCATCTTTACCATTGATGTAGCCGCGTACAGTATTATGAGCAATCACTACCATATCGTAGTGCGTGTGGATCGTGACAGGGTCGCAGAGATGAGCACCTTTGAAGTTATCCAGCGCTGGGCGCAGCTCTACCAGGGCCCGCTTATAATCCGGCGCTATCTTTCAGAAAAACGCAAAGAAATGAGCAGTGGTGAGCTCCTGCAGGTAGACAAGCTCGCGGACGAATACCGCCAGCGTCTGTGCGATTTGTCCTGGTTTATGAAAAACCTCAATGAGTTTATTTCACGCAAGGCAAACGCCGAAGATGACGTAAAAGGGCACTTCTGGGAGAGTCGCTACAAATGTCAGGCATTGCTCGATGAACAGGCGGTCCTTGCAGCGATGGCGTATGTGGATCTGAATCCGGTGCGTGCTGCAATGGCAGAAACCCCCGAAGATAGTGCGCATACCTCGGTGCGCGCGCGCATTAAGCAGGTGAAAGCGAAACCGCCCATTACAGAAACTCAGGGCAACGCACCTGCTGACCCTGAAACAAACACCTCCGAGGTTAAACCCACACCAGTAGCACCCTTGCTTCCATTCGATCCTGCATTGCAACTGCATGCCGGTATTCCGTTTGCCCTCGATGACTACCTTGAGCTGGTGGATACCGTGGGGCGTGCAGTCCACCCGTCTAAGCGCGGCTATATCCCCGAACACTCACCCGTCATTCTTGTGCGCCTGGGCATTGATGTAGATAAGTTCATCGCCCATTCCGACCATTTTATCGAACGTTTCGGCAACCATGTCGGCACTCCGGCCCGCCTGATAAAACTGGCAGCAGCGCGCAATGCACGTTACCTGCGCGGAATGTCAAAATCGCGCGAGTTGTTTGGCGGCAATAGCTCTGCTGCCTAAAGTTAAAATCAATTGGGCTTACACTTTAATATTGGACAGTCTCAGCTTTGATGGTATACATAAAGTCACGCAAAGTGTTACTTCGTGTGAACCTAGCATGCTATTGTGTGGATTGTATATATGCAACCGATGAAGCAACTTAGCCTGGTCTTGGAAAACCTTGCCGATGCAAAGAATTATCTTTTCACTTTGGATGATTTGTCCAGCGTGCTACCCGATATGAAGGCAGGAGCATTTAAGGCGTTGTTGAGCAGGGCGCAAAAGAGCGGCGTGCTGAAGCGGGTGTGCAGGGGCGTGTATCTTTATCCCCGGGTTAAATATCCCGCAAGGCTTGTGCTGTTTCATGTTGCGGCAAAACTGCGTAACAATGAGTTTAATTACCTGAGCTTAGAGACGGTATTGAGCGATGCAGGGGTTATCTCGCAGATTCCGCTGAACTGGATCACTCTTATGTCGTCCGGGCGCAGTCACAGCATAGATTGCGGGGATTTTGGACATATTGAATTTATCCATACTAAACGTAGTCCCGCTGATGTTGCACCGCAATTAAGCTACGATCATGATTGTCGCCTCTGGCGCGCCTCGGTAAAACTGGCCTTGCTGGATATGAAGCTTACTCGGCGCAGTACCGACCTTGTAGATTGGAGCATTGCGGATGAGTTTTTTTGATCAGTTGGTCGACGAAGCAATTAGTGGCGTGCCGCAGTTGGCGCCGCTACGGGTTGTCGTGGAGAAAGAATTGCTGCAGCACGATATCCTGCGGGAGATGAGCCGTGCCGGATTTTTGCAGCAATTGACTTTTATCGGTGGAACTTGCCTGCGTGCCTGCTATGGCTCACCGCGCTTGAGTGAGGATCTGGACTTTACTGGCGGGCTTGATTTCTCGCGGGATTATCTGGCAGAATTAGGTTCTGTTCTGGTGAAACGGTTGGAAGTTAAATACGGCTTGCCGATAAGTGTCAGTGAGCCTGTGCGCGAAGAGGGCAATGTTGATACTTGGAAATTGAGAGTGGTAACACGTCCTGAGCGCAGACACTTGCCAGCGCAAAGCATCAATATTTATATTTGCGCGCTTCCGAGTCATGATCGGCGCCCCATGTTGTTGCGAAACCACTATGGAGTTGACATGGGTACTTCGGGCTTGATTCTACAGGCGCAGAGTCGCGAAGAGATCCTCGCGGATAAAATTGTCGCGTTTGCTATGCGCCCAAACCGGCTGAAAAACCGCGATCTGTGGGATATGGTATGGTTGCAGCAACAGGGCATGGTTTTGCAGGTAGAATTGGTGCTGCGCAAAATTGCTGATCGTCGGTTGGAACTGTCAAAATTTCTGGAGCGCTTACATGAACGGGTTGAATTGTTGCACACAGACGCGGCTTGCCGAAGAAGTTTTCTGGCAGAATTGGAGAGGTTTTTGCCTCCGCAGGTTGTGTCCGAAACGTTATCGCAGAAGGATTTCTGGACGATTCTTGTAGATGTTGTGGCGGCGGAATCGAATAAGGTAGTTAGTCAAGTGTCAGCCTGAGATGCCTCATTTTTATATGCACTTTTTTGAAAAACAGCGTAGAGCTGAACTGTTATAGCCCTAAACGTATATCCCCGTAGGATGGGATGAGGCACGAACCGCATCCTCTTGAAATCACCCCACACTTTTGGCCACTTTCCAGATGGTCTCTGCCATGGTTGGATGTGCATGCACTGTTTGTTGCAGGGCCTGTAAGGGTAGTTTTTGCGATACGGCCAGGGCTAGCTCGTGAATCAGCTCAGTGGCGTGATCGCCCACTATGGCCGCGCCAAGAATGCGGCGGGTCTGGTTGTCTACCAAGATCTTTACGTGCCCCTCCTGGCGTTGATCCACCAGCGCTTTGCCATTTTCTGCAAAGGGTTGCTGTAGCACCTCAAAGGAATCTGGAGGCAGGTCTTTTTCTGTTGCACCCACGGCGGCAACCTGTGGAAAAGAGTACACCACCCGCGGCACGGCGCGGCTACAGAGTGTTTTGTCACCCCCAAGTAGATTTGCAACCACCACTTCACTTTCCTGTTCGGCGGTATGGGCCAGCATCATGGTGTCCACCACATCCCCGGCAGCGTATATGTGGGGCTGGCTGGTGCGTAAATACTCATCCACCTGAATAAAGGGGCCGGACATAGCTACCCCTGCACGTTCCAGCTGCAAAGCGTCGGTATTTGGCTGTCTCCCAATTGCAACTAGCACCTGATCAAAGACTTCCCGCGCGCATGAGTCGGCACAAATTTCCACCTCTACAGAATCTGGGTTTACCGTGGTAATGGTTGCGCTGCTGTTGGTGCGCACACGCACCCCGCGCTTTTCCAGCCCTTGCTGCAGGGCTGTAGCGGTATCTGCATCTTCGCACGGCAGAAGCTGTGGCGCACACTCAAGCAATGTCACCTGTGCGCCAAATGCCTGATACATGCTGGCAAATTCACACCCGATAGCGCCTCCACCCACGACGAGCAGGTGCTTAGGCAACTGGGTGTTATCCAGCATTTGGGTGCTGTTGCGTACTAGGTTACCATCGGTAGATAATCCACTTATCGCGCGCGCGCGCGAGCCGGTGGCAATAATAAAGTTTTGAGCCTGCAGGCGGGTGCGCGCACTTCCGTGTATCACTTCAATCTCGGTTGGAGAGATAAACGCGCCATGACCTGGCTGCACATGCACTTTTAGCTGGGCAAACATCTGGCGTATTTGACTATTGAGCATCTGTAGATGGGTGTTTTTGCGCGCCACCGCCTGATGTAGATCAAGAGGTTCTACCTGCGCTTGTAGCCCGTACTCGCCAGCTTGGCGCAGTTGTGTGTATACTTCCGCGGTTTTAAGGAGAGATTTGGTGGGCATACACCCTTCATGCAGGCATACTCCACCCAGACGTTCAGAGCCTGCATCCACCAGACATACCTTCTTTCCGGCCATCTGCAGTTGCAGCGCAGCGATAAAGCCTGCGGGTCCTCCCCCTAACACCACAACATCCCATGTGTTTGTCATCCTTTATTTGCTCCTTATTTGCTAGATCCCTTTGATGCTGCGGTGCAGCAGCGGGTACAGTTTGCACGCTACGCAGAAATTAAACCCTGCCTCCAGTGTGGCGAGCAGGGCAAGTGTGGCGGCGAAAATGGTGGCAAGCGGATAAAAACCTGCTACCCAGCTCAGCGTAATCAGTGCGGTGAAAATAAATCCGATTTTGGCGGCAAACAACTTGGGGCCAGCATTGGTTGGCACTGGAGTTACGTTACCCCAGCGCAAAACGGCTGTGCTGCCTATGTTGAACAGGCTGTAGGGGGAGTGCCAGAATCCGCGG
>JAVERS010000028.1:0-29840 GCA_034007015.1 Desulfuromonadaceae bacterium
AGATGCTGGGGAGGTTCCGCATCCGCGGGGATGACACACACACGGCATGGCATATTGTTCCAGCGTCCACAGTAGAAGGTTCGCGCCAACGCAGAAACCTCGCCCGGATCGCGAGGCAGACTCGCACCCTCGCTGTCTCCATCTACATAAATAGAGTTTTTATGCAACACAACCCATACCCCTGTGCCACCGGGGTCTGCGTCTGGGGTTGCCAGAGTGAAGTGCTTAGCCACGCAGGCGTGATTGAAGGGAAGAAACAACGCATCTTCGTAAGCGTGGGGGAAAATCATTATATATCCTTGGTTCCCTTGCACCGTGGCGCCGGAGTGATGCTCCAGTGTTGAGCGCTGGGTTTTTCGCGCCGCAACATATCGCCAACACAGGTGTCTGGAGGTAACACAAGCCATACCAGAGCGTTGGGCTGGATAATGGGGCAAGGTTCATCGTTGCTGGTGCGGGCATTTTGGATCACTATTTCACTCTGGCGCATGCCCGGTCCTATCACTTCAATGCTATCGCCATTCTCAAAGCGGTTGCGCCCCTCAACTAAAAACTCCGTTGCACTCCGTTGTTCACGCACGATGCCGAGGAAATCATGGCTGCGCCGATAACTAGAATCCTGGTGGTGGATGGTGGCATCGTGCGGGGGGAGGAAATCGGTGGTGTAGGGACGGTGGCTTATTTTATCCAACTCTTCGCGCCATAGCGGATTACAACGGTACTGGCTTGGGTCTGCCATATATGCATCGATGGCAGCACGGTACACCCGCGTAACCGTTGCGACATAGTACTGGGTTTTCATCCGTCCTTCAATTTTGAGACTGGAAATTCCAGCGCGGATAAGATCAGGGATGTGCTCAAGCAGGCAGAGGTCACGGCTGTTCATAATGTAGGTTCCGTGGGTGTCCTCTTCAATCCCAAACGCCTGCTGGGGGCGTGATTCTTCCACCAAGGTGTAGTTCCAGCGGCATGGTTGCGCACATGCACCGCTGTTGGCGCTGCGTCCGGTGAGGGCGGTGGAGAGCAGACAGCGCCCCGAATACGCGACACACATGGCGCCGTGGACAAACACCTCCAAGTCGATTTGGGTACCCTGCCGAATTGCCGCAATATCCTGAAGTGGAAGCTCGCGCCCGAGGTTGACGCGCTCTACCCCGTGCTGCTGCCAGAAGTTACACGCAGCAGCATTCAAGGTGTTGGCTTGAGTGGAAAGATGGATTTTGCGCGTTGGATCTAGATTTTTGATACAACTCAGCACTCCGGGGTCTGAAACTATATATGCATCGAGTGCCAGAGGGCGTAACGCTTCAAGGTATTCCTCTAGAGCTGCTATCTGCCCTTCGAAAAGATAGGCGTTCAGGGTGAGATAGAGCTTTTTACCCCGCTTATGGGTCTCCTCTATAGCACGGTGCAGATTATCCAGGCTGAAATTCCCCGCTTGGGCGCGCAGTCCGAAGTTGTCCCCACCCAGGTACACCGCATCTGCGCCGTAGTCGAGGGCAACTTTTAATTTGTCAATGTCGCCGGCTGGGGCCAGCAGTTCTGGTGGTGTGGGCATAGATGGATGGCTCAGTGTAAAAAATTTGAGTTAAAAAAAGATTGAAGTGGTGCGTAGCGTATAACTTTACGTTGAAATGGGGACAAAAAGCAATTGTTCCTCAATCTAACTTTAGGAAGCAATGCAAGAGCTTGACAAGAGGGATGAATAGATTTAAAAATTTCACACAGAGTTTATGTGATTTGTTTCAATGATTAGCGCCCGGTTTTTAGCGCTGGTGAATTCCGCACAGGATTTCTCTGGGCAGAAGTGTATATTTTTCTGGATAACTGTTATTATCAGCCCTTGATCTTAACCTGTCTGTGCCGAAAAATGTTGCAGACCATAAATAGATGGTGATGGAGGAGAGCAGTAATGATACGTATAGTCGGCACTATGTGTATAGGATTTGCGGTGCTAGTGGCGTCAGGGTGTGCGCCAGGGACGCTGAATACGCAGCGCCATACTCCATCTGCACCTCTAGAACGACAGGTGGAAAGGCAGCAAATGCGTATAACTGCAATGGAACAGCAGTTAGCCACTTTGAGCGTTGCACAGCGCGAACGCGATGAACAGTATGCCGAAGTGATGGCTCGTCTCGATGCCGTGCTGGCAGAGGTGTCAGATGTACGTAAAGTGAGTACTGCTTCGCGCAGCAATACCTATGATGGTATGGTTGTGCGCCAGCCCCGTTCTGAGGTTGCCACTGCAGGTGCCACCAAACCAAACATGGATGGAGATCAGCGTACCCCTACTGAAATTTATCGCCGTGCGTTTGCAGCCTATACCACAGGCAAGCATGCTGAAGCGCAGGAGCTGTTTGAGGAATTTGTCACCTCTTTCCCTGATAACGACTATGTCGCCAATGCACGTTTCTGGCAGGGGGAGGCGTGTCTAGCTCAGGGTCTGTACGCAGAAGCCAAACAGGCCTTTGCTGCAGTGATAGAGTTTGATCCGCAAAGCTCTAAAGCGCCATTTGCCCAATTAAAGCAGGGGCTTATTCTGGCGCGCCAAGGAGAGACTGATGCGGCGCGAAAAGTACTTCAAGATGTCCAGAATGATTACCCAGGCACTGAAGCGGCGGAGCAGGCGGGAACTGTCCTTAACTCCGGGCGTCTAAACTGAAGGAGAGAGTAACTATGCGTTTAGCAAAAGCGGTTCAAATGGCCACGTGTGCAACTTTGCTGTTGGCTATAGTATGTATGGCGATCCCCAGCAGCGCAGTAGCGCAGCAGTCCGCTTCGGTCCGGAAGCCATATCAGAAGCCACATATATACACCATTAAGAAAGGGGATACCCTGTGGGGGATTTCCGATAGATTTATCACCGACCCCTGGTATTGGCCCAATCTATGGGCGAATAATCCCTTTATCCGCAACCCACATCTCATTTATCCGGGGCAAAAAGTTGCCATTTATGATGGGCGTATTGAATTGCTTCCCAACTACCCAGAAAAAGAGGGTCCAGTAGAAGGTGAAGTTCTGGTGGCGATGCCTGAGCCGGAAGAGGAGATCACTATCTCCACTGAAGCAGATCTGCGCAGTTTTATCAGTGACGGTGCGCTGGCACGCAGTGGCATGATCGTGGATACGGTGGATAATCGCATTATGATCTCCAAAGATGACACTGTGTTTGTGCAGATGGGTGACCAGATGGCGCAGGTTGGAACACAGTATGATCTGTACCGCATCGGCGATGTTGTCACCCACCCCCATACTGGGGCAAAGCTCGGACATAAAACTACTTGGGTAGGCGCGGTGGAACTTGTGAGTGCACATGCGCAAGTATATTCCGGGGTAATTACCCAGGCAGTGCAAGAAATAGAGCGCGGTACTGTCCTCCTTCCACGCATAGAGCCTGAGGAGGAGATCGTATTGCGCCGCGCAGATACTATCCTTAGTGGAACGATCATTACCGGACAACAGCGTCAGTTGTCTCTTGCCCACGGGGATGTGCTTTATGTAGACATGGGAACTGATGCCGGACTGCAGGTGGGGAATATGCTCACGCTCGTGCGTCCCCGCACTGCGAGCGAACTCGGGCTGCAGGATAAAAGTGTGGAACTTCCTGATACCTTACTCGGGCGTGCACTGGTAGTTAAAACAGATGCCAAGACTGCCGCTGCATTGGTGCTTAAGGCGGCAGAGCCTATCGTGGGTGGAGATCTGGCGTATACTGAAGTGGAGTAGCAAGCCCTAGTGCGCTGAAGAAAGGGTCGGTAGCGGCCCTTTTTTTATGCCTAGGGTATTAGCGAATTTGAATTAGATTAAAACAGATAATACTAAAAACATGAGTGGAGGGTGCGATTATGGAAGCGAATCAATTAGCACTGTTGCGCCTCAACCTAACCCATGGGCTGGGGCGCGCCACATTGCTCAAACTATTGCACGCATATCAGAGCCCTAGTGCGGTGCTGGCGCAAACCCCTGCACAATGGGCGCGCCACGCGGGAATTAGCATAGCCCGTATAGAGCATATTCCAGCTGCTGATGATGCGCTGGTGTTGCGCGCGGCAGAATATATATGCCACCATCAGGTAAAAATTGTGAGCATTAATTGTGCGGGCTATCCTCCACCGTTACGCCAGATAAGTGATCCGCCTGCCCTGTTATATATTCGCGGAGAGTTAAGCCCACGTCCGTGCATTGCCATCGTGGGGTCGCGCCGCGCTACCCGCGCTGGGAAAGAGATAGCGCGGGAACTTGGACGCGATCTCGCCAATGCCGGATTTTGCATAGTGAGTGGCATGGCAAGTGGAATCGATGGCGCTGCCCATGAAGGAGCCCTGAGTGCAGCAGGCGCCAATAACCCTGGAGCCTTGAGCACCATGGGGGTGTTGGGAAACGGTATTGATGTGGTGTATCCCCGCGCTAATGCCCATTTGTTTCAGAGTGTTGCCGCCAGCGGCGCGCTTATATCAGAATACCCTCCTGGATGCGAGCCGCTAGCGCACCACTTCCCTGGACGGAACCGCATTATCAGTGCTTTAAGCGCAGGGGTAATTGTAGTAGAAGCAGCAGAACGCAGTGGGTCCTTAATCACCGCGGAATTTGCCCTGGAACATGGACGTGAGGTGTTTGCTGTACCTGGACCAGTGTACAGTCCTGCAAGTAGTGGGACGCTGCAGTTGCTCAAAGATGGAGCGATCATGGTTACGTGCGCGCAGGATGTGCTGGATGAGTACTGTCGCCATGCACCATTATTTGTGGAGGAACGAAACAAATCCAGTAACTCTAGAAAAACAAAAGCGCAGGCACAGGGGAGCACGCAAAGTTTCGCCATAGGAGATGATCTCTTTGCACGTGCAACTGAGAGTCTGAGTCCGGAAGAAAAAAAAGTTTTTATTCTGCTGGGTTCAGACCCATTACATGTGGACGAAATCGCGGGGGAAAGTGGCTTGACACCCATGGATGTTTCGTCTATCGTTCTGCACTTGGAGCTGCAGGGGTTGATAAATTCCCTGCCCGGAGCCCGCTATATTCGGGCCTGATACATAAATAATACAGAGGTTTATGACCGTTGTTAGCGAACGCATTTTGCGCATCGTTGGAATCATTGCCACCAGTTTTTTAAGTGAAGATGATTTTTCCAGCGAGGAGCAGATTGTAGAAAGTCTTCTCTCTGCTGGCTTCCACCGCGATGAGATTGAAGCAGCTTTCGGATGGATAGAGGATGTAGCCCTCGAGCCGGATGAGGCCCCAGGTGTAGAAGCGGTGGTGATGCCGCTACGTGCGTTTGCACCGCAGGAGGAGTTCGCCCTGACGCGCCGTGCACGTGGCTATCTTGTGCGTCTGTTGCAACAGGGACTTATCACTTCTGAGTTAGCTGAAGAGGTGATCCTGCGCGCATGTTACCAGGAACGCGACTGTCTCAGTCTGCGGGAGATAAAGCACATGGTAACGCTGGCGATGTTTGGTGCAAACCAGCATGGAGAGCGCCAGATTGACTGCATTGCCACAGAAGATTGGCATAAACTTTACCACTGATAGATTGCCCGGCTGCTACTCAACGCAGCCTTTTTTATTTTGAACTATAGATTTTATGCAAGGAACATTTCATGGCTCGCTCACTGGTTATAGTGGAATCCCCGGCTAAATCGAAAACCATCGAAAAATTTCTCGGCAAAGATTACAAGGTGATGGCCTCTTATGGACATGTACGCGCTTTGCCAAGTAAACAGGGTTCGGTGGATGTAGAGGCTGGTTTTGTACCCAAATATCAGATTTTGCCTGAGAGTGAAAAACATATAGAAGCACTCAAGCGCGAAGCGGCAAAGTGTGAAGAACTGCTCCTTGCCACGGACCTCGACCGCGAAGGGGAGGCGATAGCCTGGCATCTGCTCCAAGCGCTGGGTATTTCTGAAACGAGCAAAAAACCGGTGGTAAAGCGGGTTACTTTCCACGAGATCACCAAGCCTGCGATTCAGGCAGCGGTGGCCAAACCACATAAAATATCCACCAATCTGGTCAATGCGCAGCAGGCACGTTCAATCCTCGACTATCTGTTCGGCTTTACGCTATCCCCATTTTTGTGGAAGAAAATCCGCTACGGTCTCTCTGCTGGGCGCGTACAATCTGTGGCGCTGCGCTTGATCTGTGAGCGCGAAAAAGAGATCGGCGAGTTCAAACCTAAAGAGTACTGGAGCATTAATGCTGCCTTGCTTAGCCCGCAGGAAAAGGGGTTCAAAGCGCATCTGCACGCGGTCGACGACAAAAAACTCAAAAAGTTTGATATCAGCAATGAAAAACAGGCCAAAACCTATGTGGAGGCGATAGCTGGGCGCAACCTGAAGGTGACTTCGGTGCAGTGTAAGGAGAAAAAGCGCTCTCCCGCCCCCCCGTTCACCACCAGTACCCTGCAGCAAGAAGCGAGTAGAAAACTCGGATTTTCCGCACGCAAGACCATGAGTGTGGCGCAGAAACTCTACGAAGGGATCGACATCGGTTCTGGCCCTGTGGGTCTTATCACCTATATGCGTACCGACTCGGTGGCGCTTTCCAATATTGCCCTTACCGAAGCGCGCGAACAGATTGTTTCCCTGTTTGGCGAGGAGTACGCCTTAACAAAGCCGCGCTTTTTCAAAAACAAAGCGAAAAATGCGCAGGAGGCGCATGAGGCGGTACGTCCTACGGCATTGGAAAACCATCCGGATAAAATTAAAGGGAGTCTCTCCTCAGATCAGTACAAACTCTACCGTCTGGTGTGGATGCGCACCCTTGCTTCACAGATGGCAATGGCGCGCATGGATGCCACCTCGGTAGATATCTCCACTCTGGCACAGGAGGGTGATGGGCACGTGTATATGTTCCGTGCTACTGGGCAGGTGTTGCGCTTCGCCGGCTTTATGAAGTTGTATATTGAAGGGACCGACTCTGAATCTAACGAAGAGCCGGAAGGGATGCTCCCCCCTCTGCAGGAGCATGATACCGTGCAGTGTCAGGAGCTTCTCCCTAATCAGCACTTTACCCAGCCACCCCCACGCTATACCGAGGCGAGTCTGGTCAAGACCCTTGAAGCCTATGGCATCGGGCGCCCCTCCACCTATGCCTCGATCATGAACACCTTAGTAACGCGGCGTTATGTACGCTTGGAAAAACGTGCATTTTATGCCGAAGATGTGGGGTTGGTGGTGAGCGATCTACTCTCTAATCACTTTACCAAATATGTTGATTACGACTTTACTGCGAAGTTCGAAGAGGACCTTGATGCAGTCTCGCGCGGGGAACAGCAGTGGAAACCCCTGCTGAAGTCGTTCTGGGAACCATTTGTGAAGTTGTTGGAAGAGAAAGATGCTGAGATCAGCAAGGCTGATGTCACCACGGAGCAGACCGATAAGGTGTGTCCTGAATGTGGCAAAAACCTAGTGGTGAAGTTGGGGCGCGCGGGCAAATTTCTTGCCTGCAGTGGTTTCCCCGATTGCCGCCACACCGAGCCGCTGGATGGAAGCGGCAAGGAGGAGCCCGAGGTCACGGATGAGAAATGTGACAAGTGCGAGGCACCCATGGTTATCAAGATGGGGCGCTACGGCAAGTTTCTCGCATGTAGTGCATATCCTGATTGCAAAAACATTCAGCCACTGGTTAAACCGAAACCCCTTGGAATCAAATGCCCGGACTGCGATGATGGGGAGTTGATGGAGAAAAAAAGCCGCTACGGCAAAATCTTCTATTCCTGCAATCGCTATCCCAAGTGTAAATACGCCCTGTGGGATAAACCTATGGAGCAACCATGCCCCACCTGTGATTTCCCCCTCACAGTGGAAAAAACCACAAAGCGGGAGGGTACGGTGCGCAAGTGTGCTCAAAAAGAGTGTGATTTTAAAGAGGTTCTGGTAGAGCCGGAAAAGAAAGCCAGCACCACAAAAACTCCCGCCAAGAAAAGTGCGACGAAGAAAGCGCCGGCTAAAAAGAGCACCACGACTAAAAAAAGCCCCACCAGCAAGAAAGCCCCAGCCAAAAGCGATAAAAGCTGAGTCTGGCGCCCACAAACGTTTAGATTGTTCCAAAAGACTGCGCTACTATTGGTGCAGTCTTTTTTTTGCGCAGGTGAAAGTAACTTTGCCGTATCGGCTTGTGCCATCCATTCCAAGGGACACGCTGCGTTGCCCTCCATGGGTACCTCAAGCTCCTACCAGTATGTACGCCGAATAATAGCGGGATTAAAAGACAGGAATCGAATAAATGACAATGCAGCTACAAACACCGGCTCCAGCCTCCACCTTACCCCTAACCATTATCGGTGCTGGGCTCGCGGGGTGTGAGGCGGCATGGCAGGCGGCACAGCGCGGAGTACAGGTGCGGTTGCTGGAGATGAAACCACAGCGCTTTTCCCCGGCGCATGAACTTGAAGATCTTGCGGAACTGGTTTGTTCCAACAGTCTGCGTGGTGCCGGGATGAATAATGCGGTTGGGTGCATGAAAGAGGAGCTACGCCGTGCGGGCACCTTGTTTATGCAAGCCGCGGATGCAACCGCGGTTCCTGCCGGGGGGGCGCTGGCAGTGGATCGCGCCGCCTTCAGTGCGTATATAACCCGCGCCATTAAAGAGCATCCAGCCATCGAGTTGGAGCGCACCGAAGTTTGCACCATCCCGCCGGAGGGGGTGGTTGTAATAGCGAGTGGTCCCCTGACTGCTGACGCCCTGGCGGCAGAGATTGTGCGGCGCACTTCGGCGGATGATTTATATTTCTACGATGCCATTGCCCCGATAGTGAGTGCAGATTCCATCGACTTTTCTATAGCGTGGCGCGCTTCGCGCTACGGGAAAGGAGCGGCAGACTATATCAACTGCCCCCTAAACCTGGAGCAGTATCAGGAATTTGTGGCTGCACTTCTTGCGGCGGAGAAGGTTGAAGCGCACAACTTTGAAACCATGCTCCACTTCGAGGGGTGTATGCCGATAGAGGAGATCGCACGGCGTGGCGAGCGTACCTTGGCGTTCGGTCCGATGAAGCCGGTGGGGCTGCCCGACCCACGCACGGGGCGCGAACCGTATGCCGTTGTGCAGCTGCGCCAGGATAACCGCCAGGCTACCCATTACAACATGGTAGGCTTTCAGACCAAACTTACCTATCCCGAGCAGAAGCGCATTTTTCGCACCATCCCTGCGCTCCAACATGCCGAATTCAGCCGCCTGGGCAGTGTGCATCGGAATACCTTTATCAATGCACCGCGCTGCCTTGCCCCGACGTTGCAGCTCAAAGGGGAGGAGCGTATCTTCTTTGCAGGGCAGATAACCGGAGTGGAAGGGTATGTAGAAGCGGCAGCGTGCGGATTTATCGCTGGCTTGCAGGCCGTTGCATACCTGCGCGGCGAAACACTCCCCCTGCCGCCGGAGACCACGGCGTGTGGAGCGATGCTCGGGCATCTCCAGCACAGCGATCCAGAACATTTTCAACCCAGCAACATCAACTATGGTCTGTTCCCGCCCCTCCCAGAGAGAAAGATGAAGCGCGCTCTGCGCCGTCTTGCGCAGGCTGAACGTGCTCTGCAAGCATGGAGAGAGTGGCTCGTAGCGGTGGAGATTCCTATGCAAGATACCGCAATGTTGCGGCAGGAGCGCCAGCACATGAAGGAACAAAACGATGGAAATACCCTCTAAAAACAGCGGCATTGTCCTCGCATCTGCCTCACCTCGTCGGCGGGAAATGTTGGAGCGGATGGGAGTTGCGTTTCTAACCATCCCCGCCGCCGTGGCGGAAGATCTGCGTGAAGGGGAAACTCCAAAAGACTTTGTGTTGCGTGTCAGTAGCGACAAGGCCTTCGCGGTAGCACAGCGCAACCCTGCTGCAGGGCGCTGGTTTATCGGCAGCGATACGGTGGTGGTGTGTGAGGGGGCGATCATGGGGAAGCCGGCGGATAAAACTCATGCCGCACGCATGTTACGCCGCCTTTCCGGTACCACTCACGAGGTGATCTCTGCATATGCTATCTACGATCGGCTCCATTCAAGCTGGACCCGGCGGGTGGTGCGCACCGAAGTGCGGGTGCGTGCGTTGACAGCGGAGGAGATAGAGGGGTACATTGCTTCAGGTGAACCGGCGGATAAAGCTGGAGCCTACGCGATCCAGGGGCTGGGGGCGTTCATGGTCACCGGCATCAGCGGTAGTTATACCAATGTGGTGGGGTTGCCGTTGAGTGAAATCCTCGCCGACCTGGAAGCGTTAGGGGCGCATCGGATGTTCAGTGGCGTGTAAGCGACCTTGGTTAACGTTAGTCGCATCGTACACTACAGCCACCGACAGGTGTCCATATGACTATTAACAGTGGAGGCGAACATGGAAAGTTCTATAGCACAGCGCCTGACACAGATACGCACACGGATGGAGGCAGCCTGCGCACGCTGCGGACGTGACCCTCAAAGTGTGGAGCTGATTGGGGTTTCCAAGACAAAACCTGCGGCCACGATTGATGCGGTGGCGCAAGAAGGTCAACTTCTCTTCGGCGAAAGCTACGTGCAGGAGTTTTGTGATAAATACGCTGCAGTAAGTGCAAAGGTGCGCTGGCATTTTATCGGCGCATTGCAGTCAAACAAAGTAAAGTATCTCGGTGGCAAGGTGGAGATGATCCATGCCTTGGATCGTTTCAGCCTCGCGCGCGAGATTAATAAACAGTGGGGTAAGCTCGATGCCACCATCGATGTTCTGTTGCAGGTGAACCTTGCTGGAGAACAGAGCAAATCCGGGGTGGCGCCGGATAAAGTGGAGGCTTTGGTGAAGCGTATTGCCGAATTGCCTCATGTGCGGATTCAGGGGCTGATGACCCTCCCTCCCTTTATGCAGGACCCAGAAGATGTCCGCCCTTGGTTTCGTCAGCTGCGCGAGTTGGCACATAAGATCGAAACCCTGAATATACCAAGGGTCTCGATGCACACCCTCTCCATGGGGATGAGCCACGACTTCGAGGTTGCCATTGAGGAAGGGGCCACCCTGGTGCGGGTGGGTACAGCTATTTTCGGAGCGCGGGAGGCACGTTGATGGCGCAGGAGGGTGCGAAGCTGAAACCCAGAGCGTTATGGGCCTCACGTCTTGGTTTCGTCTTTGCTGCTGCCGGAAGTGCTGTTGGCCTAGGCAATATCTGGAAGTTCCCCTACATTGCAGGAGAAAACGGCGGCGGCGCTTTTGTCCTAGTGTATCTGCTGTGTATCGCCTTTGTTGGGTTGCCCATCATGATGGCAGAACTTATGTTGGGACGCCATACCCGTAAAGGCGCAGTGGGAGCATTTGTCGCCCTTGAGCCAAAACGACGCTGGTGGCATACCCCTGGCTGGATCAGCGTAATTGCGGCTTTTATCATCAGTTCCTACTACTCGGTGGTGGCGGGGTGGACGCTTGACTATGTGTTTCGCGCCATCATGGGTAGTTTTAGCGGTGAATCTGCCGCTGCGATTGAGACGATGTTCGGCTCTCTTCTAGCGGATGGCGGACGCCAGTCATTCTGGCATCTGATCTTTATGCTGTTGTGTCTCGGGGTTGTGGTGGGCGGGGTGCAAAAAGGGATTGAGCGCTGGAGTAAAATCCTGATGCCGATTTTGCTAGTGCTCCTTACCCTACTGTTTGTTAATGGCATGCTCAGTTCTGGGGCGCGGCAGGGGCTTGAATTTATGTTCCGCCCCGATTTTTCCAAGCTTACCCCCAGTGCGATTCTTGAAGCTATGGGACATGCGTTTTTCACCCTGTCCCTGGGGATGGCGGCCATGATCACCTATGGCTCGTATCTAAGCCGCAATGAAAACTTATTTGGTGCAAGTATCCGCGTGGCTGTACTCGATACCCTGATTGCTCTTATGGCAGGGCTGGCGATATTCCCTATTGTGTTTTCGGTTGGGCTTGAGGCCTCAGCAGGTCCAGGTCTGATCTTTCAAACCATCCCAGTGGTATTTTCCCAAATTGGTGGTGGGCATGTCCTTTCCATCATGTTTTTTCTTCTCCTCTCCTTTGCCGCACTCACCAGTAACATCTCCCTGCTTGAAGCTCAGATAGCCTATTTTATTGACGAGCGAAGTTGGGGGCGCAAAAAAGCCACCCTTGCCATCGGAGTTTTGGCCTTCAGTGTCGGTATCCCCTCTGCGCTATCAGAGAATGTCATGGTGGGTCTCACCTTTATCGGGGAGCGAAATTTTTTTGATTCTGCCGACCTCATCTCCTCCAACTACCTTCTTCCCATTGCAGGTCTACTTGTTGCCATCTATGTAGGCTGGTTTTGGCGCGGAAGCGAAGAAAAAGAAGAACTGGTTTCAGCAGGCACGTGGGTATATCCGCTGTGGCACTGGCTGATCCGCTACGTAGCCCCTCTGGCAGTGGCAATAGTACTGTTCTTTAAAATTGAGGAAGCTGGACTGTGGACCTATGTCGCCCGCCTGTTTGGAATGGGGGTATGACTGTGCGAAGCGTCAGTAGAAACATCCTCTCCATTGCACGTAATGGTGCACCATTAGGGCGACTATGAAGAAGCTTGCCAACCCATCTGCACCACTGAGCATGAAGCAGATCAGCTTCTTCTTTCTGCCGCTGGTGCTCAACGTTCAGCTCATGAGCGTGTCGCACTCTATCATCAACAGTGCGCTGGCGCGCCTGGACGATTACGTGCTCGCGCTGGCATCATTCTCTGTGGCGATGGTGGTACATCTGCTGTTTGCATCGCCCTCATATCAAAATCACACTATCACCATTGCGGTGGTGCGCGGGCCGCGCTCGTTTAAGAGCATGATAACCTTTGTTGTGCTTATCGCGCTGTTTGTCTCTTTGATGTTGAACCTCATAGCGTATACCCCTTTTGGCGATTTTATGCTCCTCAGGGTTCTTGGGGTGGATGCTGATATCGCGCGGGAGGCGCGCAAAGCGATAGCGTTGATGGCACTATTGCCGTTTTTTACCGGCTTTCGTGGACTTTTCCAAGGATTGGTGATCCGCTCACGGCGTACCCATCTGGTCAGCATTGCTACGGGTATCCGCGTGTTAGCTCTGCTGGTGTTTATAGTGCTGGGGCGGCGCTGGTTTAATGGGGCGCAGCTTGGCGCATTTGCCCTAGTGGCTTGCGTGGCGCTGGAGAGTGTGGTGATGGGAGGGATGGCATATCAAAATCGGAGTGTGGTGCCCGGAAAGCGCGATAATATAGCGGAGGATCAGAAGCAGACGGTGCTGACGGTGCTGCGCTTTGCCCTACCGGTGGCGTTTTCTTCCGGTTTACAACAGACCATCCCGGTAGTTATCAACGCCATCATCAGCCGCCTTCCGGATGCCAATTTGGCCCTTGCCGCCTTCGGTGTGATCCGTGCCATTCTGTTCATGCTTGCAGGGCCCATGCGCAATTTACAGCAGGTGTATCTGGCGCTGGTGGAGAGTGCGGCGGACTACAAAATCGTGGTGCGTTTTTTTTACCGCACCAGTGCGGTTATGTCTGCTCTGCTGCTCCTGCTGGCATTTCCATTTAACACCCTGATTCTCAAGCAGGTGCTGGGTATTGCGGATGATTTGCGCATGTATGTCATCACTCCGTTGGCATGGTGCGCTATCTTTCCGTTGTTTTATGGTGCCACCAATTTGCTACGCGCTCATTTTACCGGCAGTGGGCAGACTCTGGTGCTGGGGCAGGCGACCATCGTGAAGTTTGCCTATCTGTTGTTGTGTTGGTTGCTGTTGCCGGTGGTTGCCCCAGCGGTCTCCGGTATTGCGTTGGCCATCTTTCTCCTCATCAGCAGTGAGTGTGCTGAGGGACTTTTTCTGCGCTGGCAACGGCAGCGCCTGTAGATCCCATCTCCTGTAGATCCCATCTCCCACCAATGTTATCTTGAATGTTTATGGGTAGAAATGTGGTGCGGGCTTTCCAGTAACTGGCTACGTGGAGTTATGGACGCAAACGATTGCTACATAATGGAGCAGGAAGATGGAACAATTCCACGCGCGATTGTCAGTTTTATTGCTGCGCTAAGTCTAGCAGTGATTGCCGCAGGGATAGAAACAGAAAGCCAGCGCGATTTTCTCCTCCAGGCGCAGTGCATCGCTGGGCAAGACTACCTGTACAGCAAACCATTGCCTGCGCAGGAATTTGTTGCGTACAGGAACAGAATAAAGGGGAATAAGTGAAAAAGAGCGTCATAAATGGTACTTTGTTGCTCAGTAGGTTGTAGATACTGCAACAGTAAATTATATTGATCTCGGTGTCGATACGCTCCCATAGCGACTTTATTTGTGTGAAACACGCCCTGACGGGAAAATTCCATGCCTAAAGACCCAAAACATACCCCTGCGGCGCAGGAAAAAAAGAATACGCCTGTGTCCCCCTTTTCTCCGTTTGATGGCGAGATAATAACCATCGAAGAGCGGGAAGATTGGATCTTGCAACTGGCCCTCTCCCACGATGAGATGGAGTGTCGCGCTAGCGTTGCGCCCAAAGGAGCCGGGAAGGGGCTGATCAAGCCGGATGAGGTTCTTGCCCTAATGCAGGATGCACGTATAACAGAAGGGATCGAAACGAAGAAAATTAAAGAGCTGTGTGTTGCTGCGTGTGAGGGGAAAACCGTGGAACATATGGTGGTTGCTCACACAGACCCCCCTGTTTCAGGCGCAGACGGCTGGCTTGAGGTCAAGGTGCGGTTGGGTCCTGGCTTTGATGGACCGCAGGAGTTTGTTGAAGATGAAGATGGGCGGGTCGATCTGTATACCCTCAACCTGTTTACCTGCATAAAGCCTGGCCAACAGGTCGCCAAGTTACATTTGCCCCAGCCGGGGCAGGATGGGACTACTGTTACCGGTAAAGTTTTAGAGGCTCAACCCGGCACTCCTGCCATCGTTAAAATCGGCGCCGGGGTATATCTGAACGATAACAATGAAGTAATTTCAGAGATCTCCGGACGTGCAGAGTACAGCGAGGGGACGATTTCGGTGAGTGAAGATTACAACGTCCACGGTGATGTCGATCTGCGCGTTGGCAACATCAACTTCCCCGGCAATGTAAACATTAGTGGCGACGTACTGGATGATTTTGATATCACAACCGAAAAAAATATTACCGTGAAAGGGACGGTGGGCTCTTGTTATCTCAATGCCGGCGGTAATATTAGCGTGGGCGGCATATCAGGACAGTACCACGCATATGTAAAATGTGACGGAGATCTCCATGCACGCTATATCAATGGTGCCTACGTAGAGTGCATGGGCGATGTGGTAATTGCCAACGAAATTCGCAACAGCACGGTGAAAAGTGCCGGAGCTATTCTGGTAAAAAATGGCCAGATAAGTGGAGGAGAGTTTGTTGCGCTAAAAGGGATTGAGGCTAAGATCATTGGCGCTGCAGCTGGTGCGCGCACGTTTTTAACCTCCGGGGTGTATTTTCCCGAACGGGATCGATTAACGTTTTTAAAGACGCAGAAAAAAAGTATTAAGCACCAACAAGAGTTTATCGAGCGCTGCATTGGCCCGCTGGAGCAGAAAACCAAGGCTCCCAGCAGTAGTAGCGCCCACGGGAAACGTCTGGAGATCCTCCTTGAGCGCCAGCAAGTTCTAGCGCAGATGGATAAAGAGGTGCGCTCAGAACTCAAAGACTTTGTTGTTGGCGAACATGAGGGTAACGCCAAGATAAACATCCACCGTTTAATCAAGGAGAAGGTGGAAATCCGCCTGGAAAATGTACTTGAGCTGATCAGGCTGGATCAGTACGGACCTCTGTCAATAATCCCCAACATCTTGACAGGCACCCTGAGTTTTAACGAATTCTCACCTTTAGAGGTGAATGCCGCAGATATGGAGCCGGTGGAGGAAGATAGCGATGTTTAAGTGAATGCCCTCTAACTAAGTTCGCGCGCGCGCGCGGTAGCGGCCCCTACCGCGTCCATCACCGTCGCACGGAAGTTGCCCCGTTCCAGAGTGTGTACCGCACGTGCTGTAGTTCCACCCGGGCTGCATACTTTCTCGCGCAAGATCGCGGGATGACCCTGCCCCTGAGCCACCATCTGCGCGGCACCCGCCACAGTGTTAGCTGCCAGGCTCAGCGCGGCTTCGCGGGTCAACCCTTCCACAACGCCCCCTTCAGCCATCGCTTCTATCAGCATATACACATACGCCGGACCGCTGCCTGACACGCCCGTCACCGCATCGAGCATTGCCTCAGTTACAACCTCTACACAACCCACCGCGCCAAACAGTTGCAGGGCAAACGCCTCATCCTCTGCGGTAGCGTGGCGGCCACGGCAGATCCCCGCGGCTCCAGCGCCGATCAAGGCTGGGGTATTAGGCATGGCGCGAATTATACGCACCTGCACATCGAGCAGCCCTTCAAGTCTGGCAGTGGAGGTTCCTGCCAGAACAGAGATCAGGCAGTGTGAGGGGCTGAAACACTCTGCTACCGGTCGGAGCGTGGTATCGACCGCCTGAGGTTTAACTGCCAGTACCACATGGGTGTGGGCGTTAACCACTGCAGCGGCGTCCGCCGTTACCTGAATGGCGTACTCCTGCTGTAGAAAATCGCGGCGCGACGGCACCAGTTCTGCCACCATGATATTGTCCGGGTTGACCCCAGAGGCGAGCAACCCTTTGATGATAGCTTCGGCCATATTCCCGCCGCCAATAAAACCGACGCTGAATCCCTGAGTCTGTGCTGACATATATTTATCCCTGGATAAAAGTTGGTTATGGTGCAGGCGTCCACCAGCTATGGAGCTATTGCAACAGCTAGGAGGATCTCTGCTTGTGTGAAGATTACATAGCTTGACTATTTAGCGTCTTGCGACTAAACCCTCTGCTCTAGCTATTACGCACGATGCAAAGGGCGAATATGAATAAAATTACGCTGCTGACCATTCAATAATTTGCCCAAAAAGTCAAGCAATGGTAGATTTGGCAAAACTATTCAGTAAGGGCTTGTGGCACCCACTCCAAGCGACAAGACTGTTTGCAACTGGGGCCTTCCATGGCGCCAGACGCCCTTTCAATGGGCACCACAAGCCACTGCCGTTAGTAGATGGTGAAGAGCTACGCTGCGGCAAAACTTATCAAATAAAACACAGCAAAGGGGAAACAACACCATGGAGATGTGGTACACCGAAAAACATTCCGACAATGTTGGTATTACCATGCGCGTGACCGAGAGCCTGTTCTCCGGCAACAGTGAATACCAACAACTCGATGTTCTGAATACCGTGGAGTTTGGCAGACTGATGTTGCTCGATGGCTTGGTAATGCTTACCGAGCGCGATGAATTCGTATATCACGACATGATTGTACACCCGGCGCTGTTTACCCATCCAAAACCGAAAAAAGTCCTGGTTATTGGTGGTGGTGATGGCGGCAGCATCCGCGAAATCGTCAAACACCCAGAAGTTGAAGAGGCAGTTCTGTGCGAGATTGATGGGCTGGTAATTGAAAAAGCGATAGAGTTTTTTCCTGCTCTTTCTTCCGAGATCGACGGCTCCAACCCGCGGGTCAAACTGCATGTGGATGATGGCCTCGCATATATCCGCGCACATCAGGACAGCTTTGATGTCATTCTGGTAGATTCCACCGATCCCATCGGTCCCGCTGTGGGGCTGTTTGAAGAGGATTTCTACACTTTGGTGCACAGTGCCCTACGCGCAGACGGCATCATGGTGGCGCAGAGTGAATCCCCTTTTTACCACGCCCAGATTCAGCAAGATATGTATCGCAACATGCGCAACGTATTCCCCATTGTGGAGATGTATCAGGCGTTTATCCCTACTTACCCAAGTGGGTACTGGAGCTTTGCGTTTGCGAGCAAGAAATACCATCCGGTCAAAGATTTCAAGCGCGAGCGTGCCGCTGCGCGCGATTTTTACACCAAATACTACAATGAAGACCTGCACCTTGGTGCCTTTATGTTGCCCACTTTTGCCAAAGAGAACATTACCCCCTGATGCAGAATAATATCTCACATAAGACCGCAGTCTGGAATAGTGCCGCTTCCGACTCCCTGTATGGGATCAGCAAGTGGGGTATGGGGCTGTTTGAAGTTGATGCACAGGGGAATCTGTGCGTAAAAGGTAGCAGCGAAAATGACGCTGTGGCGATCCCCTTGCCCAAGATCATCTCCGGCGTTGAACAGCGTGGACATGCGATGCCGGTGCTATTGCGGATTGAAAACTTTATTGACGCGCGCATCTCCTATCTCCACCGCACCTTTCGCGCCGCGATTGAGGCCAACAGCTACCGGGGTGAATACCGTGGTGTATATCCGGTAAAGGTTAATCAACAGTGTCAGGTGATTGAAGAGATTACCCGCTTCGGCACCCCCTACGGGCATGGACTCGAAGCGGGGAGCAAAGGGGAGTTGGTTTTAGCGCTTGCCAATCTGCCTAAACAAGGACTCTTGGTTCTCAACGGTTACAAAGATCAGGCGTTTATTGATCTGGGACTGTGGGCACATAAACTCGGATATCGGTGTTTTTTCGTGGTCGAATCTCCGCGCGAACTTGATCTTCTCCTGCAGCGCAGCGCCGCGCTGAAGGTGCGTCCGCGCATTGGCGCACGCATTAAGGTCTCTGTGAGTGTAAGCGGAATGTGGACCGAAACCAGCGGAGATCGCAGCAGTTTTGGCCTTAACACTGTGCAACTGGTGCAGATGGTGGAGACCCTGCAACGTGCGCGTATGCTCGATTGTCTCGAAATGCTCCACTGTCACTTAGGTTCGCAGATCCCCTGTCTTGAAGATATCCGCGCTGGGGTAAATGAGGCATGCCGCTATTACGTCAGTCTAGTACAGGCGGGCGCCCCTATGGGATATATCGATGTGGGGGGCGGCTTGGCGGTAGACTATAGCGGCATGTGCAGTGGCATGGAGCATTCGCGCAACTACGATATGGAGCAGTATTGCCACGCGGTGGTGCACACCATGCGGCAGGTGTTCAATGGAGAAAAAATCAGTCATCCGCATATCGTTACCGAATCAGGGCGCGCCACTGTAGCGCATGCAAGTATGCTGTTCTTCAATGTGATCGATGTGATGCAATTCAGCCCCATGAGTATGGACAAAGCTATGGGCGCGGCGGAACTGAAGGAAGGTGAGGTTCCGGTTGTCCTCACGCAGTTGCGCGATCTGGCGCGTCAGAGCAAAGATAGCTCCCACACAGGTGCTCTCATGTATGCACGTGCATTGGCTTTGCGCACTGAGTTGCGCAGTGAATTCCAGCATGGCAACATAAGCCTCAATGCACGCGCGTACGGGGAGGAGTTGTTCCTTGCCATCGCCAATTTTGTGTTAGATCAGGGGGAGGACTCCTGTCTGGATGAAGATTCCCTTGAACGCCTGCGCGAAAGTCTGGCAGATATTTACTACGCCAATATGAGTGTGTTTCAGTCTCTCCCCGATACTTGGGCCATTGGGCAGAAGTTTCCCGTGGTGCCGCTACAGCGTCTGCACGAAAAGCCTGAGCGCAGCGCCATCCTCTCAGATCTGACCTGTGACTGTGATGGCACGATCGATAGCTTTATCCTCGCCTCCGGGTTACATAAGACCTTGCCGGTGCATCCGTTGCGCAAGGGGGAAGAGTACTATCTGGGCACCTTCCTTATTGGAGCCTATCAGGAGACCCTGGGGGATATCCACAACTTGTTCGGTGACACGCACGTCATCAGTGTGCGCCTCAACAAGGATGGAAGTTTTGACATCCTTAAGGAGATTAACGGCGACAGCGTTGCCGAGATCCTCACCTCTGTGGGGTATAAGCCCGAGGAGATGTTTGAGAAGATGCGCGCTAGTGCTGAAGCCAGCTTTAAAAATTCCTGCATCACCCTGCGCGAGCGCCAGGAATTTCTACGCCACTTCAGCGCCACCCTCTACGGTTACACCTACTACCAGCAGGAAAACCCGGCGCCCAAACCCTAACGCCAGGTGGTCTCACGCACGTAGATGATCCGTTCGTTGTCTGCCCAATAGCGTAGAACTGGCGTCACTCTGCCCGTGTGTGGCGTAGGGCTACATGTGTTGCTGTTGCTTTTTGCGTACTATTATTGCTCTCTTTGTTGTTGCAGCATCGCTTGCATCTGCGCAAAAAAACTTGTAGCACGCTGCTCCTGCTCTTCCGGATCGGGTTCCTCCTCTGGGGTGTTGGTTATCTCCTGCGGGAGTTCGGTGAGAAAACGGCTCGGTTGTTGCGGGTGCATCCGCCCGTAGCGTTTGCGCTGAGTTGCCCCCGTCAGGATAAGGTGTTCGCGCGCACGAGTAATGCCGACGTAGCACAGCCGGCGCTCTTCAGTAACATCGCCCCCCTCTTCAAGCACCTTGGCGTGGGGCAGGGTCCCCTCTTCCATCCCCACCAGAAACACACACGGGAATTCCAACCCTTTGCTCGAATGGAGGCTCATAAGCACCACTGCATCCTGCTGCAGTTTTTCCTCCTTGGTGTTGCGTCCCGGCTCATCCCGATCCAGCAGGGAGACCTTCTCCAGAAATCCGCTCAACGTTGCAATCCCTTCGCGCTCGATATAGGAGGCAAGGGCGTTGACCACTTCGTGCATATTCTCCACCCGGCGGCGCGCCTGTTTCGGATCGTCCGCCTGGCGGTAGAGCTCCTCTTCAAGGCCGATCTCTGCAAACAGGTTTTGTGCTGTGGCCAGGAGTTGGTCGGAGTAGTTGAACAGGCGTTTGTAGCGCAACATAAGCTGGATGAAGGTGTGCACCCGCTCCGCCGCTTTTTCCCCTATATGGGTGTGGATGTCTGGGGCTTGCATTAAGTCCCATAGGGGGATCTCCCGCTCCAGCGACAGCGTGATGAGGCGCTGGGCGGTGGTTTCCCCTATGCCGCGGCGGGGATAGTTGAGGATGCGTAGCAGGTTTACCTCATCAGCCGGATTGGTCAGTACCTTCAGATACGCCAGAGTGTCACGCACCTCTCGGCGATCAAAAAACTGTTGCCCGCCGATGAGCACATAGGGGATGTTGGCGAAGCGCAGTTGCTCCTCAAAAATGCGCGACTGCCCGTTGGTGCGGTACAGAATGGCAAAATCGCGATAGGTGTAGTTATGGCGTGAGCGCAGAGTATGGATCTCATCGATAATTGTGGTGGCTTCATCTTCACCATCGTCACAGCACAGGTAGCGTACGGGTGCGCCTTCATCTCCATTGGTCCAGAGATGTTTATCGTGCCGAGTGGAGTTGTGCCCGATCAGGGTGTTGGCGGCAGCAAGGATGTTCGCACTGGAGCGGTAGTTCTGCTCCAGCTTTATCACGCGAGCGCCAGCGAAGTCGTGCTCGAAATCGAGGATATTCCCCGCCTGTGCGCCGCGCCAGCCATAGATAGACTGATCATCGTCCCCTACGACACAAATGTTTCCCTGCGGGCCGCACAATTCGCGCAGCAGGCGGTATTGGACGTGGTTGGTGTCCTGATATTCGTCCACCATGATGTATTCAAATTGTGTGCGGTACTGCTGGAGCACCTTGGGATGATTGAGAAACAGCTCGATGCACAGGGAGAGAATATCGTCAAAGTCGATGGCGTTGCACGCCTTTAGCCCCTGCTGGTAGCGTGGATACACGTGAGTGGTGATCTGCGCATATTCATCATATGCTGGGGCGGTGAAAGCGTCTGGACCGATGAGGCGGTTTTTGGCACTGCTGATCCGCTGGAGGACCATCTCGGCGTCGAGGCTCTTCCCCGCGCTGGTGTTGCGTTGGGGTAGAAGATCACGCACTAGACGAAGTTGATCCGCGCTGGCATAGATGGAAAAGTTTTTTTTATATCCCAAGCGTTCAATGTGCTGACGCAGAATTCGTACCCCGAGGGAGTGAAAAGTGGAGATGATCAACCCTTTGGCGCGCTTGCGTCCTACCTCTTCCACAACCCGTTCGCGCATTTCGCGCGCCGCTTTGTTGGTAAAGGTCAAGGCTACAATCGACTCTGCTGGGGTGGTGTGCAGGAGTCTGGCGATGCGGCTGGTAATAACCCGGGTTTTCCCCGAGCCTGCTCCGGCTAGAACCAATAAGGCCCCGTGGGTGTGCTCAACCGCCTGTTGCTGGGGTTCATTAAGGAGTAGCAAGTTAACGTTTTCCTTTTTGAAATTAATAAAAAATAAGTTTATCTTGGTGGGGTGAACCTTGCTTTTTTAACTGTGATTCGTGTATCTTACCCACCATGCCAAGATTAATAGTTTTCTTCATCAGCATTGTATGGGCTTCTCTGGTCTTCGTCTCTTGGGATGATCCTCAGGCACGGGTAGGCACAGCTACTGCCACAGCGGCAGAGTCTGTTTTTAACGACGACCGTTCCTGATAGTTCCCGCCCCCTCCCAGCGCTACTTCAGTAGGTACAGCGCGCTCAATACCCCTGGACTCCATAATCTGACTTATTAGGTAATGTTTAGTGTGCCGCTTGCGTACAGTTGGAGTGTCTGTATCTACACGTATGTGCATGCACTTCCCTGTCTGCTGTTGCGCTGTTTAAACGTGGCATCAATGGCGTTGAGAACCTCCCACTTATTGAGGGACCACAGGGGGGCAAGCAAGATATCGCGTGGACCGTCACCGGTTAGACGGTGAATCAAGGTGTTGGGGTGGAGGCGCTCGATAAAATCCACCGCCAGATTTACATATTCATCCTGTCTCAGCACTTCAATGTTTCCAGCCTTATACATCTCCCCCAGCGCAGTGCCAGAAAGAATATGTAGCAGGTGGATCTTTATCCCATCCACCTTCAAGCGCGCCATTTCATGTGCGGTTTTAAGCATCTGAGCATGGCTTTCTCCGGGCAGCCCCAAAATGACATGTACACACAGGCGGATGTTGCGCTGTTGTACCTCAGCAACGGCTTTCAAAAAGGTGGCATAGTCATGCCCACGGCGCAAGAACGTCAAACTGGAGTCGTGGCAGCTTTGCAAGCCGAGTTCGAGCCACAGATCGGTACGTTGATTATACTTGGCGAGTAAGTCGAGCACCGTTGGTGGTACGCAGTCTGGGCGGGTGCCGATGGCGAGCCCAACCACATCTTCCACTTCCAGCGCTTCATCATAGCAACTGCGCAGAGCTTCCACCGGAGCATAGGTGTTGGAAAAAGGCTGAAAGTAGGCAATAAACTCTTTGGCCTTGTACTTGCGCCGCATAATCTGTTTGCCGTGTTCAATCTGACCCCGGATGGAAAGGCGTCGCGCAATTCCGTTGGAGCCAGAACCGTTGAGATCGCAGAACACACATCCACCTCCGTTGCGTCCTGCGTCACGGTTGGGACAGGAAAAACCGGCATCAATCGATATTTTATGTACCCGATGCCCAAATTGGTGTTTCAGAAACTGGGAATATATGCGGTAGGGTTTTGGATCCATAGGTTTAGGTGTCGCTGTCGGGATCGGTAATGCTCAGGCTTTCCAGATAGGAATCCCATTCAGTAGGGAGCAGATCCTGCTTTTTGCTGTTGCACTCTTTACACGCTGGGACACAATTGCCCTTACTGCTGCGCCCGCCACGCACCAGAGGGACAATGTGGTCGAGGGTGAGCTCTTTGGGCGCTACCTTGGCGTTGCAGTAATAGCAATGCCCTTTGGCAATGCGATTCTGCCACCATTGGCTTTTGCGCAGCTTGCGTGCAGCGTCACGCTCTTTGCGTAGTTGTGGTTCCGGGATATCGACAAACATATTCATACGGGGATGATGGCACAAGCGGGGCTGAAAATACAAGTGTATGCATGTGCAGGGCAAGTTTAGGCTGAAAGTAGATCAGCGGAACATTA
Source organism: Desulfuromonadaceae bacterium (assembly GCA_034007015.1). Taxonomy (GTDB): domain Bacteria; phylum Desulfobacterota; class Desulfuromonadia; order Desulfuromonadales; family Desulfuromonadaceae; genus JAIVHC01. The sequence goes on from JAVERS010000028.1 coordinate 23,705, forward strand.
TATACCCCATCTGGCGTCCGGTTTGACCCTGGTCACGACGGTAAGAGAACAGCATATCGCGGTTTTTGTAGGTACACAGCTCGCTTACATCACAGTTAGAGGGCTTAATCCCCGCTGCGTGCACCTGCATTACGCAGCTTTGGCGTAGATCCAGGCGCCACTGCCCAAGCTCTACCTCCTGCGCAACCTCTCTCCAGTGTGTGCTGTTGGCTGAGGTGCGGAAGGCATCGCGCACCTCCTTGCCCACAATATAGTGCTCCTTGCTGATTCCTGGTCCCACCGCTACCTGAAGCGTAGAGGGGTCACTCTTGAACTCATTCTGCATGGTAGCGATGGTGTCGCCAATGATACCGTTGACAACTCCTCGCCAGCCCGCGTGTATCGCCGCCGCCACACGCTGGTGTGGATCAAACACGAGGATAGGGTAGCAGTCCGCCACGGTGATACCGAGCATCAACCCGGGTTGGTTGGTGATGATGGCGTCTGCTTCAACATCTTGAAAATGGCTCACATCATAGTTTTTCTGTTCAAGCACCACTATATCGCATCCATGCACCTGCTTGACCAGCAGCAGATGGTGTTGGGCGATTCCAAATGCATGCGCAAATGTGGTCAGGTTCCCCTCTACGCTGTGTGGCGCATCATCGGTGTGGATCCCCAGGTTCAGAGAGTTGAACGGGGCGCGGCTTATGCCACCGTTGCGTGTCGTAACTCCGGCAAATAAGCGCGGTGGATTGGCCCAGGAGGCCTGAAGGGAGTTGAGTTTATCCTGTTTAGCCAGTTTCATAGTGTAATCCTGTTAAATGTTTGATGGGTATTTCAGGGGGTAAAGCAAAAACTATCCGGTGTTTCGATGCAGTATTTGGCGTCGAGCATGGTGACAATCTGCGCCAGGTCCGAGGGGAGCGGGGTGGTGTATTCCATATATTCACCTGTACGTGGATGGTTAAAGCCCAGCACCCATGCATGCAACGCCTGCCGATGTAGCTGCTGCACCAGAGTGCGCAGATGGGGATCGGTGATGGCGTTAGCGCGTTTGATGCTGCCATAGGTTTGATCCCCGACCACAGGCAGATTCATGTCTGCCAGATGCACTCTGATCTGATGGGTGCGTCCCGTTTCCAGGCGCAGCTCCAATAATGTCAGGCGCTCTGCGGCGTAGCGGCGTAAAACGTTCCAGTGGGTGACGGCACGGCGTCCGCGCACAGAGTGGGTACTCATCTTCTTGCGTGCGCCGGGGTGACGTCCGATCGGTTTCTCGATAGTGCCGCTGGCGTTTTGCATCTGGCCGTGTACAAGGGCAATATAGCGCCGCGTGATGCTGTGTTGTTTGAACTGCTGCGCCAGATTCTGGTGGCTCGAATCGCTTTTACATACCACCAGCACTCCAGAAGTGTCCTTGTCTAAACGATGGACAATGCCAGAGCGTAGTTCACCCCCGATGCTGGAAAGGTCGCTACTGTGGTGTAACAGAGCGTTGACCAGAGTGCCGCTATGGTGGCCGTTGGCTGGATGTACCACCATTCCGGCAGGTTTGTTGATAACGATAAGGTCGGGATCTTCGTACAGAATGTCCAGAGGGATATCTTCGGGGGTAACCTCAAGCGCTTGCGCGCGCGGGACGTTGATGCGGATCGTTTCCCCTCCGCGTAATCGGATCCCAGCTTTTACCGTCTTCCCGTCTGCGGTGATCTGGTGCGCGTCAATAAGGCGCTTGAGGTGTGCTCGGCTGATGTCGGGCAAAGTGCGCGCCAGAAAGCAGTCCAAGCGCTCAGGTTCCTGCCCCGGTTTGAATGTAAGCTCTATTGTGTCACACATTTACCAGATGGAGCTTTCGATTTTCCCTGCCTGCTTGATCATCACGTCAACAATGGCTCGATCATAAAGCTGATCGCGGTTTTCAATCTTTATAGCTACACGCTCGCGGAAATGATCGCGCCCTTCTTGCAGTTCATCGGCGAGGATATCAAAAATATTGTCGTTTTTAATCCCCTCACTCACCTTGTCCTGATTGTACAGGGCTATATCTGAGATAATAGCCCGGGCTAAGCGGAATGCCAGCTCCGGATCTTCAACCTGTCGCGCCATGTGGATCTCCTGTTGTATGCGGTGGCCTGCGCTGGAGAGCTTCGTGCAGACGGGGTTCGAGCGGGTTAATATCTTCCTAATTTAATACGTCGAAAGCCTAGCTAAAAACGTGGCTATTGTCAAACAGATGCTTGCACCATTTGCGCTGTATTTATGCGCCAGCGCGTGGAGGGTAGGAGTGTTTATGCAGAAGAGGGGATGTGCCCTAAAAAGCGGTACAGATCTAGGTGGTTGCCGCGAAAATCGGGTGCAATACTGTTACCGCGATCAACGAGCCAAGTGTCCACCAGAAAGGTTTTTATCCCCAGGTGTGCTGCGCTCAGGTCGTGTTCGGTGTCGTTGCCCACCATCAGACAGCGTTCTGGCGTGAGATCGAAGGAGTGAAGAAGTTCGCTGAAGTAGGCAATATGTGGCTTGCAGTGGCGGCTGGTTTCGTAAGTGGATATATGCAGATACTCAAAGGTGTCAAGTCCGCCCCACTTTAAGCGTGCATGGGTGACCGGGTGGGGGAATACCGGATTGGTGGCGATAATAACCTGCAGATTTTTTTCATTACAGCGCTGTATGAGCTTGGGCGCCAGGGGTAAGGGTTGAATGTGATGGGCTAGATTTTCCAACTTCTCGGCATAGAAGCACTTAAGTCCAGCGAGAAACTGTGCCGATTCCAACCCCATATCGGTTTTAGCCGCTTGGATATAGAATTCCTCGTTGGTAAGGCGCCCGTCGCTGCCCTGCTCAATGCGCTCCGTGGTGCGCTTGATCATATTGCGGCAGAAACTGTGTGCATCGATCTGCGCCGGGATGCAGTGTGCAAGCCCCTCTAAGTACGCAGGGATGAACTGATGCATATCCACGTTGAGGAGGGTGCCGTCAAGATCAAACAGGATGGTATCGATACCATTGAGCTCAGGCATAATATTCTCCGCATGTTCGGGTGTCCTGCCCCGTGATTGTAGACAGAGAGGTAGTCAGAAGGGTGATTATAACAGAAGGGGAGTTACCCTACATGTAGGCAACTCCCCTTTGAACTGTTTTTAGCTGTGATGCAGTGCGCTGTGCGTATTTAAGTGCGGCTTACTTACTGTGACACACGGTACAATCGCCCAGGCCCATATCGTTATGACATGAAGCACACAGACCATGCCCACCTTCCATAGTGGTCACATCGAGCTTCCCCGGAGTGTCACCGTGGCAGTCGGTGCAACCCATGATCTCACTGTGAAGGTTGTGGTCAAACACCACTTCACCTCTGGTTTCACCAGTGTAGGTGTAGACGCCGGGCTCCTGAGTGTTGACCTTGGTAATCGGCGAGTTGGTGCCGTCGTGCTGGGCAAGAAACACTGTCACAAACGCGAACACGATCAGAACAATCACTAACAACGTATTTTTCATCTACCTAACTCCTTCTTCAGATATCCATGACAATCCATTACAACAAACAGAATGTTTGTACATCGAACTTCGGCCTGTGTCAATTCAGATGTGCAAAAAGCGATGTGTCTAATCTGCAGTGCGCACATGCTTAAGTAAAAACAGGTTTTTACCAATTTCCACCATACTTTGCACATGGGCGGAGAGTTGCGTATACTATAAAGTAAAGATCCGCGCGGGAAGATGTCAGCGCGCTGCGGTTTTCAATTCTTGGAGTATCAGCCCTTCTATAAGTATAGGTCCTTTAATAAACTGGAACCATTTATCTTTAGGTGTAATGTCATGACTGCGGAAGTGCGTGCTTATCTGCTTCAATTACAGAAAAATGAACTTACTTAAGTACCATATCTACAAACGTCTAGCCCAGCGGATTAAAAGTACGCACAATGCCGAGGTGCTCAACCGCATCGCCGATGAGGAGTTGCGCCACTGTCGTATCTGGGAAGGGCACACCGGCACAAAGGTTCAAGCGGAGCGCTTCAAGGTGTGGTTCTATACCAGCATCAGCCTCGTTTTCGGGTTTACCTTCGGGGTGAAATTGATGGAGCGGGGATCAGTTTCCTCATCGGGTACCTGGTGCGGGTGTTTATGGGGGTAGAAATTTAGCTTGCGCCCATCGCAATCTAGCTATTCTCACCAAGCATTGAAAAGTAACGGAACACATAATGAAACGGAAAATCGATGGAAAAACTAAAAGAAGAAGTGCGCGAAGAGATAAAAGAGCTACAGTTGGGGATGAAGATCCGGCGCATGCGGCAAAAACAACGCCTCACCTTGCAGGCTGTAGCCGAGAAAACCGGGCTGTCTAAACCGCTGTTATCTCAGATCGAGAACAGCCAGGTGATCCCCCCTTTGGCCACGCTGCTGCGTATCGCGCGCGCGTTTGATGTGGATCTCAGTAGTTTTTTCGAAAGTGAGCGCGAAGAAAATAAATGCTTAGTGGTGCGCGCCGGCGAACAGCGTGCGCGCCAATTGCGCACCCATCAGCACAGTCGCGAAGTTCAACCCTACACGTACAATTCGCGCGCCTATGGCAAAAGTAAGCATAAAATGGAACCCTTCGATATCGAATTTCTGGTGCGTGAATGGAGCGATGACCTGCTGGTGCGCCACGAAGGGGAAGAGTTTCTATATCTGCTAGAAGGTGAGGTGGAGTTCCGCTATGCGGGGCAGACCTATCACCTGAGCGCGGGGGATTCGGTATACTATGACTCCAATGAATTGCACGGTTATATTGCTGTAGGCGATGTCACTCCCCGCGCGGTGGCAGTGTTGTACTCAGGGAGGTGATGGGGTGCCTGGTGGTACATAGCCGCTGGTTAGCTATGGTATATGTACTAAAATGTCACGCAGGTGCCTCAAGGTTTACAGTGCCTGTTCCACGCTGCGCGCACTGTATTTATTGAAAGGAGAATATCAGTATGGCAAAAGTAGGTATTTTGTTAGCCGGTTGCGGCGTTTACGATGGTAGTGAAATTCATGAAACAGTTATCAGCATGCTGGCACTCGATCGTGCCGGGTTGCAGGTGCAATGTCTTGCCCCCTCCATGAAGCAAATGCACGTGATGGATCATCTGCGCGGAGAAGAGCAAGAGCAAGAGCGCAACGTGTTGGTTGAATCGGCACGGATTGCACGCGGAGAGGTGCTGAGTCTTGCAGATGCTAAAGTGGCCGACTTTGATGCACTGGTGATCCCCGGCGGCTTCGGTGTGGCTAAAAACCTGTGCGATTTTGCCACCAAGGGGGCGGAGTGCAGTGTAAACCCACAGGTGGAGAGCTTCGTCCTCGGCATGGTAAAGGCGGGGAAGCCCATTGCCGCACTGTGCATTGCTCCGGCGCTTGTAGCTCGGATTCTCGGCGGGGCGGGAAAAAAGGTGAAGGTTACCATTGGCAACGATGCTGATGTTTCTGCGAAGATCAACGCCATGGGAGCAGAGCATGTTGAATGTGAAGTGGGCGATTGTATTGTAGATCAGGATTTCAATGTCATCTCCACCCCCGCATACATGCGCGCCAGTTGCATAAGCGAAGCTGCCGCAGGGATCGAAAAAACTATTTCTACCCTGGCAGATAAACTCAAAAAATAGGGCAGCGCAGGTAGCCCGCGTATGTTTTGCTAGCGCGGGTCGCGGCCTTTACTGCGGCGACCCGCAGTACCGCCCTTGTGGAATATCTCCTGCGCGAAGAAAGTCCTAAAAAACATCAGGGATAAAAAATTTATTGACTTGCCTCAGAGGATTTGCTAAAACTCCCTCCGCAGCACGATATGAACCATACATACAATGCGGGAATAACTCAGTGGTAGAGTGCAACCTTGCCAAGGTTGAAGTCGCGAGTTCGAATCTCGTTTCCCGCTCCAGAATAAAAAGGGCCCAGTCTAGCGACTGGGCCCTTTTTTTATGTGTGAAATAGCTGGTTTACAGATTCACGTTTTTGCTAGGGATTAATTCGACATCTGTTCTTGCCAAGTGGCATGACACATAAAATAAAGGGTATACGGATTTAATGGTTGATGGGGCACCTTTACCCCACCAACCTGATACCATTATCAGATGGTTGATAGATCGACCCCGTAGTTGAGTTCCTCTGCGAAGTCCGGCAGTCCGTAACCGATGGT
>JAVERS010000079.1:0-4484 GCA_034007015.1 Desulfuromonadaceae bacterium
GACAATAAGCAGCCTATTTTTAAATGAATTTTTATATGAATAATTAATCAGTCATTCAGTATAGAACTAGTAATCTGGCTCGTCCGTTTACTTTTAGTGTGGTCCCCGCATAAGCGGGGGTGATCCCTCCTCAGACGATCTGAGCTCAAGCTTAGCCAAGTGGTCCCCGCATAAGCGGGGGTGATCCCCTCTTGAGTGGAATTCTCACCGTCGATAACAGGTGGTCCCCGCATAAGCGGGGGTGATCCCTCCATCTTCTGAAATCGAAAATGGTAATTTAGGTGGTCCCCGCATAAGCGGGGGTGATCCTTCATGTGTAAATATATCCCCTTGGTTAACAGCGTGGTCCCCGCATAAGCGGGGGTGATCCTTGCTCTTTTTCCGCTTGTTATTCCTGCTCCTGGTGGTCCCCGCATAAGCGGGGGTGATCCTTCCCGTCGGCGTATGTACCTTGTAGTATACATGTGGTCCCCGCATAAGCGGGGGTGATCCTTGTTCCCAGTGGTTAGAACTCTGGCGAGCACGGTGGTCCCCGCATAAGCGGGGGTGATCCTACTATCGCACGGGACCTTATCTTCATTCGATCGTGGTCCCCGCATAAGCGGGGGTGATCCCGGTCTCGGACAATAGTATCGAGTTCCTCCTGTGTGGTCCCCGCATAAGCGGGGGTGATCCCTATTCCGTATCTGACGGCTGGCCTGCGGGACAGTGGTCCCCGCATAAGCGGGGGTGATCCTGTGGGAGTATCTGACCGCCGTGATCGTGGTCGGTGGTCCCCGCATAAGCGGGGGTGATCCCATAGACAGACAGGACCTATGGGCGGGGGTCGAGTGGTCCCCGCATAAGCGGGGGTGATCCGATGTACTATATGATTACATGGTTTGGAAAGCGGTGGTCCCCGCATAAGCGGGGGTGATCCCCAGGACTAGACCCACGATCGAGATCAGCACAAGTGGTCCCCGCATAAGCGGGGGTGATCCCCCGTTCGTCCCCTACTGGATGAATGGACAAACGTGGTCCCCGCATAAGCGGGGGTGATCCCGGCGTAAGGATAGCATGCAGGATCCTGGGAGGGTGGTCCCCGCATAAGCGGGGGTGATCCCCTCGACGTCAGCGAACTTATACGCCCCTACGGGTGGTCCCCGCATAAGCGGGGGTGATCCTGGCTGGTATCGCGACGAGTACACCCGCGACGCGTGGTCCCCGCATAAGCGGGGGTGATCCTCCCAACCTCTGTTTTTTCCAATCTCTATCATAGTGGTCCCCGCATAAGCGGGGGTGATCCCCCAGATTCCCCTACCTATGAGCTTGTCCTCAAGTGGTCCCCGCATAAGCGGGGGTGATCCGCACATCCGAGGGAGGGTTTCTATCGGGAATTGGTGGTCCCCGCATAAGCGGGGGTGATCCCGATAGAAAAAATCAGCGATGGAGTGGCATAAAGTGGTCCCCGCATAAGCGGGGGTGATCCCTTACGAGCCGGGCGCTATATCGGTTGTCTGGCGTGGTCCCCGCATAAGCGGGGGTGATCCTTTGATGGGTAAAATGCTTCCATCGCAGACGGAGTGGTCCCCGCATAAGCGGGGGTGATCCCTGTTTGAAAAATCCAGCCAACTTTTTAATGTGGTGGTCCCCGCATAAGCGGGGGTGATCCCCGTGCGTTGAGCGCACGGCAGACATATCCCTCGTGGTCCCCGCATAAGCGGGGGTGATCCCTCATGAGTGAATACATCCACCATGTTCACAGGGTGGTCCCCGCATAAGCGGGGGTGATCCCCTGGGTTCGATGTCTTGGATACTGTTAGGGCTGTGGTCCCCGCATAAGCGGGGGTGATCCCTTCTTCCCCCAATTTTTGTTTAGGCCGTGACTGTGGTCCCCGCATAAGCGGGGGTGATCCCGACATCATCTTTAGTCCACCCTTTTTTAGGATGTGGTCCCCGCATAAGCGGGGGTGATCCGCGGTCCACGCAGTAGCGCATCATCTGTACATCGTGGTCCCCGCATAAGCGGGGGTGATCCGGCATAGCGGGTCAGGGTAGACTGCATCAAATCGTGGTCCCCGCATAAGCGGGGGTGATCCGGACGTCGTAATAGGGGGGCTGTGAGATGGCAAGTGGTCCCCGCATAAGCGGGGGTGATCCCTCTCCGCAGATGGCGGCAAACGCGGCCAGAGGGTGGTCCCCGCATAAGCGGGGGTGATCCTACCAACTACTCTAAGATCGTCGACAACAATCTGTGGTCCCCGCATAAGCGGGGGTGATCCCATTTCGCCAAGGCGGATGATTTGATTAACCGAGTGGTCCCCGCATAAGCGGGGGTGATCCCATACGAGCAGGCTCTTAAAATCGCCGAGGATTGTGGTCCCCGCATAAGCGGGGGTGATCCGGATAGGCCGAGACCCGCCATAACAAAAATTGCGTGGTCCCCGCATAAGCGGGGGTGATCCCGGGTATACGTTCAATGGATACAATGTAAGTGCGTGGTCCCCGCATAAGCGGGGGTGATCCCTTGCGCGATTTTAACGTACCCTTTGCAGTTTGGTGGTCCCCGCATAAGCGGGGGTGATCCCCACCCCCCTCCCAGAACGCGCCCAGCGTCCCGGTGGTCCCCGCATAAGCGGGGGTGATCCCGACTACATTATCGTAGCCGCCCCTGATGTTATGTGGTCCCCGCATAAGCGGGGGTGATCCTCATACCTGCGTTCTCAACAAGATCAAGGATACGTGGTCCCCGCATAAGCGGGGGTGATCCCTTGGAGGTCTTGCCGGACCCGGAAGGCCCGGCGTGGTCCCCGCATAAGCGGGGGTGATCCCTTTTCACTTTTCCAGATTATAAGCTTCCCGACGTGGTCCCCGCATAAGCGGGGGTGATCCCAGCAGCACCGAGTTTTACATCAATTGGGAGGGGTGGTCCCCGCATAAGCGGGGGTGATCCTCCGACGTAGTAGTAGTCCATCACCGGGAGATCGTGGTCCCCGCATAAGCGGGGGTGATCCGCGCTTCACTCAAAAAGCGTTTGGGTATTCGACGTGGTCCCCGCATAAGCGGGGGTGATCCCATATCCCATGATCCCTACTATGACCAGCACGGGTGGTCCCCGCATAAGCGGGGGTGATCCCAGCCCCGGGTTGTTGTCCGTGATATACTTATAGTGGTCCCCGCATAAGCGGGGGTGATCCGTCATCGGCTCGCACTTGATCAGATATCGTATCGTGGTCCCCGCATAAGCGGGGGTGATCCCTTGGCGCCCGGCTTGTCGTCGGATGTGACCGCGTGGTCCCCGCATAAGCGGGGGTGATCCCGTACTTTTCGAGTATCTCGGTTGGCGATTCATGTGGTCCCCGCATAAGCGGGGGTGATCCTACGACAATACAATTTCTTTCGGACGGTCCCAGGTGGTCCCCGCATAAGCGGGGGTGATCCGCAAACAATGCTCAATATGTGGGGGATGGATGTGTGGTCCCCGCATAAGCGGGGGTGATCCGCGGGTACTATGGACGCCTCCAGCGTATCCTGGGTGGTCCCCGCATAAGCGGGGGTGATCCCGGGGCAAACGTCTAACATCGTCAGAGATGAAAGTGGTCCCCGCATAAGCGGGGGTGATCCCGGCCACTAATACTATCGCGATTAACCGACTACGTGGTCCCCGCATAAGCGGGGGTGATCCTATCCCCGCGATTATAGTATCCAGTTTAGTGTAGTGGTCCCCGCATAAGCGGGGGTGATCCTCAGTTTTACTATCCCTGGCGCAACCTCCGCGGGTGGTCCCCGCATAAGCGGGGGTGATCCTTGTTTGAAGAACCCTCCCAGCTTCCTCATATGGTGGTCCCCGCATAAGCGGGGGTGATCCGGAGTACCTCGACTTTACGCCTAATGAATATAAGTGGTCCCCGCATAAGCGGGGGTGATCCCATTGATCGACAGGATTTGTGGGCAGGAATAGAGTGGTCCCCGCATAAGCGGGGGTGATCCCAGCTGGGTGTACGATTGCAAGACCGATGCGGCGTGGTCCCCGCATAAGCGGGGGTGATCCTCACGTCGTCTCGATCTACGCAGACTCGCCGGAGTGGTCCCCGCATAAGCGGGGGTGATCCTCGGATGCCGAAAGTTTACATGTACCTAGTACAGTGGTCCCCGCATAAGCGGGGGTGATCCCATCGACAGGCAGGATTTGTGGGCAGGAATCGAGTGGTCCCCGCATAAGCGGGGGTGATCCTCGGATGCCGAAAGTTTACATGTACCTAGTACAGTGGTCCCCGCATAAGCGGGGGTGATCCTCCGATATTGCACAAGGGATACAAAGGAGAAGCGTGGTCCCCGCATAAGCGGGGGTGATCCCTCGTCGCCAAGGACATGACCAGACTCAAGGTCGTGGTCCCCGCATAAGCAGGGGCGGCCCTTCTACAGAGCGTAACTGCAAAGACAATCTGTAACCATGTACTCCGACGGCATCTTTATAACAGTTATAACACTCATAACGTTATATG
>JAVERS010000080.1:0-4470 GCA_034007015.1 Desulfuromonadaceae bacterium
CTTGCGCCCCATATCGATCTGGCATTACACCCACATTCAGGTTAGTGACCGAATCCTTACTATATCCCCCCTGCAATTTACGCACATTAAATTCAGCACGTGACTTCAGGCTTGGCCCCACAACCCCTTTGGCCATGGATTGCCCCTCGAACGCCCCCGCTTTCAGGTTCCACCACCACTAGCCTGATAATCAGCCATAAGAAAACCATTGAAGTTGAACCTTTTGGCGCCGAGTTTTTCTACTCCCTGCAGCATGAGCCAGTTCGCGCTTTGTGCTTGTTTCACATCCAGTAGCAGCAACCATGTTACACCAAGAAGCAACAGAACAAAGAGGTATGATATTGCCGATTTTTGCTTCGCAACCATTATATATTTTGCTCCTGTATGGCGGGAGTCGTGTGGTAAACTTCGACGGTGTAGACGTCGTTTCCATGCACCGTTTCCTGTGTGCATGCCAAGCGACGGCGCTATACTTTCCTGCACCAAAGGCAATATGATGCAATATTACACCGTATTTTTTTGTTCCATATAAATCTAAGGAAACTGGCTCATGACCACCATAAACACGCGCCCTGGGCAATCTATCCTCATCACCGGCGCCTGCTTGATCATTATTCTGGCTGGGTTTAAAAATGCGCAACAGCTTGTAGTGCCCTTTTTTCTCGCAACCTTTATTGCCATCCTTTGCCTGCCAGCTCTCAAATGGTTGGAGGGGAGGAGGGTTCCAGGCGTTGTGGCAGTCTGTATGGTTATTGCCCTGGCGCTGCTCTTCGGGCTGGTTCTCGCTCTGTTTATCGGCACCTCGGTGCATGACTTCACCCTTACCTTACCCACATACCAACAACAGATCCGTGAAGAAACCAAGGCGCTATTTGGCTGGCTCAACAACTATGGTATCTCGATCTCATCCCAGGTAGTGCTGGAATACTTTGACCCCAGCGCTGCTATGAAGATTGCGGCTAACACTCTGAGCAGTCTGGGATCTGCTTTGACCAATGGCTTTCTGATTTTACTCACCGTGGTGTTCATCCTCCTTGAGGCGAGTTCCATGCCAGAAAAACTTAAACATGCGCTACCAAACGCCACCTCATCCCTGGATAATTTCACCCGAATCACCTTCAGTGTCCAGCGTTATCTGGCGATGAAAACACTCTTGAGTGCGGTAACAGGTGTCGTTATAACCATCGGGATGTTAATTTTGGATGTGGACTATGCCATTTTGTGGGGACTGCTCGCGTTTTTACTCAACTACATCCCAAATATCGGCTCAATCATTGCTGCAATACCTGCCGTTTTACTCGGACTGATCCAACACGGCATCATCGTTGCCCTGATCGTTGCCGGGATATATATTGCGGTTAACGTAGTGATTGGAAATGTGGTGGAACCACGCTTTATGGGAAATCGCCTCGGTCTTTCTCCGCTGGTGGTTTTTGTATCCCTGGTGTTCTGGGGTTGGATCCTCGGCCCGGTGGGAATGCTTCTCTCGGTTCCACTGACCATGATTTTAAAAATTGCCCTAGAAACCACAGAAGAATGGCGTTGGCTCGCCGTGCTGCTTGGCTAGCCAGAGCCAGCAGCTCCACACACAAAACAGCTTCGTCCTTAGCAACTGGAGTTAGCATGTCCTCTAAAAATAGTCTTAAAAACGAAAACTATCTAGGTTTTTTCTTGCTGATTGCAGCCCTTATGCTTTTTGCCACCTTGGTCAAAAGTTGCAATATCGCCGGATATCAGGCGCAGCAGAGTACGGAAACTCCTGAGCTGTATGAAACAACACAACAATAACAACATACAGCTATTCATCCAGCCCCGTGGGCGCCTGACTACGGCAGATGAGGATCTGGCTCAGGCCTTAGCTGCAAAAGGGTATGCGGATCTCTACACCCTGCGCCAGCGTCTACAGGGGGAGTTCCCTGCGCGTCTCGCCCATGGCGACGCAACACAGATGGAAAAGCTAGCCCAGGTGCTGGAGCAGCACCAGCGCCCATATCGCCGCATAAGTCCACCCGCGCCCACATTTGTTCCGCAAGAACTTAAGGAGCTTACCTTGTCAGGCTCCCAGGTTACTCTGCATGGGTCTACCTCCACTATCCGCTGCAACCCAAATACACGCTTGCTCGCCATTGTCGCGGATATCTCTGGCAAAACTACCGAACGCCACCTGAAGCGCAAAATGGTGCGTCATACCTACGGGGTTAACGCTTCAGACGGCCCGGATATAACAACACTGGAACAAGATATTTTCCACCTTGCGCCAATCCTGGATATCTACACACTCACCGCCTCCGGAAACATTGACACAGGGATCAGGATTATCCCAGGGAGGTTTGACCATCGCCAGCTCGGAGATGCGGCAAGTCTAAGTCGGAATAAAAATCTCGCAGCCCTGTGGCAGAGAATTCAAGCTTCCGGCGCGGAGCTCAAAATCCATCATGGCTTTGGCCTGGGATTTATTCCTGAGTGTACCCCAGAAACAGTTACCCAGCCCAACCCATATGCTCAGTCCGACAACCTACACGCCCTGACTCAATACGCCTGGTTCATGGCGGAGCTGGAAAAAAATCCTGGAGATAGCGCAGAGGCAGAAGAGAACCATGAGGATATTGAGAAGAAAGGCACTCCTACCTACGCTAGCGCACCGCTGCTTCCTTCCATCTTCAAGCTTGGCACGAAGATGGAAACCTCCCCTGCCGCAACAAAGAGGGAGCAGAAAGCTCGCGCGGCAGAACATGAACATATTGATGGCAACTCAAACCTGCCGCAACCACCAGATCCCACAACCCTGTCGGGGCTGAACTTATACCTGCAGGGAAGACACTCTCTGCTTACTTTGTGGATGATTATTGTCGCTATTATAGCGGGCACATCCCAAACAGAGATGGGTGTCTATATTCTAGGATATCTATTTTCTGTCGGGGCGGCACAAGCCCTCTTGGCAGGGATCTGTTTTTACTTTGGGATTAAATACCTGCTCCTAAAACGGCGGATTGAAGATACACCCACGAGCAAAATACGTTCGATGGCCATGGGTGCAGTGGAAGTGCAAGGGCGTGCAACCCGAAAATATGCTCTAGTTTCCCCCATTTCTGGGTTGCCGTGTGTTTACTACCGCATCAGAAAATACCGGCGCAAACGCAGCCACTCCAGTCGCCCTCTCATATCCAGCAATAATCAAAGCCAATGGGCGCTGGTGAGCATCTCTTCGAGCAACAATGTTCCATTCCTTCTTGATGATGGAACCGGAACCCTGGAAGTAGTGCCAGACGGCGCAAAGCTTAAGATCAGAACCACCCATGCTGGAAGCGGAAGTATGGCACAGCTCCCGTTCAGCACTAGAAGCACACAAGATTCCAATGCGCGCTGGGAAGAGGAGATTATTCCGGACGGTAGCTATATATATATCCTGGGCTTTGCACACACCTATAACGCTGCCCCCACGCATCAAGATTTACTCCGCCAAGCCTTGAATGAGCTGAAACAGGACCAAGAGCGTCTCCATCAATTTGACCGCAATGGTGACGGACACATCGATGCCTCAGAATGGGACCAGGCGCGCCGCGCCACCGCCAACGAAGTGGCACACACGCAACTAAGGCAAAGCGCTACCACTCACACCAGCGTGCGCGCGCGCATCAGCAAACCTCCCCGAAGCGACTACCCTTTTCTTATCGCCGAGACCGAATCAGAACTTCATCTGACGCGAAGATTTGCGTATTATAGCGCCATACTCCTCGCCACCGGGCTTGCACTAGCGCTTTGGGGAGCATATACCGCAGGGGAAAACCTGCATTTATTTTAAGGAGATAAAACCATGACGGGATTAATTGTTGCGGGTATTGTTGCATTTATAGGGATGGGACTCATCACGTATGCGATCATCATCTACAACAACTTGGTAAGCATGCGTAACAATACCGATAAAGCATGGAGCAATATCGATGTCCTCCTGAAGCAACGCTATGATGAGTTGCCAAAGCTGTTGGAGGTTTGCAAAGGCTATATGCAGCACGAACGCGATACCCTTGAGGCGGTGACCAAGGCGCGCTCAATGGTGGCGCAGGCCGATTCCGCCAATACAAAACTAGAAGCACAAAACTTTTTAAGCCAGACCTTGAAATCGCTCTTCGCAGTAACTGAAGCCTACCCTGATCTCAAGGCGGATGAGGTCTTTCGCCGCCTTGGAACCCGCATCTCTCAAATTGAGGAGCAGATAGCGGATCGGCGCGAGCTTTTCAATGAATACATAAATATCTACAATATCCGCATTGCGCAGTTTCCCGACATGCTGGTAGCAACTAGGTTCAATTTCAGCCCTAAAACCCTGTGGGTGATCAACCCTAAGCACCGCCAGGATGTAAGTATCCACTTTGGATCATGAGTTCAGATGCCCAGCGCTATCCCATACCGCAAACAACACTACGCACCCAGATTGAAGTAAAACGCAGTCGCTTTATCGCTACCGCGGCA
>JAVERS010000081.1:0-4408 GCA_034007015.1 Desulfuromonadaceae bacterium
GGACTTCAGCGCGTCCGTCTTCACGCAGGATGACCTCAACAACGGCCGCGTGACCTTCCGCTTCGTCCCCCGCGCCCAGGATACGATCCTGACGCTTGAGGACGACGCCTTCATCTTCACGGTCACGGACGGGGTCAACGCCACCGGCCCGGCGACCTTCCGCATCCACAACGCCACGGCGCAGGTCTGGGGCACGGGCAATGCCGACGACCTCACGGCCGTCGCCGATTTCAACCGGGCAGCCGCGACCATTCACGTGTACGGCATGGACGGCGACGACACCCTGCGCGGCGGACCGGGGGCCGACATCCTGGACGGCGGAGCGGGTAGCGACACGGTGGACTACAGTGCCGGCGACGCGGCCGTGAACGTGGACCTGAACCGCGCCACGGCCCAGACCGGCGGCGGCGCGGGCAACCACGCCCTGGGCGACGTGCTCATGGGCATCGAGAACCTCACGGGCTCGGCTTTCAACGACACCCTCATCGGCGACGACAATGCCAATATCCTGGCCGGACTGGCCGGGGCGGATCTGCTGGTCGGCGGGGCCGGCACGGACACGGCGGACTACAGGGCCAGCGCCGACTGGGTGAACGTGAACCTGGGCCTCGCCATGGCCCAGACCGGCGGCGGCGCGGGCAACCACGCGGCGGGCGATGCATTGTCGGGCGTCGAGAATGTCACGGGATCGCAGTACGGCGACATGCTCACCGGCGACAGCCTCGACAATACCCTCTCCGGCCTGGGCGACAACGACACCCTGAACGGCGGAGCCGGGGCCGACCTGCTGGACGGCGGGGCCGGCGAGGACACGGCGGACTACAGCGCAAGCGGCGCGGCCGTGAACATCGATCTGCGGCGAGTCGGCGCCCAGTCCGGTGGCGACGCCCAGGGCGACACCCTGGTGGGCATCGATAATGTCACCGGCTCGCAGTACAACGACACGCTCACAGGTGACGCGAATTACAACCTTCTGACCGGACTGGCCGGGGCGGATCTGCTGTACGGCGGCAACGGCAACGACACCCAGGACGGCGGCGACGGCAACGACACCCAGGACGGCGGCGACGGCAACGACCTTATGTATGGCGGCAACGGCGACGACTTCCTGTACGGCGGTATCGGAAAAATTAACGACACTCTGGACGGCGGCGAAGGCAACGACACCCTGGACGGCGGCGACGGCGACAACTCCCTGTACGGCGGCGAGGGCAACGACTCCCTGTACGGCGGCGACGGAATTCATAGCGACACTCTTCTCGGCGGCGCAGGCGACGACACCCTGGACGGCGGCATCTCCAACGACCTTACGTATGGCGGCGAGGGAAACGACTCCCTGTACGGCGGCGACGGAGCTTCTGGCGACATTCTGGACGGCGGCAGCGGCGACGACACCCTGGACGGCGGCATGGCCAACGACGTCCTGCATGGCGGCGAGGGGAACGACTCCCTGTACGGTGGCGACGGAGCTTATGGCGACACCCTGGACGGCGTCGCAGGCGACGACACCCTGCACGGCGGCTACGGCCGTGACATCATGTATGGCAGCGAAGGCAACGACTCTTTGTACGGCGGTGCCGGAGCTTTTGCCGATTCTATGTACGGCGGCGCAGGCGACGACACCCTGGACGGCGGCTACGGTAGCGACTTCATACATGGCGGCGAGGGCGACGACATCCTGTACGACGGCTACGGTAACGACTTCATGGATGGCGGCGAGGGCGACGACACCCTGGACGGCGGAGGCGGGGGCGACCTGCTGATCGGCGGGGCCGGCACGGACATGGTGAACTACAGCGCTAACGGCGCGGCCGTGAACATCGATCTGCGGCGCGCCGGCGCCCAGTCCGGTGGCTACGCCCAGGGCGACACCCTGACGGGCATCGAAAATGTTGCCGGCTCGCAGTACAACGACACGCTCACGGGCGACGCGAATAACAACGTTCTGTCAGGACTGGCCGGGGCGGATATACTGAACGGCGAGGCCGGCAACGACTTCATGCATGGCGGCGAGGGCGACGACACCCTGGACGGCGGAGGCGGGGCCGACCTGCTGATCGGCGGGGCCGGCACGGACATGGTGAACTACAGCGCTAGCGGCTCGGCCGTGAACATCGATCTGCGGCGCGCCGGCGCCCAATTCGGTGGCTACGCCCAGGGCGACACCCTGGACGGCATCGAAAATGTCGTCGGCTCGCAGTACAACGACACGCTCACGGGCGACGCGAATAACAACGTTCTGTCCGGACTGGCCGGGGCGGATCTACTGGACGGCGGAGGCGGGAGCGACTTCATGGATGGCGGCGAGGGCGGCGACACCCTGGACGGCGGAGACGGGGCCGACCTGCTGATCGGCGGGGCCGGCACGGACATGGTGAACTACGGCGCTAGCGGCGCGGCCGTGAACATCGATCTGCGGCGCGCCGGTGCCCAATCCGGTGGCTACGCCCAGGGCGACACCCTGACGGGCATCGAAAATGTCGTCGGCTCGCAGTACAACGACACGCTCACGGGCGACGCGAATAACAACGTTCTGTCCGGACTGGCCGGGGCGGATCTACTGGACGGCGGGACCGGCCACGACTTCATGCATGGCGGCACGGGCAACGACTCATTGTTCGGAGGCGACGGGGACGACACCCTGCACGGCGGCGCAGGTCAAGACACCATGCACGGCGGCCTTGGCAACGACTTCATGAATGACGACGTGGGCCACGACTCCCTCTACGGGGGACTCGGCAACGACACCCTGCACGGCGGCAACGGCAACGACACCCTGGACGGCGGCGGTGGCATTGACGTCATGTTTGGCGGCGAGGGCGACGACTCCCTGTACGGAGGCGGCGCGAATCTTAACGACACTCTGGACGGCGGCGCCGGCGACGACGCCCTGGACGGCGGCCTTGGCCGCGACGTCATGCATGGCGGCGAGGGCAACGACTCCCTGTACGGCGGCGACGGAGCTTATGGCGACACTCTGGACGGCGGCGCAGGCCACGACCTCATGCATGGCGGCGAGGGCAGCGACTCGCTCTTTGGCGACAGCGGCAACGACACCCTGGACGGCGGCCGTTACCGCGACCTCATGCATGGCGGCGAGGGCAACGACTCCCTGTACGGAGGAGAAGGAGCTTTTGCCGACACCCTGGACGGCGGCGACGGCAACGACACCCTGGACGGCGGTTACGGCTTCGACCTCATGTATGGCGACGACGGCGACGACTCCCTGTACGGCGGCGACGAAGCTGATCCCGACACTCTGTACGGCGGTGACGGTAACGACACCCTGGACGGCGGCTACAGCCGCGACGTCCTGTATGGCGACGAGGGTGACGATTCCCTGTACGGCGGCTACGGAGCTTTTAGTGACACTCTGGACGGCGGCGCAGGCGACGACACTCTGGACAGCGGGTACGGCTACGGCCTCATACATGGCGGCGAGGGCAACGACTCCCTGTACGGCGGCGATTCGACCTTTTACGACACTCTGGACGGCGGCGCAGGCAACGACACCCTGTGCGGCGGCATGGAGGACAACATTGATGGTGGAGGCGGTTTCGATACCTTCCGCCTGCAGGACAACATCAAATTCGGAAGATTCGACCTGAGCGCCATGAACCGCGCAGACCAGATCACGGGCATCGAGCTCATCGACATCAGCGGCGACGCCGATGACGCCAACACGCTGGTCCTCAAGGCCTGGGACGTGCTGGACACGACGGGCGGCGGCTCCACGCTCTGGGTGCACGGGGACGCCAACGACTCGGTGAAGATGACGGATCCCGGCTGGCATCTGATCCGCACGGGGGCCAGCACCCACGGGCAGGAGTACAATTGGTACTCCGTATCTATGGGGGGAATGCAGTACAATCTGATTGTTGACGCGGATGTAACAGTAACTAACTATTATTCTATATATTAGTTCTTCCGTGTACAAGGCGTACTCCATGCGAATCAGGGAGGTCGCCATGTGCCGACGCTACACATAGTCACTTTAACTGCTGTTTGACCGAGCCAGGTCTCGTTTGCTTCCCGGCCGCGTGACGCCCAACGCTCCGCACCCTGCCCAAAACGCAAGGCCGGGAAGCATTACGAGGCCCGCGAGGGAGTTCCGGCAGCCTTTGTCCGGCCCGCGACGGGACGCGCTTCCCGCCAAAAACATGCCTCCGGCGGGCGGGACACGTCCCACGGGGACGCGTCCCCTGCACCCCAGTCACACATATTTCTTTCCTCACGCTCCTTCGCGCCACCTCAAGCGTTCCGTCGCGGGCCGGGCGAGGGCTGTCGGCTGTTTGACCGAGCCCAGGCATCGTTTGCTTCCCGGCCGCGTGACGCCCAACGCTCCGCACCCTGCCCAAAACGCAAGGCCGGGAAGCATTACGAGGCCCGCGAGGGAGTTCCGGCAGCC
>JAVERS010000002.1:0-110112 GCA_034007015.1 Desulfuromonadaceae bacterium
GTGATATGTAATTATCGGCTCTTACTACCTTTTCGTTCGCCTGCCAAGAGAACCCATCGACTGTGGCTTGCTTGCTGGTAACGAGATCGCTTGCTTTTTTTACTGACTTCATAATACCTACTTATCAAAATTAATGTGCCGAACTCATTCTGGCGTATAACGCCGCGCTCTGGGGCAAACCGGAGCTAAGCGTAGGTTTGTCCCTAGCAGCGCTTTGTTAGGCAACTTCATGCTAGATCCTATTCTTTTCAACTAAACGCCTATAGTGCTCGCCCAAAGCTGTAAGCCTACAGGACTTGCTTTCCATTGCTGCGTTCCACATATGCGGGACATCTACAGGAACAAGCAAATTCAAGCGATTGAATCGTTGGAGAATCGCAAAAATTCGCGTATTTTCCGGATCTGGTGGAGGCATTCCGGAATCCCTTCCTTTCATCTCAGGCTCAAAGGTTGGATCAAGCTGGAAGAAATATCCTGGAGATGGAAAAAATTCAGTAATTCTTCTTAATTCATCCGTAGCTATTGCCGGAGTGGACTTTCTAAGAGACACGAACTGCTTTACATTTGTTTTGAATACCGGTCGCTGCTCCCAAGCACCTAAAGATTGATCAATGTGCGCATAAATACTACCCGGCGTAATATCGCCTGTGAGATTAGCGGCGCTACCATTTAGCGCATCGACTAATAAGGTAGTAAAAACACCCCGACCATTCTCCTCAGTAGCATATTGGTCTTTAGTTGATGCTGTCAGAACAGTTAGCCCCTCCGACAATGAAGCTAGTTGTCCAGCATTTGGCGGAGTGCCTGCAATTCCAGAATGGCAGCTGTCTAAAAAGATTATTTTATTTTTTGCGGGTGAGTTATTAGCTAAAGTAAGAATCTCAGTCAATGAAACACCTTCATCTCCTCGACTAGAATCAGTTGCCAACAGGTACCCGCCGGTTGCCTCTATATGGCCGTGCCCAGCAAAGTAAAATAACGCAATCTCTGCATCCGTTTTAAAAAGCTGTTCGATTTGATCTTTTAATTCGCCGCGGTTAACGCGGTCTGTTGGTCCTGTACCAGTCAACAAACGACAATCGAAATTTACAGCACCTCCATCATGTCGCTCTAGCACAGCTTTAACTTCGTGAGCATCGTTTACGCAACCATGAAGAGAGTCTCCGTGCTCATAATAATTTATTCCAACAATAAGAGCGATGCGCATTTGAGTCCCTCCCTTATAAGCTGTCGATGAAATCTTCGATAGCCTTCCATGTCCATACAACAGTTCGGACGCCTTGGACATTAGTTCTATCGTCGGTATAAGCCCATATCCCTAAAACTTTCTTCCCTTCTTCTTTGGCGCAAGCGATCTCCCATTTCTGCCCGCTTGAGGTGAGGGAGTCGCTACTAATTAGAGCGATAACACCATCAGATCGTCTAATTCTTGTTCTAACTTTATTTTTCCAGTCGGTGTCATATGCTTCTTTGACTGACATATCTATATATTCAAAAGGAGAATTTGTATTTAGTGATTGCCCCTTAAGAAAATCCCGTTGCCTCTCATCTTCAATTGCAAACGCAACAAATATCGTCTTTTTTGTAGCCATTTTACTCTCCGTTGTAGTTTATGGTTGATTCTCGATTGGTTGCCTAACGCTCGCAATAAACGGCGCGAGGAACGAGCGTCCGGCGACCGAAGGGAGCGAATTTAATTGCTTGGTTATGTGCATTGTCTAGCCGAATATCCACGTGACGACACCCCCCACAATAGCCAGAACAACACCAACAGCTATTTTGACCAAATGCTCTCTCCACCAAGGCGATTCCTTTTCCCCACCTTGATGAGACAAAACGGAGTACAAAGGACACCCACTATAATGCAAAGGTTCAGCATGGCTCCAAAGCCAGCGAACATCGTTTTGTGGCGCATTATTCTTGCTCAAATAACTGTGCATGGCCTCTTGATCCAGTTCGTCAGGAAACGAGTGGATAGATCTCACGAAAACACCAAAACGGTCATGCGAAACTTCTGGACAAAAATTTGAGAAACCAAGGAACTTTTCATCTGCACAGGACACAGATGTTGAATGCTCCATTATCTGTGGCCAAAGCTCCGACTTCTTCCACTTTTTTAATAGTTTTCCATCTTCCTTTTCGTCAATGCTCGTCGTCCCCGTTTCCTTCAAAAGCGATAAGCTCTGATAGTAGCGCGGACATCGCCCGACCGTAGCATAAGGGCAATGCATACTCAGAGACTCGGCGATGCCCTGACCTCGATACCATTCTTTATCAGCGATCACAAAGCTCATAATGACCTCAGTATGGGCACATAACAATAAATAGACAGCCCTGTATAAAACTTCAAACACAGAAAGTCGCTGCTGTATAAACTCCATATCGAATTATTATCATATGATTTTTTAAGATAAAAATCATAAAGTTACGAGTAAACAATCAATTTTGTGTCCGTTTTATACAGATCTGCATAAATCCTCATCAAAGAGCGTCCATTGGACTTTGCACCCCTTTTCCACCTTTATTGAGAACGTGCGTGTAAATCATAGTTGTACTCACATCCTTATGCCCCAATAGTTCCTGTATCGTACGGATGTCGTACCCAGCCTCCAGCAAGTGGGTCGCAAAACAATGGCGAAAAGTGTGACAGCCAACTCGTTTAACCACACCAGCACGAAAAACCGCCTCGCGAACAGCTCGCTGCAGAACAGTTTCATGCACATGATGGCGTCCTTCTTCGCCGGTGGTTTTATTTTTCCAGCGGTTCACTTGTGGAAAAACCCACTGCCACCGCCACTCTGTTGGTGCGTTAGGATACTTACGCTCCAGAGCGCCTGGCAGTACAACTCGCCCCCAGCCATCGGTTAGGTCTTTTTCATGGATTGTTTTTACATGGGTCAAATGCTCTTGCAATACCGGGATCAGGGACTGCGGCAACATTGTCCGTCTATCCTTGCCCCCTTTGCCGTCCCGCACTAGAATCTCGCTGTTAGAGAAGTCAAGATCCTGAACGCGCAGACGCAAACATTCCATCAGGCGCAATCCCGAGCCATAGAGCAAACTGACCATCGCCCATTTATCGTCACTAAGTTGATCAAGTACGGACTTGACCTCTTCGCGGGTCATAACCACTGGTAGCCGTTTTGGTTTGCGCGCGCGAATCACATTGCCTAAACCACCAACATCCCGGCCAATAACATGCCGATACAGATAAAGAATTGCGCTCAATGCCTGATTCTGGGTCGAGGCACTGACCTTTTCCTTGACGGCCAGATGGGTCAGAAAAGCGTTGATTTCGACCTCTCCCATCTCTTTTGGATGCCGTTTTTGATGAAATAAGATATAACGCCGTACCCACTGGCAGTAGGTTTCTTCCGTACGGGGACGATAATGCCGGACGCGCATTGATTCTCGTATTTGAGCAAGCAGTTTTGGTGGCTGCCGCGCTTTATCCGCCTGGTCTGACATTCTCACTACCCCGGTGAGCGCTAGATTTCCCTTTAAAAACTGCCTCAAGGGCCAATTCTGGGGTCAGTGGAGGTAAATTCAAACTGCTGGAGCACCACTCTTAGCCGCAGCGCAAACTTGCTGCGGAGTGCGGCAAGTGAGCCGCATTAAAGCACAGAAACATTATGAAACAATCTACACGAACCAAGCTAACATTTTCAATTATTTTAATATAGTCACATTTCAGCTAGAATTACCCCAGATGGCGTTTCGTAACACCTATTTCCTCTACGTAACGTTCATTGCACACGTGGGCCGTGATCTCTTGTGTGTAAAGGTTCTGAATCAAATTCCGAGCGAGATGCTGAAGGGAACAAAAAACCACTACACCTACGCAGCACTGGAAAGATGCAGGGGGAACACAGAGGTGCGGGTGGCTCTATCAACTTTGTCCGCGCTGGGATTGCTGTTTTTCCCGTGCTTCAATTTCGGCCAAGGTTTCCAGATAGAGTTCGTAACGTTCCTGTTGCAGGGTAGCGGTGCCAACTGCGGCGGTGATGCTGCAGCCCGGTTCGTTGCGGTGGCGACAACTGCGGAACTTGCACGGAGATTGTTCGAGAATGGGAGAAAAGCCCGGATACCAGTACGCCAGGTCTTCGCTGCTTACATCCACCGGGCTGAAATCGCGAAAGCCGGGGGTATCGACGAGCTCGCCGCCGTCCGGCAGGGCAATCAGGGTGGAGACGCTAGTGACATGGCAGCCGTGTTGATCTTGATTTAGTTGCCCTACGGCCAGGTCTAGATTGGGGATCAACGCGTTAAGGAGCGAGCTTTTGCCAGCACCGGAGACCCCCACAAGCACGGTGCGCCCGGCGCTGGCGAGGTGCTGGCGCAGGGCTTCGAGGTTGTGTTTTGCGCTCGCGCTGACACACACTATGGCTGCGAGGTCGGAAAATTCTTGTTCAAGTTTTTCCCGCAATACTTGGGTTGCGGGGAGGTCGATCTTGTTGAGAACGATAAAGGGCTTTAGCTCCGCAGCGTAGGCGGCCACCAGAATGCGCTCGATAAAACCGGGCGGGGTTTGGGGCGCGGCGGTCACCACGATCCCTAGACTATCGAGGTTGGCAGCCAGCGGGCGCGGCTTGCCACTGTTATCCATGCGCGTAAGCAGGGTGCGCCGCGGCAAGCGTGTGAGCTGATCGGCCGCGCAGATGGTGACGCGATCGCCCACTACGTGGCCGGAGTTGCGTTTTACATGCGCCATATGGGTCGTGCCATCCGCAAAGCGCACCAGCACCTTTACGCCAAAGTGGCTTATGATGATGGCTTCCCGTTCAGAGCGGGGGGTGGCTGGAGAGGTATTTTTCTTCATGTATGCCGAATATTGAGGGAATATGGAGGGTATAGAGTCTTTTGTTTAGAGAAAAAATACAGGGGTCGGACGTGCTTAGCAAGTCCGACCCCTGTATGTACTCTGTATGTACTACACTTTCAAGCCGTTTATCAAGCTTGGGCTAACGCTTTTTGCATCGCTTGCCCCATCCCTGTGGGGCTGGTGGCGACGATAACACCACCTTCGCTAAGGGCCTTGATCTTATCTTCAGCGCGCCCTTTGCCCCCACTGATGATGGCACCGGCGTGCCCCATACGCTTCCCTGGAGGGGCAGTCTGCCCGGCAATAAACGCCGCGACCGGCTTGCGCATGTTCTCCTTAATCCAGGCGGCGGCTTCCTCTTCGGCACTGCCGCCGATCTCCCCTATCATCAGCACCCCTTCGGTGTCCGGGTCGGCATTGAATTTTTCCAGCACATCGATAAATTTCATCCCGATGATGGGATCGCCCCCGATCCCTACGCAGGTGGATTGCCCGAGACCTACGTCGGTAAGTTGCTTTACCGCTTCGTAGGTGAGAGTACCACTACGCGATACCACCCCGATCTTCCCGGGCTTGTGGATATACCCCGGCATAATGCCGATTTTGCACTGCCCGGGCGTAATAAGGCCGGGACAGTTGGGCCCAACGAGAAGGGTGTTGCTGTCGGCAACGACCTGACGTGCAACCACCATATCGGTAACTGGAACCCCTTCGGTGATGCACACAGCCAGGTCTACCCCTGCCTCGCACGCTTCCAGAATTGCATCTGCTGCGCCTGGAGGGGGGACAAAGATCATGGAGACGTTGCCCCCAGTGACGCGCACCGCTTCTTCCATGGTGTCAAATACGGGAATTCCATCCACATGGATCCCCCCCTTGCCTGGGGTAACACCGCCTACAATATTGGTGCCATAGGCTTTACACTCGCGCGTGTGAAACAGTCCGGTTTTGCCCGTGATCCCCTGGACAATAACTTTGGTATTTGCATCTATCAAAATGGACATATAGCCCTCCGTAACATCTCTCTCAATAACTATTCAGCACCCTGCACCGTTCGGGACTTGTGCCACCCCTTAAGTGGGGGTCGCAAACCCTTCCTGAACAGTTCACTTTACGGTTCGGTATCCTCTGCGGTTTCCGCTTCCTTGAGCATGGCGACAATAAGCTCCGCCCCTTCCCCAAGAAAATCTGCCGTCTGCACATTAAGCCCCGAGTTGGCGAGCAGTTCCTTCCCCTCCTCAACCTTGGAGCCATCCATCCGCACTACGATCGGCAGGGTACAGTCATGCCCTGCTGCCGCTTCGATAATGCCATGGGCGATAACGTCACAGCGCATAATGCCGCCAAAGATGTTGACAAACACCGCCTTCACGTCTTCGTCCTGGAGGATGATGCGGAACGCCTCTGCCACTTTTTCCTGCGTCGCGCCGCCCCCGACGTCGAGGAAGTTGGCTGGCTCACCGCCACTTTCCTTAAGGACGTCCAACGTTGCCATCGCAAGCCCGGCTCCGTTGACCATACACCCGATATTGCCATTGAGCTTGATGTAGGCGAGATCGAATTTGGCGGCGCTGATCTCCAGCGGGTCCATCTGGGAGAAGTCCTGCATCTCGTGGTATTCCCAGTGGCGGAACAGGGCGTTGTCATCAAAGTTGATCTTCGCATCGAGGGCAAGGAGCCAGTCAGTCTTGGTGACCACCATGGGGTTGATCTCCACCTGAGAGCAATCCTTTTCGATACAACAACGATAGAGGTTGAGCATGAACTGCACGCAGTCTTCTGCAACCGCCCCTTTGAGGCCGATAGCCTGCGCGATTTTGCGCGCCTGATAGGAACGCAACCCGGTATAGGGGTCGATCAGGAGTTTATGGATTTTTTCGGGGCTGTGTTCTGCAACCTCCTCAATATCCACCCCCCCTTCAGCAGAAGCCATGAGGCAGTAGCGGGAAGACTCCCGATCCAAAGCGATGGAAACGTAGTATTCACGCCCCACCTCAATGGGTTCTTCCACCAGTATCCGGCGCACTTTCAGCCCTTCGGGGCCGGTCTGCGGAGTTACGATACGCCTGCCAAACATATCTTTAGCTATCTCGCGCGCCTGTTCCGGGTGATGTGCTACCTTGACCCCTCCCCCTTTACCGCGCCCGCCCGCGTATATTTGTGCTTTTACGACGCAATGGCCCCCCATCTTTTTGGCCTCGCGTTCAACCTGTTCTGCCGTAACAGCCACGCGCCCGCGGGGCACCGGCACATCGTACGTGCTCAAAATGTCTTTTGCCTGGTACTCGTGGATATTCATACATACTCCCTTTTTGAAAGGAACATACCTCAATTGAGCGCTAGTCCTGCTCGCTTATGTTATGTGCAGTTATTTTTCACTCACCCTGTTGAGGCAAATATAACGCAGTAAGACTAATTTGGCATAAATTGTCGCGTAAAGTCGAATGATAAGATTTACCATTACTGTAATTATACCCCTATTTTTACAGTATGACTAAAATCTATCTATTTCGTTTTCTCCCAATCGGCCATAAATTTCTCAATCCCGATATCGGTAAGGGGGTGCTTCGCCAACTGCAACATCACATTCAAGGGGATGGTACATATATCCGCCCCTACCAGTGCCGCATTGAGAACATGGATGGGGTTCCGGATCGACGCCACGATAATCTCAGTCGGGTAGACGTAGTTGTCAAAGATGGTGCGGATCTGCTCCACTAAGACCAGCCCCTCCTGCCCTATATCATCAAGACGCCCCACAAATGGGGACACATAGGTTGCACCCGCCTTGGCTGCAAGAAGTGCTTGCAAGGGGGAGAAAATCAGGGTGACATTGGTTTTGATCCCTTCGGCACTGAACTGGCGTGTTGCCTTCAGCCCCTCCTCCGTCATGGGCACCTTTATCACAATGTTGGGATGAATTTGCGCAAGTTCACGCCCCTCTTTAAGCATTCCGGGCGCATCTAGAGCGATAACCTCAGCCGAGATGGGACCATCCACAATCTGGGTTATTTCAGTAATCACCTCGGTAAAATCACGCCCGCTCTTGGCTATGAGCGAAGGATTAGTAGTAACACCATCCACTATCCCCAGTTCGCTGGCGGTTTTAATTTCGTCTACAATTGCAGTATCAATGAAAAATTCCATGTTTTGTTCCCTTCTTTAGCTCCTGTTTACGTGACGGATACGGACGTTGGAAATGCGAGTTTTTTAGTACTTAGTACTTAGTACTTAGTACTTAGTACTTAGTGCTTTAGTACTTAGTGCTTTAGTCCTTAGTACTTAGTTGTTGAGTGCTTAGTGCTGCTTGAACTTTTGCAGACACCCACGGCTGCAGAACTCTTTGGTCTCTGTGTGGATTTTGCGCCGGATGATATCCGATTCTGGCACATAGGTGCCACACTCGCAACATTCCACCATTTCACCTATCTTAGCGTCAGGGGCAGACCTATCCGACGAGGATGAGGTTTTCCCCAACACGCGCAACAGAGCACTGAGCACCGTATAAAAAATAAAAAACAGAATAGTTAGTAAAATAAAGCGTACCATAATTTATGGAAAACCTTTCCTACTTAGGTGATGATGCAAAATAGCGTTACCAGCTTTGTGCCACTTTACAGACCCGAGGCGCTTCGGGCAACAACTGCAGCAGTGTGAGGACCTTTTCCCCCACGCCAGGGAGCACTAGGTGCGGCGCCAAGGCGGCTAAGGGCTCGAGGACAAAACGGCGTTCACCCATGCGCGGATGGGGCACCTGCAGCTCGGGAGTGTTGATGAGTTTGTCTTCATATAGCAGGATATCCAGATCCAGGGTGCGCGGCCCCCAGTGCTGTAAACGTTTACGCCCTGCACTTTGTTCCACCTCTTGGCAGATATGGAGCAATTCAAGCGCAGAGCAGGTAACCCTGAGTTGCAGCACTGCGTTGTAGTAATCATCCTGCTGTACTGGCCCCCCCACCGGCTCGGTGCAATACACTGGCGAGCTCGCCACAATTGTTATCCCTCTGCGGTGCAACTCGGTTCGGGCGAAGCGCAAATATTCGAGGCGCTGCCCCATGTTGCTGCCCAGGGCAACATACGCAATGCCAGAGAGGGCAGAGGTATGGGGTGCGGATGTATGTGGAGAAAGGGGATCACTGGATGGAGGAGGGCCAAGGGGGAGATCACTCCGGGGGGCATCACTCATCAGTACGCCTCCCTTGCGGAGCGATTGAGCCAAACCGAGGTGGTTCTTGCCGTGTGGCTCTGCTACACTCCGACCCGACATGAATGAGCCACATTGCCGAGTTATCTTTTGGAGCCATGCACATGAGTTTTATCCTCACTTTAGGCGTAACTGATCTTGAGCGCAGCGACTTTTTCTACCGCCACATCTTAGGCTTCAGGGTAGAGCGCTTTCACCCTGCAACACAGAGGGTAGAAAGCCTCATTATCCGCGAGGGCAATGTCAATATTGTGATGCTTCCGGCGGCAACCCTGCGCAAGAGGCATCCGGCAGCGTTTGAACATCTGGGGCGCACTCCGTTTGGCGCGGGCATGAGCCTCGATTTTCAGGTGGAGAATCTCACCGCTATAGCGCGAAACCTGAAAAAGCATATGCTTCCCATTCTGTACGAGCTCGAAGATGAAGAGCACAACCGGCGCGAAATCTGGCTTTACGATCCCAGTGGATACCTTGTTACCCTGTGTCAGGAGGGGGCATTCACATAGCGCTCCCATAATTCGGACGGAAGTCTGCCCCGGGATCAGGGGGATGGAGGTGGGTTCTTCCGTTTTCTTCGCCGCCCTGGGCTCCCAGGCTTGCGCTGTGGCTGCGGCTTGCGCTTTTCGGTACCCTCAAGGGCAGCGCTCCAACTCTGGAGCAGCTCCTGCTCTGCGCCAGAGCAATCGCACCAGAGCTTAAAGAGCTCAAACCCCACGGGCGCAAAGGGGTGACGCAAAAAACGCTGCTCTCCGCGCCGCCCGCGCCCACGTGAAAAACGAAAGAACGCAATCAACATCTCACGTGCTTGATGCCGAATCCCAGACGCGATGCTGAAGCGGCGGCAGTGGCGGCTGAGTTCGCGGTTCGCCAGTTTATGGACATCCCCTAGCGGCATATCAGCATGGAGTGCGCGTCGAAACGGGGCAAAAAACATCGCCGCCAAGGCGAGCGCTTCATCCACCTGTTTACCCGCAGCGGTGCGTAAATCGAGCTGACGCAACAGGTCAAAAGCTTCGCGTTCCGGGTGCATATCGGGTACCAGGTGCTCTAACAACCCCAGCTTTGCCGCGCGCTGCAACACTTTTCCGGCGACCTTGTGGCGGAATAACTCCATTAACTCTTCCCGAAGCCGCGCTGGCGCCGCACCGATAAGGAGCTCGGCATTGCGCTCAATGGCTGGGGGGATATCGGAGTGGAGGTCAAAGCCCAGGCGCGCACTGAACTCCAAGGCGCGCAACATCCGCACTGGGTCTTCGGTAAAGCGCTCATCGGGGTCTCCGATCATCCGAATTACGCCGCGGCGCAGATCGTCCAACCCACCGGTGTAGTCGATCACACTGAAATCGTCGATATTGTAAAACAGGGCATTGATGGTAAAATCACGCCGGAACGCATCTTCTTCTGGGGTGCCAAATACATTTTCGCAGAAAAAGCACTCATCTGCAGGGATTTCATTCGCAGCTGGTTTGCGCCGAAAGGTTGCCACCTCAATGCATTCATTACGCCCAAACAGAATATGCACCAGGCGAAAACGCCGCCCTACGATGCGACTGTTGCGAAATAGTTTGCGCACCTGCTCTGGCGTTGCATCGGTGCCGACATCAAAGTCTTTAGGGGTGCGTCCAAGGAGCAGATCGCGCACACTTCCACCGACGAGGTACGCTTTGTAGCCGTGGCGGTGGAGACGATACATGATCTTGAGACTGTTTTGGTCGATAAACTTGCGTGAGATATCGTGGTCGGAACGGGGAATAATTTTAGCAATGTTACACTGTGGTTGAGTCATATAGAATTGATGTGCGACCATGCCGCAGCACCGCGCACCCTGGTTGGAAAACAAAAACGAAATTAAACCCTGCGAATATACAGGGGAAACGGCACGAACGCCTAAAACAATAATATACCAAATAAAGGTTCAATTTAGCAGATAAGCGTGCACTTGAAAAGCTCCATACAGTGCAATGGGTGGCAGGAGATATTCTGCCGCATTTATTATCTCGAAACGTAGCTATTCACCACCTACTAACATACGGGCATGGAGTGCCCATAACTATATCCTCAGTGAATGTATTTCTATGACTGAATCCAGCCCACGCCATACCCCAAAAAACCGCGGCGGTGCTTACCCGCCCCCCACCGCAGCAGTTCCGCACAACCCAGAGGTGATTCCATACAACTTAGTGGTGCTTCTGGGCCCCACCGCATCGGGGAAAACCCGCCTTGCAGTAGATGCTGCCACCAAGCTGGGTGGCGAGATCATCTCGGCTGATTCGCGCCAGGTTTACCGCGGCATGGATATCGGTACCGGCAAAGATCTAGAAGAGTACGGCACTATCCCCTACCACCTCATTGACATTGTGGAACCGGGATATGAATTCAACGTGTTTGAGTTTCAACAGCGCTTCTACGCTGCCTTTGAAGAGATCCAGGCCCGCACACGTATGCCGCTCCTATGCGGCGGGACCGGGCTCTACCTGGAAGCGGTACTTAGCGGCTACCTAATGGTGGAAGCTCCCCTCAATCCAGTATTGCGCGCGCGTTTAGAACCCCTAACCCACTCCGAACTACAAGAGGAGCTGCTGCGCCTGAAGCCGGAACAGCACAACTCCACCGATCTCGAGGAACGGGAGCGCCTTATCCGCGCCATCGAGATCGCCAGGGCACAAAAGCACGCCCCGCCCACTCCAGCCCTGCCTGAGTTACGTCCGTTGGTGTTCGGGCTCCAGTGGGCGCGTCCCCGCCTGCGCCAACGCATTGGAGAGCGGCTCCACCAGCGCCTGCAACAGGGGATGGTGGAAGAGGTTGAGCGTCTGCAGCAACAGGGAACAAGCTGGGAGACGCTAGAGTTTTACGGCCTTGAATACCGCTTTATCGCGCAATATCTGCAGGGAGTGCTCAGCTACAGCGATATGGTGCAGCAACTTGAGCGAGCTATCGGCAAGTTTGCCAAGCGCCAAGAGACCTGGTTCCGGCGCATGGAGAAACGTGGCACCACCATCCACTGGCTTGACCCCGAAGATGCCCCCCTTGCCCAGTTGCTCCACATCTGTGGACGCACGTCTGCCGTATGAACAACAGAGCCTGGGAGTACATGCGCCAACGCTATTTACAGCGTAGCGCCTTAACTGGAGCGTGGCACATTGCGCGGCTTGATCCTGGCACCTATTGCGACCTGGAGGCAGCTATCATTATTCCCGCCCTCGCAGAGGGGGATGAACTCTTTGCCACCCTCGATTCAATCGCACACACCGCAAACAGCGCGCTGAATAAGGTTCAGGTTCTCGTAGTGGTAAATCAGCGCTACGATGCCCCCGCCGATATTAGAAGACGTAACCGCGCCGACCTGGAGCGTCTGCCCCAATATGCGCGCGCAACCCCGCAACTGAATCTGGCCTGGGTAGATGCCGCCAGCGCCACCACCGCGTTACCGCCAAAACATGGAGGGGTGGGGATGGCACGTAAACTTGGAGCAGACCTGCTCCTGCCCCATAGCGCGCCCCACACCGTGCTGGCCCATCTGGATGCCGACACCAGGGTGCAACCCAACTACGTCGCAACCTTAGTGGACTATGCGCAACGCAAAGCATTTTACGCCGGAGTGACCGCTTTTAAGCACGAGCGGTGTACGGATCCCAGGCAGCAGCACACTATCGAAGACTACGAGCTGCACCTGCGCTGCCACGCTGCCGGATTAAAGTGGGCAAGGTCGCCCTACGCCTACTACAGCATTGGCAGCACTATGGCAAGCAG
The DNA here is from genome assembly GCA_034007015.1 of Desulfuromonadaceae bacterium. GTDB lineage: Bacteria > Desulfobacterota > Desulfuromonadia > Desulfuromonadales > Desulfuromonadaceae > JAIVHC01. The sequence goes on from JAVERS010000002.1 coordinate 12,777, forward strand.
TGCCTATGCCTATATGCATTGTGGGGGGATGAATGTGCGCAAAGCGGGAGAGGATTTCTACTTCTTGCAGCGGCTGGCGAAGACTGGCACTGTGGAACACATGGAAGAGACTTGTGTTTTTCCTGCTCCACGCATCTCAACCCGCACGCCGTTCGGCACAGGGCAGAGCATCCTCCATGCGTACAACACCCAAGAACCGTTGCAGCTGTTCTACCCCCTAAAGTGCTACGCAGCGCTACGCACCTGGCTTGAGTTGGTTACAACTTCACCCTCTTTAAGCAGTAGTGATCTGCTGGCGCGCCTACAGCGCGAAACACCTCGCGGGGCGCAGTTTGTCCGTGCGGCTGGCTTTGCCCAGGTATGGGCGCGGTTGCAGAAGAATCATAAGGATACGCGCCGCCGCATCAAGGCATTCCACGAATGGTTCGATGCCCTAAAAAGCTGGCAGCTAATCCGCACCCTCGGCATCGAGATGGGGGCGCCTTGGTCAGCGCGCGCGGTTATAGAGGATTTTCTTCCGTTGCTAGATAGCAAACAGGTACCGCAACGCTATCGCGCAGGAGAAGAGATGAGATAAAGCAGATAAGCCTGCTGGGGGAGAAAGTAGTACAGCGAAGAGAGCAAGGCAGTGACTAGAGGGCTTCCATAAGGGCTTTCCAGTAGCAGTTGATGGCGGCATCTACTACGCGCTCAAGCAACTCCTTCTCCACCTCCACTTTTTTTGTAAGGGCGGCAGTGAAACGCTGATGCAGGTGTTGAAGTTTAGCATCAAGTTCTTTGTCGCTAAGATCAGAGCGCATCCATTCTGAAGCCAGTTCGCGCAGGGAGTCACGTTCTGTGTCGAGAACCTCCTCCATGGGCTGTTCCAGCACGCTCCATGAATCCTCGGCAATCTCGCCTGCAGCGTCAAACATCTCTTTAAACGTCTTACCACTGTTAAAAGACAAACCTTTTCTCCATTTTCTCCTACATTTTCACCTTTAACTCACCGTTCTTGCCAACCCCCACCATCCCTTAGCATCATCTTTTAACTCAGGGTGGAAGGGGCTGCGCCACCAGAACTTCCCCATAAATGGCACCAATTTTGCCCATACGGGTTCGGGGCGAATCTGTGCACGAAAGGATGACTATACTACCATTTTATATTTTTGTCCAAACCCCTTGATTTTCGTTACCCACAATGAGTTGCACAACGGCTGTGCAACGGGGTAAAAGAAAACGCGGTTCACGTTATGGCGTGAATCTGATAGATTCATCCACGCGGGATTAGACTATGCATATTTCTGTGCGCCCGTTTTGATTAACAGGCTGACTGCTGCAGCCACTTAAACACTGTACATAGCGAAGGGGATAAAACCGTGAAAGGGATCAAAAAACTTTTCAGCATAGCACTGCTTGGAGCACTTGCCTTCGGCGCATATATGTATTTTCATGACAGGCGCGGACCAGAATTAAGCTTCAGCCCAGCCGAGGGATATATCACACGCAGCACCCTCCTCCATCTGAAATTGCAGGACAAATCTGGACTTAAACATGCCCGTGTCACCCTCTCTCAGGGAGAAAATGAATTTACTTTACTCAACAAGGAATATCCTGTTGCTACTACCAGTGTGCACGAAGCGCTAGAGTTGGATCCTCACCTGCAAGATGGTCCGGTTGAGATCTCGATCACTACCACAGACCGTGCCTATTATAATTTTGGCAAAGGGAACAGCACCGAGGCCACCTATACCCTCACACGTGATACTCGCGCCCCGATGCTCTCGGTAACCAGCAAAGCACACAACCTTAATTACGGCGGAGCGGGTCTGATTGTGTATACCTCCTCCGAACCCCTGGTGGAGAGTGGCATTCGCATCGGTGGACGGTTTTTTCCCGGATATGAACAGCCCGATGGAACCTATTTGTGTCTATTTTCTTTCCCATATGACGCAGATCCAGATGCTATCCCGCGTCTGGAAGGTACTGACATGGCGGGCAATATCGGCAACGGCGGCTTCTACTACCACCTCAACAGGCGCCGTTTCGTTACTGATACCATCAATATCGACGATCGCTTCTTGAACAGCAAGATGCCACAGTTTGAACATATGTTCCCCAAGGCGCAAACTCCACTGGATATCTTTTTGAAGGTGAATCGCGAACTCCGCCCCCAAAACCGTGCGTGGCTGGAAGAGATCGGCAACAAGACCCAGACCTTCCCTACGTGGAACAAGGCGTTTATCCGTCAGCCCAACACTGCTACGCGGGCGACGTTCGGCGACCAGCGTAAATATATTTATGCGGGCAAAACCATCGATGCTCAAACTCACCTCGGAGTTGATCTGGCCTCTGTCGCACAAGATCAGATCCAAGCCGCCAATGCCGGCACTGTCGTGTTCACTGATTTTGTTGGGATCTACGGTAACTGCGTTATTATCGACCACGGCCTCGGGCTGCAGAGTCTGTACGCGCATTTAAGCAATATCAATGTAAGCGTGGGGCAGAAGGTCGAACGCGGCGAGATTATTGGTAACAGTGGCGCTACCGGACTTGCAGGAGGGGACCACCTCCACTTCGGCATGGTCATTTCAGGCACTCCAGTAAACCCCATCGAATGGTGGGACCAGAACTGGGTCACAAATAATATCAACAGCAAACTGCCTGCGCGCTAACTTTTTTCCTGAATTCAGGTTTCATATACAAGCGCCCCGAGCCACTGCAGAGGATCTACCTCCGCAGATGTCTCGGGGCAACCAACTTTCCTCCTCTGCCCAATCTTCAGTTACACGATGGGTAAATATCTACACAGTGAAAACTTAATTTCCCCCGCCCAAAGTGATATTTAGTTGACTTTACTACACATTATGGCATCTTTTTAGCACCTACGTTGATTAAAATTAATTGTGTTGCTCTAAACATTATCTACTCCACCCTGCACAATATATTTCCCCAGAGGGACCTGACTCTAATGCCTGTTGCCACCAAACAACTTCTAAGCCTACTCCAACAGAATTTTGGGATCTGGGTTTATTCAATTCCACAAGCGCAGTTGGACTACAGCACAGAATGGCTCAGCCATATCACCGGCAACCAGGAAAATGAGATCCGTTCTCCCCGCGCTTTGCTGCGCCTCATCCATCCGTTTGACCGCAGCAAACTCTTAAAAAAACTACGCCAATTACATAGTGGCACCGTAGCGCGCATTGAGTGCGAACTGCGTCTTTCGCGCGTGGACGAACCCATGCACCGCATAGAGATCCACGCAGTTGTGGCACAACGTGACCCGCATGGCATTGTCACTGCCATTACAGGCACAGCAACCAGCATTCAAGCCCGTACCCTACAAGAAGAATCTCTGTATGACTTGTGCCAGAAGCTGCAATCCTCTGAAACGCGTTATCGTGCCCTGCTTCAGGACGCGAAAAGCCCTATTGTTGTAATGAATTCGGATACCAACGAGATCGTGGATGTGAACAATGCCGCTTCGTCGGTCACAGGATACGCCAAGGATGAATTGCTCGGCATGAGGATGAACGAACTGGTAAAGGCTCCTGATATTGCCAGGCGCTCCCCTTGCGGGGACCGCGAGACCAAAAAGGATTTATTCCTCCAGTGCAAGTCTGGCATTAAGATCTCGGTGGATGTGAATTGTAGCAATGTCAGCGTTCAAGATCGGAACCTGACCCAGTGCATTATCCACGACGTATCGCTACGCAAACGGACCGAAGATACCCTGCGCTTTATGGCAAGCCACGACCCCCTCACGGGTCTAGCCAACCGCAACCTGTTGGCGGTGCGGCTGGAAAAAGCGCTCCTCAATGCTCACACCCATGGAAAAGTGGTGGCGGTGTGCTTTGCCGATCTAAATAAATTCAAGCAAGTGAATGACGTATACGGACATGATGTTGGCGACACTATCTTGAAAAGCTTTGCAGCGCGCCTGTTGGGGGCAATTCGCAAAAACGATACCGCCGCACGCCTCGGGGGGGATGAGTTTATCTTTGTCCTCGAAAACCTTGCTACCGCTGAAGAAGTTGCGGGGGTTATGAAGCATATAATCCAGCGTTTGAATATCCCTTACGGGATTCAGGGCGAAAACATAGAAGTGAATTGCAGCATAGGGGTGAGTGTTTACCCTGCGCACGGTTCAAAACCCTTGGATCTACTCCATCTTGCAGACAAGGCTATGTATCACGCCAAGGGAAATGCACTGGATTTTTACCTGTGGCAGGAAGAAGAAAGTAAGAATGAGGAGGCTGCGAAAGAGGCTAGAAGATAGCGGCAAGACGTTCGTAAGACTGTGTAAGACGCATAGAAAGGGAAAACAGCATCCCCTTCATGAGGCGATTGCCTAGCTCCGGGAACTGCTCATTCAAGGTGTCAAAGCTTGCCCGTTCCAGCACTAGCACACTGCTCTCCTCCAGAGCTGTAGCAGTTATTGGGCGCTTTTCCACAGAAAACAGGCTCTCTATCCCTATGAGGGACTCTGCTCCATGCACCCCTACCACCACCTGCTTGCCCTTGAATTCGGTCTCTTTTTTTGTTTCTACCCGCCCACGCGTGATAAACGCAATAAAGGAGGAGATATCACCTTCACGCCACAAATCTTCACCGGGCACGTAGTTACCACACTTGAAAAACTCTTGCAGCTGGGCAACGTCATTCTCTGTCAGGAAGTGGAAGAAGCGAAAATCCCGCTTCATCTGCGCGCACTGATCCTCAAGCACCGGTACCATTAAACACTCCCATCTTCTTCAGCATGACGCTGCTTAAGCTCTTCAATCTTGCTTTGCATTTCATCCAGCAATCCAGAAACATTTTTTTTACGCAGCACACCGGAATAGCTGCTGCGGTAGTTACGTACCAAGCTTACCTCTTCAATAACTACATCATACACCTGCCACTCATCTTCATGCTTAAGCATTTTGTACGAAATAGGGATCTCAGCGCCACTGTCCATGGAGATATAAGTATCCACCATAGCGCGGTTCTCGCGAATCTGCTCGGTACCAAAGCGGATCTGCTGATCAGTATATTCCCGCACGCGGCCAATATAGGTTTCTTCGAGCAGAAGGGCAAACAACTCCACAAAACGTTCACGCTCTTGGACAGAAGCACGGTGCCAGTTGGGCCCCAGCACCCCTTGAGACATCACTTGAAAATTGAACTTCCCCCGTACCAGGGCGGTAACGTTGGCACGCCACTCGGAGGTAGAATCGATGGTGCGCAGCTGTGCAATAATCTTATCGATGGTCTGTTTTATTTCATATGCGGGACCATTTTCTTTCACTTCAGTGTCAAGCACTATATTTGTTTCTTGTGGTGCTTCTTGTGGGGCTGAAGCTTCCGCCGCGCTGGCGCCAGTTGGCATCAGCGTACACAATGATGTCCACATAAAAACACAAACGACTAGCAGTCCTATTGATCCAGACTTCATAATCAATCTCCATTGCTATTATATGCTAAGCGTAAAAACCTAAATTACGTGCTCATACAGTCACTGTTTAACCAACCCTGCACGGCGCTGCAGATAGGCGTCACGCACAAACAGATACGGATCGAGCTGTTCTATTACAATACTTTCGTACGTATCTTTGTCAAGCGAGACAGCGTTAACCGCATCCACACCTTTAGACACTAGATATCCATCGCGGTGCAGTGCCCAATAGAGGGGGTCGGTGTAAAACTGCGGCACCAGCGCAACTCCGTCACGCAGCGTTGAAGGTCCCAACAAAGGCAATACGAGGTAAAAACCTTCTCCCACCCCATAATGTCCCAGCACCTGACCTAAATCTTCCTCTTGTTTACGTAAATCCCACCAGTTTTGGGCGGGGTCGTAGAAACCGCCCACCCCCACGGTGGTGTTTATAAGAAGACGGGACAGTTCAACTCCAGCCTGAGCAAACTTAAGCTGAAGCAAACTGCTTACTGCACGCAGCGGCGATGCGAGATTGTCAAACATGCGGCTGACACCAGAACGGAGCGGGACTGGAACTATCCGAAACACTCGCGCTGTCGGCTTGAGAAGATAGAAATAACCTTTATCGTTAAGCCAGAATACTGCTCGGTTTACCGGTTCGAGGGGATCAAACCACTCCTCGTCCCAGTCTCCATCCCCGTACAGATCGTCAGAAAATGGATCGTCCACAAAGGGGTCAGCGTAGACAGCCTCTGTCGCTAAAGGGGTGGAATCGGGCAATGTGGTGGATTCATCCGTTCCGGGAAAAGACGTTGAGGTTGAGGTTGAGGCTGCGACTGCAGGGGCGAACACAAAGCAACACCCAACAAGTAACATCAATAGCAGACCGAGCTTGGGTAGCGCAGTAAAGCTGCACTTCCATCGAGGCACAAACATATGCATCCTATTTCAGCATCTAAGCACTTAAGTTAGTTTTCAAAGATGTACTTGCTGAGCAGTTCCTCAAAATTTATCGCTGACTCGGTCTCGAAAATCTCTCCCCCATCGGCGATTAAATCGAAGGAGCCGCCGGGGAGGATACTGATGTAGCGATCCCCGATAATTCCCGAAGTCCGGATAGATGCGATACAATCTTCCTGCAACTTCACATCGGGCTGAATATGCATGACAACCATCGCTTCGTAGGTTTCATGATTGAGCTTAATACTGGCTACCTTGCCTACAGACACTCCGGCAATATCCACCGCGGCTCCCTGTTTCAGTCCGGCCACGGAACCAAAACGGGCATTCACGACATAGGTTTTGTCGTTAAAGATCTTCACATCACCGAGCTTTACCGACATATACGCAAAGCTGGCAAAGCCGAGCAACATAAACAGGCCGACAACCACCTCTAGGTTAAAACGTTTCATATAGAAGGGACTCCTCCGTTTCACTGCTGTATATCGGCCCCATGGTCTCAAGGACAAAGGAGCGGATCAGGGGATTATCAGATAACTGGAACGCTTCGGGTGAAAGGGGCCCATGCAGACGTGAATCTGCCATGAGGGCAACATAGTCCGAAAGCTTGAATATTTTAGGGACATCGTGACTTACTATTACCGCGGTATAGTTCAACTGTTTCTGCGTCTTATAAAACAGGCGATAGATTGCGTTGCTTTTTTTCACGTCGAGTCCAGTAGTGGGCTCGTCGAAAAAAACCACCTTTGGATCGAGCATCAATGCGCGCGCAAGCCCGACGCGCTTTTTCATCCCCCCACTGAGTTGGGCGGGAAACTTATCTTCCTGACCTTCTAGCCCCATGAGTGCAAGTTTTTCCTCCACCGCCACCTTGATATCTTTCTCCTTGGTACGGGTTCGCTCACGCAAAGGGAGGGCGACATTGTCGTATACATCCATGGAGTCAAACAGGGCAATATTTTGGAACAGGACTCCGAAAGAGCTGCGAATCTCGCGCATTTCAGCCTTAGTGCAGTGCGAAAGATCACGCCCAAACACCTTAACCGTGCCGCTATCAGGCTTGAGCAGACCGAGCATGTGCTTTAAAATAACACTTTTGCCTTGGCCACTGGCGCCAACGATAACCGTAGTGGTTCCAGCAGGAACCTGCAGGTTCACTCCATCCAGCACTGTCTGCGAACCAAAAGATTTACGCACACCCTCTAGCTCTATTATACATTCTCTATCCTGCTTCAAGCCAAACTCCATCAAGTCATCATTAGCCGTCCACTATAGCTGGTGGAGGGCAAAGACTGGGGGATAAATTCTGTGCTGCACCTACAGCATGATAGCGCTTACCAGGTAGTCCCACACCAGAACCGAAACTGACGCCATCACCACCGCTTTGGTAGTGGTGCGGCTTACCCCTTGGGCCCCAAAGCCGCCATCGCGCTCCAAGTGCAGGTAAAAGCCGCGTGCAGAGGAGATCCATACCATCAGCAGACCAAATACAAACGATTTTACAAAGCCCATTTTCAGATCCAGCCACACCACATTTTTATACATCCCCTGGAAGTAAGCGCCTGCACTCACATCAAACAGGTGCACCCCCACAAGGTATCCGCCTAAAATCCCTACTACGTCAAAAACACATACGAGTAGAGGCATGGCGATAAGGGTAGCGAGAAGTTTGGGCGCAATGAGGTAGCGAAGCGGATCGATCGCCATACATTCGAGGGCATCAATCTGCTCACTATTGCGCATAATCCCCACTTCGGCACAGATGGCTGAACCGGCACGTCCGATTACCATAAGTGCTGCCAGCACCGGACCCAGCTCGCGGATGAGGCTGATCGCCACCGCTGCCCCGAGAAAACCGACAGAGCCGAACTTGTTCAAGGTGTAGTACCCCTGCAACCCCAACACCATTCCGGTAAACAGCCCGGTAAATATAATGACGTAGAGCGATTTAGCTCCTATAAAATGGATCTGGCGAATCACAGGGTACAACTTGTATGGCGGTTTCAGCACCGCAACCATACTGGCAAGCAGAAACAGCCCCAAGCGCCCGTACCACGACAAAAAGTACATGGTTTCCGCCCCGAGGCGTTCAATATATTTTGTTACCGATTTCATTATCGACACACCAACTTTCCCACGTGCTATTAACGGATCTGCCTGACTAGGAAGCCCTCGGGTCGCGACACCCATCAGTGGCTGTGTTCTCTGGATTGTGATCCTTGCAACTAATCAAAACACACAAGCGCGCATATTAGTACAGAGCGACTAAGTTGTCGAGCAAGATTGATAACATAACTCTAACCACTTTTTCAAAATTTCCCCGTGTAATATCGCAGCAGCGTGCATATATTGCCACTTATTCACACATGCCCCGCGACATGGCAGCGGGATAATGTTATAGTTTGCGCCCCGCAGCGCGGAGTTTAGTGGATCTTATGCTATACAACATGGTTTAAATGCAAACATTCGCAGTGGAAGCATATACATTTATTTTCTTTTTTTATCCCTTTGAAACAACAGACCTGCATGTAATTCAGCAATTCGCACAAGGAGCACATACCTATGGCTATTTTTCTTACCCTTCTGACAGTAGGAATCGTAAGTACTCTGTTCTATACTCCCGTTCCTGAAGAGTTGGTGCCAAAACTTGAATGGGCAGCATTGGGAGTACCTTTGGCCCTGTTGCTGTGGCAGATGATCGAGTTAAGCCGCAAGGGCGCAAAAAAACAACAACAGGAAGAAGCGCCCGCCCCCAGCCCCCAACCGTCTGCTGCCGCCGTTGAACAGGATCCACAGAAGCTCCAAGATGCCGCGGTTATTCAGTTTCTCGCGCGTCTGCAGGATAAGGGGCGCTTGATCGACTTTATCATGGATGATATGACCCCATACGGAGATGAGCAGGTTGGTGCCGCTGCGCGCATTGTGCATCAAGGGTGTCAGGAAGTCCTAGACGATTTCTTCAAAATAGCGCCGCTGCACGATGGCGCTGAAGAGGAGAGCATCACCCTAGCACCAGGGTACGATAGCGCCTCCTACCGCTTGGTGGGCAGTGTCGCGGAACAGCCGCCCTACACTGGTGTAGTGCTGCACCGCGGCTGGATTACCCACAAGGTTAATCTGCCGCGGGTAAGCGTTGCGGACCTGCTAGAAGATGATGCGTATGTGATCGCCCCGGCTGAAGTGGAGATCGAATCCGCCTAGTAGACTGACCACCATACACTTTGACAGAGAATTTGCTATGCCTGAATCACAGATAAAATATTCCATCGGCATTGACCTTGGCACCTCGAACTCCGCCCTCGCCATTGCCGAAGTTGACTCCTTAGCGCCAGCGTACAACATCGATATAACCCAGCTCACTAGCCGCCAGGGGGTGGGAAAAGCTGCGACGCTCCCCTCGTGCATCTATCTTGCCACAGAGGAGGAGCAAAAGCACCTGCCCCAGATTCAGTGGCAAGAAGAGCAGAGTTATCGTGTAGGGCTCTTTGCGCGGGAGCACGGTGCTGAAGTGCCGGAACGATTGGTATCCTCGGCAAAGTCGTGGCTGTGCAACCCCCACAACGATCCATATCAGCCCATTCTGCCGTGGCAATCGCCTCTAGAAGAGCGCAAACTCTCCCCTTTAGAGGCGCAAAAAGTCTTTCTCACATATCTACGTCACAACCTCGAACACCATATGCAGCAGCAGGGTAAAGAACTAGATCTGCGCGAGTGCCAGGTAACCCTTACGGTGCCAGCCTCGTTTGACGAAGTTGCGCGCCTTTTGACTGCAGAAGCGGCAGAAAGCGCAGGCTGGGGAGAGGTCACCCTGTTGGAAGAACAGCAGGCGGCATTCTACCACTGGCTTGGCACCAATGCCGAAACCTGGCGCGAGCAGGTCAGGGCTGGAGATGTAATTCTGGTATGTGACATCGGCGGCGGCACCGCGGACTTCAGCCTCATTGCCGTAACTGAAAAAGAGGGAAATCTCCATCTAGAGCGAATTAGCGTAGGTGACCACCTGCTCCTTGGGGGAGATAACATGGACCTCGCCCTCGCCTACACCCTAAAAGCTGAGCTGGAGCAAAACGGCAAGGAGCTCGACACTGCACAGTTTCTCGCCTTGATCCACGCCTGCCGTCAAGGGAAAGAAACCCTGCTAAATGACACAGAGCTTGCCAGCTATCCCATCTCCATCGCTGGGCGCGGTGCAAGCTTGTTTGCGCGCAGCCGCTCCGTTCAACTCCTGCGCGCCCATGTTGAACAAGTAGTTATGGATGGGTTTCTCCCCCAATGTGGTATTGACGCGGTGCCGGAAAAAAATAGTGCCGGTCTGCAGGAGGTGGGGCTCAACTACACTGCCGATCCCGTAATCAGCAAGCATCTGGCACATTTTCTGGTCAACAGCCGCCGCAACGTAGACTCTGGCATGGCGCTTGGTGCGGATATTAACCTGCACCACAGCCATGGTACCGATTTCATCTTCCCAACTGCAATCCTATTTAATGGGGGGATATTCAAAGCCGATGTAGTACGCCAGCGCGTCATGGATTTGATTAAAAGCTTCAACCCCGCTCAGCCCCTGCGCCAGCTCAACAATGAGACTCCAGATCTTGCCGTGGCACGTGGTGGTGCCGCGTATGGGCGCACGGTAGCACGCAAAGAGGGGATCAGAATTAAAGCGGGGACTGCACGCTCCTACTATCTTGGTCTCCAGAGTGCCATGCCTGCAGTTCCAGGGCTGAAACCACGCCTGAAGGGGGTATGTATCGTCCCGCAGGGGATGGAGGAGGGGACGGAACTTCTCCTTGAGGGGCGTGAATTTGGCCTTATGACCGGACAGGCCGCGGAATTTCGTTTCTTCAGTTCCGCCACCCGTGCTGGAGACGAAATGGGCACCGAAGTGGACTCGGTCGAGGAGCTGGAGGAAAGTGCGCGCCTCGAAGTAACCCTTGAAGGGGAGGAGCAACAGCGCCTTCCGGTTCAGCTCTTGAGCCGCTTCACCGAGCTTGGCACCTTGGAGCTATGGATGAAACATCAACTCAGTGCCAAACACTGGAAGATTGAGTTCAACCTACGCGGGCAAGAGCAGTAACTATGGCAACAACAGATAAACAGCAAAGTCGCTATTTCATCGGCATTGACCTGGGTACGAGCAACTGTGTCCTTTCCTATGTGGATCGACGTCAGCCGGAGAAAGGCTCTCAGGTTCTACCCATCCCTCAGTGGGACAGCGCGACCAGTGTGCGGGCCCAGGAGGAACTCCCTTCATTTGCATTTTTACCTGCCGCTACGCAACTTGAGCGCACCCCGCAGCGTGAGGATGTTCCCGCACTGGACTCTGGCTGGATTCCGGGAGAGTATGCACGCCAGCAACTCCCCTTCAGCCCCGGACGCGTGATCCACTCTGCCAAATCATGGTTATCCCACAGCGACGTAGATCGCACGGGAGCTATACTGCCGTGGCAATCGCAGGAGATAGGGGCAGACAAACGCCTCTCCCCCATGGCAGCGAGTGCCTTATTTCTGCGCTGGCTGCGCAGGGTGTGGGATATGCATATGGCTGGCACCGGGAACGCCGCAGCGACATTCTGCAACCAGGAGATCGTCCTCACAGTGCCGGCATCCTTCAACGAAGCCGCGCAGGAACTCACCCTGCAAGCGGCACAGGAAGCGGGCTACCCCGACACCCTCCGCCTTATTGAAGAGCCGCAGGCAGCCTTCTACTTCTGGCTGGGGAAAAACGAAAATCTCACCATTCTGCACGACATGCTCGAGGAGCGTGCCCACGCGCCCCTGAAGATTCTCGTGTGCGACATCGGCGGCGGCACCACCGATCTAAGCCTGTTTAGTGTTACCCCAGACAAAAAAGCGCGCACAGGGCTGAAGATGGAACGTCTGGCGGTGAGCGAACACCTGCTCCTTGGCGGAGACAATATCGACCTCACCCTCGCCCATGTGCTGGAGCGCAAACTTGTGGGGGAACACAAGCGGGTGAGCCCCAAACAGTGGAGCCAGCTTCTCGCCCAGGCACGGGATATAAAAGAGCGTATTTTAAGCGCGAGCCCCGAAGCGGACAGCACCGTCGCAAGCTTCCCTGTCACCATCTCCGGCTCCGGCGCTGGGTTGTTTTCTTCCACTAAATCGATCCGGGTAGAAGCCCAGGAGGTGCGTACATCTATTTTGGAGGGGTTTTTCCCCCTCACCTCCGCGCATGAACGCCCGCACCAGCAGAGCTCCGGCCTGCAGGAATGGGGGCTGCCCTACGCGCAGGACAGCGCTATTTCCCGGCATGTGGCGGAATTTCTTGATGGAGAGAGTATCGATGCGGTGCTGTTCAATGGCGGCAGCGTAACTCCGACATTGCTACGCCAGCGGTTACAGCGGTTGCTCCAAGGATGGCAGGGAGAAAACCGCCTTGTGCGTGAGCTACACAACGACGCAATATCTCTCGCGGTAAGTCGAGGCGCAGCACGTTACGGCTGGATAACAGCGCAAAGTCAGAGTGAGCGTATCACCGGGGGCTACCCCCACTCTCTCTACCTCGAAGTGCACGGGCGCAAGAAAAAAGAGCGCACCCTGGTGTGTATCCTCCCCAAAGGGATGGAAGCAGGACACAGCATCAAAATTGCGGATCCCGAGTTTGACCTCCTGGTCAATCAGCCGGTGCGCTTTCAATGTTGCTACGCCTTAAAACGGCAGCAGGATCGCCCCGGTACCCTCACCATTTGGAACCGGGATGAATTCCGTCCCCTCCCCGCGCTTGAGACCGCTATCCACCTGGATCCACAGCAAGCGCGTCCGGCCAACAACCGCGTGCGGGTGCGTCTGGAGGTGAGCCTGAATGAGCTGGGACTGCTGCAAATATATTGCGTAGCCCTCGATGGCAGCGGGCGCTGGCGTCTCGATTTCAACCTGCGCAAAGAGGTGGAAGAAAACCCCACGCGAGATCCCGCCCAAACACAGAACAAAGAGATCAGCGCAGAAGTGCGCGCCACAGTGCAAGAGGCCACACCGTATATTGAAGCACTGTACGGCAAGAAAAAGCGGGCCGATCTGCCAGATGTTAAACCCAAATATCTGGCACGCGAACTTGAAAAGCACTTAGGGAAGCGCGACTCTTGGGACAGCGGCACGCTGCGGCAGCTTTGGCCTCACCTCAACAATGGGATGACACGCAAAACTCGCAGTGTCGAGCATGAAAACACTTGGCTCTATCTCGCCGGGTTTAGCTTGCGCCCCGGCTACGGCGTAGAGCACGACGACTCACGCATTGAGCAACTGTGGCGTTTGCACCAGCTTGGGATGGCATTCCCCAAGGAGAAACGGGTGCAAAAGCAGTGGTACTTACTGTGGCGCCGGGTCGCAGGGGGGCTAAACCGCCAGCGTCAGCAACAACTATTTGACGCTATCGCAACTGTGCTACAAAACCAGACCGAACCTGAGCCGGAGATGGTGTATCTCGCAGGAGCGCTAGAACACCTAAGCCCAGAAACCAAACGCGATCTGGTACAGCTATTCAGCAAACGGGTGCAGAAACAGACCCTCAAACACACCCCGCCCTACACTTGGGCTTTGGGGCGGCTACTGAGCCGCACCCCGCTATACGCTGGACGCGAAAGCATCGTCCACCCCCGCGAAGTGGAACAGCTGTTCGAGCGCATGGAGCCGCTTGACTGGAGCACTCCAGCTTTAAGTGGACTCAATGCGATGTTTTCACAGGCAGCGCGCTGTACCGAACAGCGTGACATCGATATCAATCCCGATCTCCGCCAGCGCATCGTGGCGAAACTCAAGCGCAGCGGTGCGTCTCCCCATCAAATTGAGGTGGTGGCGCACTATGTTGCCATTGACGATGCCGACCGCACCCTGCAGTTCGGCGAAACCCTTCCCGCTGGGCTGGTTCTGGCACGATCCTGACTCTGTACGCGCGGCGCGGCGCAGACGGATGCACACATAGGTGCGTAACTTCCACCCATGCCTTGGTGTGGCGGCTACGGAATAAATAAAAGGCTAAAAAAAGATGAGACAGATAGATTTTGAACTTGAAGGCAGTCCACATATAGAGTTGCACCAACTCCTAAAGGTCACCGGCCTGTGTGGCAGTGGCGGCATGGCCAAAAATGTCATTGGCGCCGGAGAGGTGTGGGTGGACGGGGAGGTAGAGCTGCGCAAGCGGGGCAAAATCGGCGCTGGACAGCAGGTTTGTTTCGCCGACACCACTATCCGCGTGGTAAGTAGCACCAGCACCTGATCTGCCCTGCCCCTGCTTATCCCTTGCCTACCCCTTACTCTGCCTCTTGAGCTCCTTAACCTCGTCGTAAAGGGCACTCAGCCCTGCGGCACGAAAGCAGCAGCTACGTACCTGCGCTTCCCCCTGCGCATTGATCTGAACCCAATCTATCACTTCGACCCCTTTGCGCACTGCACGGCTGAACCCCGACACCCCTAGTGCCAGGAGTTCCTGCCACATCTCTTCGATATCGAGCAGGGCAAAGGCGACAACCTCTTCCTGCGGCGCCCGCACGCGCACAAAGTAGTCGAGCAATTCACATGCATACTCCCCATCGGGGCGCGCCCAGCGGATAAAACAGTGTGCGGGTTCGCGGCGTTGCGCTATTTCATCAAGCAGTGCGTGTGTATCCATATAACACCTCCATACAATATCTAACAGGGGACAACTCACAATTGACATTCCCCCTGAATATACCTAGTCTTAACCTGAAAATTCAATGTGATAGCTACCTACAGGAGAAACAACATGGTTGTGGCAAAAAAAGGTGATACCGTCAAGGTGCATTACACCGGACGTTTGGAAAACGGTGAGATATTTGATTCTTCAGACGGGAAAAAACCTCTCAACTTTATAGTGGGGCACCGTGAAGTGATAAAAGGTTTTGACGAGGCGGTGGAGGGGATGATTGTTGGAGAAGAGAAAAGCGTCACCATTGAACCAGAAAAAGGGTACGGCAAGCCTAATGAAGACCTCATTCAGACACTTAAGCGTAGTGATATGCCTGAAGGGCTGGAATATTCGGTAGGAAATCAGATCGAGATCACCAGGGAAGATGGTTCTCTGTTCCACGTAATGGTGAAGGAGATAACAGAGACCGAGGTGAGCCTCGACGCAAATCACCCTCTCGCTGGTAAGCGCCTGCTCTTCGAGATCCGCATGGAAGATATAACCCCGGCAGAAGAACAGAACAAAGATATCTCCGGCATGATGATGAACCAGCTCAAGGAACAACGGAGCAAATTGAACTGACCCACATGGATTTCACACATCTATACGCACCCTACATTAGGCAATTTGAGACAGACAGATTGAGGGGAACGATTGTTGAATACCGCCACCAACATTGCGCCAGAAACCACCACTGACATCGAACAACTGGTAGGCAAAATACGAGGCTTTGGCAAGGAGAGTCTTGAAGATATTCTCCACCTCATGATTCATTCAATCAATCTGCTTACCGGGCACAACCGCCTGCGCATCTATCTGGAGGATTTTACTCAGGGAAGTCTGAGCTGTGCCATCGCTACTGGCCCTCTGGCCGAGGATCTGCAGCGCATGAGTTTCCCCATCAACTCTGTGGAGTTCATCACCTCGCGGGTATATGTTAACCAGGAGGAGATTAAGCAGAGTGACACCAGTGCGCTGGATAACCCCAAGGAGATCAACTTTGCCCAGCGTTTCAACATCAAGGCGACCTACATCCTCCCTTTGCTGCACAAAAACCGCTCTATCGGGGTGCTTTGTGTAGACAGTACACGCAAAGAGCGGATCCCGCTCGAAGCGCACCAGCAGAGACTTAAAAAATTCCTGTCAGAAGTGGTGCCCAACCTCGATATCGCACGCAAATACCACCAGCAGCTTCTCCTTGCGCGCCACATTGATGAACGCAAAAACCGCGAGGCGGCCCAACACATGATGAAATCGGCGGTGCGTCTGGTCAAGAACCTCACCCTCGCCTCGGTGTTAATTCCCGCCCCGCTGGGCTCTGAGGGGGACGCCCAGGGGTTGCGCATCCTCACCTCCTACTCACGCGAATCAAGTGCGCGAAAGCTCTACGAGGACAAGCAGATGATCAGTCTGCAGCAGGGGGAATCCCTGTTGTCGCGCTATATCGCCAACGATGGCACCATTGTGGATGAGCGTTTCCTCTCTCCGCTGTATTTCCCCAATCTGGCAGCAGAGCCGCTCCAAAAGCGCTACCTCACCGAAGAACTAGGGCTGAAATCGCTCTACGCGGTGCCGCGGTATGCGTCACGCAGTCGCCGCATCATCTGCGTGGTCAACTACTATACCGACAGGAGCTACAACTTCACCAATTTTGAACGCGGGCTCCTCGAATCCCACGCGGAGATGGCGGAACGGGTTATTCGCGAGATCGGTGGAGAGCACATGGAGATCCGTGTGCTGTCGGAGATCAACGATCTGCTACAGGAGGGTTTTGAAGGGTTACAGCCGTTTCTAAACCGAGTGCTATCAAAGGCAACAGAGCTGATTGGGGCAAACACCGGCAGTATCGCGCTTGTGCAGGAGCACGAGGATGGAGCTTGGCTGGTGGTGGAAGATGAAGATGGTAACCTCATCGGCGCAAAGAGCAAGGAGTGGTACAAAAAGTATATCCCACCCAACCGCATCGGAGGGATGGAACTGCCGCGCGAACAGCGCAGTCTCACCGGCTACACGGCACACACTGGTGTACCACAGATGATCGCAGACACCGAAAACCCAGACTCTGACGGGTTCTACCGCCACATCACTGAGGCAATCAAAAGTGAGCTTGCGGTACCGGTAATTGTGGACAACAAGGTGGTGGCTACTATCTGCCTCGATAGCATCAAAGCACACTATTTTACCAGCGAGCACAAGCGGATCCTGCGCATTATTGAGCGTATGATTGGACGTTATCTGGTGGACCTGCAACAGATCGCCGCCCTCACCCAAGAGGTCTCGCAGCTGCGCCGCGATGTTACCTACAAAGACCCAAAGATCTCATCCTACAAGCTTGGGAACATCATCGGCAATTCAGCGCGCTCCAACGAGGTAGTAAACTTTATTCAGACCATCACCCCTATGGTGTTCAACCGTGTTGCATCGTGGAGCTACATTACCAGCGAAGATAGCGCCCTCGGACTCCCCTCTATTTTCATCTCCGGCGCTACCGGCAGCGGCAAGGAATTCGTGTTCAACAATATCTATTCCCGTTTGAACGAGATGTATCAGACCCAGTTCAAGAATGGACGCCAGCTGCCAATTAAAAAGTGCAATATTGCCGCCTACAGTGGCGAGCTCACTTATGCGGAGCTGTTCGGCAACAAGCGCGGTGCCTTCACCGGCGCCCATACTGATCGGAAAGGGATTCTGGAGGAAGCCAACGGCGGAGTGGTGTTTTTAGATGAGATCGGGGATGCCGATCCAAAGACGCAGGTGCAGCTATTGCGCTTTCTCGACAACGGCAGTTTTGTGCGCTTGGGAGAAAACAAAACCCGTTTGTCCCACGTACTTTTGATCGCGGCTACGAATAAAAATCTGCCGGACCTGATCAAGAAGGGGTTGTTCCGCGAGGATCTATTTCATCGCCTCTCGGAACTCACCCTCGAAGTTCCGTCTTTGAACGAGCGGCGCGAGGATATTCCCGACCTCTGTACCCACTTTATCGGCAAACTTCACCGTGCCTACAAAAGCCCTAGTCAGGAGGTGGCAGACCCTCCGGTGCTGGACAAGGCGGCGCGTCACCTGTTGCAGCACCACCACTACACTGGCAATATGCGTGAGCTACGCTCCATCCTACTGCGGGCACTGTTTTTTCGGCGCGCAGAGGTGATCAACGCCGCTGACATTCGCCGCGCCATTGGGACCCCCTTGGCTATAGCGGAGGAGAGTGTTCCCCATGCCAAAATATATACAGAGATGGCACAGCGGGTGTTCGCCTCCATCGTTAACGGCAACGAGGATTTTTGGAGTGCCATCTACTCCCCGTACTCCAACAATGATCTGCCACGCGATGCGGTTATTGCTGCCATTGACCTAGCGCGCTCCCACGGTGCTGCCACCATGCCGGCTATCGCTAGAACGCTAAAAGCGTGTGACCCTAGCAGCGCCCGCAGCGAAGAGCGCAAAACGTTCTTTCGCTTCAAAAACTTTTTATATAAAACCATCCGCATAACCTAAGCACGCACCACTAAGCGCAACCCTTAGACTCAAACGAACTGGTGCAGGAGTTTTTCCACCTCCTGCCGATCCGTATCGCGCCAGGGGCCGATACACACAAACCCCATCTGTTCCGAGACGAAGCAAGTGGTAGCAGCGTACGCTACCCGTGCAGCATCAATATTACTCCACATGTGCAGATCGTCCGCCAAGGTGCGCATATATCCACTGACCACTCCCCAGCCATAGCGCCCCGCCAATTCTTCCACACTGTCACGGCTAAAATCGAGATGATTCAAGGCATTGCGCGCAACCATATCCAGACACTCCTGCTTTGGCTGAATCCGCGTCTGTACCACAACCTCGAGCAATGCCTGCACTACTGCCACTAAGTTTTCAGGCTCGGTTGAGAGGTCGATAGAAAAACACCCGCAGTCTGGATATTCTTCTACGCTTGCCTCCACACTGTAGGTGAGCCCTGAGTCTTCACGTAACTTCTGCATCAACAGGCTCGCACCACCTTCACCAAGTAAGCGCCGCAGTACGCGCAATTCCTGCGCATGGGAATGCTCGCGCCCAGTGGTGCGCCATGCCAATTGCAGGGTAAGCTGGGAGTCGGAATCTTTAACCCAATCCAGGCGTGGACCGGCAAAGGTGAGCGACGGCGGCTGGAGCACAGCATCTGTCTGCGCCCCACCTTGCCAATCTCCAAAATGAGCTACTGTCGCAGCCTGCACTGCTGCTGGGTCAACTGGACCAGAGATGCTAAGCACCAGATTATTGGGCACATAGTAGCGCGTATACCACTCTTTAACCTCCTGCATCCCAAAGGAGCGGATGGTTGTGGGGGTGCCAATAACAGGGTGCCCTAAAGGATGTTCACCCCACAACAGGCGCGCCATACGGTTATCTACGCAGACATCTAACCCAAATTCGTTAAAATCACTCAGGGCTTCTTCGAGCACAATAGCGCGTTCGGTCTCCAAGTTTAAAAACTTAGGGGTACGCAACATGAGGCTGAACAGTTCAAGTCCCTGCGCTACGTTGTGCGGATGTACGCGGGCAAAGTAGCTAGTGGTTTCCGCATCGGTGCCGGCATTCATATGGCTGCCGAGCTGCTCAAACGCTTGCTCCAGGGCGGGGCCAGAGGCGTAGCGCGCATTACCACGAAACATCATGTGTTCCACAAAGTGGGATAACCCGGCCTGGGCCAAAGTTTCGTAGCGACTGCCCACCTTTACATAGCAGATGATCTCGACACTGTGGAGATAGTCAAGGGGAGCAACAACTAACTCGAGACCGTTGTCCAGAGTGGTATGGTGATATTCAGGCATAGTGTTCCAGTTAAGCGAGAAGGTCGCTCCGTGAAGATTTACATGACAAAACGGGAGCCTGCGCTGCAGACTCCCGTACGGATAAAATATTGATTGCGCCAAGTGTTGACCAGTGCGCTCAACTACTTCTGGAGCAGACGTGCAGCCTCTTTGGCATGGTAGGTCAAGATCAGATCCGCGCCCGCGCGTTTAAGTCCGGTCAGGGTCTCCATAACTACCGCATCGTGGTCGATCCACCCTTTCTCTGCCGCGGCTTTCACCATAGAATACTCTCCAGAGACATTGTATGCCGCCAGAGGCAGGTCAAAGCGCTCCTTGATATCGCGGATAATATCCATATACGCAAGCGCTGGCTTTACCATAAGAAAGTCGGCACACTCATCCACATCCAGCATTGCTTCACGGATCGCCTCACGCCGATTCGCCGGATCCATCTGATAGCTGCGCCGATCCCCAAACTGTGGGGTTGAGTCCGCCGCATCGCGGAATGGGCCGTAGTAGGCACTAGCATACTTGACCGCATAGCTCATGATGGGGATATGGGTGAAACCGTTATCATCGAGCACTTCTCGCAGGGCGCTGATACGTCCATCCATCATGTCACTGGGAGCGACTATATCCGCCCCCGCCTGCGCATGCGACAGCGCTTCAGCGGCCAGGAGCTCAAGGGTAGAGTCATTATCCACATCCCCATCTTTAATCACCCCACAATGGCCGTGGTCGGTGTACTCACACATACACACATCGGTAATCACGGTAAGCTCAGGAAGCTCCCGTTTCAGGGCGCGGATGGTGCGCTGAATAATCCCCTCATCGCTATAGGCGTCTTTGCCCATAGCGTCTTTGTGTTCTGGAATCCCAAACAAGATTACTGCGGGGATTCCGAGTTCATATACCTCATGTGCCTCTTTCACCAGATTATCGATAGAATGCTGGTAAATACCTGGCATAGAGGGGATCTCTTTTTTAATGTTCTCACCAAAGGCGCTGAACATGGGATAGATCAGATCTTCTACGCGCAGATGATTTTCACGTACCATACGGCGCAGATTTTCATTTTTACGCGTGCGCCGTGCGCGATAACGGGGAAAATACATATCAGGCTCCTGTGTTTGGGGTTATGGGTGAAAAGGCTATGAAATTGCACATTTCAACGCTGCTACCAATCCTGGGATGGTATATGGATCCGCTTCAATGGCAAGCGGCAGGTGGTATTCACGCGCGGTAGCGCTGGTTATAGGACCGATGGAGGCATATTTAACCCGCGCCGGCACCTGGGCAAGCTTCTCATCGAGGAGGGCAACATAGTTGTGTACCGCTGAGGAAGAGGTGAAGGTGACAATGTCGATACGCTCATGGAGCAACGCAAGAAGTGTAGCGCGTTTCGAGGTGGCAGCGATGGTCCGATATGCAACAGGAGCATCAACCTCTGCACCCAAACGTTGGAGCGCTGGCACGATAACATCGCGCGCCAGCTCAGCGCGCGGGTACAGGACCCGCAGCCCTGCAACCCCACGGGCATGCAGGAGTTCTACCACCCCTTCTGCAGTAAATTCATGTATCGGAGTGATGGCATTATAGCCGTGTTCCTGCAGGCATTTCAGAGTACTGGGACCAACACTTACCAGTTGCACACGGGAAGGCAACTCGATCCGCTGGTGCGTGATAAAATTAAGCACCATGTTTACCGCATTGACCGAAGTGAGAAGGAGCATGTCGTAGTCAGCTATGTGGTGAAGGGCTGTTTTGAAGGGGGTGGAATCGAGCGGAGGCACAATCTCTATCAAGGGGAACACTTCTGCACGCAACCCGACCTGTTCCAGTGCGGAGACAAATTGCTGCGCCTGATGTCGCGGACGGGTAACCAGCACGCAGGGTGATGCAGTATTTACCCTCTCATCTCGACCCATTTCAATCCTGATCCACTTGATCTATTTTCTTCATCTCCCCCGGTGCAGTTTCAACCTCCAGTTCGAACAACTCATGCAAAACATCAACATAGGGTTGGGCAGTTGCGCATTTCTGCGCGCGCTTCAGACCTGTAGTGGGCTGGTGGAGGATCTTGTTGACCAGTGCCTGACTCATCGCTTCGACCGCACGCCGTCCTTGATCATCAAGATTTTTAATCTGCCGCAGAGTTTTTTCCACCTCCCGTTGCCGCAGCCGTTCCATTTTCTGCCGCAACGCCACAATGGTGGGAACCACCTCTAGACTGCTCATCCATCCTTTGAACTGCACCAGTTCCTGATTGATAATCTCCTCTGCTTCGATCGCCTCTTTCTGACGTTCATCCATGTTAGCTTTAACAATCCCCTGCAGATCGTCCACATCATAGAGATACACGTTACCGACATTATTCACACGGGGATCAATGTCGCGGGGCACGGCGATATCAATAAAGAACATAGGCTTCTGCTTGCGTTGGCGTAGGGCGTTCTGCACCTGTTCGGGCTGAATGATGAAATTCGTTGCGCCGGTGGAGGAGAGGACAATATCAACTTGGTGTAAATGGTCCGCAAAATTTTCAAACAACACCGCACGTCCGGAGAATTCCTGCGCCAGCGTTTGCGCGCGCGCGAAGGTGCGGTTCGCCACCAACACCTCTTTGACACCGTTGCTGACAAAGTGGCGTGCTGCAAGTTCGCACATCTCCCCAGCGCCGAGCAGCATCACGGTTTTGCCTTCAATGGAGTCAAATATTTTACGTGCCAGCTCAACCGCAGCAAAAGAGACCGATACCGCATTTCCGGCGATATTGGTCTCGGTGCGTACCCGCTTTGCCACCGAAAAAGCCTTGTGTAAAAAACGGTTCATGATCAGACCGACACTACTGTATTCCACCGCGTATCCGTAGGCATCCTTAATCTGCCCTAATATCTGCGGTTCCCCCACCACCATGGAATCGAGGCTCGCCGCTACGCGGAACATGTGGCGCACCGCGTCATCCCCCTGCCGTACGTACAGGTGCTTGCTCAGTTGCTCCACATCCAGACCATGATAACGCGCTATAAAACGGGTTACTGCTTCAATCCCCTCCTCTGCGTAGTCGGCAGCAGCGTAAATCTCCACCCGGTTACAGGTAGACACCACCACAACTTCAGCAATACAGGGGAGCTTTTTCAGCTGTCCAAGGGCATCACCAATATGCTCTGGCGCAAAAGCCACGGTTTCACGAATGGAGACCGGGGCGGTTTTATGACTTAAACCGACAACGAAAATTTCCATATGTTTTTCCAATTATCACCACCGGTACGCTGTCCATCACAGTGCGATCCGGCAGATCGATGTTAGTTTTTGACTCTACCCAGCCATAGAACTGTAGCTGTGTAACCCAGGCAGGAGAAGATTTACCCCTAGAAAGGTGAAGAGTAAAAAGAAGAAGCCGATGATAGCAAAGATCGCCGCCCGCCGCCCGCGCCAGCCCACGGTAAGACGCCCATGCAGGAGCGCAGCATACAAAAACCAGGTGATCAGGGCCCAAGACTCTTTGGGATCCCAACTCCAGTAGGTGCCCCATGCGGATTCGGCCCATACCGCTCCGGAGATAATTCCCATGGTCATAAGGGGAAAACCAAATTTTAAGCAGCGGTAGTTGATCCGATCCAGGGTTTCAAGCGAAGGAAGGCGGTAATGGAGGGCGGAAAACTTCTTGCTTTTGAGCATCCGCTCCTGAATCAGGTATAGAATTGCAGCAACAAAAGCTACAGTAAATACCGCATTCCCCATAAACGCCAGCCCTACATGGATGGGGAGCCAGAAACTATCCAACGCGGGGTTCAACTCCTGGGTATGCATCGGCATGAGGCTGCCGAAGAGCATGAACACGGTAATCAGAGTTGCCGTTGCAGCAGCCATCACCTGCATGCGAATCTGCATATCGAGGAGCATGAACACTCCTGCAAGCGCCCAGGCGAAAAATGACAGCGACTCATGCAGATTAGTTACCGGGGTATAACCCGCCTCGAAATAGCGCACAACCAGGGTAACTGTGTGCACACTAAAGGCAACAAGCAGCAACAATCTAGCCCGCCGCCCTTCATTGCCTCGATTGCGTACTACTGCCACCAAAGACATCAGGGTCGCAAGAGCGTACATCAGTAGCGCCACCTTGTACAACAGGATACTCATATTCTCCCTCCCTGGCTTTGTATCTGAATTACACGCAAGATTAAATCTATATCCATCTATCCATCCTATCTACTCACCCACTAAAGGCAAACAAGCATTCTAGGCGCGGATCAAAAACAGTGTCAACCCAAATCCCCGCGCTTTTGTGAGGCGCCGACACCAGCTTATCCCCAGCAACGTAAATGTTTAAAAGCCAAAGAGTTCCTGTTCTACCAGTTCGCACAGAATATGCCCATAGCAAAGCAACCCCTCTGCTCCCCGCGCCAGCGCTGGAGCCTCCAGCGCAATCACTGTATCTGCTCCAGCATCGAGCCAAGGTGTAGCGTCTGCAGCGGACATCACCAAGGTGCTGCACTCAAGTTCGCGGGCGGTCTGTATCCCGGCGAGCAGGGGCGCGCTCACCTCGGCAGTTACAAACATTATCATATCTCCACGATGTGCCGCCGCCTGAATTTTGGCGCTGTAGTACTGTGCAAAGGCATCTGCTTCACTCAGAGACGCAGCAAAGGCCGCATCTCCGTTCAGGGAGAGAGTAGGAAGTGAGGGGCGCTCTATCCCTAGGTTATGCAGAAACCCTTGCGCTATTGCATCTGCAACCCCCATCAATCCTCCGCTGGCGGCAACAAGCAGATGTCCGCCGGAAGCAAACGTCTGCGCCAGATGGGTGGCACTCTCCTCCAGCTTAGTAGCATGCTCCACCAGCGACCTCTCCAACACAGAGGTGTGCTGTTGCAGGATATTTACTATCCGTTCTGACATGGTAAATTCCTCTTGTAAACGTGTGACAAACTGAATGGATTATCCGAGGTGGAACCGCACTCCACAGTTAAAGGATAAAAGCCCATTGGGCTTTTGTCCTGATTTGGTCTTGCATTTTCCGGGTGATATCCTATCATTGAGTGGTGATGGTTTTCCACACTGAAACCGTCATGAACATCTGATCCGTTCTCATACTTCAACCCTCCGCAGGTGTTCTGGTGGCTTTTAACGTATCCACTATGAATTCACCTGTATCTAAACAATGTAAAGGAGCTAGATCATGGCCAGCGACAAGGTTTTAGAGTTCACAGACGCAAACTTTGACAACGAGGTTCTCCAGTCTACGGAGCCGGTTCTTGTCGATTTCTGGGCGACTTGGTGTGCCCCATGTAAGGCACTCACCCCCGTAATTGAGGAGCTTGCAACAGAATTTGCCGGCAAGGTCAAGATCGGCAAGGTCAATGTAGATGAAAACCCGGAAACTCCGGGCAAGTACGGAGTGCGCGGCATCCCCACGCTGATCCTATTCAAAGGTGGCAACGTAGTGGAGCAGCTAGTTGGCGCTGTACCCAAGAGCCAGTTGCGGGATCTGATCAACAAGGGTTTATAAACTTTATTTTTGCGGAGGTTACCCCACTATCTCCGCATCACCACTCCCACAAGCCCGCTTTCGAGCGGGCTTGTTACCTTTAAACTGTACCCTCAGACGAAAGTCAGACCTCCCCTGTAGCATCGAACCCCTTGCGCAACAGAGTAAAAATCTGCCGATAGGTTTTTTTATCTCCTGGACCCTGATATCTGTGTACGAGCTTGTCCAGTGCCGCAACCTCGAGCTTGGGTAGTGTTGCAATGATTTCGGCGCGGATGGCGCTGCGTTGCTCCAGATTGCATAACCCATCACGCCAGCGCTCAAGGGTATGGTGCAGGCGTTTCTCCTCCAGTTGGTGCGCGCTTACTCCACGCTGAAAACACCGGGCTTGCTCCAACTGAGTTTCATTGCTCCGCAGCAGCCCCGCCAGGTATTTAATTTCGCGCTTCCGCGCCCCCTTGCTCAAACCGCGTGCACGCTCCACCACAGTCATCAGCTCGGAGCCAAGTTCCAGCGCGGCAATGTCCGCCACACTCATATCTACCAGATCGCGCGCCAGATCTTCTACTGCGCTGGCTTCACGCTTGCGCGCCGACCTGCTCGGTATTTGCGCATCCTGTTCATCCATTCAGGTCAAAACTCCTTTTTACTGTCCAGCAACAGGGTAATCGGACCGTCATTGCTTAATTCTACCTGCATATCTGCTTGGAACACCCCAGTAGCAACCCTGATCCCTAGAGAACGCAAGCGCTCCACCACTGCTGCGTACAGTGCATTTGCCCTAGGTCCCGCAGCTGCACGGGAAAAACCTGGCCTGCGCCCTTTGCGGCAGTCGCCCAGAAGGGTGAACTGCGACACCACCAGCGCCTCACCTCCACACTGGGCCAGACTTAGATTCATCTTGTCTGCGGCATCGGCAAAAATGCGCAGCCCCGCAATCTTGTTAGCCATATACTCCACGTCTGCGGCGTCATCTGCTCGATCCACCCCGAGAAGCACCACTACTCCAGCATCAATCGCGCCAACTTCAGCCCCTTCCACCACAACGCGGGCATGCGTCACACGTTGGACTACTGCGCGCATGTCCTCTTCCTCTCACGCCATGCGCCAATAACTTCGGTAGCTTTGGTAACATCTGGAACAACGGCGTCCACATGGGGGACATTGGCTTTAGATTCAGTATTGATCCAGATTGTACCCATCTTCAGATGCGCTGCCGTATGCAGATTGGGGAGAGAATCCTCCACCATGACACATTCTTCCCCTTGCATCCCAGCGTGGTTCAACGCTGCATAATAGGGGTCGGGATGGGGTTTAGGCATGTAATTGCTGATACGGATATCGTAGATATGCTCAAAACAATCTTCAATCTCCAGACATTTCAACACTCGGCGCGCATGGTCTGAGGAGCCGTTGGTAAACACGAAGCGGCGCTCTGGCATCTGCTGCAAACAGCGCTTGAGCTCCGGGTCAGGCTGCAGACGGCTCGAAACATCTACATCGTGCACATATTCCAGGTAGTGCTCGGCATCGGTGCCATATTCGCGCATTAAGCCACGCAGAGTGACGCCGTACTTTTCCCAGTAGTGGCGGCGCAGGTAATCAACGCGCGCAGTCTCAATCCCCACTACATCGCGCATATACGCGTTGATCCGCACGTCGATGAGGCCAAACAAGTCACTTTTTTCCGCATACAGAGTATTGTCGAGATCGAAGAATACCCCCTTCATCGGCGCTCCCCCTGCGGGGTATATTCCCCCTGAAACACCTCTACCGCTGGTCCAGTCATGCGCACATACCCTTGCGGAGTATACTCCATAAACAGATCTCCCCCACGCAGATGGTTGACAATGTTGCGCTCACAACGACCCGTAAGAAAGGCGACCACCACCACGGCAGATGCACCGGTGCCGCACGCCAAGGTTTCACCCGCGCCACGTTCCCAGGTACGCTGTTTCACCTCGGTCGGAGATATAATTTCTACAAACTCCACATTGGTGCGCTCTGGGAACCATACGTGATTTTCCAGTAATGGACCCCACTTTTCTACCGCAAAGGATTCTACATCTTCGACGAACACCACACAGTGAGGGTTTCCCATAGAGACGCAACTCACCTCGAAGGTTTTCCCCTCCACCTGCAGCGCCACATTGAGCGCCTGCTCTTGCGCCTCACCATGCATGGGAATTTCGCCACGTAGCAGTTGAGGCTCACCCATGTGCACCACTGCTTCTGCGACTTTGCCGTCTGCCCCGAGAACCACTTCGATACTGCGAACCCCGGCGGCAGTTTCAATGGTTACGGTAGTGCTTGCAACGCGCCCGCGATCGTAGAGATATTTGGCAACACAGCGGATACCGTTGCCGCACATTTGCGCCTCGGAACCATCCGCATTAAACATGCGCATCCGCGCATCCGCAAGTTCCGAAGGGAGGATCAGAATCAGTCCGTCGGAACCTATGCCGAAGTGGCGCTCACTTACTTCACGTGCAAGCACAGCGGGGTTTTCAACTGCTGAAATTGAGCCATCCACGTAAACATAGTCATTGCCGAGACCGTGCATTTTCACAAACTGCATGTTTGGATCCTCCCTGAATTTTATTCGCATTGCTCTGCTGCGTACCGCTCTGCCGATATATTCTCCGCGCGAGTAAGTTCCACCTGCGTATCTGCGAGCTTGTCGTTCCAACTTCGCATATCGCGCGCCCACCAGATAGCAAGATATCCCGCTCCCAGAAGCAATGCGGAGACAAACCCCCCACAAATACGAAGCATAACCTGGGTCAGCGTCAGGGGTTCGGCGTTACAGGATACCACCTTTATTTTAGTCACCATCTTGCCCGGAGTTTGCCCGTTTATGTAGTAGAACAGGACATGATACCCTAGTGCGATGAGAACCAGCAGAAGATAAAACCCCCCTCTAGCTCCAGGGCTGTGCTCAAGCGGAGCAAAAAACCCAGACACCCCTTCCCACAGCAGTGCATGCCCCCAAGCGTAGAACAATAACCAACATGTAAGTATAGCAGCTATGTCAAGCACCGAGGCAAGAACGCGACGTCCGACAATTGTGCGCTCCTGTGAGACAAAGGATTTTACAGGGGGCAACGGCTCTTCAGGCAAAAGGTCGAAAGCGGGAAACTCTCGCGTTGGCTGAACGTCTGAAAAGATATCTACTGGATAGGGGGAGGGGGCAAACTTGGCACTAGCAGCATCAAACCCTTCCCGGTGCGCAGCGGCAGAGATGGCAATGGCTTCTCCACCTTCGGTCTCAACGGCGTGCGCAACAAATTCTCCCTTTCCTGCTCCATCGACACCCTCTGCGGTAGGGACGTTTACCCTTGCCTCAACCGTTCTATCATCTTCCCCTGTTGTGGGGGGAGTTGCCCTAAGTGGAGCAACTTCCGCGAAAGTTTCACTTTCAGCACTAGTCTGCTTCAACTCACGACCACATTTCTTACAATTTTCCAGATGTGCAAAGGTGTTGTAGCCACAATGGGGGCAGCGCATATCTTCTCCGTATGTACACTAGAGGTGTCGCACACATAGAAGTGTACGGTGCTATATCTTTTTCATCTCTGCTTTTCTACCAGTGTCCCCGTACAAATACTGTAGCACCGCTACAGCTGCAAATCCGGCAGTTTCGGTACGCAAAATACGTGGACCGAAGCGCACTGGCACAAATCCGTATGCAGCCGCACATTCTACCTCTGCACGGGCAAGCCCCCCTTCAGGACCAACAAGGAGGGCTATTTTAGCAGCAGAATCCAGACCATCTGGCAGGGCCGCATGCAATTCAATCTCTGCCTCTTCCCATAACAGCAGACGTAGGGCGGCGGTGCAACCTTTGAGTGCGCTCTCTAACTCCTGCGGTTTTTCAACCTGTGGGAGCCAACTGCGCCCGCTCTGGCGCGCAGCTTCTTGCACAATTTTCCCCCAGCGTTGCATTTTTTTGTCCACTTTTGCAAATCCAATCCGCCCCTGACAGCGGTTAGTGTACACCGGCAAAAATGCACTCACCCCAAGCTCGGTATTTTTCTGCAACACTAGGTCAAACCGCTCCCCCTTCGGCATCCCCTGCAGGAGCTCGATGGGAACAGCTGTTTCTGCTTCGGTGCGCCATTCCAGCACCCGCACCTGGGCGTTCTTCGTGTTTCCATCTTCAAGGGCTACCCGACAACACAATCCAGCACCATTACATAGGTCAAAGGTATCCTCGGGGCGCAGGCGTAGCACCGTTGCTGCGTGATGGGAAATGTCGGCGGGGAGGGTAAAGCTTTGGGCACTCTGATCCAGTAACGGAACAAAGAAGCGTCTCATCAGGGCTCTCTCCGGTATTCAATACAAGCCCACTCAGAGGCATAGGTTACTGTGGGAGGGGTGGGGAAACGAGGATTGAAGGCGTGGGTAACAAAATCCACCTTCTGCGCGAGGATACCGGAAAGCACCAGGTATCCTCCCGGAGCCACACGTGCGCACAATTCAGACGCAAGGCGGACGTTCTCCTCCGCAAGGATGTTTGCCACCACCAAATCGAAACTCCCTTTGATTTTCTCTAGAGATTCGAGGGTTACCTCTATCCTGTCTTCACATCTGTTAATTGCGGCATTGGCATACGCAGTTTCTACTGCGACAGGATCGATGTCACATGCTACTGCGCTTTTCGCTCCCAAGGCAACCGCGGCAATGGCAAGGATTCCCGAACCTGTGCCTACATCAAGGACCTTGCGCACCCCTGCACCCGCATCATAGCGCGCTGCGATAAATTCGAGACACAAACGGGTAGTCCCATGGGTTCCAGTGCCAAAGGCCATTCCTGGATCGAGGGTTACAACGGCATAGCCTGGATATTCTCCCTCTTCCCAACTCGGCTTTACCACAAGACTGTTGCCGATCTTGACTGCGCTGAAGTACTGTTTCCACCCTTCAGCCCAATCTTGCGCCCCAATCTCACGCCACGCCAGCCTTGGCGAGCTCAGCCCTACCACTTCAGCACTAAGTCGCGCATGAAGCTTCTGTACCAGTGTTTCAGGAACATCATGCGCAGGGAAGTAAGCCTTGATGGTATATGTGTCAGAATAGATCTCGTCCGGGTCAGGCACTATGAAGGTATCGAGCTTGCGCTCATCCACAATAACGCCTGTACTTCCCATCTCAACCATCACTTCACACACAGCATCGGTGCTTGCAACAGGAATTGGGCAAGATATTTCGTACCAGTTCTCAGTCATTTCGCTTATGTAGCAAATCGTACCCATAAACGCAATAAACATTGGAATTTGAATAAAATTTCTTGACATGTGAATCCAAAAGCACGATAAAAGTAACGCCTGACTAATGAACGCAACCTGGATTCATGCAACAAAAAATACCACATAAGGTATACGGTCTACTCCCTAGCTTAACACACATAACTGGGTGCGATTCACAGCCGTCAAAAAACCCGAGCACCACACTCAATTAAGCATGGCTTTTATTTCGCGCTTATTGCATAACGCCCTTTTTCTGTTATAGATAAACGCAATACACATTATAATTTTTTGAGAAAAATATGAGTTCTGGTTCTGGAAAAAGCGTCCTTCTTCTCTCTGATGCCACCGGCGATACCGCGGAAAAAATGGTAGCTGCAGCTCTCACTCAATTTCAGCATGAGGAGGCACAGGTAACCCGTGTAAGCAATGTACGGAGAAAGAACCAGGTATACACAGCCTTAGACAAGGCGGCACAGCAGCAGGCGATGGTTATCTATACCCTCGTCAATCGTGACCTGTCGCGGCTGGTGCATGAAGAGTGCAGCGCTATGGGACTAATCAGCGTTGACATCCTCACTCCGCTGCTGGTGCGCTTGACAGAGTTTTTAGGCACTACCCCCAACGAGACGCCGGGCTTGCTCCACAGTGTTGACGATGACTATTTTCGCCGCATTGATGCCGTCGAGTTTACCGTGCGAAACGATGATGGGCAGGAAACGCGTTTTCTCGACAAAGCGGATATTGTGCTGGTGGGGGTATCGCGCACCAGCAAAACCCCCCTTTCCATGTATCTGGCACACAGAGGCTGGAAGGTGGCAAACATCCCCTTGGTGAGCGGGATAGATCCTCCACAGGAATTGCTCAACCTGCAGCACAAACGGGTATGTGGGCTGATCATTAAGTCGGAACGCCTGGTAGAACTGCGCGCCGCACGCTTGCGCAATATGGGCCTCGACCAGCGCAAAGCGTATGCTCAGTTTGAACAGATTGATGAGGAGCTGCAGGAGGCGAAAAGGTTTTTCCGGCGCCAAAAGTGGGCCATTGTAGATGTTACCGGCAAAGCAGTGGAAGAAACAGCCAACGAAGTGTTGATAAAACTAAAAATGATCTAAACATAACTAAAGTAGCTTAGGTACCAACACTCAAAGGAAAGTTGCACCTTGAATTTAACCGCACCCAACATTAAACCTTCGCACTAACTTAAGTGCTACATTTAACAACCCTTGACTTAACCAATCCAAAGGAGCTGTAATCATGAAAATCATGGTGGTAGAAGACGAAAAAAAAGTTGCAAGTTTTATCAAGCGTGGTCTTGAGGAGGAAGGCTTCTCTGTCGATATCGCCGCCAATGGCGAAGAAGGACTGTATATGGCAGAGGCCAATCATTACGACCTTATCCTCATGGATGTGATGCTGCCTAAAAAAGATGGCCTTACAGTTATCCGAGAGCTGCGGGAAAAAGGGATCAAAACCCCGATTCTATGCCTGACCGCCAAGGACAATGTAGATGACATAGTTGCTGGCCTCGACAGTGGCAGTGATGACTACCTCACCAAGCCCTTTGCGTTTGCTGAGCTCCTTGCGCGTGTACGTGCGCTGGTGCGCCGCAGTGGTGAAGATCGCGGCGCGGAGATCTTCTTTGCCGACCTGCGCCTCGACCCAGTAAGTCACAAGGTATGGCGTGGCGACAAAGAGATCGACCTTACCGCCAAGGAGTACGGGCTGCTCGAATACTTCATGCGCTCCCCAAATCAGGTGCTAACCCGCACCATGATCGCCGAGCACGTATGGGACTACACCTTCGACTCTTTCACCAACATTATCGATGTGTATGTCAACTATCTGCGCAAAAAGATCGACAAAGACTTCGACAAAAAACTCATTCATACCATCCGTGGTGTAGGGTATGTTCTCAAAGAAGATTGATGCCTGCCTGAACAACAAAAAAGTACTAAGGTGCGTGTTTATCCTGGCACCGGCTGTCGCTATGATAGCCGGTGCTACCCTCTCTAGTGCACTCAACACTTTGGCGCACACCTCCATCGCAGCTGCGCTTTCTCCCCTCATCTTGGCTCTAGTCCTGATTTTGATGCTGTTATTGGCAGCATTTTATCTCGCAAGAAAGATAAGTGCGTGCGCAACGGGAATGGCCGATCTTATCGCCCACTGCGAACATACAAATGTTGACACTCTGAGCAAGCCTTTCATCTCCGAACACGAATGCCGCGAACTTCGTCCCCTGTTCGATGCGCACAACCAAATGCTCGAGCGCCTGTTTGAATCCACGAGCCGCATCCGCCAGTTTTCTGGGGACGCGTCGCACGAGTTACGCACCCCACTCACTATCGTGCGTGGCGAAACTGAAGTTGCACTACGCTGGGGCAAAACCAAAGAGGAGTACCGCAACACCCTCATCTCCAACATGGAGGAGATCGAGCGCATGGGGCGGATAATCGAAGACCTCCTCACCTTGGCGAAAAGCGAAGCGGGAGAATTACCCCTCTCCATCACCACCCTGAGCTTAAGTGATCTCCTGCAGGAGATGTATCTCCAGGCGGGTAAACTCGGAGCTGATAAAAACATCGAAGTACATCTGCAGCATGAGGCAGACAAAGAGATCCGTCTCGAAGGTGACGATCTACGTCTGCGCCAGATGTTCTGGAACCTGCTGAGCAATGCGCTCCGCTACACCCCTGAGTTTGGGCGCGTGGATATCAAACTCGAATGTGACGATACCAATGCTATCGTTGCAATTCACGACACTGGCATCGGGATCGAACCTGACCATATACAGCATGTTTTTGAGCGCTTTTATCGTACCGATGAGGCTCGTAACCGCACCGACGGTGGCACCGGGTTAGGGTTAGCTATTGTAAAATGGGTGGTAGAGGCGCACAAAGGCACCATTAAGGTTGAATCTG
The DNA here is from genome assembly GCA_034007015.1 of Desulfuromonadaceae bacterium. Classification (GTDB taxonomy): domain Bacteria; phylum Desulfobacterota; class Desulfuromonadia; order Desulfuromonadales; family Desulfuromonadaceae; genus JAIVHC01. Next base: position 46,257 of record JAVERS010000002.1, read on the forward strand.
AAGTCAACGTCGGGAGCACCTTTACTATCACCTTGCCGCTAGGATAGATCGAACTGCCCTACTCGTACTGCAACAACTAAGGATAGTGAAACAAAGCCAAGCCATTGCCCCCGCCTTAAAAGTCTGGTAAATCTGCAGCGCGGTAAAACATATTTCAAACCCTCATTGGCAATATTCGGCAAGGACATCTCATGCGAACTCTCTGTTTCTGTGTTGCGTTAAGCGTAGTCAATCTCCTTGTTCCCAGTATTAGCATAGGTGCCGGACCCGACTTTGTGCGCCTAAGCAAAGAGCTTAAGCCTGCAGTGGTCAATATAAGCACCTCGCGTAATAACGCCATGTCAATTTCTGCTGACGGAGAAAACACGCTTCTAGATGACTTCCTCAAGCACTTGCGCCCATCACGCAGTGAAGACTCTTCCATGCAGCAGTACCTGGGCTCCGGATTTATCATCTCTGCCGATGGATATGTTCTGACCAATAAACATGTGGTGGATGACGCACGTAAGGTCACGATTAAAACTGCCGATGGCCAGACTCATCCCGCGACTATTGTGGGTTCAGATCAGAAACTGGACATTGCCCTGCTTAAATTTGAGCCGGCTGTGCAACTACCCGCCGTATCCATTGGTGACAGCAACAAACTTGAAGTGGGAGAGTGGGTTCTAGCGATTGGAAATCCGTTTGGACTGGAGCAAACAGTAACTGCGGGGATCGTTTCAGCCAAAGGACGGGTGATTGGCGCCGGCCCCTACGATAACTTTATCCAGACCGATGCGTCCATCAACCCCGGCAATTCCGGGGGGCCACTGTTCAACACCAATGGAGAAGTTGTGGGGATAAACACCGCCATAGTTCCGCGCGGACATGGAATCGGCTTCGCTACTCCAATTAATGCAGTAACCGCCATTTTACCCCAGTTGCGCCATAATGGGCATGTAACCCGGGGCTGGCTTGGACTTACTATTCAGAGTATCACCCCTGCCTTAGCTGAAGCGTTTGAACTCCAAAATACGCATGGGGCACTAGTTTCTGCCGTACACTCCCCATCCCCAGCGGCAAAGGCCGGCTTGAAACATGGCGACATCATCCTGAAGTTTAACGCTCAAACGGTTAAGCAAATCAACGACCTCTCGCGTTTGGTGGCGCAAGTTCCATTGGGTGAAAGTGCGGTCCTCACTGTTCTACGTCAGGGTAAAGAGTGGCAAACCAAGGTGGAAATTATTGCCCCCGCAGGACCTGCCCCGGCCCAAGCAAGTAGTGATCTCCCAGAAGATAAGGATCGAGCCCCGGCATCACTGGGGCTCACCCTGGGCAACATCACCCTCCCCCTGCGCAAACAGTACGGCATTCTTGCAGAGCACGGCACAGTAGTTACCTCCATCATCCCCGGATCTGCGGCAGCGGAAAGTTGTCTCGCCCCTGGCGATGTGATTCTGGAATACAACCAAATTCCGGTAAATAACACGTTCGAATTGCTCCATGCAGTAAGTCAGGACGAGGGATATCTGCATAAGAGTGTGCGCCTGTTAGTTCAACGTGGTGAAAGCTTGTTTTTCGTGGGCATTGCCCCACTTAAGCAGCCAGATGACCTGTAGTTACAAAACACATCTGTGCGTTTACACAGTGTACAGCACATGGTGCTGTGTTAATTTTACAGCATGCGTATAAAACTAAAACATCAAGTATTTATGGCTCCGGCAACAGTCCTTTGCATTGCTGTGATGCTCCTGGCTTTTTTGCAGTATACTTACTGGGATCTGTCGGTAAAACGGCGCCAGGCCAGCGATCTGGGAAAGTCGTTTATCGCTCTGGCGGAAGCGGATCTATCTGCGAAACGGATTCAGGGACTGGCGCTCTCCATGCGCCATTCAATCAGCATTGACGCCAGCCGCCTCGAAGAGATGGATATGCTCTATACCCACCTCACCGATGCACTGGAACGCGCAACGACCTACTTGGAAATTGAGCAGGAACGGCTGCAAAGTCTGGAGACCATTGTAGCGAACCTCAACCCTGAAAAGGGGATAGACACGGAGCGTTTTCTTGCTACCCTTGATATTCTACGCCCGCAGTTGGTACACCTGATCGAAATAGCGCGAAGTCAACGCGGGAAACTTAAGAGCCTACGCAACCAGAGCATGGATGAACTGGTGGCGCGCACTACCTTGGTATCGCTAGTGGTAATGAGTGCCGCCATCATTATCGGAATTTTTCTCTCGTGGTTTTTTTCGCGCCGAATTTTACGCCGCATCCAGGTGATCTCCAATGACGCTAACAACCTATTGCGTGGCGAAAGCTCCCTGACTGACTCACCGGAGACCATCAGCGATGAGCTCGACGATCTGACGGTTTCTCTCAACACCATGGCCGATAAAATGATCCGCGTAGTGGGAGCAGAGAAACTTCTTCAGGGGGCAGAAGATGAGCGTAGACGTATTGCGCGTGATCTTCACGACCAGACCCTGGCAGACCTTTCCAACGTATTGCGCACTATCCAAGAGATCAAAAAAAATAGTGAATGCCGCGATGCGTTTGAAAACTTAGAGCGGCGTTTGCAAGGTGCAATCAATAATCTGCGCGAAGTTATGGACGACCTGCATCCGCAGACGCTCGATGTACTTGGCCTTACAGCGGCGCTTGAGGCACATCTGGAAAGTCACGAGAACGATCTCAATATTGAAACCAATTTTTTTGCCTCTGCGGTAGCTGAAGAGCTAGACCTGCCCAAACAGACACAATTGCAGCTGTACCGTATAGCATCGGAAGCGGTACATAATGTGTACAAACACGCCGATGCCACACGCTTGGAATTCACCTTAGACTGTACCGACACCGACCTGATTCTGATGGTAGAGGACAACGGCAAAGGGTTTGAAGCGCGGCCTGACTCCAGCGGCAGGGGAGTACGGAATATCCAGGAACGGGCACGTATCATTGGAGCTAAACTCAAGTGGAAGCCGTCGCGCTTCTCATCCGGCACCTGTTTTGAGTTAATTATGCCCCTGGCTAAGACACCTATAGACACTGACATCGCCTGAGTTTCAGGCCTACTTAAAGGAGCTGCGCATGGAAAAGATTCGGGTAATCATTGCAGAGGATAACCCCAGAGATTTTGAATTTCTCGAACAACTCCTGCATGCCTCTACCCAAGCGGAGTTTGATATAGTACGCGCTGCCGACGGCGACACCGCCCTCGAACTGGCGCTGAAGATAGAGAATCCTCTGGTGGTAAGTGATATCCAGATGCCAGGACTCAACGGCATCGACTTTGCGAAAGCGCTGTGGAAAGAAAAACCCCAGGCGCGCATCGTGTTTTGGAGTCAGTTCAAGGATGAGATGTATATCCGCGCACTGCTCAAGATTGTCCCTCCAGAGACCGTGTACGGCTACATCCTGAAGTCCAACACGGCTGAGCGCATTGGTGCCGCGGTTACTACAGTGCTCCTGGATGAACAGTGCTGGATCGACCCCGAAGTGCGCAAGGTACAGGGGCGCAGCGGTCATACCCAGACCGGTCTTTCCGATATCGAATTTGAAGCGCTTATCGATATCTCCCTAGGACTAACCGACAACCTCATTGCACAGCGCCGTTATCTGTCACGCCGAGGAGTGCAAAGTCGCCTCAACTCTCTGTACAACAAGCTGTGTATCGATCAGGAGCAGTTTCAATCAGAAAAGGTTGGAGATGCCTTCAACCCGCGCAACCGTGCGGTAGCGGTGGCTATTAACCGCGGTCTCATAAACGCTTTTGCCATGGAACACGAGGAAGCACAGTTGCAGAAGTGGCTCGAAACCTTTAAAAAACGCAACAAGATAGCGTAAAAACTGCACCTATTCATCACCAGCTGTAATTTTAAAGAGAACTTTAATAGCTATTTACGTAATTGATAGCGCCGCACCGCGTTGTTGTGCTCCCGCAGGGTTCTAGAAAAGTAATGCCCCCCTTCGCGCGTGGCCACGAAATAGAGTGCATCATCGTCGGCCGGGAACGCTGCTGCATATAGCGCCGCCGCACCAGGGCTCGCGATGGGGCCTGGGGGAAGCCCGAGAATGGTGTAGGTGTTGTAGGGGTGATACTGCTGCAGGTGAGCACGGGTAAGGTTACCGTCAAAGTCTTCCTGCGCATAGATAACTGTAGGATCGGACTGCAAGCGCATATTGCGCTGCATGCGGTTGTGAAACACTGCAGAGATACGCGCCATCTCCTCTTCGTTGCCAGCTTCTTTCTGGATTATTGACGCGAGGGTAAGAAGCTCGTGCGGAGTAAGGTTACGCTTGGCTCCCGCCTCCACCAACTCTGGTTTCAAGTGCGCCAGCATCTGCCCCACCATAGTGCGCAATACCACCGCCTCACTGGTTCCGGGAGCAAAGTGATAAGTCTCCGGGAACAGGTACCCTTCCAGCGTACCAACCTGCAGTCCCACACTCTCCAGTGCAAGGCTAGCAATAAACTTTTCATCTTCAAGTAGATGGGTGTAACGCTCTACGCTCCCAAGCCCAGCGGCGACGCAGCGCGCAATAACTTCGTGGAGCCGCAACCCCTCAGGCACCGTGATGTGCACCATCTCCACCCTGCCACTGCGTAGAATCTCCAGCACCTCAAGGGGAGTTTGCGCTCCTGAAAACTGATACACCCCAGCATGAATGCCCCGATCTGCCTGTTTCAAGCGTGCCAATAAGCGCAGTGCACGTGCATCTGCCACAACTTCGGCCTGCGCCAACTCCTGCGCTACTGAGGCAAAGGTGCGCCCCGTGGCAACCTCTACCAAAACAGGCTGTGGCGGCGCGACAGGGCGCACACTGAACCAAGTTAACACCCCCGCAGGTATTACCAGCAGCATAATCAGCCCCACCACCACAGCGAGAACAGTATTGCGTATAGTTCCGTTCAAGTCTGCCTCCAAGGGTTAAAAGTTAAAGCGATTTTCACCCCCCTGGCGTAAGCGGGTAATGTTGTCTTTATGCCGATAGATCACTCCAGTGGCAATAATAAAGGTCACTACCACTATGTTACATGGGTATCCGAACCCCAGCACAGCAAAGGGGATGGTGAACGCCGCGCTTATGGATGCAAGAGACACATAGCGCCAACGCCACAAAACCAGGACAAATACCAGCAGCGGCGGAAGAAGAGCGAGCGGAGCCAACACCAGAAACACACCCAGGGCCGTGGCAACCCCTTTTCCCCCCTTAAAGCCCAGATATACAGAATAGCAATGCCCCACAAACAGAAAAAGTGCGCCGAGATCTAAAAGCGATACTCCAGCACTGGTGTGCAGTACAGTGCCGTTATCAATCAGATAGCGCAGCACCAGCAACGGCACCACCCCTTTTAATATGTCCAGGATCAGGGTCAGCACTCCGAGCCGTTTCCCCGCCACCCGATACACATTGGTAGCGCCGACATTTCCACTTCCCTGCCGACGGATATCTGCCACGCCAGCCAGCCGTGTCAACACCACGCCGCTGGGGATAGCGCCAATCAGATACGCCGCAACCACCACTACAATTATTGCCATCTGTACACCTTGTTATAAAAAAAAAGAGATCTGCCCCTGCATGTTTGGGTAAGAACGTTTGTTGGGAGATCTGACAAACTCCTAAGAATAAAAAAGGCACCGATTCAGGTGCCAAGGCCACAGGGGGGAAAGCAGTTATGCTACGTTCTGCCCTGCACACGCATGTGCAACAGACACGCATGCAGGGCAGATAATCGCATATACATAATATTCTTACAAGCATTTCAGCAGGATTTGCCCCTATGCTGCAACCCGCTCGCGCACTGTTTTCCGCTATTTCACGGCGATACCAGTATATGCCACACCGTAGTTATGGGTCGTAGAATCTGCGGCAGTGAATATAATGCGATAATTTCCACTTGCACGCGGTACGTAGCTAGCGCTGAACACCCCAGCACCATCCTCAGGCTGCATGGATACCCGTTCAAGCAAAGTATCCTCATCCCATATTTGTGCCTCCACCGTATACTTAGCCGCGTCCCATATCCCCCCTTGGGTAATAGGGCAGCCACACAACATAGTTACGTATGCGCTCAGGGTCACCCGCTCCTGTGGATCAATCTTAGTATTGGCATATGGCGCTAAGGGAATCACAGCAAATCCATACAGATTGAACACAATCCCATCCCCGTCAATATCCTTACCGGGAAGCAGCCACACACTTTGGCTTGCATCTACAACGGTGGAACCTCCACCAAGGGGACCGTGCATCCGGATATTTAGCAGAGTAGGCTCGTCAATATCGAGAACTGCCTTAAACGCGGCGGCACTTTCATCGCTGATACGCTCCCCACGCGCGCTGGGTTTTTCCATCAAGACAGCGGTATCCCCTGTGCCTCCGCGGATAAGTCCCTGGGCCAACACTGCCCCTGAATTAGCATGGCTAACACTCACCTGTACCCCACCGATACCGGTGCCGATAAACTTCGCGTCGTTGGCTTTCGCGCGCACTATCAGGGTAGTTTCCTGCGCTGCAACGGTTCCGCCAAAGGCACACAACAGAATAGACAGGCACAACATTACTCTGCACATAAAAACTTTCGGCATAACTCTTCTCCATAATTTATGGTTTATTAACGCTTAAATTAGGAATATAGATATTCATTCCCACGTTGAAGATAACGCTACTTGGACTGAGCAAAAGATGAGATAAGATGAAACGCTGGGTGAGACGCCTGAACTGCTACGGCGACCACATAACGCAAAAAACCCCACTGCTTAACACGGCAATGAGGCTCAAGAAGTGCATAAAGATGGTCGGGATGAGAGGATTTGAACCTCCGCCCCCCTGCTCCCGAAGCAGGTGCGCTACCAGGCTGCGCTACATCCCGATCTGTCCGACCTATTTTATCGCGCAGAGTTTGTACCACGCCCACAGTAAAAACGCAAGATCGTTTCTGGAACCAACAAGAAACAGAAAACCCTCGACAAACCCCTGCAGCTTAGCCAGTATAAATTTCGCGGGGTGCTCAAAACTTGGAGCTAATAAAATTGGAGGCGCGATTGGATATCCACAAAGGTAGAGGCAACAACAGAGGCTCGTGGCGTAAGTATGTCGCCATCCCCATAAATGCCCTGCGCTTCATTGTTGAGCATTTTCTCCTTGCAAAGGAGCTTGTCACCCAGAGTGACACCCCAACCCATATCAAGTTCCTGCTGGTGGGACTGGTGCTGTACATCATCTCGCCTATAGATCTGATCCCCGATATGATCCCGCTGTTCGGAATCACCGATGATGTGGCACTGCTGGTCATGGGATGGAACTATCTCGAGCGCTTTATCACCCCGCAAATGCGCGCCAAGGTCGATGCGACCATGCAACGCTGGGGATTCAAATAAAAAGAAGTACGCTGGGAGAGTAACTGCATCAGCATGCGCTGAAGGTCTTGAAATGGCACAAGCGTCCCCGCTCCCAGAAAAAGAGCAGGGTGCGTGACGCCACAAATCAGCGCCTCACCGCTACCGGACGCGCGCTGGGCGTAGCATATCCACAAGCATGAACGCCACCCCCACGCTGATGGCGGAATCTGCCACATTAAATGCAGGCCAGTGATACTGATACCAGTGCACATCGATAAAATCGATGACATAACCGAAACGCAGACGATCGATGAGATTCCCAAGCGCCCCCGGCACCACCAGGACTAGCCCCAGTTTCTGCCAGCGCTGCTCTGCCCCGAGGCGGGGGAGAACCCACACAATAACCGCCACAGCCAACAGTGCTATCCCGGATAGAAACGGAACACGCAGGGCACTGTCGGCAAAGATACCGAAGGCCGCACCTGGATTCTGCACATACACCAGATTGAGGTAGTGCTGCACCAGAGTACGGCTCTGATGGAGTTCCATATGCTGGAGAACTAGATATTTAGTCCATTGATCCAGCGGCAGGATCACCGCACATGTCAGAAGCAAAAGCCGGTAGCGTTGCGTATTGAATTTAGGCAACAACATGCATCTCTTTCAGTGCCTGCAGGCAACGCGCACAGATGGTGGGGTGTGCGGGATCATCTCCCACATTGGGGAAGTAATTCCAGCAGCGCTCGCATTTCTCCCCTGCAGCCCTTTCTACTTGTATTTTAAGCCCCGCCACCTTTTCTGCCACATAGGCGGCTGCGCTCACCTGCGCCAATTTCACCGCGGATACAATAAACAGGGTTGGCAGTTGGGAGGCGTATTTTTCCAGTAACGGACGGTACTCCACATTATCGATCTCTACACACACCCGTGCCTCTAAAGAGTTGCCGATCAACTTCTCGGCGCGCGCAATCTCCAGTGCTTTTGCCACCTCAGAACGCACCTGCCATAACTTCTGATAGGTCTCATCGAGTTCAGCATCCACCAGTGCCATCTCCACTGCGGGAAACAGCGCCACATGCACGCTCTGCTCCCGCTCCCCTGGCATCTGCTCCCAGATCTCCTCTGCAGTAAAGGTAAGGATCGGCGCGATCATCCGCGTCAGCTCATCCAGAATGCGGTACATGGCGCTCTGTGCACTGCGCCGCGCCAGACTCTGGGGTGGAGCGGTATATAGACGGTCTTTGAGGATATCCAGATAGGTGGCGCTGAGCTCTCCACTACAGAAATTGTGCACAACTTGATAGATGACGTGGAAATCGTACTCGCGATACGCCTTATCCACTTTGGCACCCAGATGCGCAAGGCGGGAAAGCACCCAACGATCAAGCTCCAACATCTGCGCTGGTGCTACTGTATCTGTGGCAGGATCAAAGTCGTGGATATTGCCTAGGATATAGCGCGCGGTATTGCGGATACGTCGATATGCATCGGAGAGGCGCTGCAGGATCTCGTCGCTGATACGGATATCATCCTGATAATCCTGCGCCGCAACCCACAGCCGCAGCACTTCAGCTCCAAACTTGTTAATCACCTTATCTGGCGCAACGACGTTACCCTGCGATTTCGACATCTTGCGTCCGTTGCCATCTACCACGAAACCGTGAGTCAGTACAGCCTTGTACGGTGCGACATCGCGGGTACCTACAGAGGCAAGCAGGCTGGAGTGGAACCAGCCACGGTGCTGATCGCTCCCCTCCAGATACAGCTCTGCCGGGGTGTGGAGTTCACTACGCTGCTCCAGTACCGCCGCATGGGAGACGCCGGAATCAAACCACACATCGAGGATATCGCTTTCGGGGGTAAACTCCGCATGTCCGCACGCAGGACATGTTGTCCCGGCGGGGAGAAGCTCGACGGGGCTTTTTTCAAACCACTGATCACTGCCTCCATCTTCAAACTGATCCGCAATGTGGTGCATAATCTTGCTGTCGCACAGCGCCTCATCACATTTGGCGCAGTAGAATACCGTAATGGGTACGCCCCAAGTACGCTGGCGACTGATACACCAGTCGGGACGTTTTTCAATCATGCCATAGATGCGCTCGCGCCCCCATTCTGGGATCCACTCCACATCTTTAATATGCTCCAGAGCCTTGCGGCGTAAGTCATTCTCCTCCATGGAGATAAACCACTGCGCCGTGGCACGAAACAGAATCGGTTTCTTACACCGCCAGCAATGCGGGTAACTGTGGCTCATCTCGCTCTGGTGCAGCAGCGCCCCAACCTCTTCGAGCTTCGCGCACACCGCCTGATTGCCTTCATCTACCTTCATCCCTGCAAACAGCTCTACATCATCACGGTAGCGCCCGTAGTCATCCACCGGATTGTAGATATCCAGCCCATATTTGCACCCAACTACATAGTCATCCTGCCCATGCCCCGGAGCGGTATGGACACACCCCGTACCCGCCTCCAGGGTAACGTGCTCGCCCAAAACCAGGATTGAGTCACGTGCGTAGAAAGGGTGGCGGCAGCGTTTGTTCTCAAAGATAGCAGCATTAAAGGTGGCAACGACGGTTCCTTTGCGTCCCACCTGCTCCTGCACCTGCTCCTGCAACCCTGCGGCCACCATCAACACTTCCCCATTTTCCATCTCCAGTGCCACATATTCGAGCTGCGGATTGAGACAGATAGCGAGGTTCGCCGGAATGGTCCAAGGGGTTGTGGTCCAGATCACAAAAGAGATCTGCTTTCCCTTCAGGCTCTCAAGTTCTTCAGGCACCTCATCCACATAGGGGAAACGTACATAGATTGAAGTAGATCTATGGTCTGCATACTCCACTTCAGCCTCAGCAAGAGCGGTCACGCAGGAGGGGCACCAGTGCACCGGTTTTTTCCCTTTGTAAAGCCCGCCGCGTTCGGCAAAACGCGCCAGTTCGCGTGCGGTGGTAGCCTCGTAGCTATCCTTCATAGTGAGATAGGGGTCATCCCAGTTGCCAAAAATCCCAAGACGTTTGAATTCATCCCGCTGGATATCCACCCACTCTGCGGCATATTTGCGGCACTCACGCCGAATTTCAACCTTCGACATCTCCCGCTTTTTCTTGCCCAGCTTTTTATCCACCATCAACTCAATGGGGAGGCCGTGGCAGTCCCATCCGGGTACATAGGGAGCAGCAAATCCCTGCATGCGCCTACTCTTAACGACAATATCTTTCAGAATTTTATTCAGCGCATGCCCGATATGGGTGTGGCCATTGGCATACGGAGGACCATCGTGAAGGACAAAACGTGGTTTACCTCCCTCTGCCTGCTCAATCATCCCATCAAGATCGATCTCCGCCCATTTCTCAAGCATCTGTGGCTCGCGTCTGGGCAGATTCCCTCGCATAGGGAAGCTGGTCTTAGGCAGGTTGAGAGTATCTTTATAGTCCAGAGTGCTGGTATCGCTGCTGTTTTCCATGTAATCCTCACATATGTGAACTTGTAGCATCGAAAGTAAACGGGTGGGCAATCGCTAGCCTTGCACGGCAGGCAGCACATGTTTATGTCAGCTTATGGCGTTAAACAGGTGCTTTGCAGGTAGTTTTACAAGGCTCGAAACCTACCAGAACAAGGAAGAAAGTCAAGCAAAAGGAAGGGAGTGCAGGTGGAGACACATATCCCGCAGAGGGCAGGCGTCACACGTGGGGCGGTTTTTGGTGCAACAACATTTTGCCAACTGCACCAGCAGCGCATGATATTCGTTGTACAACTGCACCTCTCGCGGCAGGGCACACATAAACAGGTGTTGCAGGGTGGCATATGATGCCTGCGGATCACACAGACCAATACGGCTGCAGATACGGCGGGTGTAGGCATCAATTACAAAGACTGGGTGTTCACCTGCGTACAGCAGAATACTATCTGCGGTTTCGGGTCCAATCCCTTTAAGCGCGAGAAGGCGCGCACGTACCTCTGGAGTATCTCCGTCCAGCATGAGGTCAAGATCACCCGCATACGCCCCCATCAGCACATCTAAAACTCGCCGCACAGTGGCACTTTTCTGGCGGAAGAATCCGGCAGGGCGAATCAGTGTCTGCAACTCTTCCTCGGCAAGAGAGGCAAGAGCGGATGGCGTAAGGGCTTCGGCACCACGCAGATTGTCCAGCGCCATGCGCACATTCTCCCAGCGCGTGTTCTGGGTCAGAATCGCACCCAGCACCACCTCAAACGGCGTATCAGCGGGCCACCACTGCTGAGATCCATACGCGGTGTGCAGGCGTTCATATATATTAAGGATAGATTGTGTATGCATAAACCTAGTGTGTCGGGACAATTCAACGTGCTGGTTACCGCGCTCTCCCCCTATTGATGGGACGCGCTCGATTCTCCCACGTAAAGATACTTCACCCGTGCTCCCCCCTCACACGTGTTCCCCTCATGCGTGCTTCAAGTAGAAGTTACGCGCGAAATCCATAAACGCTTCTAACAATGGAGAAAGATCACCCATGCGAGTCACCATACTGCGTGGGCGCACATTATTAAATCCATCTACTCTATATTCCACCAACTCTCCACTGCGCAAGTACTTTGCCACCACCGCTTCCGATATATACGCAATACCGCGCACCGCGAGAAGGTCTTTACACATCATCCCATAGTCATCGCTCATCATAACGCGTTTGAAGTTCCCGATACTACCCCCCGCCCTAACAAGGTTGCGGCACAACAGATCGTAGCAGCTACAGCCATCGCGACGGGTAAAGAGTTTGAACGGATATAACTGTTCCAGCCCAGTCTCCCCTGCGGGCAGCCCCAACTCCAGCGAACCAACATACACCATCCGATCCGGCGGGAGCGTCTCATGGCGCAGCGTGCTGAAATCCTGGTCGGCCAGATGCTCTATAATGGCGACATCAAATATCCCTTCACGTAATCCATCCAGTGCCTCCTGAGGCGTATTGAACAACAGACGCAAATCTTCCACATCAGGGTACAGGGAGGAGAACTCCTGCAACAGTTCGGACATATGCGCGACCCCTGTCGCCAGCGTGCAACTGATGGCAAGGTTCCGCCGCTGCGCCAGCTGGGCAAGACCAGCGAACATGGTGTGCTCAAGCGCTACAATCTGGCGTGCCACCTTCAGTACATGCTGCCCCGCCGCCGTGGGACGGAGCACCGGTCCAGAACGATCCAGCAGTTGTACCCCGCAGCACTCCTCTACATTTTTAATTCGTTGTGAAACCGCCGACTGGGTCAGATGGAGCTTTTCTGCCGCGCGAGAAAAACTTCCCTGCTCTGCAACCATTACAAGAGTACTGAGATATTGGGTTTCCATATTCTACGCCCTCATTAAGGTCCCTCAAACGCACCTGCTTAATGCTATAAGAAATGCTTATGTGAACATAAGAAAGATTCGTTTTACACTACCATTCGGCAAAAGTATTGTACACAGCGTATCAAGGGCTAGAACGCTGTATTGCCCCTGTGGCTTTGCACACAGGAGCAGTTACATGCAGGTGAAAGTCTCACTCTGAAGACGAGGCGCACTGTACGCAACCGTAAGTACGCTAATTAAGCTTTCAGGGTGGGAACATCTATTTTCTGGGAAGAACGAAAGGAGAGAACATGCGAAGGAAGTTCAACACCAAAGCCTCATGGCTGGTGAAGGCCCTTCCCCTATTGCTGGTTCTGAGCGCATGCGCAACAGGGAGCATCCGGGAGAAAGTGCTGACCATGCCGGTCATTGAGGGGGCGACCTATGTGGGCGCTGATTCCTGCTACGGCTGCCATGACGGCATGGCTGGTGAGATGTTTGCCGCATCCACCGGTGAAGAGGGCTTTGCCAACACCACTCACGGGCGTCTGGCCGAATGGGAACTCATAGGTGCCGAGCAAGGTTGCGAAGCATGCCATGGACCGGGGAGTCTGCACGTGGAAAACTACGGTGATGCGGATTACATCATCCGTCCCACCCAATTAACTTCAGACCAATCCTCTGCCATCTGTGTCAAATGCCACAGCGACGGCGACCTGATGGACTACGCCCACAGTGAGCACGCCCTGAGCGATGTGGGCTGTGTCGATTGCCACGACATTCACGCCGGCACCGGGAAGTTCAGCCTCAAGGCAGAAGACCCGCAGCTGTGCTTCACCTGCCATCAGGAAGAGCAAGCCAAAACTCACTTCCCTTCTACCCATCCGCTTCAAGAGGGGAAGATGAACTGCTCCAGTTGTCACAACGTCCACGGTGCCGTAGGGGAGAGCCTCAACACGGATGAGCGCCTCAACGACCTGTGTCTGAACTGTCACACCCGCTATCAAGGGCCGTTCGTATTCGGGCATGCCCCCGTTGAAGACGACTGCACCATCTGCCACGACCCGCACGGTAGCGTAGCCAACAATCTGCTGGCCCAAAACGAGCCATTTCTGTGCCTGCAGTGCCATGAAGGGCATTTCCACCTACTGCGTGAGTCCGGTTTCGAAGGTCCCAACGCTGCTGCGTTCGAAGGAGCTTATGGATCCGCAGATGCAGTAAATATTCATGGTAGTGAAGGGTTCCAGACCTCATTTGGAACCAAGTGTACTACTTGCCATAAGGTAGTTCATGGCAGCGACTACCCGTCCCAGCCGATGAGCGGCCACGGCTTGAATCGTTAATTTAGAAGGAGGCAATTGTTATGAAGCGTAGCCAATTATGGCTGCTAGCACTGTTGTCCATTCTGACGTGCATGACTGCGACAACTGTCATGGCGGTAGAAGATGATGTTCATGTCAGTGGTTCTCTGGAGATTGGCATGAGCGGCGTCAGCATTGACGACAATGCAGCACGTGTAAATGAATACACCTCGGTGCGCAGCGACGATGGCGTTGCACTGGCACCGCAATTGGATTTGGAGTTTAAAAAGGGGAACTTTCTCCTTGATGCCAAAAGCGAAACCATGGGTCCGCGCGATCAGATGCACGAAATCGGCATCGATGCTGGGCGGGTGTTCCGCTTGGAGAGTTCACTCAATGTCCTTGAGCACCGCAAAGACCACGAAACCCTGAGTCAAATGGGCGCAACCGGACGCAGTGACATTGGTGGTAGCCAGCCTAGCGTTACGACTGACTGGATATTCTCCCAATATCCCGATGGCACCGCAATAGGTGGCGCTCAACTTGATAAAACTGCAGCCGAGGCCGAAGAAGCTTGGAACCAGGAAGTAAGCAATGACTACATTGTAACCAGGCGCGAATGGAAAAACGAAGCGGAGCTGGTAATTCCGCAGTTGCCCAATATCACCTTCAAAGCGGGGGCTCGCATTGAAACCCGCGAGGGGATGGAACAGGCTATCGGCCTCTCTAAGTGCGATGGTTGCCATGTGAGTGCGCACGGTAAGAAGATCGATGAGCGCACCGAGGAATACACGTTTGGCGCTACCGGTAAGTTTGGTGTCCTGACGGTAGATTATGAGTACCTTACGCGCGACTTTGATGAAGATGCCAGCGCTCCTTCCCGTTTCTACGACGAAATGCAGAATACATCTGCGCGGGATCAGATGCTGTATCCCTTTGACGGCGACAATGTGCTTGACTTCGCCAAAACTCCCGACTCGGAGAAAGAGACCCATCTGCTCAAAGCGCGCATTGATATGCCAAACAATACCAGCCTTACAGCGAGCTACGTAAAATCTGACATCGAAAGCTCAAAATCAGCCGCAGTCCAAGATGGCTATGTGCTCTTGGATGGCAACGATCTGAAAACCGAATACGATTCGTTCGCAGCTAAGTTTGCGACCAAGTTCGGTAAAGATGTCAACTTTTCTCTCCGCACCAAAGTGTACGAGATTGATGTGGATGAAAATCGCCTCTATTTTGCGGATCGGGAAAATTACGCGTCCAATCTCCCCTTTGGCGCTACCAACACATATCATTCTGCAGCGGGACGCGATGTTATCGAGTTTGGTACAGATATTGTGTTCCGCCTTGCCAGGGCTACCACTCTGCGCCTCGGCTACGAGTACGAAGAGGTTGAGCGCGATGTGGAATACTTGGGTGAAACCGAGACCCACACCTTAAAGGCTGCGCTCAAAAGCCGCATAAGCAAGACGCTGTCTGGACGGATCAGCTATATGTACCAAGACATTGACGAGCCCTTCTCCGGCACTGACGTTGGTATCGCTCAACTCTCTGGTACCGATGGTGGCGGCGGCTTAGCCTATCTGGAAACCAGCGACTTCATCGATCAGGGCACCGATAAGACCTACTACTGGAACAGCGTTTACCCCAATCGTGAACTCCGCTCCACCAATCGTCCTGAAGATGTGCACGAGGCTAAATTCAGTACAACCTGGGCACCCGCACCCAACCTGGCGGCAACCTTCTATGCGCGGATGCGCTATGAAGAGAATGATGCAGTAAAGTACGAGCGCCTGACCATTGTCCCCGGGGCTACCCTGTGGTACGCTCCGAGTGATAAACTCAATCTGACTATGGCGTACTCCTTCAGCAACCAGGATTCAGAAAATCGCGCCTGCGTTGGATGGTACCATGGCTGAGCGAACGATGTATCTTCGGCCCAGTTTGGGTCGGTTTGCAGCATCGCCGAATACGAATCAGCCGTCCACACCCTGTCTCTGAGTGCAGACTATCAGGCGACAGAAAAGCTTAAACTCAACGGTTCCTTTACCTTCAATCTGGCTGACGACAGCTGGGATTGGGATTTCAGCGAAAGAAGCAGGGTCTACCTAGAAAATGACCCCAGCACTCCGCTGGCGGAGTCCACCGTTGCATCAGCTGGTTCCTACGCCGCAGTTAACTACGATACCTGGGATCAGAACAACAACATCGATGAGTACTCTGATCTTTCTTATGAGCAGTACTCCTTCACCCTCGGAGCAACGTATAACTTCTCCGCTGCCTTCTACACCACCGTAGAAGCTACCTACGATATCTTCGAATCTGACGAAGACTACGTATATGGTGACGAAGATGGCAAAATGCTTAGAGGTTACATCGCCATTGGCTACAAGTTCTAAGCAGTGTTTTCTTAGTTCCGCACCAACAAAACAGCCCTGCAGGGATCCTGCAGGGCTGTTTTGCTTTCAACTATGCTTTCAACTATGCTTTCAACTATCGGGCACGTTAAAATATCGCGATCTGAAAATCATTTATACCGAGAACTATCTCCTTTGGGAATGTCTACCTTCGATAGCTGCAACTGAATCACATAAAAATGCTGCCACTTCCTGCGGATGCGAGACCACCATACCGTGTCCAGCATCGGGAAGCAGCTTGCAGTTTTCCACCTCAGGTGTGCGCAAAACACGGTCATCAGTGCCGTGAAGAGCATAAATCGGTATCGACAATGGCGTGGTCAACCTGCTGGTTGCAGCTAACACTCCGCCACGGCGAAGAGTTTGTGCCGGCGTGTCCAATAACATGTCGCGCCCGAATTTAATCTCGGCAGGGCTCGCCGCGCCAAACACGCTGTGCAGGAACCAGTCACTTGCAAGCACACGCTGCAACCACGAAAAAGGGATAACAGGGGCAATACGATTCAACATACGCCCGGAACTGGCGAGAGCAGAAGAATCTAAGGCGCCGCTTAGCAACACCAGTCCCTTTACCGGAACCTGTGCCGCTATTGCGCTGGCCACCATGGCTCCAAACGAACAGCCACCAATAACATCTTCGGTCTGAATATTTAATGCTTTTGCGGTGCGCAGGGCGTACACTTCCATGTTCTCCCCTTTGTTTGGCACTAACAGATGTGGAGTTACCAGTTTAAAGATACTGCCCGTTGGCATCTTCTCCAGCGCATCTTGCACCCCAACATACATGCGCTCATCAGTTGCAAGTCCAGGCAACAGCACCACACGCACCCTGGTCTCGCTGGAGGTGTTTGACACGGTGGAGTTTCGATCTGATCCATATTTCTGCATGATTTCACATTCCTCACTTTACTTTGATCCAAACTCTTCTCAGCGGCATGCATATGTGAAGAAGAGAGGAGCAACAGATGGATGCACACCGTAACGCGGCATTAGATGCCCTGAGAAAATTTCTGGTTTTACCAATCCCTAAAACGTAGCATAATGGCACAGCGTTGCCTAAACCAACACGCTATAGCTTAAACCGCAATACTAACAACGTAAACGTACAAGTAGGCTCTTAGCCATGTTTAAGCGCGAGACACAAAAAGCGCTTGACTCATTCCGACATATAGCTAAAATGAAATCCACTATCATAATCAACGAGAGGCATTAACATGCATTGCTCCATCAGACACCTACAACTTCACGACAAAGCACGCATCATCAGTATCAGCGCCGGCGGTGAACTGGGCCGTCGCATCCGCGATATGGGGCTGGTTACCGGCACCGAAATTGAGATTGTGGGACGCGCCCCCCTTAAAGATCCAGTCGCGATACGTTTACGTGGATTCACCCTGACCCTGCGCAACAACGAAGCCGATCATATTACCGTAGAAAAGTTGGAGCCAACCCCATGAACAAACACTACCTGGCCTTTGCTGGCAATCCTAATGCTGGCAAAACCACCCTATTTAACGCTATTACCGGCTCACACCAACATGTAGGGAACTATCCCGGCATTACAGTAGATCGCAAAGAGGGGAGCACCATCCTGGGAGATTCCAAAATCGACATTGTCGACCTCCCCGGGTGTTACTCCCTCACCGCATATACCCAAGAGGAACTGGTGGCACGCCAGGTTCTAGTGGAAGAGCGTCCCGCCCTAGTGGTGAACGTAGTTGACGCAACCAAACTGGAGCGCCATCTATATCTCACCATGCAATTTCTTGAGTTGGGGGTTCCAGTAATGTTGGCGCTCAACATGATGGATGATGTGCGCAGCAAGGGGATCCAGATCAACGTGAAGCAGCTACAGAAAGACCTAGGCTGCCCTGCCGTGGGTACAGTTGCACGCACTGGCGCGGGGAAAGAGGAATTGCTCCGCACCGCAGTCGAATATGCGCAACAACGCAATGGAGAATGGCGCCCGCTGGAGATCTCCTATGGCCCAGATGTAGACCCAGTTCTTGAACGTCTGAGCGCCATGATTGCAGAGGCAGATATCCTGCAACAGAAGTATCCCCCACGCTGGGTGGCACTGAAGCATATCGAAGGGGACGACAGCATTATCGAGCAAGGACGCAGTATTGACCCCGAGCTTTCAGAACAGATAGAGGCAGAGGTACAAATTCTGCGCGATCACTGCATGAAAACCTTAAACACCTTCCCCGAGGCGATCATTGCCGACTACCGTTACGGGTTTATCAATGCGCTGCTGAAAAAAAGTGTATTTGCAACCCAGCCGCAGTCAGCGCGGCTAGATCTGACAGACAAGATCGACCAGGTATTAACCCACAAGGTTGCGGGTCCGGTGCTGATGCTGGCACTTTTGTATGCTATGTTTCACATCACCTTCACCCTGGGGGAATACCCCATGGAGCTGACGCATAACTTTTTTGCCCTGCTGGCGGGTGGAGCTAGCGCCATAATTCCAGATGGGGTCATTCAGTCCCTTGTCGTCTCTGGGGTTATTGACGGTGTGGGAGGAGTGCTGGGGTTCGTTCCTCTGATCATGATTATGTTCATCATCATCGCATTTTTAGAAGATTCTGGTTACATGGCACGCATGGCCTACATGCTTGATAAGATATTCCGTAGCTTTGGGCTCCACGGGAGTTCGGTAATGCCGTTTATTATCTCCGGCGGGATTGCAGGCGGCTGTGCGGTACCGGGGGTAATGGCAACGCGCACCCTGCGCAGCCCCAAGGAGAAACTCGCCACCATCATCACAGCCCCGTTTATGCCGTGTGGCGCAAAAATCCCGGTATTTCTCCTCCTGATTGGAGCGTTTTTTTCCGAGCATCGTGCCGCAGTGATGTTCAGCATCACCTTAGGCGCCTGGGTTATGGCTCTCCTTGTGGCGCGCCTGCTGCGCTCCACCCTTATCCGCGGAGAATCAACCCCCTTTGTGATGGAGCTTCCCCCCTACCGCCTCCCCACCATGCAGGGGGTATTGATCCACATGTGGGAGCGCACCTGGGAATACATCAGAAAAGCTGGCACCGTGGTGCTGGCAATTTCTATTCTTCTGTGGGCCGCAATGACCTTCCCCGGCCTGAACCAAGAGGTGGAACAGACATTTATTGCGCAACAGATCATCTTAGAGCAACAACTGGACGCGAGCACAAATCAGGCGCAACAGGAAATACTCCGGGAGAAAATAGTCGAGTTAGAGCACGAACACAGCCTCGCCGCGCTAAAAAATTCGGCCGCAGGACGGTTGGGGCAGATGCTGGAGCCGCTGTCATCTCTGGCTGGTTTCAACTGGCGCACCAACATCGCCCTGATTGGCGGCGTGGCGGCGAAAGAGGTTATTGTCTCCACCCTGGGTACGGCATATTCTCTCGGCGAAACCGATATCGAAGTGAGCGGCGACCTCATGAGCCGGATGCAGAATGACAAGGACTGGAACCACGCCTCCGCCATTAGTGCCATCATCTTTGTCCTCCTGTATGCCCCCTGCTTTGTCACCATCGTAGTGATGGCGCGTGAATCCAGTTGGAGCTGGGCGATGTTCGCCTTAATATTCAACACCACCCTAGCGTTCGGCCTTGCTAGCGCGGCGTACCACATAGTGACAGCAGTGGCATAGCCGCGATCTCAAGCAAGGACAAACACAAAGCAAAATACTCCGGATTGTGGTAAGGTTTTTTTCCTAGACATGACAAACAAACCATGTATATTGCTGTGTGACTAATAAATGAGGGGGTCTGGGAGTAGGCCCCTGATAGAACCCTAAACAAGGAGAAGTAACAATGGCTCACGTAATTTCAGACGATTGCACCAGCTGTGGTGCATGTGAAGATTCCTGCCCCGTAGAAGCTATTTCTGAGGGCGACGACAAGTACGAAATCGATGCTGACACTTGCACTGACTGCGGCGCTTGTGTTGACACCTGCCCCGTAGGAGCTATCGAGGAAGCCTAAGCAACCCTAGGCAGCCTACAAGCGTTACAGTTAGAAAAGGCAGGAACTCGTGAAGAGTTCCTGCCTTTTCTATTTATATCTCACAAAGCTCCCTGGGCTCACCAAACTTCTTGACGTAACCATGTGCCGGCTTTTTAAGCTCAAAAAACTGCAGATTTTATAGTAATATCGTGGCTTAAATGAGCATCCACTGTAAACCACACTCTCTGGCGAACTACCAATGACCGACTATCCGGTGCGCGAAATGAAACTGATCCACGCGGTGGTGCAGACCCTCAACACCCTTGAGGATATGCATGCCACCCATATGTGCGATACAGCCGCCCCGTTCAGTGGCACTCTGCACCTGAGCGGCTCGTGGGGCTCTACTGTGCGTCCCATCTGTACCGCATGGCGTATCGACCGCAAACAGGCACGGTTGTTGACATTCCAGCTCCAGACATTAGAGGAACACCAGCCGATCCTTCTGGCGGACTACATTTCGCAACCACTCGCCCGCCACCTGTCCCAAGCTCAGATTCAATTTTTCGACAGCGCCGGAAATGGGTTTCTCCATGCGCCCCCCCTGTACTTAAGCCGCAGCGGCAACAGACCATCCAAGACTGCACCCTTACCCAACCGCTGCGTGCAGAGTGCTGGCTTACGGGTACTCTATCAACTAGTGCAAAAACCTGCGCTAGCGCAGGGCACCTATCGCGAAATCGCTGCAGAGGCAGGGGTCGCCCTTGGGAGTGTCGGCCCCGTACTCAAAGAGTTGCAGCGCAAAAAAATTCTCAGTTCGGCGCAGGCACCCCAGCGCCATGTACTTGATCACGCCGGGCTCCACCAGCTATGGGAATCCGCCTTCATCCACAACCTTCGCCCTCGTCTCCAAATTGAGCGCTGTACCCCCACTCGCCCTTGGAGCGTGGAATCGATCCCGTCTCTGCTTAAAACCAGCAGACTGGAGGAAGATGTAATTTTAGGAGGGGAACTTGCGGCAGCATTCTACTGCGATCACGTCCAAGCGCGGCGAGCTACCCTGCACGTGGAACGCAGCCGTGCGTTGAAGCTGATGCTGCAGTTGCGTCTTACTCCCGACCCCCAGGGGGAGATCGATGTGGTAGCAAATTTCTCCCCCAACAGTGCGTATCCACAACGCTCTGCCGAGGGGTTGCTGTTGGCAGAGCCCTATCTGGTACATGCGGAGTTAATGAGTGCAGAAAAACAGCAGACCCAGATCGCACAGCAACTGGCACAGGAGTATTTCCCTTTCTAATTACTTTGCCCCTTAATCTCTTTTTACAGGAATGCCATGTTTCATCACATCATACTGTTAGTCGCAACCAATCTGGGGCTCGGCTACATTCGTAAGGCCCCGGGCACCTTCGGAACCCTGGCGGGGATTCCGCTATTTTATCTCGTTGCTCCCTGTCCTGCTTGGGCTACAGTGTTGATATGGGTGGCGGTGCTTGTGCTTGCCTTCTGGAGCTCCACCTACGCCGGACGCCACTTTGGGGTGGTGGATGATGGGCGCATTGTGGTTGATGAACTGATTGGATATCTCACTGCAGTGATGTTCCTCCCTTTTAGTTGGACTACGGCAATCCTCGCCTTTGTCCTGTTTCGTTTTTTTGATATTTTTAAAATTTTCCCGGCCAACTGGTTTGACACCCGCATGAAAAACGGATTCGGGGTAGTACTTGATGACGTAGTGGCGGGAATATATGCAGGCATAGCCCTGCGTTTATGGATCTATTTTATCCCCTAAGTGGGGTTACACCCCTGGAGTTTGAGGAATAACAGCATGGATATCGTGTGTATCAGCATTGGGAATGAATTGTTAAATGGTGACATAGCGGATACCAACAAACAGTGGCTTGGACGCGCGCTGAAACAGGCCGGATACTCCCTCACTGAAGCGATCACCGTGGGCGACGACTGTGCCAAGATCCGCGCTACCATCGAATACTTCATTGATGCCGGATACGCCATCATCGCAACCGGCGGCCTAGGTCCAACGGGTGATGACATCACCGCACGTGCAGTCGCGCAAGCGTTTAGATTGCGCCTGATTCTTAACGATGAAGCTCTAAATATGGTGCGCGCCTTTTTTAGCCGCAATGGTAAGCCCTGCCCTCCGGGGAATGAAAAACAGGCGTTGCTGCCTCAAAAGGCACAACCGCTGGAAAACATCTGTGGCACTGCACCCGGATTTTATCTGCGCCACAATAACTGTCCGGCATTTTTCCTCCCTGGGGTACCGCAGGAGATGCAGGCCATGTTTTCGCGCCATGTTGTACCGCTCCTTAAATCTGCCATCCCCGCGCAAGAATTGCCCGAGAGCACGATCCTATACACCTTTGGCATTCCCGAAGCGGAGCTGGAGCGGCGCCTGCAGCGTTTGCACTTCAAACACGATACCCAGTTGCGCTACCGTATGGCAGGACCCCAGGTTGTGGTGAAGGTTGAAGTAGCGCATGGCTGCAAGCAAGCTCTGACCGCTAGTGTAGAAACTATTTGCGCAGAACTTGGCAGTGCTGTAACCGCTGTGGGCGACAGTTCTCTGCCTGAAACCACTGCTGCTATTCTGCGTGAAACCGAGCTGCGCCTCTCCTTGGCCGAATCGTGTACCGGAGGCCTCATTGCCAAACTTCTTACCGATCAAGCGGGGAGTTCGGCATTTCTGGAGCGCAGCGCGGTAACATATGCCAATTCAGCAAAACATGATATGCTCGGGGTTCCGGTTCAGGTGCTAATGAAGTACGGCGCAGTAAGCCGTGAGTGTGCCATTGCTATGGCTGACGGGGTAAAACAGCGCTCCAGCACAGATATTGCTCTCGCCGTTACTGGTATCGCGGGTCCTGACGGCGGCAGTGCGGAAAAACCTGTAGGTACGATATTCATGGCACTCGCAAGCGCACACGGAACAGAGGTGGAACACTTCACCTTTAGCGGAGACCGCGCCTCTGTGCGTGAACGTACCGCCTACGCCGCGCTGGACTGGATCAGGCGAGTGGCACTGAAACACAAAAAAAGAGAGGAGAGCTAACCCCCCTCCCCAGACACACAAGCTTAAGCCTTTAAGTAGTGCTTGAAAGCGCCACTTTGCTATGATATCCGTTGAGTTTTGAACGCGTAAATACCGAAAGATTTTCGCATAAGCATATTTATAACAGGAGTATTCCGCAACCATGGCAACAGATAAAAGAGATCAGGCCATCGACTTGGCCATGAGCCAGATAGAGAAGCAGTTTGGCAAAGGGAGCATCATGCGCCTTGGAGGCGATAATGTGATGCGTGACATTGACACCATCCCTACCGGCTCTCTTGGGTTGGACATTGCCCTGGGGATCGGCGGTATTCCACGTGGACGCGTGGTTGAACTGTACGGCCCTGAATCCTCGGGTAAAACCACCCTCGCCCTGCATATTATTGCCGAGGCACAGAAAAAAGGGGGCATCGCCGCATTTGTGGATGCCGAGCATGCTCTGGATATCCACTACGCACGCAAACTCGGAGTACACGCTGACGACTTACTGGTATCTCAGCCGGATACCGGTGAGCAGGCGCTGGAGATCGTCGAGGTGCTGGTACGCAGCGGTGCCATCGATGTGCTGGTGGTAGACTCCGTTGCCGCCTTAGTGCCGCGCGCCGAAATTGAAGGAGAGATGGGCGATTCCCACATGGGGCTGCAGGCACGCCTGATGTCACAGGCGTTGCGCAAGCTCACAGGAACCATCAGTAAATCAAACTGCACCGTAATCTTCATCAACCAGATCCGTATGAAGATCGGGGTGATGTTTGGCAATCCAGAAACCACCACGGGCGGCAATGCACTGAAGTTCTACTCCTCGGTGCGCATGGATATCCGCAAAATAGCTACCCTTAAACAGGGGCAAGATATTATCGGCGGGCGCACTCGGGTAAAAGTGGTAAAAAACAAAACCGCACCACCGTTCAAAGAAGCTGAATTCGATATCATGTATGGCGAGGGGATCTCCAAGGTTGGGGAACTTATCGATCTGGGGGTTGCCAACGACATTGTAGAGAAGAGTGGTGCCTGGTTCTCATGCAATGGAGAACGGATCGGCCAAGGGCGCGAAAATGCCAAAATATATATGAAAGAACACCCAGAAATGGCGCACAACGTTGAACAACAGATCCTCGAACTCTACGGCCTGTCACAAGTAAAACCGGAAGCGGATCAACCAAAGACGGAGTAGATCTATGGAACTCAACGAGATTCTAGCTATGGCGGTTAAAGCCAAGGCATCAGACATACACATCAAAGCTGGGCTTCCTCCGGTATATCGAATAGATGGTGGGTTGCGCCCGCTCCCCAATGCGCCACGCTTGACTCCGGAAAATATCCGCAAGATGACATATGCCATGCTTTCTGAGCGTCAGCGTGAAGAGTTTGAAGATACCCACGAGCTTGATCTTGCCTACGGCGTGCAGGGGCTGGGACGCTTCAGGGTAAACATGTTCACCCAGCGCGGCTCCATCTCTGCGGTGTTGCGTACTATCCCGTACAACGTCTCCACCCTAGAAGAATTGAATCTCCCTCCGGTGATCAAGAAAATAACCCAGAATCAGCGTGGGCTGGTGCTGGTAACCGGAACCACTGGCTCTGGCAAATCCACTACGCTAGCAAGTATGATCGATGCCATCAATTCGAATCGCACCGAACATATTATCACCATCGAGGACCCTATCGAGTTTTTGCATCGGGACAAGAAGAGCATCATCAACCAGCGCGAACTTGGGGTAGATACCCAAAGCTTTGCAAGTGCCCTTAAGTCCTCCCTGCGTCAAGATCCAGATGTAATCCTCGTGGGTGAGATGCGCGACTACGAAACCATCAACACCGCTCTTACCGCAGCAGAAACTGGGCACCTGGTGTTATCCACCCTGCACACGGTAGATGCGCAGGAGACGATCAACCGCATTGTGGGGGTATTCCCACCCTACCAACAGCGGCAGGTGCGGCTCCAACTCTCCACCATCCTCATGGGAGTTATATCCCAACGTCTGGTCCCGCGTGCAGATGGCAGAGGACGCGTTCCGGCTGTAGAGGTTATGGTGTCTACCGCAAGAGTGCGCGAACTGATTGACGACAAGGAGAAAACAAAACTCCTGCGCGACACCATTCAGAATGGGTACGATACCTATGGCATGCAGACCTTTGATCAGTCACTGATGAGACTGCTCAGCAACGAGCTGATCACCTATGAGGAAGCACTGCGCCAGAGTAGCAACCCAGATGACTTCAAGCTCAAGTACTCAGGCATCTCTTCCTCTTCCGATCTCACTTGGGAGCAATTCAACAAAGATGAAACGCCTGACGAAGAAACCGTCTAAATGGAGATGGAAAACGGTGCATATGCTCATGCCCTGCGCCTGCTCACCGTACGTCCCCGTAGCGCTGCAGACCTGCGTCGCCGCCTGAAGCAAAAAAAATATCCGCACGCGCAAATAGATGCAGCTATTGCGCGCTGCTGCGAACTAGACTATATAAATGACCCCCGCACTGCACATGAACGCACCCGCGCCTTAATGCGCAACGGTAAAGTTGGAGCGCGCGTGCGCCAGCAACTGTTTAAAGAGGGGTTTAACGAGCAGGATATTGAGAGCGCCATCGAAAAATGCATGGGCGAATATGATGAGCGTGAGATACTTGCACAGGTCTTTGCACACCGCTTTGGTGAGCGCAATATAGACCTACACGATATGCGCCAGCGTCGCCGGGTAGTTGACTATCTGCAGCGGCGTGGTTTTAGCTTGAATAAAATACTTGAACACATCCGCGAAAGGTTGAAAGATCTCCATGCTGACCACGAATGACATCCGCGCGCGTTTTTTACGCTACTTTGAAGAACATGGCCATCAGATTGTCGCATCATCCTCCCTTATCCCCCACAACGACCCCACCCTGCTGTTTACCAACGCTGGGATGAATCAGTTCAAAGACTGTTTTTTGGGTAACGAAAAGCGCCCCTACGCGCGGGCGGCCTCAGCACAAAAATGTGTACGGGCGGGCGGGAAGCATAACGACCTTGAAAATGTGGGGCGCACTGCCCGCCACCACACTTTTTTTGAGATGTTGGGGAATTTTTCCTTTGGTGACTACTTCAAAAAAGAAGCGATAGCCCTGGCGTGGAAATTCCTGACTGATGATCTTGGGCTCGATACTGCGCACTTGTATGTCACGGTATTTGAGGACGACGATGAAGCGGCAGAGATCTGGCACACGCAGGAGGGGGTGCCACGTGAACGGATCTTCCGTTTTGGTGAAGCGGACAACTTCTGGTCCATGGGCGATACTGGTCCCTGTGGCCCATGTAGCGAAATTTTCTGGGATAACGGCCCCGGAGTGGGGTGTGGTTCACCAGAGTGCGCGGTTGGATGTGACTGCGACCGCTACATGGAGATCTGGAACAACGTATTCATGCAATTCGACCGCAGTAAAGACGGTACCCTCACCCCACTCCCAAAACCTTCGGTAGATACAGGGATGGGGTTGGAGCGGATCGCCGCGGTGCTCCAGGGGGTTAGCTCCAACTACGACACCGATGGCATTCGACGCATTATCGACTATATTGCAGAGCTGGCCGCACGTCCATACGGTAACAATCAAGAGAGTGACGTTTCCATGCGCGTCGTGGCAGACCACAGCCGTGCCGCCGCATTTCTGATCGCCGACGGCGTTCTCCCTTCCAATGAAGGGCGCGGCTACGTGCTGCGTCGCATCATGCGCCGCGCTATGCGTCACGCCAAGATGATCGGCTTTGAGGAGCCGGTACTGCATAAAACCGCCGCTTTCGTCCTCGATAGCATGGCGCAAGCATATCCAGAAGAGGCAAAGCGCAAGGCATTTGTCATCAATGTTATCACCAACGAAGAGGAACGCTTTATCCAGACGTTGGACAAGGGGCTGCACATCCTTACCGAGGAGATAACAAAGCTTAAGCACCAGGGTACGTCGCAGCTCCCCGGAGAGGTGGTGTTTAAGCTTTACGACACCTTTGGCTTCCCTGTCGACTTGACCGCAGATATCGTAGAGAAAGACGGCTACAGTGTAGATGAAGCAGGTTTTGAGCGCTGTATGGAAGAGCAACGCCGCCAAGCACGCGAACACTGGAAGGGCTCGGGTGAGGAGGGAATTGCCACCATCTACAAAGTCCTTGCTGAAGCAGGGATAACCACAGAGTTCAGTGGCTATGAGAAAACCGAAGACTTCGGCAGCGTAGTCGCCATCCTGAAAGATGGGAAACAGATAGACACCGCCACAAAAGGGGAGAAGGTGGAGATATTCACCTCCATCACCCCGTTTTACGGCGAGTCGGGGGGACAAAGCGGCGATCGCGGCTCTATCCAAGGTGAAGGCGCCAGCGCTAAAGTGGAAAATGCCGTGCAGGTTCTCCCTGGGTTGATCTCCCATATAAGTGAAATCGATCACGGCAGCATCAGCGTAGGCGACAATATAGAACTAAGCATCGATGTCGCGGCGCGCCAAGCTGCCTGCCTGAACCACAGTGCTACCCACCTGCTGCAAGCAGTTCTCGGGCGGGTTCTGGGTGAACATGTACAGCAGGCCGGTTCACTGGTTACCCCAGACCGGTTACGCTTTGACTTCACCCATTTCAGCGCCTTGAGTAAAGATGAAATTAGGCAGATTGAAGATGAAGTAAACCGCTACATCCGCTCTAACCGCGAAGTGACTACCAAAGTGATGGATACCGAAGAAGCGGTCGCCGCCGGAGCCAAAGCACTGTTTGGTGAAAAATACACCGACAAAGTGCGTGTAGTCCAAATGGGTGAGCTCAGCATGGAACTCTGTGGCGGCACCCACGTTTCTGCCGGCGGTGATATCGGGCTGTTCAAAATTGTGCAAGAATCAGGTATTGCCGCCGGAGTACGTCGCATTGAGGCTCTGACCGGAGAAAAAGCGCTGAAAGAGGTACATCGACGCCAGCAACTGGTAGACAATGTGGCGGCACTGGTAAAAACCGACCCGCAGCGCCTACAGCAGCGCATTGAAAAAATGGTAGAGCACCAAAAAGAGCTGGAACGGGAAATCGAATCTCTGCAGGATCGCCTCGAAGCAGATCGCGCCGCTAAAATGGCACAGAACATCTCCAAAGTAGGCGATGTAGACCTGCTCATTGCGCGCCTTGATGGGCTCGATGGCAAAAAACTACGCGAGCAGTGCGACAAACTGCGGGATAAACTTCCGACAGGGATCATTGTGCTTGCCGGAGCCCACGAAGATAAAGTGGCACTGCTGGTAGCAGTGAGCAAAGATCTGCACGGGCGCACCAAGGCGGGGGAAATCATCAAACCGCTGGCTGAAATGGTTGGCGGACGTGGTGGCGGACGCCCCGACTTGGCTCAGGCTGGCGGCTCAGAGGTTAGCAACATTGATACGATGTTGGAGCAGGCCCCGACATTGATTGAAGAGATGGTGTAATGGGCAAAATCTAGCTCTTGAGTGTAGCACTTCAAGCAACACTGAAATATAACGTCATTTAACAGGATACTTCATGTTTAAAGGTACAACTATACTAGCGGTACGCTCTGCTGAAGGGGTAGCCATGGCTGGCGATGGCCAGGTGACCCTAGGGCACACAGTGATGAAACACGGAGCGTGTAAACTGCGGCGCATGCATAATGATTCCATTATAGGTGGGTTTGCGGGTAGCACTGCGGATGCCTTTACCCTGTTTGAGAAATTCGAAGCTAAACTACAGGAATTTCAGGGTCATCTCGCACGTGCGGCCGTGGCCTTGGCCAAAGAGTGGCGCAGCGACCGTGTCTTGCGCAAACTCGAAGCTCTATTGCTGGTAGCCAACAAAGATCAAACCTTGGTGATCTCCGGTGTTGGCGACGTTATTGAATCTGATGACGGAGTGGCCGCCATTGGTTCCGGTGGAGCCTACGCCCAGGCGGCGGCACGCGCGCTGCTGCGCAACACCAGTATGGCTCCAGCAGATATCGCCACTGAAGCGATGAAAATTGCAGCGGAAACCTGCATCTACACCAACGAACACATAAGCATGGAAATCCTGTGATGAATAACCTTACCCCGCGAGAAATAGTCTCAGAGCTGGATCGCTACATCATCGGTCAAAACAACGCGAAACGCGCTGTAGCTGTAGCGCTACGCAACCGCTGGCGGCGCCAGCAAGTGGCCGAAGATCTGCGCGACGAAATCTCCCCCAAAAATATCATCATGATAGGTCCCACTGGCGTGGGAAAAACTGAAATCGCACGCCGCCTTGCGAAACTCGCCCAAGCTCCATTTATCAAGGTAGAGGCAAGCAAATTCACCGAAGTGGGCTATGTCGGACGCGATGTAGAAAGCATGGTGCGCGATCTGCTGGAACTCGCCATTATCATGGTCAAAGCTGAAGAGACGGAGAAGAAACGCCTCACGGCCGAAGATCAGGCAGAAGAAAAACTTCTCGATCTACTCCTGCCCGGTAGCTCAGCCGGTAGCCCTGACATAGAAAGTGGAACTGGGGATTCACACAGTTCTACGCGCGATAAAATGAAACGCCTTCTGCGCATGGGCGAGCTGGAACAGCGCTATGTAGAACTTGAAACCGAAGAATCCACCATGCCAGCTATGGAGGTAATAACTCCCCCCGGGGCGGAAGATATGGGGCTTAATCTAAAAGATATGTTTGGCAACCTGTTCCCGAAAAAAACCAAACGGCGCCGCATCAAGGTTGAAGATGCACGTGAGATTCTCATTGAGCAGGAAGCTCAAAAACTCGTGGACATGGACGAGGTGCATAATCTGGCACGCCAGCGCACCGAGCAGAGCGGCATTATCTTTATCGACGAGATCGACAAGGTGGCCAGCACTGGAGGGGGACATGGGCCAGAGATCTCCCGCGAAGGGGTGCAACGCGACATCCTCCCTATTGTCGAGGGGAGTACAGTGAACACCAAATATGGCCCGGTAAAGACCGACCATATTCTTTTCATTGCCGCCGGCGCATTTCACGTGGCCAAGCCTTCCGATCTTATACCGGAGCTACAGGGGCGCTTTCCTATCCGAGTGGAACTCGAAAGCTTGACTGAAGACGATTTTTTTCAGATCCTCACAGAACCACGCAATGCCCTTATCAGCCAGTATCGCGCCTTGATGAAAACCGAAGGGCTGGATCTCAATTTTAGCGAAGCTGCTATTCGGGAGATGGCTGCTATCGCAGCCAAGGTTAACGAGCAGACAGAGAATATCGGCGCGCGCCGCTTGCATACCATCATCGAAAAATTACTGGAAGAGATCTCCTTCAATGCCCCAGAAGTTCAAGACAAAGTCATTGAAGTGGATACGAATATGGTGCGCGAACGTCTAGAAAAAATAGTCGCCAGTGAAGACCTCTCGCGCTTTATCCTTTAACATCATCCAGCGCAGGCATAAAATGCGCAAAACTACATAGGAGTGTGGGCGCGTGCAAGAACTCATCAACAAAGCCAATATTCTCATAGAAGCGCTGCCCTACATGCAGCGTTTTTACGGTAAAACCATCGTAATCAAATATGGCGGTAACGCCATGGTTGAAGAGCACCTAAAACGGGGGTTTGCCCACGATATTATCCTCCTGAAACTCATCGGCATAAATCCGGTAGTGGTGCACGGAGGTGGACCGCAGATCGGCAAAGTGCTGGAACAGATGGGGCGCAAAACCAACTTTGTCCAGGGGATGCGCATTACCGACTCGGAAACCATGAACGTGGTAGAGATGGTTCTGGGCGGAAAGGTCAACAAAGAGATTGTGGGGAACATCAACAGCGCTGGTGGGCGTGCAGTAGGGCTGTCCGGCAAGGACGGAAACCTGATTATGGCACATAAGCTGGAGATGACCATGGTTAATCCAGATACACTGACGCCGGAGATTGTGGATGTCGGCATGGTTGGTGAAGTGGACTGCGTCAACCCGGAAGTGCTCAGGGCGCTGGAACAGAGCAATTTCATTCCGGTTATTGCCCCCATCGGCGTAGGTCCTAACGGAGAAACCTACAACATCAATGCCGACTTAGTTGCCGGACGCGTTGCCGGAGCCCTGAAAGCTGAAAAACTGATGCTTCTCACCGATGTTGAAGGGGTGCTGGACAAAGCGGGGAAGCTTATTTCCACTATTGATATTGACGCCGTAAGTGCTCTGATTAAAGATGGCACCATCAGCGGTGGGATGATCCCCAAAGTAACTTGCTGTGTAGACGCCGTCAGCGAGGGGGTGACCAAAGCCCACATCATAGACGGCAGGATGGAGCACACCTGCCTGCTGGAGATTTTTACTGACAAAGGGATAGGAACCGCAGTAGCGAGGTTTAACCGATGAATACTCAAGCATGGATAAAACGTGGCGACAATTGCATTGCAACCACCTACGGACGCTTCCCCATTGTGGCGAGCAAGGGTGAAGGGTGCTGGCTCTGGGACGTAGAGGGGAATAAATACCTCGACTTTCTCGCAGGAGTAGCGGTGAATAACCTAGGGCATTGCCACCCAAAGGTGGTCGCGGCTCTGCAGCAGCAAGCGCAAACCCTGATTCACTGTTCCAACTACTATCATATCCCCAACCAGATCGAACTTGCGGAGGCGCTGTGCCGCAACAGCTTTGGCGAACGGGTGTTTTTCTGTAACTCCGGCGCAGAAGCCAACGAAGCGGCCATGAAACTGGTGCGCAAGCACAGTGCAGAAAAAAACGGGAGTAATCGCTTTACTGTCATAACCGCCCTTGCCTCTTTTCACGGCCGCACCATCGGCACCATCAGCGCCACCGGCCAGGATGCAGTGCGCAAAGGATTTACACCGGTAGTGCCGGGGTTTCGCTATGTTCCCTTTGGCGATATTGATGCTATGCGTACAGCAGTGACTGCCGAGGTGTGCGCAGTGATGCTGGAGCCGGTTCAGGGTGAAGGGGGGATCAATGTCGCCCCACCTGGGTACTTGAAAGCGGTGCGTGAATTGTGTGACCAACACAATATGCTGTTGATTTTCGATGAAGTACAGGTGGGATATGGACGCACTGGAAAGCTCTTCGCCTACCAGCATGATGATGTCGCCCCGGACATCATGACCCTGGCAAAGGCGATGGCGGGTGGCGCCCCTATCGGTGCCATGGTGGCAACAGAAAAAGCTGCCACCGCATTCACTCCCGGCAGCCACGGCTCCACCTTCGGTGGCAATCCGCTGGTAACCGCGGCCGCTTTAGCGACCCTTGATGTGCTGGAGAACGACGGAGTGCTGGACAACTGTGTGGAGATGGGTGCACATCTGCACGCATGTCTAAAGCAACTCAGCACTAAGTTCAGCTGGTGCGGTGAGGTTCGTGGCCGCGGTCTTATTCAGGGGCTCCAACTAGATATCGAAGGTGCTCCCTTGGTGGCAGCAGCGCTTAAAAAAGGCCTTCTAATAAACTGCACGGCAGGTAAAGTGTTGCGTTTTGTCCCTCCCCTGATAGTAACCAAAGGGGAAATAGACCTCGCCATGGAAATTCTGCAGCAAGTATTTGAGGAATTCAGCAAGGGGTAGCGCATGAAAAACGTGTCCACAGAAGCGATCGTCGGATCCATCATTATTTTGATGCTGGTCATTGCGGCATTTTTGTGGGTAATGTTTAAACCAGAAACTCAGGAGAAATACCACCCCCCGTACAAGTACTATTCCGGCGACAAGCCCGACTATAAGCGGAAATAGTTGTACCGCGGTGGTGTTTTTGCACAAGGATAAAAATGCTATGGCCAAGCAATAAGGGTCACATGCACGGCGCGCCATGGTCGAGCAATGAGGCGTGCTTACATGCATCGAAGGCGTGAGACTCTCATGCCAACACCGCAGTTGAAGAGTTTTGCGCCACCATCAACTTTACCAAAAACATAAAGGAGCCTTAGCTAGATGAAATCAGACTTTCTGCGTCTGCGGGACTGGAGTGCGACAGACCTGGATGCTATCCTCACCTTGACCCGTGAACTTAAAAATCAGCAGAAGCGTGGCATCAGTCACCCTCTCCTGGCGGGCAAGAGCTTGGCCATGGTGTTTGAAAAAAGCTCAACCCGCACACGCATTTCCTTTGAAACCGGTATGTTTCAACTCGGTGGACACGCACTGTTTCTCTCCTCTGCCAACACTCAAATTGGGCGCGGCGAAACCATCAAAGATACTGCACGGGTACTATCCCGCTACGTAGATGGCATCATGATCCGCACCTATGCGCAGGAGGATATTGAGGAACTTGCGCGCTACGCCGATGTACCGGTGATCAACGCCCTTACCGATATGTACCATCCGTGTCAGGTGATGGCAGATCTATTTACCGTATTGGAACACAAAGGCTCTTACCGCAGCCAGACGTACTGCTGGATCGGCGATGGGAACAATATGGCGCACTCGTGGATAAATGCAGCCGCCGTATTTGGTTTCGAATTGCGTATTGCCACCCCCAAAGGCTATGAACCTGATGCCACAGTAGTTGACTGGGCGCGGCAGCAGGGTGCCAATATCATCTACACCAACGATCCCCTCGAAGCAGCGCGCAATGCCGACATTCTCAACACCGATGTGTGGGCCAGCATGGGACAGGAAGAAGAGCAGGAGCAGCGCTGTCGTGACTTTGCTGGATTCCAGATTAACGCCCAGACCCTTGCCGTCGCAAACCCAGGCAGTCTGGTGCTGCACTGCCTCCCGGCGCACCGCGGCGAAGAGATCACTGCTGAAGTGCTCGAAGGGCCGAACTCGGTAGTCTTTGATGAAGCGGAAAACCGCCTCCACGTACAAAAGGCGATCATGGCAACCCTGATGCAGAAAACAAAGGAGTAACCAGCGTGAAACTGATATGTCCGCAGTGTAATTTCACGCGCGATCTTGAAGAGAACGCAATACCTACCCAACCGGTACAGGCGACCTGCCCGAAATGCGAGGCAGTGTTTCGCTTTGATCCGACCACAGTGAAATCCAATGCGGATGATCCCCCTGTGGACACGCAAAACAGCTTCGTTACTCTCCCCGCGGTGGATGAAACTGTGGAGCCAGACGCTCAAACTGCAGAAACAGTACCTGAAGAAGACGTAACCGCTGGCGCTGGAATTGCGGCCGGATTTTGGCTTCGTGCCGTTGCCGCCATGCTCGACTCGGTGATTTCATCAGCGCTGCAGTTTACTATGGTATATGCTCTCGGGAACGTAGTTGAATTGAGCGGCTCAAGTACCCTGCCCATGGTGCAGATGCTCATCATGCTCTTCAGCGCCCTGGCTGGGGTATTTTACTATGTATTTTTTACCGGCTACTCGGGGCAGACTCCAGGCAAAATGGTGTTGCGCCTGAAGGTTGTGCGTCTTGACGCTACCCAAGTGAGCTACGGACAAGCATTTATCCGCGAAACTATCGGCAAGTTTATCTCCGGCATTGTGCTCGGAATCGGCTATCTAATGGTGGCACTGCGGCGCGACAAACGTGGTCTCCACGATTTGATGGCCGATACCAAAGTGGTTAAAATCTAAACAACACAAGAAACGCCTGTAGCTTCTACGCGCCTTTCCCGGCCCCTACAGGCTTCAAGCAATAAACAAGGAGAAGAAAATGGCGAACAGAGGTGAAGTTAAAAAAGCAGTGCTGGCATATTCCGGTGGACTCGATACCTCCATCATCTTGAAGTGGCTCATCGAAGAATATGGTTGCGAAGTGGTGGCCTTTGCTGCTGATCTTGGTCAGGGAGAAGAGCTGGATTTTATCCCGGAAAAAGCAAAAAAGACCGGAGCATCCACCTGTTATGTGGAAGATTTACGCGAGGAGTTTGTACGTGACTTTGTCTTTCCCATGTTCCGCGCTAACGCCATCTACGAGGGGCGCTACTTCCTCGGCACCTCTATCGCTCGCCCTCTGATTGCCAAAAAGCAGATGGAAATCGCTAAAGCTGAAGGGGCAGATGCGGTTTCTCACGGGGCTACGGGCAAAGGTAACGACCAGGTACGCTTTGAGCTGAGCTACTACCACTTTGATCCTGCAGTAAAAGTTATCGCACCTTGGCGCGAATGGGACCTCAACAGCAGAACCGCACTGGAAGAATACGCGCGCAAGCACGACATTCATGTGCCTACAAGCAAAAAATTCCCTTGGAGCAGTGACCGTAACCTGCTGCATATCTCCTTCGAAGGGGACGTTCTTGAAGATCCCATGGCGGAAGCACCCGAAGAGATGTATATGATGACGGTGCGCCCTGAAGATGCTCCGGATCAGGCGGAATACATAGATATCGAGTTTGAGATGGGCGACCCGGTAGCTGTAAACGGCGAACGGCTCTCACCCGCACAACTTCTCACCAAGCTTAATGAGTTCGGCTACAAGCACGGCATCGGACGCGTAGATCTGATGGAAAACCGCTACGTGGGGATGAAGAGCCGTGGCGTGTACGAGACTCCGGGCGGGACCATTCTCGAAGAGGCACACCGCGCGGTGGAATCGATCACCATGGATCGCGAAGTGATGCATCTACGCGACTCTCTTATATCTCGTTATGCGGCAATGATCTATAACGGCTACTGGTTCGCACCCGAGCGGGAGGCACTGCAAGCGCTGATTGATGACACCCAGAAAACCGTAAACGGCATCGCCCGCATCAAACTCTACAAGGGGCACTGCCGTGTGGTTGGGCGAGATTCAAAAACAGACTCCCTCTTTAACCTTGAATACGCTACCTTCGAGGCCGATGATGTCTACAATCAAGCAGATGCTGAAGGCTTTATTAAAATTAACGCCCTGCGTCTACGCATTCGCAGTTTGATG
Organism: Desulfuromonadaceae bacterium; assembly: GCA_034007015.1. Classification (GTDB taxonomy): domain Bacteria; phylum Desulfobacterota; class Desulfuromonadia; order Desulfuromonadales; family Desulfuromonadaceae; genus JAIVHC01. Next base: position 82,342 of record JAVERS010000002.1, read on the forward strand.
CGCAACAAATAACACAAACCCAAGCCTCATCCCGAGACCCTCCTTTTTGACGAACAAGGAGGGTCTCGCAGGCAGGCTAACTGTGGCACAGCTGGTGCTCATGTTTCTGCAACTTTTGCAAATACACAACGGATTCCATGAACACGGGCAATCTCAAACAGATTAAAACCTCGGTAGTTGCGTGCATTATTGATGAACACGAACGGATCCTTCTGACCAAACGGAGTATCCCACCGTTCTTTGGACAGTGGGTAATGCCCGGAGGAAAAATAGACCACGGCGAATCTATAACTACGGCGTTGATGCGCGAAGTTCGCGAAGAGGTGGGGCTGAAGGTTAAAGCTGGAACCCTGGTTGATATTTACGAACATCTAGCGGTGGGGGAACGCAGCGATCACTACATTATCCTGTACTATCGCGCCCTCCCTTTAAGCTTTGACATCAGCATTAATCCTGCCGAATTAAGTGAAGCGCACTGGTTTGGCGCACAGGAGCTTCCGCACCTCGATATCCCACCTGGGTCGCGGCATGTGCTGGCGCAACTGTATCCAGAGCAGGAGTGGCACCATCTGCAACCGCCGGGGGAACGTGCAGATCTGGAGCTACCCGGCGACTCCCCCTTTAAGTGAGACCTAAGCGCCTATGTTCAAAATTGTCGAGAAAAAAGTGACGCTAGAATTCCCACGCGGGCACCACCTCCACTGTCTCCTCTGCCAGATTCCTAACCAGATCCGCATGGAAAACGAGACAGATCCTGACGCGATATCCAAACGCAAATGGGAACTGATCCACTCAATTCTGCAACTGGTGACACAGGGATCTGGCAATCTGAGGAAACTCCACTTTCTGGTTTTTCCTGAAACCGTGCTGCCGCCGGAGTATTTCTCTTCCACCCTCGAATATATTAAGCGTCACTTCCGCAACAATACCGTCACTATGATCGGGCTGGAGCGCATGCGCCTGACCGACTTCTGCGCTCTGGTTGGACAGTTCAGCGCCGATAACGCCGAATTACTCGAATCGATCCACACTGACCGCCTCAGCGGTGACATCGACTGCCTTAATGTCAACAGCGCCGCCACCATCATTAAAGATGCCCACGGAGAGACGCGAGTCTACCTGCAGGCCAAGAGCCACCCTTTTGCCCTGGAAGAGAAGTTGGAGGCAAATCTTGACCTGTATCACGGCAAGGTTTTTCCCCTGTGGCGCAGTGAACCAAATGCGTTCAACTTCATGGCGCTGATCTGCTTTGACTACATCTATCGCACTCTGATACGCTCGAACATCACTCAGGTGATTGATCACGCCAACGAAATGTTCTTTTCATCGCGCCAACAACTCGATCTGCTGGTGGTTCTGAAATGCAACCCGAAACCAGAACACCAGACTTTCCGCGATGTAATTCACGGCTTTTACGGTGAACTCCTTGAAGCCTCTCCCGGCGTGCGTGACACCATCACGGTATTCTGTAACAATAGCGATCTTATCGATCCCCCTGCGGAGGTGGGTAAAGATGACACCTTCGGGTATTCATCGGTGATTATCAGCTACCCTCGGCAGGTACACCATTCAGAGCTGCCAGAGTTTTCCACCGATGACTTTGGCGGTCTGCCCATAAGTCGCCTCCGCTTTGGGGCTGAAAACCGCCTGTACTACTTCAACTTCCCCGTGTTCTACGAGTTTGATCCGCGCACCACCAGGATGCCGCTCAAAGTTCACCGAGTCTATAAAAGCACCGAGTCTGGTGGGTGGGAAAACATCTCCACCAGCGCTAATTCCATCCGTCAGGGCAAGCCCTGTTAGTTTAGGAGATATGCACTATGAGCAAGAAACTCTGGGGAGGGCGCTTCACCCAGCCTACAGATAAATTTGTAGAGGAATTTACCGCCTCTATCGGCTTTGAACAGCGTCTGTGCCCCTACGATATTCGCGGTTCCAAGGCACATGCGCAGATGCTTGCGCGCCAAGAGATCATCACGCAAGAGGAAGCAGAGCAAATCTGCGCTGGGCTGGATGGCATTTTTGCGGATATAGAGCAAGATAAAATAGAGTTTTCCATCGCCCTCGAAGATATCCACATGAATATCGAAGCGCGCTTGATTGAGCGCATCGGTCCGGTGGGAGGGAAACTCCACACTGGGCGCTCACGCAATGATCAGGTTGCAGTGGATATCCGTCTTTATTTGCGCGACGAACTCGATGCGGTTATCGCCTACCTGGAGGCACTGATGGATTCCCTTCTGACACAGGCGGAGGGGAACCTCAACACCATCATGCCAGGATACACCCACCTACAGACCGCCCAACCGGTGCTATTTGCCCACCACATGCTTGCGTATTACGAAATGTTTAAACGCGATGCAAGTCGGATGCGCGACTGCCGAGCACGCATGAATGTAATGCCTCTCGGCGCCGGAGCCTTGGCAGGCACCACGTTTCCCATCGACCGCGAATGGGTCGCACAACAACTCGGCTTTGATGGAGTAACACGTAACAGCCTCGATTCGGTATCGGATCGCGACTTTGCCATTGAGTTTTGTAGCAATGCCGCTACAGTGATGATGCATCTGTCTCGTTTGAGCGAAGAGTTGATCCTCTGGTCCAGCGCCGACTTCAACTTCATCGAACTCAGCGATGCGTTTTGTACCGGTAGCTCCATCATGCCGCAGAAAAAAAATCCGGACGTCCCTGAACTGGTGCGGGGCAAAAGTGGGCGAGTGTACGGCAATCTGATGAGCCTGCTGACCTTGATGAAGTCTCTGCCGCTGGCATATAACAAAGATATGCAAGAGGACAAGGAGCCGCTGTTTGATAGCATCGACACGGTTAAAGGGAGCTTGAAGATCTTCACTGCCATGATCGCAGAGATGAGAATAAAGGTAGACAATATGCGGATCGCTGCTGCGCGCGGATTTTCCACGGCTACCGATATTGCAGACTATTGTGTGCGCAAGGGGCTCCCTTTTCGCCAAGCCCACGAAGTGGTGGGGAAAACTGTACGCTACTGTATCGAACAGGGGAAAGAGATCCCGGAACTTAGTCTCGAGGAGTTCCGCCAGTTCAGCACTCTGATCGATAGCGATATCTACGATTTTGTCACCCTGGATGCTTCGGTAAACGCGCGTACCGCTACCGGCGGCACGGCGCGCTGTGCGGTAGAGCGTGAAATTACCCTGGCGCGCCAGGCACAACAGAAGGCTTGAGTCTCGCTATGCGTCCAGCTTATTCCCCTCCCCGACTTTCTGCGCTCCTGAGCGCTCTCCTGGTTTGCTCCCTCCTCCTGTGTGGCTGTGGGAAAAAAGGCCCGGTGATGCCCCTGGAAGCAAAGCTCCCCACGGCGCCAGCGCAAGTAAGCTTGAGCCAGCGCGGTTCATCATTGTTGCTCGCCTGGAACATTCCCACCCTGAATCAGGATGGTTCCGAGCTGAACAATCTGAAACGTTTTGACATCTATCGGATCGACTATGTTCCCGAAACTGGATGTCCTGAATGTCGGAATCCGCAATACCTGTTGCACCAAGTTGATGTGGGGTTCTACCAGAGCAAGGAACGCGGCAGCAACCGCATCTACATGTGGGATCACTTCGTAGAGCCGGGAGTTGGCTATCGCTACCGCATTGTGCCCGTAACTGCCAGAGAGCAGGCCGGTGCTGACACAACCATCCACCGCCCCTGTTTCTCTGCGCCGCCAATCCCCACAGCACTCAGCGCCCGCGCTTCTGACCGTCAGGTGGTGCTAAACTGGGACGCCCCTAGCGTAGAGGATGAGAGGCAGGGGGTTCTGCTCGGGTACAATATTTACCGCAGCAAACAGGGGGAGTATTTCGGTACACGCCCTCTGAACCGTGAGCCTGTCAGGTCTACAACATATGAGGATCAGGATCTGAGCAACAACATCACCTACCGTTACACGGTGCGCAGCGTTATAAAAGAGGGGGGATTTATCCTCGAAAGTGATGCGCTTCCTGCCGTCGAGATAACTCCTGCTCCCCCACTGTAAAGTGTACACAGATAGGGTAAAATGGCGTTTTGACAACCTCCTAAACCTATGCTACTTATGCTGAAAAAGTGCACACTGTGGATATCCATACAGGTATCTATTTAGATCCAACTAGTTACACCTACACATAAAAAATATACCCACACAGGAGAAAACCATGTTTACAGGCTCAATGGTTGCCATTGTAACCCCCATGAACAGCGATGGAAGTGTAAACGAAGACAAATTTCGTGAGTTAGTGGAATTCCAGATTGAAAACGGCACCGATGCCATTGTGCCCTGTGGCACCACCGGAGAATCAGCTACGCTGAACTATGAAGAGCACGATCTCGTGGTCAAAGCCTGTATCGAGCAGGTAGACGGTCGTGTCCCCGTTATAGCGGGCACAGGCTCTAACTCAACTGCCGAGGCAATTGAGATTAGTCGGCACGCTAAAGAGATGGGAGCTGACGCACTCCTGCTCGTGAGTCCGTACTACAACAAGCCATCCCAGGAGGGGCTCTACCAACATTACAAGGCTATTGCCGAGGCAGTAGCCCTACCCCAGTTGCTCTACAACGTCCCAGGGCGTACCGGTATGAACGTGGCGGCAGAGACCACTATCCGCCTCGCCGAAATCGACAACATTGTTGCTATCAAGGAAGCCTCCGGAGATGTAACCCAGGCAAGCACTATCATCAGTAAAGCTGGGGATAAGATCGATGTGATCGCTGGAGACGACTTCCTTACCCTGCCCCTTATGGCGGTGGGTGCAAAAGGGGTTATCTCCGTTAGCGCTAACATCATCCCCAAAGAGGTGAAGCAGATGGTGGTAGCAATTCAGGAAGGGCGCTGGGATGATGCGCGCAAAATGCACCTCCACCTGCTCGATATTCACAAGGCGATGTTTATCGAATCTAACCCGGTGCCTGCGAAAACTTCCTTAGAGTTGATGGGGAAGGCAGAAAAGCATGTACGCCTGCCGCTGGCCAACATGCAGCCCGCCACCCTGCAAGCTCTTACAGAGGTACTGAAACGCTACAACCTTATATAATCCAGATATTTGTTGGCACATATACTGCTGCCGTAGCTGGGTTTCCAGCTACGGCAGCCCCTTATTATCAGCAAGAGAGAATTTATGCTTAACATAGCTGTAACCGGCGCCGCCGGGCGGATGGGAGCACGTCTGATCAATGCCGTAACCCAGGCAGAGAACATGCGTCTGTGTGGCGCTATCGAGCATGCAGGCCATGCAGCTTGCGGTCAGGATGCCGGAATCCTTGCAGGGTGTGGCGAACTGGGGGTGAAGGTGGTTAATGATCTTCGCACTGGTCTGGCACAGGCGGATATCCTCATCGACTTCACCTTTCCAGAGGTCACCCTCGAAAATGCACGTGTTTGTGCAGAGATGGGGAAGGGGCTTGTAAGCGGCTCCACTGGCTTCACCCCCCAGCAGCGCGCAGAACTGGCCCAGATCGGCAGCGGGATTGGAATAGTCCACGCCCCTAACATGAGCGTGGGGGTCAATGCGTGTTTCAAACTCCTCAAAGAGGCCGCATCCATTCTAGGACAGGACTTTGATGTGGAGATTGTGGAGCTACATCACAAGCAAAAAAAGGATTCCCCCTCCGGCACTGCGGTACGGATGGGGGAGATTGTCGCTGATGAGCTCGGACGCGATTACAATAAGGTAGCCAACTTCCATCGCGAGGGGATGTGTGGCGCCCGCACCCATGAAGAGATCGGCATGCAAACCATACGTGGCGGTGACATCGTCGGCGAACATACGGTGTATTTTATCGGCATGGGAGAGCGCATCGAAATCAGTCACCGTGCCATGAGCCGGGACATGTTTGCCCGCGGTGCGGTACGCGCATGTCAGTGGCTACAGGGGAAAAAGCCCGGCATATACGACATGCAGGATGTACTGGAACTGCGCTAAGCAATCTTCTTTTTTGCGCACCTACAACACCACAACCCAGAAGCAAAGGCGAGCAACACCGTTCGCCCCTCCACCAGTTTTTCACTAAAGGAGATACAATCCCATGGCCAAAGCGAATGAAAATTACCTTAAACTCAAGGCGGGATATCTGTTCCCTGAGATTTCGCGTCGTATCAATGAATTTGTGGAAGCAAATCCAGGTAAGGAAGTTATCCGCCTCGGAATTGGCGATGTTACGCGCCCCCTCCCCCCCGCAGTGATCAAGGCCTTTCATGCCGGGGTAGATGATCTGGCGGGAACGGAGAACTTTCATGGGTATGGCCCCGAGCAAGGATATCCTTGGCTGATCGATACCATTATCGACAAAGCCTACAATCCCCTTGGCGTCAAACTCGACCGTAGCGAAGTGTTTATCTCTGATGGTTCCAAGTGCGACAGCGCCAATATTCTGGATATCTTCGCTCTTGATAACACCGTTGCCATCGGGGATCCGGTGTACCCAGTGTACAACGATACCAATGTCATGGTGGGACGCACCGGCGAAGCGAATGCAAAAGGGTACTACGCAGGGGTGGTGTACATGCCCTGTACCGAGGCAAACAACTTTATGCCTGAATTCCCACGCGAACAGGTAGATATCATCTACCTGTGCTATCCCAACAATCCCACTGGCACAGTAGCTACCAAAGAGCAGCTTCAAGCCTGGGTTGAATATGCGCTGGAAAAGGATGCGGTCATTTTATTTGACGCTGCCTACGAGGCGTTTATCACCGAACCGGGGATTCCACACTCCATCTACGAAATTGAAGGGGCTAAACGCTGTGCTATCGAGTTTCGTAGCTTTTCCAAAACTGCCGGCTTTACCGGGGTGCGCTGCGGCCTTACAGTGGTACCCCAGGAGTTGAAGGTAAAGGGAAAGAGTGGCGCCGAAATCGCGCTCAACCCACTGTGGAATCGGCGCCAATCCACTAAGTTCAACGGCGTTTCCTACCCGGTACAGCGCGCTGCTGCTGCGGTATATTCCGATGAAGGCTGGGCGCAGGTACAGGAAATTATCGCCTACTACATGGAGAATGCACGCATCATTCGCGAAGGGCTCGCAGAAGCTGGCATCACCTGCTACGGCGGAGTCAATGCGCCGTATATCTGGCTCAAAACCCCGCAAGGGATGAGCAGCTGGGAGTTTTTCGACAAGCTGCTGCAGGAATGCTTTGTGGTCGGCACCCCGGGCAGTGGTTTTGGTCCCAGTGGTGAAGGTTACTTCCGTCTCAGTGCCTTCGGGGAGCGCTCTACGGTAGAAAAAGCAGTAAGCCGTATCCGCGCCACTTGGGGGAAATAAGCCACACCATTGTTTCATCGCTAAAAGAGGTTGTCCGTGTACATGGCGGACAACCTCTTTTTGGCACAAGCTCAGAGTGAAATTGCTGCCCTGTGCACAAAACACATCCCCCCTCCCCAGATTCCACACAGGTGCGTCTCCCCCCCCTGTACACAAAGATCACACCGCAAGCAACTCTAGAACTAATCAACTTGCACACAAACCCGTTGTCAACTTAGCCCCAGGAGATATGCCCGTGGACTTGCTGTCTACTTCTACCCGCACATCTAGAAATCTATCCATATTAATTATTGCTTTATTGGTAATTGTGGGTGTTTGTGCCTGCAGCGATAGTGCCCATGAAGAGGTAGAATCACCATCACCGCAGGAAACCAAAGCGCCAGATATTCCTTTTGTGGAAGAGATCCATGCAGAGAGTGCAGATCGTGCGCGCAGCGAGCCAGATAGGAGCGAACCTTCCCCTAAGCAAGCAGAGCACACCATCCCTCTGACACTGCAGCAACAAGTCAAATTAAGACCTGAAACCTCACCGATCTCACTCGAACTGAAACTTCCCCACCGTCAGATTGAATCTTTTCAAATCCAAAAGCAGGATCTACTCCAGAGTCCGACCGCAATGCGACAGAAGAAGAATAGAGAAGCGTATAGAAAGTTAAAGATAGGGGGAGGAATTCTCATCGATCCCGATGGACAGGATTTATCCGAACGTCTCGACGGTGCCGAGGTTAAGTTTGATCTAAAGTGGGACTGAAAACTTATTGATACGCTTTATTTAAGCATCAACGTCAGGGTATTTATCCCACCCAGCTTGACAATTTCATCTTTAATTGTCAGATTACGCCTGTTTCCATGTCAGCTACTATTGCCGCCTGCGCACAAATAGCGGGGATAAAAAACAGGAGCTAGCGCCTATGATGATCATTTTTGCCATCCCCCTAGGGATTCTAGCCTTTATTATCGCCTACCATTGTTTCAAGGCGAACCACGCAGTTAAAGCGCTGTGGTGTGCCACCTTTGGGGTGTTTTTACTTGTCGGTGCTGTCGTGATGGGGTACGGAACCATGCTGATGCTACAAAACATCGAACCTAAAAACTTTGACCGCTCTGCTTCCAGCTCAACCCACACCGTAATCGAGCGCGACACCCAAACTGTAGTAAGCATTTGAGCGGCACGCACAACATCGCAGCTGTACATGTGCAAATACGCACCCGAAAACCGTGGAAGCACAATCACATAAATACGCGCTTCAACGTGGTATCACTCCAGAGCTTTGGGTATAGTCATACTCAATCAAGACCTGTTGTGGCAGGCAGGTTTTGACCTTCATTCTTTCTTCCTACCCGAAATACAACAAAGCCGGTTCGGATGCCTCCCCGAACCGGCTTTGTTGTATGCAACTTTTGCCCATATCACCACACCCCCCGCTAAACAATTACAATTTACTGGGAATAACTGTGTATTTTTACTATTATTACCTGCAGTAACAGCAGAACTTCCTAAACCTTCAGGCACTCAACAGCGTCTTGAAGTTTTACCTCAGACCCCAACCACAGGATATCTATGTACACAGAGTACTTCGGACTCAGAGACAGACCTTTTTCCATCGCTCCGGATCCGGAATATCTGTATATGAGCACACGCCACCGCGAGGCTTTGGCACATCTGATTTACGGACTCCAGACCGACGGCGGATTTGTGCTTCTCACTGGTGAGGTGGGTACTGGGAAAACCACAGTATGCCGCTGCCTGCTAGAACAGGTTCCCGACGATGCTGAGATAGCTTTTGTCCTGAATCCTAAAGTTAGTGCCACAGAGCTGCTCGAAACCATCTGCGATGAACTTGGAATCAGCTGCCCAGAACGCACTACGAGTATCAAGATCTTTGTCGATGCCATCAACCACTTCCTCCTCGCTACGCACGCCAAGGGGCGCAAAACGGTTCTGATCATTGATGAGGCGCAAAATCTCTCTATCGATGTGCTGGAGCAAATCCGCCTTCTGACCAACCTGGAAACCAACAAGAAAAAACTCCTGCAGGTTATCATGATTGGGCAGCCGGAATTGCGCGACATGCTCAAACGCCAGGATCTGCGGCAATTGGAGCAGCGCGTCACAGCGCGCTACCACCTTCAGCCTCTCAACTATCCAGAAGCCCTGGCGTACATCAGCCATCGCCTCCAGGTTGCAGGGGTGGAGCGGCCTCTATTCTCGCGCCGCGCCCTGCGCATGCTGTTTCGCTTGAGTGGAGGGGTTCCGCGCTTAATTAATCTACTTTGCGACCGCGCCCTCCTTGGAGCCTATGTCACCAACCAGAACAGTGTAACCCCGAAACTGGTACGCACCACCGCAAAAGAGATCTTTGGCACCGAACCCGAAAAAGGTTTTTTCGCACCCATCCCAGCGCGCCTCCTGATCATCGGGGCGGGCGTGGTGCTCATCGCCGCAGGGCTAATTACTTTCAGCATAGGGGTACCGTTCGGCACCGATACTAAAGCACCCTTATCCACACCCCAAGAAGAGATAACACAGGCATACAAGGGGATACCCCCCCCAATTTCGCCCCAAACACAAAAGGACCCCGCGCAGACCCTCATATGGGATGACAGCTTGTGGGATAATGCCACCCGCAGCGCTGCCACAGCGCAGCTGTTTGAGCTGTGGGGCAAGGCCGAGCCGAGCCGCGACCAAGAGATCGCCTCCAGCGCTGCCCAAGCAGGGCTCCGCACCCTGGACCGGCGCGGAAGCCTTGCCACGTTGCGTGAACTGGATCGTCCAGCTATTCTCAAGCTGCACAACGCTAGCGGACGCGATCACTTTGCTACCCTTGTCGGCCTAGATGAGACCCACGCCGTATTAAGTTTTGCGCAACATATCCTCAGGATTGAAGCCACAGAACTGGTGAAGCACTGGCGCGGCGATTTCATCCTGCTGTGGCAGCCACCGCCAGGTTATTCAACCCCAGTATATCCGGGGCATGATGGAGAGGTGGTCATCTGGCTCGATCGCCAACTGGCCCTGCTTCAGCCGCGCCCGCCAGCACAAGCCACACGCCTAAGTTTACAAGGGCAGCTCCTCGATGAACTACGCCAGTTTCAGGCGGCGAAGGGTTTGACTCCGGATGGAATCCTTGGCCCCGTAACCATCATCCACCTGAACAATGAAAATACCGGTACCTTTCCGCGACTACAGTCCATTTCAGCTAAATAGTCGAAACGTAAGTGGAAGGGGATAATACAACAGCACCCTTACTGCTGTTATGATACATAGGTACCGAAGATGAACCGTCAACTACCGAAAGCAGGATACCGCAAGCTATGTCATATATTCTTGAAGCCCTGAAAAAATCGGAAAAAAAACGTCAGGGGAAACAGCAAAATCTGACCCATCTAGCCACCGAGGAAACCCCGGGACCGGAGCGTCCCCCAACGCGGCGCCCGCTGTGGCCGCTGCTGTTAGGGCTTGCATTGGTGATCAATGCCGGGGTTATGCTCATTATATTCTGGCCCTTCACATCGAATAACCCCGAGACACCGGCATTAGACAGCGCAAGCCAACACGCACAGGAGATAACCAGAAGCGCGGTCATGGTTGCAGCATCTGAACCGCAGCGCGCAATAACACCCCCTAGAGATGAAGAGCAGCGCACAAAATCGATGCCAAGCGTTCCTAGCGTACAGGTGAACCCGCGTGAAGCTACTCCACCTATTACCGCACGGGTAGAAACTCAACCCCAGACCCTGAGTTCGCCTCCTGCTGCCACAACTACTATCGCACCCAAGAGGGTTGCGCAGGCCGCTACAAATATTCAAGAAGAGATAGTTGAAGAGGTGAACACCAACCCTGCACGCTCTGATATTGCAGCACAAACACACGCGCCAAGGTTCGACGCAGTTGCTAAGCCTGCACCCGTACGCTTTAATGATCTGCCCCTCGAATACAGGCGCCAACTGCCCGAGATGCACATGTCGGTGCACGCCTACTCAGAAGAACCTACAGCTGCGGTTATCCGGATAAACAACAAAATGCTCCGTCCGGGTGGATATCTGGAGGGGGGAGTACGCCTAGAAGAGATCACGCGCGAAGGGGCGATATTCAGCTTCGCTGGGCGACGTTTTTTACTCCCGCGCCGTTAAGGTATCGGCAGTGGACGCAATATCTATATTGACCCCTGCTCTCTGGGCTGGTAAGGTTTCGCGCATGGAAATAAGTGTGTACATAAACTCAGCGCGATGGTGGCGCGTTCCCCTTCACAAGAAACGAGGCGCGCGCTGTACCTTTGCACCCCATAACTGACTTAAGCACCAACGTTCAGTTTTATATCTTAAGCCGCGACCTTTGTTCGCGGCTTTTTTTGTATCTCCCCCCCGCAATTAACCAGAATAGAAAGAGGAACAAACCATGCGTATCTTGTCCGGGATTCAGCCTTCAGGCACCCTCCACATAGGGAATTACTTCGGCATGATGAAGAAAATGATCGAGTATCAGGAACAGGGAGAACTGTTCTGCTTTATCGCCAACTACCATGCGATGACCAGCCTCTCCGACGGGAAAGCCCTCGCCAAGGGGACTATGGAAGCAGCCGCCAACTTTCTCGCCCTCGGGCTCGATCCGGAACAGAGCACCTTCTGGGTTCAATCGGATGTGCCAGAAGTACAAGAACTCACCTGGTTTTTATCCAACTTCACCCCCATGGGGCTGTTAGAACGCTGCCACAGCTACAAGGACAAGGTATCCAAGGGGATCCCGGCAAACCACGGTCTCTTTGCATATCCGGTTCTCATGGCGGCGGATATCTTGATGTTTAATAGCGAGAAAGTCCCGGTGGGGAAGGATCAGAAACAGCACGTGGAGGTGACACGCGATATTGCCCTGAAGGTGAACAACCACTACGGCGATATTTTCACCATTCCCGAGCCGGATATTGACGATGAGGTAGCTACTGTCCCAGGTCTGGACGGGCAAAAAATGAGCAAAAGCTACGGCAACACCATCGATCTGTTTCAGAGTGAAAAGCAGCTGCGCAAACAGATCATGCGTATTGTTACCGATCCGACCCCGGTGGAAGATCCGAAAAATCCGGACACCTGTAATGTATTTCAGATCTTCCGCCTGTTTCTGCCGCAGGAGGAGCAGGCCGCGCTGCGCGCACGCTACACCGCGGGAGGCCTAAGTTATGGGGAGGTAAAGCAGGAGCTGTTTGAAACTGTGCGCGATTACTTCATCCCCTTCACCGCGCGGCGCAACGCCATTTTGGAGGATAAAGAAACGCTGCACAAAACCTTAGATATGGGGGCACAAAAAGCACGCTATGCTGCATCAAAGGTGATGCGCAAGATCCGCAAAAGAGCTGGGTTAGCGTACTAAAAGCAGGTTGGCCTAAGAGGTTGCGGCTCGAGCCGCAACCTCTTAGGGACACTGACCCCGAATCAAGTTCAGGATGACGACGCAGAGTATAATATCCAAAAACGACGTTACCCTTCCTGACTACGCACAAAGAACACAAATGCCATCCCAGGACGCTTGCTCCCTTCGTACATGGCAAACTGCACCCGCTCAAACTCCCACCCAGCGCCAACCCATTTATTTATGATCTCTTCAATGGTCTCATCGGTTACAATGGTGGTCTCAACAACCTTGTACTTCAGCACATGCATCTCCTTTATTGGGGCGTAACTGTTTAGCCCGGGTGCTAGGCAGGACTTGTGGCGCCCATAGAGATGTAGCTGGCGCCATGGGCGCCAAACGCCTCTGGGGATGGGTGTCACAACCTTTTCTAGTAGTCGCATTGGGTCAAATAATCTCAGCGCAAGGTGACATTATGGCTATCAGCGGTAATCCGAAAAAAATGGCTCAAGATATTGCGGAAGGCTACATCACCCTCAGCCTCCCAATGTTGCGCCAATACACGCAAAGCGATATGCGCATCATCCTCAACCATCTCGAAATGGTTATTCGCACCCTACGCCAGGAAAAGATACCCCTTGAGGATGTGATGGCGCTCAAGGCGCGCAACCATAAGGTCAGCCGGGTAAACAACACCATGGTTATGCTGCGTGCCTATTGTAAACGGCGCGGGCTCAAGCTCTAGTTTTTATCCATCAGAATTCCGCATGTCCGGGGGTGCGGGGGAACGCTATAACATCGCGAATGTTATCCATCCCGGTGACGTACATCAGAAAACGCTCGAACCCCATACCGAACCCCGCGTGTGGGCACCCTCCCCAGCGGCGGCTATCCAGATACCACTGCATCCCGTGCGGATCTACACCACACTCCTGCATGCGTTGGAGCAGCTGCGCGTAGCGCTCTTCCCGTTGGCTCCCGCCAATGATCTCCCCTACACGTGGCAACAACAAATCCATAGCAGCAACCGTTTTGCCATCCGCATTGGCGCGCATGTAAAACGCTTTGATCTCCTTGGGGTAGTCCACTACGAACAGTGGCCCTTTAACCACCTCTTCACACAGATAGCGCTCATGTTCCGACTGAAGATCAAGCCCCCACTCGACTGGAAACTCGAAGGTCTTGTGCGCCTGCTGTAGGGTCTCAACTGCTGCAGTGTAGGTCATGGTACTGAACTCCGCTTCCGCCACGCGTTGGAGTTTTTCCAGCAGCCCCGCTTCGATCCGCGCATCAAAAAATTCCAGATCGGCTCGGCAGTGTTCCAGCGCATATTTTATCAGGTAACAGATAAAGTCGCGCGCTACCTCACAGTTTGTAGCCAGATCTGCAAACGCCATCTCCGGCTCAATCATCCAGAATTCCGCCGCGTGCCGACTTGTATGGGAATTCTCTGCCCTAAAGGTGGGACCAAAAGTATAGATATTTCCAAATGCGAGAGCGTAGAGCTCCCCTTGGAGTTGTCCACTAACGGTAAGGCTAGTCTGCTGCGCAAAAAAATCTGCACTCCAGTCGACCTCACCCTGTCCATTGCGCGGCGGGGTATCTGGATCGAGGGTGGTAACTCGGAACATCTCCCCTGCCCCTTCGCAGTCGCTCGCAGTGATGATAGGGGTATGCACGTGGATAAATCCGCGCTCAGTAAAAAATTTATGCACCGCAAAACTCAGCGCACTGCGCACCCTGAACACCGCCCCAAAAGTATTGGTTCGGGGGCGCAGATGGGCGATTGTACGCAGAAACTCAAAGCTGTGGCGCTTCTTCTGCAGAGGGTATTCCGCCGTGGTGCCCCCAAGGACCTCAATGCGTGTCACGTGCAGTTCTACGGTCTGTCCTTTTGCTGGCGATGCCTGCAAGGTGCCAGCGGCGTGAATACACGCGCCAGTACCTAACCCTTCGGGCAGAGTTGCTACCAGATCTCCCCCAATCACAAGCTGAAGCGAGTCCATAGTGGAGCCATCATTGAGTTCGACAAAACACACCTGCTTGCTCCGGCGCAAGGTGCGCACCCACCCTTGCACCTCAATATTATCCCCAGGACTGGCTTCAGGGGTGGAGGGGTTGAATATCGTATTGATTCGCATGGCAATCCTCTCATGTATCTGAGCTGGAGTATAAAAAGAAACACTTTTCTATTTTAGCATTAAGATGCTAAGCTTTATATCTTTAGAAATAAAGCAACTATTCAGCAGACACCACTTGGTTTAAGGCTACAGGGGGAAAACATGGTTGATATAACAAGGTTACAGGAGATCGAGCCGTTCAACCAACTTGCGGCACAAGACTTTGAGCGGATCGCCTCTACGACCACAGTAAAGAAATTCCCGCGCAACTACCACATATTCAATCAGAATGACCCCTTTACAGGCTACCTATATATCATCAGCTCAGGTTCCGTAGAGATCACCATTCTGACCCAGAATGGCGAGGAGATCGTAGTAGATTATCGCCGTCCTGGCCAGCATTTTGGCTGCACCCCACTGTTTACCGACGAAAAGTACACCGGCGGGGCACGGGCCGTTACTGACCTGAAGTGTTATCTCGTCCCCAGCACCGCCATCCGTGACGTTGCCGAGCGCGCCCCTTTGTTACGTCAATTCTTTAATGACGCGATTGTCGAGCAGGTACGCCATCTATATGCTGATATTGTCACCAATCACAGCAAACAGGCCCTTATCAAGTTAGAGTCGTACCCGTTTCAAAAACGTCTATCAGAAATCATGTCGTCCCCGGCTATTACGTGTAGCGCCACTGCCACTGCCCGCGAAATTGCCGCCATCATGATCCAGAATAGTGTCCGCTCCCTCATGGTTATTGATGAAAATGAGCAGATGGCCGGCATTGTCACTTGCCGCGACATTATGGCCAAGGCTCTGGCGCCGAAAGGTGTCGACCCAGACACAATATATGCAAAAAACTTGATGGAGGCCCAGCCCAAAACCATGCCGCCATCCACCTATATGTACGAAGCTATGGCATTCATGGTTGGGCGGCGGCTTAAACACATGCCGATTGTCGAAAATGGAGTTCTGCTAGGGATGGTTACCATGAGTGACTTAATCCAACATCGCACCCAGAAAACCATGCTGCTCCTCGGCAACATTGAAGAAGCCAAGACCCTGGACGAACTCAAACATATTCACGCCCTGTTGCTGAATATTGCCGACGGCTTGCTGGATGAAAGCCGCAGCGCCATCCAGATCATGGAAACGCTATCCTACATTCATCATGGGCTCCTCAAGCGCACCTATGATCTGTGCTTTACGCAGATGCTCGACTCCGGCTACAGCGCTCCGCGCATCAAACACTGCTTTTTAATCATGGGCAGCGGCGGCAGACGCGAAATGCTTCTCGGACCAGATCAGGACAACGGCTTTATTTACGAAGACTTCCCCGATTCAGAGCAAGAAGAGGTTGACGCATTTTTTATCCCCTTTGCCGACAAACTCACTCATGCACTTGACTACGTAGGTTACCCTTTGTGCGAAGGTGATGTAATGGTGAGCAATCCGGTGTGGCGTGGACGCCTGAGTGACTGGCGTAAACGGGTGGCCGATTGGGCCGAAAACCCCGAACCCCACAAGGTGCGTTATTCATCGATCTTCTTCGATTTTACTCCGCTGGCTGGCGCCGCTGAACTCGCACATGCGCTCCAGAGCATTGTGTTTCAGGCCGTGCGCAGATCTCCTTCGTTTTTGTATCAGGTGATGCAACTGAACCTGACCCACAGAGTACCCGTTGGCCTGTTCGGGCGTTTTATAACCGAAAAAAAAGAGCCCGATACCGGAACTCTTTCCTTGAAAAAAGGGGGGCTCATATATATTGTTGATTGCATCCGCATGTTTTCCCTCGAACGTGAAATACGTGCACTATCTACCCTTGAACGCCTTGACTCCCTCACCGGAGAGCGGGTATTTTCTGTTGAAACAGCTGAACAGATCCGCGTGGCGTTTGAAACTCTCTCCTTTATGCGGGTGCGCAACGAAATAAAACTGCTCAAAGAGGGGAAAGATCCAAGCAGCAATATCGACCCAAACGCTTTGAGCAAAGGGGAACAAGAGCTGTTGCGCAACTCGTTTCAGACAGTCAGCAAACTGCAGAGCACCACCCGTAATCACTTCGGCAAAGGGCTGGGCTAATCTTTAAGTCACCCTGCTTCTTATGCTTAGCGGGGAAAAGCGAACAACTTTTAAGGAATTTGCCGTTTGAGCCTTAAACACCTTTTAAACCTTACCCAGCGCAAAACACACCTGTACGCTCTTGACGTAGCAGAGACAGACCTGTTCTTTTTTTACGGCAGCCTGATGGAGCGCTACACCAACTTCAACCGCTTCATCAAACGCAAGGTACGCAGCCTCAGGGTTGGATACTGCCGCGGGTACCTCTACTACCTGCCTATGGGTTTTCCTGCTCTGATCTATCCAGAAGATCCATGTAGCAGTCTGGTTGCTGGCGAACTCATGACCTTCAACAACCCGCAGCGCGCCATGCGTCTGCTGGACCGCTTGGAGCAGTTCTACCCTCTGGCACCGGCTAAAAGCACCTATATCCGCAAGAAACTTCCTGTAATCCTCGAAGAGGAAGGGGAAAATGGCGCCGAACTCCGTCAGGTCGAGGCGTGGGTATATACCTATCCTGAAGAGCATTTAAGCACTAAACACCGCCGCCAAGTGCGGATAGAGTGCGGCCAGTGGAGATCGTTTCGCTCCAAGGGGCAACCGGAGCAGGAGTTGCAGACAATGGCGGACCGCTTGCGCTACTGCGACCAAACCCAAAGGATCATCGTTGACTCATCCACGTGTGCAGAGCCTGTGCTGCACACATCTACCCACCTGTATGGCTGCCAGCGCTTTTGCGATAGAAACAGAATCTGCGCCCACAACCGCGCCCTTAAGAACGTGCAGGAAGACGCTGGTTTTGTTGCGCCAGGATGTGCCCCAGATCTTCCATGTAGCGATTGAGCGTAGCAGCAGAATAAGCCTGCTCAAGCTCAAGCCCGCGTCGCACCCGCTTCACAAACGCCTCCAGCTGTTCAGAGCGCAGGGCATTTGGGCGCCGCGCCCACAGCGCTAACTCACCAATAGGCTCCGTGAGCTCCGCACCGCCGAGGCAGACCGCATTGAAACCCTTCAAGGCCAGAAAAACGCTGGTTCTCTCAGCAGTTGTGCGCTCAAGATGTAAGCGTAAAAAGGCATACTCATTTACACTGTGGCGCAGATTATCAAACAGGGACAGGTGGTTGCGCCGCCTGACCAACTTCATCAGTTCATGCTGACACAAGCGCTGCTCCCGAATCCTCCCATCGTCATCCACCTGCATATCTCCACCGAGGAGTAATAAGCACTTATAGTCACTTAAATGTGGCACTTCTGTGGGCTCAGGCCACACCGCCTCGATATTGACATGCATACTATGAGGTTCGACCTCGGGGAGAAAGCGCACTACACTGGAAACATACAGAGCAAGAAAACCGGGATCGCGGGTCAGAGGCATGGAGTATCGCCGTGGATAATCCATGCGCACCAACGCATATTCAAAAAATCCACCAATCAAGGGAGCAGGCAGATAGCGGCGCAGACGCACATGATGATCAAGATAACCCCCAAGTCGCCAGGTCACATGATCAAGATGGAAGTGGTGAAAATAGACGAAATTGTGGAAAGTTTTTTCATGTTTATGGCGGCAAAACATATGGTTGAAACTGGCTTTATGCCCTGCATTGCTGAATTCCAGCTCTGCCCCCAGGGGGACCCGCCCCCCAATAGAGCTTTTTCTGATATTGTGCCGCCCTGGAAGATACGGGCCAGATTGCTCCAGCAGTTGCAGCGTCAACACGAGACTCTGCAGACAGTAAATATAGAGGCTGCGGCTCCCATCTGCCATCACCTCTTGCATGCACACTTCAATGCGCTGATTTATCTCGGTTTCATGTGCTAGAAACCACTGCAGTGCATCTAGAACATACACCGCCTTTGGATAGCAACCTGGTTCGGGTGGGGGAAGACCTTCTCTGTGGTACTTGCGCAACAACTGCAGCGCAAAGCCTAGAACATAATGGCGATAAATCAAACGCAGATAGGCGGGGAGAATCTCTTTTTTGTTCCATACGCGCCGCGCTATGCGCAGACGCTGCTCTTTGCGTTTTACCGCAACCTGAATATTGTGCCGAAATGGCGCGGTGTAGTAGGAGTAAAAATTGTGCCGTTTAAAAAAACGGAAGCGATTGCGATACGTAACCCCGATGAATTCGCGCAACAGTATAACGCGCTCCACTGCGGAGAGCTGGGCGTACAGTTGCGCATATTTGCCCTCCCGTGCATGTTCCGGAAAAAAAAAGGCCATATAGCACCTCCAGTCATAAACACCCTGGTACAGCACTGCCAACCGGCTATGCTGGTGCTGCGCCTGCAAGCAGGGTTTCTAGGTCAGATCCCCTCCATCTGCATCGCTATATCTTTAAGCAATTCGCGGTTAATCGTGTTTTCTGGGGTTTTGGGTAGATACTTGGTAAACATGATCTTATCCGGCAGATTCAACTCACCGATCTCCTCAATGATATACTCACGGATCTCGCGCAGGGTTTTATTGCGATAACTTTCATCACGAAAATCGCGCAACACGCAGTAGACCACCAGCATATACCCCTGCATGGGATGATCAATAACCGTAGCGGCGCACTCTTTTATGCGCGTGATCTCCATGACGGTTTCCTCAAGTTCGTCAATGCTGCGTCTACCACTGCCGGTGGTAATGATATTATCCAGCCGTCCGGTGAGATCAAAGTTTGCGTTCGCGTCATATACCGCCCCGTCACCGGTCGCATAAAAGGTGCGGTCTCCAAACTTCTTCCAGAATATCTTTTCATAGCCGATAGGGTGCTTGTACAGATCTTGCAGCATGGAAGGGAGCGGCGAAGCGAGCACCAGACGTCCGGGCTCCCCGGGCGCACTAATCTGCTCTCCGTTGTGATCTACAATACGCGCATCGACCCCTGGGAGAGGGCGCATCATGGTATCATCCTCAAACTCTAGGACCCCCGGCACTCCGGCAATCAGGCAGCCCCCGGTTTCGGTTTGTACCCAGATCTGGGTGATGGGCAGATTGCGCTTATTGGTAAGCTCGTACTGGGTCCAGTTGTAGATCTCATCACTGATCTTCTCGCCTCCGCACCCAATAAGGCGCAGCGAGTTACTCGTGCGGTTGAGATAACGCTTGGTACTTTTAGCCCGCATTACACTGCGCAACAGCGAAGGGTTCGTGTACATAACGGTAACGTGGTAACGGTCAAGGTAATCGAAAAAACGCCCGGTGTTTTCGTAAGAGATAACCCCTTCGTACAAAAACATGGTGGAGCCATGCATTAGGGGGCCATACACCGAGTAGGTGTGACCGTTAATCCACGCCAGCTCCGAGGTGTTCCAGAAGATATCCGTATCCACCAGATCAAAAAGCAACTCGGTGGTAAAGTGTGCCCACATCAAGTATCCAGCAAGACCATGCTGTACCCCGCGTGGTTCCTTGGACTTGCTCGAGGTGTAGATGATAAACAGAGGCTCGTCAGCATTGCGCACTGGATCAAAAATAGCCCCAGTGGAAAACTCGGAGTCGTTGACCAAATCACCGTACCAGATATCCCGCTTTGGGCGCATATGCACGCGCTGCCCGGTATGACGCACCACGATGCAGTGGTTGACCTTGTAATCAATACGTTCCAAAGCCTCACTCACCACATCCTTGAGTCCGCGCGAGCGATACGCGACCGCATCGCAGGTAAAAATATATTTAGCCTGACAGTGTTGCAGGCGTTGAGCGAGCGCTTCGGTCGAATACGACATATGGTAGTTTACGTGTATTGCCCCTATACAGGCACAGGCGAGCATAGCAAAGATGGTTTCGGGCAGGTCTGGCATATAGATCAGGACTCGGTCACCCTTTTTCACCCCCAGATGCAACATGGCATTAATAAGGGCCTTTACCTCGTGTCCTAACGCCTGGTAGGTGTAGGTGCGCTCTTCATCATCCACGCCGCGCCAGATAATCGCCGCCTTATTGCGGCGCAACGTCCCCATATGCTTGCCCACCAGATTCTCAAACACATCCAGCTTCCCCCCCTGATACCAGCGATAGTGGGGGGGGGCCATATCGTCGAGCACCTTTTTGTACGGCTCCTTCCAGCTTAGGTATCTCTGCCCCAACAGATCAAAGAGCTCCTTCTGAGGCATCCCCTTGTAGCTTTCGTACTGATGAACAGATATTTTACGCCGCTGATAGCTGAGCTTCGGGTGAACCATCATATATTTTCCTTACGGGATAAATCTTTCTGCGCTGTATACAGATCGTTAAGGGTCTGAAACGATGCGGGCAACTCGCGCAGTATCTTCAGAAACACACGCGTAGTTGCTATAGAATCGCCTAGAGCACGGTGGCGCTGGTGCGTATCAACAATATAGATGTCCATAAGATCATCAAGCTGGGTGCTGGTGTTGTTTTCCATCACTAGTTTGTGCAGCAACATGGTATCAAGCCACGGCGTGCCCTCCAGCGAGGCAGCATAACACTCCTTGACATGGCGCTTGAGCATGCGCAGATCAAAGTTTATGTGATGGCCGACAATGATGCTGTCACCGATAAAGTCGAGCAACTCGGGCAACACCTCACAGATTGAAGGCTTGTCCACCAACATAGCATCTGTGATACCATGCCATTTTATCGATTCAGGCGGGATAGATTGCGCTGGTTTGATATAGGATTCATAAATTTTTGTGATGCCGCCTTTCTTGATTTTTACTGCTGCGGCATTGATAATAACATCTTGTTCTACATCCAGCCCTGTGGTTTCAAGATCGACAACACAGAAACTGGCCGTGTCGATATTGTTCTTTAACACATCGCGTGAGGAGATTATCTCACAGCAAGTGTGCACGAAGTTAAACATTGGGTCATCGCTAACCACCTGTTTTTTCTGAGAAACACTTTTGAATAAACTTTTCCACATATGCACAACCGTCATTTTGCTTCTCAGCCAACCGCTGCGAAAAAACTTTTGAGTTTGCTCTGGAGATTCTATACCCGACAGTTTATACTCGGGGAAATTTTTTTCAACAGGAGTTACTTCCCATGAATTTAAAACCCATTTTTGCTTTGGTAATCATAGTATCACTTATCCTGCAGTTGCGTAACTGTGAATACGGTGCCGAGCACCAGGTTAAGTTTGATAAATTTGACCCCAAGTACGAAAATGCACACCTCACTGCCGTCAGCGCACAAAATCTTCTGGGGGAAAAGGAATACGCCGAAGCCTTGCGTTACTATGAGATGGCACGCGCGGAGATGGAGCATCCCAATATACGCGCCGACAAAGGAGAGGACCTCTACATTAACTACGGTTTTGTTATGAACGACATTGGAGTTATCCATCTGGGATGGGCGCTGTACAGCAAAGAGATGAACACCGATGTAAGCCATATCGATCTGAGCAAAATTGATGAAGATGAACTGGCCGCAGCGCGCGAGGCTCTAAACAAAGCGATTGACTTCTATCAACGCTGGTTCGAACACAACGAAAGTGACTACGAACTTTTTGCCAAAGCGATTTCAGAGAGCTATGCGAATCTGGGCACCGCCCTCAAATACAGCGGCGAGCAGGGGAAGGCCCTTGAAGCATACAGAATGTCACTACTACGCAATCCAACCAACAGAACCGCTAAACGTGCGCTGGAGATGTTGGATATCAGCCCAGTGCCCTACATAGAGGCGGGGAAAGAGGAACAGAAGAAACACAAGAAACTACCTATTTAGCTTGGTGTTGCGCAGATGCGCAAGGTTGTAGGCTTATAAAAAAGGGGCGGAATATCTGCCCCTTTTTTATCTTTGCGCCCCAGTTACATAGAGAAGTACGCCTTGAGCATCGGAACATTGATGTGAAAAACTTGGTGCTGCTGGATCAAACCCGCCACCGTAACTGCGTCCACCCAGCGATGTTCCGACGCCTCGGCGGTATCGGTGGGAACACCTCGGCTCCGCACCACTACCGCCAGACACACGCAACAACTCACACGGTCCAGCACGCAGGTAAGGGGAGAAAAAGATTCCACCTCCCAACTCCCACCTATGTGATTGCGCCCACTGTGACGCGAATCCAGCGCCACCGCTTCAATTCCAGCTTCTTCACGCAGTTCACGTGCAGCACATCCAAACAGAGTTTCACCAGCACGCATCTTCCCCTGGGGCAACTCCCACAACCCGTAAAAACGCGCACTTGGGTTCCCCTTGGTACGGCGTTGGAGCAACACCTGCTCCGGCGAACCCGCTTCATCCAGCGCTAAAATTGAAACAACCGGACGTGCCAGAATTTCCTCTTTCATCCCTGTCTACTTTCCTCGGATCGATGCAGTTTTATTTAAGGTGCACCACGTGATGGAGCTTGAGGGCATGCCCCTTTTCTCCTCTATGGTGAATAATTATCTTGCATGTTGGCATAATAGCATAGACAACACGACATCCGTTGCCGCTACGTTTCCACCTCCATAATATTCACCCTTTAATCTGTGCATACGCCTCCAGCGCCCGTTGGCGTGTAGCTTTGAGATCAACTATAGGGCGGGGATAATCACGCCCCAGTGCGACCCCCGCTTGGCGTAGCACTTTTGGCGGCGCCTTCCATGGTTCAAAAATATACATATCTGGCAGGCGGCGCAGGGAAGGGATAAAACGGCGCACATACTCTGCGTGCGGATCAAATTTCTGCGCCTGGGTAATGGGGTTGAAGATACGAAAATAGGGTGCTGCATCGGCACCACAGCCACCAACCCACTGCCATCCAGCACAGTTATTCGCGTAGTCGGCATCAAACAGACAAGCGCGAAACCATGCTTCGCCGTGATGCCAGTGGAGCAACAGATTTTTAACCAGAAATGAGCCCACCAGCATCCGCACTCGATTGTGCATATAGCCGGTTTCCCACAGCTCCCGCATCCCTGCGTCAACAATGGGATAGCCAGTCTCGCCGCGTTGCCAACGCTGGAGCGCAACGGGGTCATCACGCCATGGGAATTTGTCAAACTTAGGCTGGAGATTACGCCAGCGCATGTCGGGGTTATTATACAGCTGGGTGCAACTGAACTCGCGCCACCCCAACTGACGCCGGAACTGAAACCCCTGCGCGTTAGCCCCTGGCTGTGTGTGAGGCGTGCGCGCCACCGCATACCAGAGCTGATGAGGAGACACTTCGCCCCATACGAGCGCCATAGAGAGGCGTGACACACCGGCACGCGCAGGATAGTCGCGCGCGAAGGAATAATCTGGCAGGGCGGAATGGATAAACTCCTGCAGGCGTGCGTGCGCGGCGTCCTCTCCCATCTCCCAATGCTGGGCAATTTTATCCCCCCAAGAGAGATGGGGCAAAAGGTTAAGCTGGGCAGGGGCGGTAATATCTTCCCCCGTGGCAGGCGTTTTCTCCAGCTGTTGTAGTTCCAGATAATCCGGCGCCGGGAGAGGATGGCGCGGCAGTTCCGCATGCTCAAGGGCGTTGCGATAAAAAGGGGTGAACACCCGATATGCTGAGCCATCTTTTTTGGTTACCTGCTCCGGTTCCCACAGATAATTAGCATTGTAGGGATGGGGTGAAATCCGCAGGTGCAGGAGCGCCTGCTGCACACCACGCTCCTCTTCCAGCCCCGTGGGGGTGAAACTGCGGTTATAGTAGACCGCAGCAAGCGCATACTTGCGGCACAGTGCAGGCAAAATCTCGGCGGCATCCCCACCGTACACCTGCAAGGTTCCCTGCAAATCCTGCCGTAGTGCGCCCAAGCTGTGGTGAAGCCACACTTGCCCCGCCGCGCCAGCGTAGCTGAGTGCGCTCGCACCCGTGTTTGAAGCTTGGGGATACACAAATACCGGAAGCACCCTGCCCTGTTGCGCGGCAGCATAGAGTGCGGGGTTATCCTGCAAGCGCAGATCGGCACGAAACCACATCAGCACCCGGGGACGCTCCCCTGCATCCGTTCGTACCCTTATCTCTGTTTTAGACTGCACCTTATCTGAACGGGAAACGGACACCAGTTCAGTCGCGGCGCAGCAGATTCAACATCACCACTACCGCCCCTCCCACACACACCAGACTCCCCCTCGTGGCCGCGACACCTTCGTACCGCTGTAGAAACAGGGCAAGGCCGAACCAGAACAGCAACCAGCACATGGAGCGCAGATAACACCCTATTTTGGTAACCATATAGTTGCGATCTGCCGGACTTATGCGCACCGCCAAATCCCCCTGCTCCGCCTGTTCAATCACGCGGCGCGCGCGCACCAACGTAAGGGGAAATTGGCGTGCTTCGCGCTTAAGCGCGTCGATGCCACAGTTTTCCTCTCCCAGTGCGCGGGTAAGGTTTTGCTTCAAAATGGGGAGGATATCCTTAACTCCATTAAAGTTCGGCACATACTGAGTGCCGAGCCCCTCGAGGAGAGAACTCACGCGCATCACATAGATCACATCCTGGGGCAGCTTAAACGGCTGATCGTGAAGCAGATCGAGGACACCAAATGCCAGATCCTGCATATTAGTAGCATCCAGATGTTCACTCGAGAAGATGCCGAACAGCTCTTCTGTAATGGCACTCACCCCTTGCAAATCAGCCTCTTCCGTCAAAATTCCCAGGCGGCGCACCGCACCCACCAATAACTCATAGTCGTGTTCGTATGCCGCCTTAACTGCCTGAATCATCGCCTGTCGGATATGGTGAGGGATACGGCTCACCATGCCAAAATCGAGGAGCACCAGTTGCCCGGCAGCGTTCACGAGCAAATTTCCTGGATGGGGATCAGCGTGAAAGAACCCTTTCACCAACATTTGCTCGGTGTAGAACAGCACCAGCTGTTCCATGAGGGCGGAGAATTCCACCTCCAGCTGTGCTACGGCAGCGGTATCATCAATGCGCACCCCGGACTCAAAACTCATCACCAGCGCGGCATCGCTACAGTATTCTGGGTAGGGGCGCGGGAAACAGATACCTGAAGTGGCATACTCTTCACTGAACTGCTGCAGGTTGGCGAGCTCGTGCTCCATACTCACTTCCTGCAGAATTACTTCGGTAAACGCGCGCAACACTGCTTCGATAGAGTTGCGCGTCTGACTACTGAACAGGGGGCGAAACAGAAGGAGAAACACGCGCAGCAGCATGATATCAATCTGCACCACGGTACGAATATCCTGCCGCCGCAGCTTCACCGCCACCTCGTGCCCCCCGTCGCGTAAAACCGCGCGATGCACCTGCCCGATAGACGCACTCGCAATAGGTGTGGTGTCAAAGGTGGTAAACACCTCAGGTTTGGGAAAGGCCGCGGCAAATACGGCGGCGCACTGTGCTGGAGGCATGGCAGGCATCTGATCGTGGAGTTGGCGCAGCGCCGCAAGATAATTGGCGTCGAAGAAATCTGCTCTGGTTGCGAGCACCTGCGCCAGTTTCAGAAAGCTGGTTCCAAGGGTGCGAATGGTGGCAACAAGGGCTTCGGGATCGAGGGGGCGCCACACCAGCCAGCGCTGGCGGCGCCGAAACAGCAGAAACACTGTCATTAAAAAGCGAAAAATCGCATAGGTGCGTTGGGGGCGACACTGGCACAGAACTAACCTCGGACGCAGCTTCAAATCAACGCTCCAGATCTTTTCTCAACTGCTCTAAGTCTTTCTTGGTGGCGAGTCCAAGATCATCAACCACTTCGCGCAACAGATCGCGCAGTGCGTCCCGCGCTGCACTCCGAACGGTATCCTGTCCCTCTTCGCCACGTGAACTCAGCCCTCGGATCAGGGCACGTGCATTATCCTGCGCCTGTTGTTGAAAAGCACGAAACTGAGCGCTCTCTTTTTCCATACGCTCCTTGGCCACCATCACTGTGCCCAGAGCAAGATATATCAGCTGCTCTAGCGGATTTTCACCCCTAAATTCATCCCGTTTTTCCTCTGTATCTTGGGTGTCTGTCGCTCTTTCTGACATTGCTAGCTCCTTTGCTGATTCAGCTCTATTCTGTTACGCAGCGCTCGATGTAGATATTTGGATTATACAGCGACGCTACAACTCTACACACCGATAAAAGAATATAGCATCTAATTTATGCACCACAACGCCATACAGGAAAACTGTGCCGACGCGGAGATAAACTATGCGGCAGCGCCTGCACATAACAAAACTGCCGCCACCCTTTTTGTAACAGGGTGGCGGCAGTATGGGTAGCATTTTGCTGTGTTATACTCAGCGCTAAGTGTGATTAAAATCAGAAACCCACCGCAAATTGCAGGGTAACTAGGGTTTCATCCTGGACGTTATCTCCAGCGATCTCTTTATCCTGATCTACAAATGTCCCCTCAAGGGTGATCTTATTTGCTGCCCCTTTGAGGTAGTAGTTCATCCCTACCCCGTAAACCTGCGTGTCATCACGTCCGCTCTCATCAGAACTTATAAGCTGATAGTGACCAAAGGGCTGCAGGTTGCCGGGGCCGATCTTGGTGCCCAAATAGTAACCAGCCTTCAGCGCCAGGATAGAACCGTCATCACCGGAGGCCATCTGGGTGAAGGTGATCGTGTTAACAACGTTACTTACATCAATGTAGGATGCAGTCAGAGTCAGGGCATCGCCACCTGCCAGCGGTTGCTCGTAGAACACATCCGCGGTCCAGGCAAAATAGTTCTGTTCCTTACCATCAAGGATAAGATCGCGCTGCGTGTCGGCGCCCACGCCGAAACTCAGCACCTTTTTGGTGCCCAGATAGGTTCCAGCGTTAAACCACTCGGTTTCAGGTTCAAACACGCTGTAGCTCAAACGCCCCGCATAGCGCATGGTGTCGTCATGGTTTTTTGCGTCATCCTCTTCACCATCGCCAACCATAAAACGGTACTGAAGTTTATCCTCCAGCACGTTGCCCCACACCGTCAGAGCATCATCACGCCCTATATTGCTGGGATAAAAAATACTGCTGCGGTGCCCCCCCTGCCCCCAGTTGAGGTCGGTGGTGAGGAGGGATTTGGTGGAGGTAGTGCCATAGTCACGCGTAAAGGGTACATACATGCGTCCAACCTGCACCATGAGGTTGTTGCCTAGCACTTTATAATTCACCCAGG
>JAVERS010000029.1:0-28555 GCA_034007015.1 Desulfuromonadaceae bacterium
TACCGAAGGCCGGAATCGAACCGGCACGCCCAGAAGGCATCGGTTTTTGAGACCGACGTGTCTACCAATTCCACCACTTCGGCACGAGCAGGGCAGATTATATGGATTGATATTGCAGGGGTCAAGGGTTTATCGTCATCTGGGTGATATTTGTTACACTCTGCGCAGTGAGATGGTTAAATGCAGAGAATTAACGAGGAGGTGTTTATGCGCGAAGCGATGTTCTGGAGTGCTGAGGCTGATGGGTCTGTACGTTGTGCGTTGTGTCCGCACCTGTGTCATATCGCCCTGGGGGCGCGGGGTGTGTGTCGGGTGCGGGAAAACCGCGCCGGGGTGCTTTACAGTTTAAATTACGGGCGTATTGTGGCGAGCAATATTGATCCTATTGAAAAGAAGCCGCTGTATCACTATCTCCCGGGGAGTCAGAGTTTTTCGGTGGCGGGGGCGGGGTGCAACATGCATTGCCGCCATTGTCAGAACGCTTCTATCTCGCAGGTGGATGAGGCGGTGCCGGGGAAAGAGGTGACGGCGCAGCAGATTGTGACCGCAGCGCAGGGTGGTGGGTGTCGCACTATAGCGTATACCTACACCGAACCTACGATTTACTTTGAAACCATGTTAGAAACTGCAACTCTGGCACGCAAGGCGGGGCTGGACAATATCATGATCAGCAATGGATATATGGAGGCTGCCCCCTTTGAACAGTTAGCGCCATTGTTGCAGGCAGTTAATATCGATCTGAAAGCGTTTGACGATAAGGTGTATCGCACATTATGCGGGGCGCGTTTGCAGCCAGTGTTGGAGAGTTTACGCCGTTTTTATGCGGCGCAGATCTGGTTGGAGGTGACCACCCTGATTATTCCGGGTTATAATGATGACCCGGCGCAGCTGCAGCAGCTGGCTGGGTTTATTGTGAGTGAGCTTGGGCCCGAGGTTCCGTGGCATGTGAGTGCATTTTATCCTACCTACCGCCTCCTTGATGTGGTGCCCACTCCGGTAGAGTCTATCCGGCGCGCGTGTGAAATCGGTGCACAAGCGGGGTTGCATTATGTCTACGGTGGGAATGTTGCGGGAGTTTGTGAACACACGGTGTGTTCGGCATGTCAGCATGTGGTGGTGGAGCGGCGTGGATATCAGATTGCACAGATAGATCTGCACGCAGGGGAGTGTAGCGCCTGTGGTGCAAAAGTGGCTGGAGTTTGGGAGTAATATAAACACGCAGAGCACGAACAAAGGGAGAACCATACATGGGAGAGATTCCTGACAGGCGCCGGGTGGATGATGGGCGCTATGCCGATGATCGCCGCACCAATAGAGATCGGCGCCAAGGGCCCGATCTGCTGCGACGTATCTTGCCACTGTTTCCAGCCTTGAGTTGGGGCTGTGTGGTGCTTGCATTTTTTATTTTGAGTTTAGCCAAACCGCCGAGCCAGTCCTTTGTGGGGATTTTTTCCGACCAGCCTGTTTACTCCGGTTGGAATTTGGAGCTGCTTCACTATGTGTTTTGGTTTCTGTTTGGTGCCATTGTGCTGGGGGGGAGCGGTTTTGTGCTTAATATTATGCGCAGCAAACGCAGAGGAGACAACATCTACACCTCGCTGGTTTTTGTGGGGCTGGCGGCATTTGTGTTTCTGGTGTGGCTGGTAAGTATCAGGGGTGTTTAGAGTTTTTCTTGTGCTTTTACAGAGTTGAGCCAGAAGTCGTTGGCATCGAGTGGATCGTAGTAGCGCAAACGCTCAAATCCTTGCAGGGGGATGGTCTGTTCTGCGGGGGTGGTTTCATGGAGTAACCGATCTACGCTGAGAAAACTGCCCAGAACAGGACCGTGGCGCTGAAGGGCCTGGAGCGCGTAGGTGGAGCAGGTGGGGTACATGGGACACCGAGGACCATCCACCGGGGAGATGAACTTTTGGAAAAAGCGCACCCCCTGTACCAGCGGATTGAGTTCGTTGCTGGTGGTTGCCATTGGGTGGGTATGCGCTGCTTGGGTTGTAGCGGCTAGATATTGTTCCCCCGTTGCGTGGGGATATCCGGGAGGATACCACGTGGCGGCATCCGCGAAAGTGGACGTAGCTGTAAACAGCAGGCAGGCACATACTAGAATTGCACCGCAGACTCTGGGGGTGATAGAGCTACGTACCCTACGCATCGGAGTTTTGCTCCCCCTTTGAGGTGTCTGTCTGGCGTTGTTGTTTCAGGCTTTGGTAGTAGCGCATGCGTTCGCCGATAATCTTTTCGTAGCCGCGTTCTACCGGGGTGTAAAAGGTGGTGCCGTGTAGCGCTTCGGGCAGGTACTCTTGCGCTAGGTAGCCGTTTTCACTTGCATGTGCGTATTGATATCCTGCGTGGTAGCCGAGATCCTGCATCAGTTTGGTGGGGGCGTTGCGGATATGCAGAGGCACCGGGAGAGAACCGCTTTTACGCACCTCGGCGAGGGCGGCGTCTATCCCAGCGTAGGCGGCGTTGCTCTTTGGGGCGCTCGCTAGATAGGTGGTGACTTGGGCGAGGATGATGCGCCCCTCGGGCATGCCGGTGAAGTGCACCGCCTGCTGCGCCGCTACGGCAAGTTGTAGTCCGCGCGGGTCTGCGTTGCCGATATCCTCAGCGGCGAGAATCACCAGTCTACGGGCAATAAACATCGGGTCTTCTCCCGCTTCAATCATGCGCGCAAGCCAGTAGAGGGCGCCATCGGGGTCGCTGCCGCGTACACTTTTGATAAACGCAGAGATCACGTTGTAGTGCTCTTCGGCACCCTTATCGTAGCGCAGCGATTGCTGGCTCAGCGCCTCTTGCAGAAAATCGGTGTCGATACGGCGTCCATTGCTTAATTGCACTGCGAGTTCGAGGTTCCCGAGGGCGATGCGTGCATCTCCATCGGCACTTGCAGCCAGGCGGGTGAGCGCTTCTGGGGTTATAGCGACGTTGAGATTTGCCACCCCGCGTGGGGATTCGAGCGCGCGGCGCAGTAGCGTTTCCAGCTCTTCCACCGCGAGAGGTTGCAGGGTGAAAACCCGCGCGCGCGAGAGCAGGGCGGAATTGACTTCGAAAGAGGGGTTTTCGGTGGTGGCACCGATGAGCACTACATCGCCGGTTTCCACCGCAGGGAGAAACGCATCCTGCTGCGATTTGTTGAGGCGGTGGATCTCATCTACAAATAGCAGGGTGCGGTTGGCGTACAGGGCGCGATCCTCTCGTGCCTGTTTGACAATGGTGCGGATCTCTTTCACCCCATGCATAACCGCAGAAAAGAACACAAAACGGCAGCGAGAATGGTGTGCTATCACCCGTGCCAGGGTAGTTTTCCCCGTCCCCGGCGGGCCCCAGAAGATTAAAGAGGTGAGCTGGTCATGCTCGATCAGATGGCGTAGCGCGCCCTCGGCCCCGAGAAGGTGCTGTTGCCCACACATCTCGTCGAGGGTGGTGGGGCGCATCCGTTCTGCCAAGGGGGTGTGGCCATCGCTGCTGGTGTCGTTAAAAAGATCCATGGGTGTATTTTCACATATGGGGTTCAATAAATGGTGGCATATCAAGAATGCTAGCAGCTAAACTGTCCAGTAGGGGGGTGTGGATGGTAATGGTTACGTGTGGGTTTAAATGGACAGGCTGCAAACCTCGAATGTAGCACAAACGAAATTGAATCCTCAATCTCTGTCGCAATTACGTCCTTGCCCGTTGACATTTTTTGTTTATCCATATCATATGCACCACTTTTTGCGAAAGCATCATATATGGACTTGAGCAGAAACGGTGTGTTAGATTGTGCGCCTGTTGTGCGTTAGGTTTGTTGGTGAGTTTGTCGAAGCTTAACGTGGAGACATGCTGGGAGAGACATGGCGGGGAGCTATGTCGAGGATGACATAGCTCGAGTACTGGTACAGGTTTTGCCCCGATATGGAATGAAAGGATCAGCGATGAAATGTGTTGGGCTGTACGCAAAACGGACCAATCCTGATGCTATTAAAGTAGCTGAAGAGCTGTGCCAGTGGTTACAAGAGCGCCAGGTAGAGGTGTTAATCGAAGAGGAACTTGGGGCGGATATCCATGCCAGCAATTCACGCATAGCGTTTGGCACCGCCAGCGCCGATGAGATCCCCACAAGGGTTGACTGTATTATAGTTTTAGGTGGGGATGGTACCCTGATTTCGGTGGCGCGTTCGGTCGGTTCGCGTGCGGTTCCTATCCTCGGGGTGAACCTGGGAAGTCTTGGGTTTCTTACCGAGATCACCTTAGATGAGCTCTATCCCCAACTGGAGCAGGTTTTAGCCGGTAATTTTTCTGTGTCCGAGCGCATTCGTCTCGATTGCCACATTAGCCGCGACGGGAAAAACGTGGCGGAGTATCAGGTTCTAAACGATGTGGTTATAAATAAAGGGGCGCTGGCGCGGATTGTTGATATAGAGATCTGGGTTGGAAAAGATTACCTCACCACCTTCAAGGCGGATGGTCTTATTATCTCTTCCCCCACAGGTTCTACTGCATACAACATGGCCGCCGGAGGTCCCATCGTATATCCGGGGGTGAGTTGCCTCATGATCACCCCTATCTGTCCGCATATGCTCACCAATCGCCCTATAATTGTCTCGGATCGCTCGGTTATAACCGTGCGGATGTGTTTCGATAACGAGCGTGTGTTCTGCACCGCCGATGGGCAGGTGGGAACGGCGCTGCAGGGGCACGATGTGCTGGAGATTAAACAGGCTAAAGTTGGCACCCATCTGATCAAGAGTGCAACCAAAGATTATTTTGAAGTATTGCGTACCAAACTGCGCTGGGGAGAGCGCTAACCTGTATGCTTAATGAGCTCATTATCCATAATCTCGCCGTGGTGGAACGTGCCGAAGTGACCTTTGCGTCAGGCTTTAATGTGCTTACCGGTGAGACAGGGGCAGGAAAGTCGATCATTGTTGATGCTTTGGGGCTGCTTCTTGGGCAGCGCAGCCGTGGCGATCTGATCCGCACCGGACAGGAGCGTGCCGTGGTTGAGGCGGCATTTGATATCCGTACGCACGCGCACGCGCAGCACTGGCTGGAGGAGAACGATCTGGCGAATCCGGAAGATCGTACGCTGTTGCTGGTAAAGCGGATTCTGCCGCGCCAAGGGCGGAACAAGGTGTATATCAATGGCTCTATGGCATCGCTGGCGCAGCTGCAGGAACTGATGCAACCGCTAGTGGCTATTTACGGCCAACACGAGCAGCAGCAACTCCAACGGGTGGAGAACCATCTGCGCCTGCTCGATGGTTTTGGCGCCTATCCTGCGGTGTTGGAGAAGTACCAGCACTGTTTCAGCACCTGGCAGCAGATGCAGCGTACCTTGGCACAACTTCAAGCCGAGGTTACCCAACGGCGTGATCGCCTCGATCTGCTTGTATTCCAGAGCAACGAACTGCGCGAAGCGGAGTTGAAAGAGGGGGAATGTGCCGAACTTGAGCAGGAACGCCTGCGCCTCCAACATGGTGAACGCCTGAGTTCGGTGACGCGCAAGGGCTACGATACTCTGTACGCCACCAAAGGGGCGATCTGTGAACAGCTCGGCATCCTGAAAAGGGAGTTAGAGACCCTGCTGGAAGTGGATCCACGCTTAAAAGCCCCATTTGAGGCGGTAAGTGATGCCATGTATATCCTCGAAGATGTGGCGCTGCAATTGCGCGCGCATGCGGATGGGGTGGTATTTGACCCCGAGCGCCAGCAAGAGGTGGAGCAACGTCTCAATCAGTTACACGGATTGCAACGCAAGTATGCCGCAGACGAAAGTGGGCTCATTCAGAAGCTCGCCGCGATGGAGGCAGAGCAGGAGCGCCTGGACAGTAGCGACAACGAGATGGAACGGCTGGAACAAGAGCTGCACCAGACGCACCAACAGTTGGAACACGCTGGCGCCGCGCTTACCCAAGCCAGAGAAAGCACGGCACAACGGCTGCAAGAGGCATTACACCGCGAACTGGAGGGGCTAGCGATGCCGCGCGCCCGTTTTGAGGTGCGCTTCAGCCCACGGGTGTACCCCAGCGCCGCTGGGTTTGAAGAGGCAGAATTTTACTTTAGTGCTAACCCTGGGCAAGAATTGCGCCCGCTGGCGGCAACTGCATCGGGTGGTGAGCTTTCGCGCCTGATGTTGGCATTGCGCAAAGCTGCTCCTGGTTCTGATGCGCTAGGTACGGCTGTTTTTGATGAGGTTGATGCCGGAATTGGCGGGGAGGCTGCGACTGCGGTGGGACGTCGCTTGCAGGATGTAGCGCAACGCAGCCAGGTGCTGTGTGTTACCCATCTGCCCCAAGTTGCGGCATTTGCCACGACCCAGTTTCGCATTGAGAAAGTGGTAGAGCAGGACCAGACCAGCACCAGAGTTGTCCAGCTAGAGACTGAGCCTCGCGTGCAGGAACTGGCGCGGATGCTCGGAGGAGCCTATAGCGGAGCACAGAGCGTGGAGCATGCCCGTGCCCTGTTACACCATAGTCTAAGGGAAATCCATGATTCGTAAAGCACATATTGACGACGCTAAAGCGATCCATAAACTTCTGTCCGCATATGCGCAGGCGGGTACCATGTTGTCGCGTTCCCTCGCAAATATCTATCAGACCATCCGTTCCTTCTATATTTACGAGGATAACGGCGAAGTGGTGGGGATCTCCTGTCTGCAGATCTGGTGGGCCGATCTGGCAGAGGTACGCTCACTGGCAGTGAGCTCTTCCCACGCAGGGAAGGGGCTGGGGCGTGAGCTGGTAGAAGCATGTCTACACGAAGCGCAGGAGCTGGGGATAAGCCGCGTGTTTGTCCTCACCTATCAAGAAGATTTCTTTGCACGGCTGGGGTTTGAGGTGATTGAAAAGAATGAATTGCCGCAGAAGATCTGGGGCGACTGTATGCAGTGTCCTAAATTCCCCGACTGTGACGAAATTGCCATGGCAAAACAGATCCCCCGCCTCGATAGTTGACCCACGCAAGGGGCACAAGGTGGGGGATGTGGCAACTTTTAGAGTATAGAGAGTATTGGGTTTGCTGCTCCGGTGTAGTGGAAGTTACAAGGGGATGTTTATGGTAATCCCCGGTAATGCAGTAAACATCCCAAGATTGTGCCTTACATGCTGTTGCGCGCGCCGCTGAGATTTAAAGTTCTTGTGGCGCAGCTTTTGATGCTGTCTGAAGCTGTTGTTAATCATGTGCGTGTTGCGCTTACGCTGCTGCTTGCGTGCCTTGGAGCCCTTGGAATTGTAGTACTTGCCTCCATGATATTGGGTTGCCCCTCTAGGTTCGTAGTAGCGTGTAGTGGTAACAACCCGCTGCGTGAGCTGCTTCCCATGCGGGGGGGCGCCATTGTTATAATACCCGTATGTGCTTGCTGATTTAATATGGGCTGAGTTGGAATGAGCAGGCTTGAAATAGCGTGCGTAGCCATTGGCCTGGCTTGCCCCTGCACCGGGGAACAGAAATATGAAGGATGCGATCAGGATGCTTGCTGTTGTTGCTGGTTGCAGGTTCTTGAGTCTTCGCATGGTGATCTCCTTGGTTCGGGGGTGACAACTTCAACGTTGTGGTCTTTGAAGCCCGTTATCTTGCGGTGTTGTTCTGTAAGTGAATATGGCAAAGAAAAACCCTGGGTGCACTCGACATCGACCCCCATATCTGTGGATGTCTAGACCGGCAAGGGATGGCGAACAGAGTACTCTGCGTTGATTTGTCCCGCATAATCAATATCTTATATGTGTGTTTCAGGTTTTACCTCAGGTTCGGGTGTGAATCTGTTTTTTTAAGAGCTGTTTTTTGAGAGACCTATGCTGCAGTTACAGAAAATAGAACTTACCTTTCCTGCGCGTACCCTGTTTTCTGGGGTGAGTTGGCATCTGCGCCCCGGCATGCGGGTAGGGTTGTGCGGGGCGAACGGTGCAGGGAAAACCACCCTGCTGAAAATGTTGGCCGGGCAGGTGGAGCCAGACAAGGGCGACATCATTCTGGCGAAGGGCACCACCGTGGGCTACCTGCCGCAGGAGGGGTTGTGTTACCAGGGGCGGAGCCTGTACGCCGAAGTTGAAAGTGCATGTACCGAAGTGCTGGCTCTCGGGCGCGAAATGAAAGCGTTGGAACAACAGATAGCCCTCGACGCGCACGAAGATCAGCTCGCACGCTATGCCGAGGTGCAGGAGCAGTTCCGCCAGCAAGGTGGTTTTACCTTGGAGGCTGATCTGGCGCGGGTGCTCCACGGTCTTGGCTTTACCACGCAGGACTGGGACAAGCCGAGTGAGACTTTTTCCGGCGGGTGGCAGATGCGGATCGCTCTAGCACGCCTGCTGATGCAGCGTCCCAATCTGCTGTTGCTGGACGAGCCCACCAACCACCTCGATCTGCCCGCGCGCGACTGGCTCGAACAGTATCTGTGCAATTATCCCGGTACCGTGGTGCTGGTATCGCACGATCGCTTCTTCATGGATCAGGTGGTGGAGCGCATAGTTGAGGTTTGGAACGGTGTCTTGGCGGAATACCCGGGGAACTATTCGCTGTATCTACAGGAGCGCGACCGCCGTGTTGCTGCGTTGCGGGCAGAAAAGCAGCAGCAGGATGAGGAGGTTGCGCGTATCGAAGCCTTTATCAGCCGCTTTCGCTATCAGGCCAATAAGGCATCTCAGGTACAAAGTAGGGTTAAGCAGCTGGAAAAGATTGAGCGCATTCAGATTCCACCGCAACGCAAAAAAATTGCGTTCAAGTTCCCCTCTCCTCCGCGTAGCGGCAAGGAGCTGGTGACTCTCAAGCACGCCGCCCAGCAGTACGGGGATAATCTGGTGCTTAACGATGTTAATCTATGTGTAACCCGCGGAGAGCGCGTGGTGCTTGTAGGTCCAAACGGTGCGGGCAAGTCCACTCTGATGCGCCTGCTCTCTGGGGTAGAGCAGCCCAGCGCCGGAGCACGGATACTCGGGCACAATGTGGAGATGGCGTACTTCGCCCAAGATCAGGCACAGGTTCTTGATGAGAGCAAGACCGTGCTGGAGGAGATAACCGCGCACTCTCCGATAGATATGGTGCCGCGTCTGCGTGATGTGCTCGGGAGCTTCCTTTTCAGTGGCGATGATGTGCACAAACCGGTGAAGGTGCTTTCCGGCGGGGAGCGTAATCGCCTTGCGCTCGCAATTTTGCTGCTGCGCCCTGCCAATCTGCTGCTGTTGGATGAGCCAACCAACCACCTCGATCTGGAGTCCAAGGATGTGTTATTAGAGGCTCTAAGTGGCTATAGTGGTACTTTGGTGTTTGTATCCCACGATCGCTATTTTGTAGATCAGCTTGCGACGCGCGTAGTTGACGTAAATGCTGGTACGGTTGAGGCATATCCGGGTAATTACGCGGATTTCTTGCGTGTCAAACAGGGGGAAGGGGTGGGGGGCCACAGTAGCGAGCGGGTGGAATCCCTGGCGCAACACGCAGCTTCGGCGGGCACTACTTCAACTGTGGACAAGGAGCAGCGCAAGCAGGATCATGCCCGCCGCCGCGAAGAACAGAAGCTGCGGCGTAAACTGGAAAAGGAGGTGGAAGGGCTGGAACAGCAGATTGCCACGCTAGAGCAACGCCAGACTCTGTTGGAACAGGAACTTGCCGATCCGCAGCTGTACGCAGATCAGACCCGCTTTAACTCCAAGACTGATCAACACGCAGAGGTGAGAACCGAATTGGAGACATGTTTGTCGCAGTGGGAGGTAAAACAAGAAGCAATGGAGGAGTTATGCATACCCTGATTCTCCCGCGTGGAATAACCGTGAAACAGTTTGATGTTTCGAAGCGGGTAAAGATTCCGCAACTGCTCGAACGCTTCCGCTCCAACCGCTTCAGTGGTTATCTCCATTTCGAGTTAACTCCCCAAGTTGGAGTTATATGTTTTCAGGATGGGGATATAGTAGCTGTCCTGTTTGAAGGTGATAACGCGCGCTTTTCAGGTTATGAAGCCCAGCTTGAACTGTTTCGTGCCTTGCAACTGAACAGCGGGGCGATCAGGGTGTACCGTCTCGAAAGTGAGCTTGTCCCCTATGTAGCGCGGATATGTCGGGGGCAGGTGGAGATTAAGGCGCAGTTGGTTCGCTTTCTCGACAGCACGCGTTTGCTTGCCTATCTGGCGGCGGAGCGCTTTAACGGCTGTATCCGCATTTATACATCCGCCGAAGCAACTCTGGTTTTTTATACCGAGGGGCGTGTAGAAGGTTTTTTTGTGGATGGTGTCGCAGGGCTGCAGGATGACCTGGATATCGCACATTCTCTCGCGCTGGATAAAGAGTGCAGATACGATGTTATCCGCACGCCAGAATCAGGGCGGAGCCCAGTAATGCCTCTAGATGATATCAACTTTGAAAAAGACTGGCTCATTGTTTGGCGTGAACTCAACACCTGATGGCGGCGCATAAACCCACTAGCTGCTGCGCCATTGTGAGAATGGTGGTAATTGCTTCGCTGCTTCGACGTACATAAGTACGTCTCATTGCGCTACAATTACGCGCCTTGGATTTGGCGCTGTGTGTTTAACCACGCGTGTAGATGCTTTCGCAGAAAGCATCTACACGCAAGTCACACTTGCTAAGAAGATGGGTTGTTATGCGATGGGATTTATTCCATTTCGGCAAGTACAATCTCAATCCGGCGATTTTGCGCGCGCCCTTCAGGGGTGGAGTTGTCCGCCACCGGCTGGTATGGGCCCATGGCGCGGATCTCAAGTCTTTTCCCGCTGATTCCAACTTCATCCTGTAGAAAATGGACGACGTTTGCCGCTCGTGCCGCAGCAAGCTCCCAGTTGGAGGGGAATACTTCGCGCAGGCTTGATGTAATGGCGAGGTTGTCCGTATGCCCCTCTACGCAGATGCGCTTGTCGGCTATTTTTTGCAGACTTGTACCCACCTGTTTTAATACCCGCTTTCCATCTTCAGTCAGGGTGGCAGTGCCTGAAGCAAACAGAATTTGTCCCACCATATTTACACTGAGCTTGTTTTTAAGCTGCTTGATGGTGAGTTCGCCGCGCTCCAACTCCTGTTCTAAGTTTTCCACCAGTTCATTGTAGGTGCTGGATACCTTGGCGATGCGCGCCTCGCGTGCAATCTGCTCCCGTTCGAGTTCCTGCTCCAGGCGCGTGGTCTCACTTTCTAACATCCCCACTTCATCAAGGAGTGCGGCCTTATCCTGTTGCAGTTGCGCTATATCCTGTCTTAACTCCGCTACCGAGCGCGCTGCTTTGCCCTCACGCGCGGCATAGATGCTGCTGAGGCGCTCTTTCTCTGACTCAAACTCAAGCCCTTTTTGTTCCAGTTCGGAACGACAGTCGGCAAGCTTGGTTCTGGTGGAATTCAACTCATCTTTAAGGTTGTCGATGTTTGCTTTTAGCTTATCTATTTGCGCAGAGAGGGATTCACTTTGATGCAACTGCTGATCGTAGGTGTGCTTGCTTACACAGGCACTCAACGATACGAGGGGGATAACGCAGAGCAGGAGCAGAAAGTTACGCCGCCATGGAATTGGAGTGGCGCAGAGTATTAGGGTTTTGCTTGAGACATACATGGAAACAACGTGTTTGAGCATATACAATTCTCCTGAGTTTTTATGTGCGCTGTGTAGTTTGAACAATCTAGATTCTGCACGGTATTCTGCCTTACAATGGCTGCGGTGTAAATCATTACCCCTGGCTTCAGGGTGGAATAGTTGCCCTGTTCCCACCTTGCGCAAGTGCGGGGGCAGGCGTTAGGAGGGGCAGGATAAGGATACTTTGTTCTTGCCCGAGTTTTCAATAATATGGTACACGAATAGTATTATCAAATACTTATGGATTTTATTCATCTATTTGCGTACGGGGTGCAATGTGCTTGAAATTGCTGAAATTATAAAGCGGGCGCTGCAGGAAGATATCGGCAGCGGGGATGTCACCACCATGGCAACGGTTCCGGCAGGAACGAGCCGCCGCGCGGAACTGGTTGCAAAAGAGGACTTTACCCTTGCTGGTCTCGATGTGGCACGCCAGGTTTTTACCACTCTAGACCCGGACGTGGCATTTGAGCCGCTGAAGTTTGACGGCAACAAGGTGCAGAGTGGGGATGTGCTTGCGTGGATTAAAGGTGATGCGCGCATTTTGCTTCAAGGGGAGCGGGTAGCACTGAATCTGCTCCAGCGCATGAGTGGTGTGGCCACCACTGCGGCACGTTTTGTTGCCGCCGTTGCGCACACCGATGCAATTATTGTGGATACGCGCAAAACCACCCCGGGCTTGCGGGTGCTGGAAAAATACGCAGTGCGGATGGGAGGGGCGCAGAATCACCGCACCTCGTTGTATGATGGCGTGCTTATCAAAGAGAACCATATCGCCGCCGCCGGGGGGATCAGCGCGGCAATTGCGGGCGCGCGCCGTAGTGTTCCACATACCTTGAAGATTGAGGTAGAGACCGAAACCTTAGATGATGTGCGGGAAGCGCTTGCGGCTGGAGCGGATATTATCATGCTCGATAATATGACGCTGGAACAGATGTCTGAAGCGGTTGCGTTGATCGGTTCCAAGGCTGTAACCGAGGCCTCTGGCGGGGTTAATCTGGACACCGTGGCGGATATTGCGGCAACTGGGGTAAATCTGATCTCGGTTGGGGCGTTGACTCATTCGAGCCGCGCCACGGATATTTCGATGTTGTTTCGTTAAACCGCTGTCCTAAGTTTTCTGCACTAAGCAGTTAAGGAATATCAACCCATGGAGCAAAACCGTTTGCGTGAAGCTATCGTGCGCATGTTTCTGGAACACGAGGGGCAGATTATCTCCGGCGCGGAGTTGAGCTTGAACCTTGGGGTCAGTCGCACTGCTGTATGGAAGCATATCAATAAGTTACGCGCAGACGGATATGAGATTGAAGCTGTCCCTTCGCAAGGGTACAAGCTGAGTGGGCGCCCGGACCTCTTGCTCCCAGCTGCGATTGAGATAGGGCTGGATACTTCCAGAATCGGATGTCAGATCGAGTATCACACCGAGATTGATTCCACCAACCTCAGGGCGCAGGTTCTTGCGGATCAAGGCGCACCAGAGGGAAGTGTGGTGGTGGCTGACAGCCAGAGTGCCGGGCGCGGCCGTATGGGGCGGTCATGGAGCTCTCCTGCTGGGGTAAATATCTACACTTCGATTATTCTCCGCCCCACCTTGGGATTAAGCGAAGCAACCCAACTTACATTTCTTGCGGCAGTGGCAGTAGCTCGGGCGCTGGAAAAAAGCTGTGGCGTAAGTGTGAATGTGAAATGGCCCAACGATATTCTCCTGAATGGGAAAAAGATTGCGGGTCTGCTCAACGAGTTGAGTGGCGAAACCGAGGGGATTCACCATGTAATTCTGGGGATAGGGGTGAATCTGAACATGGAACAAGATCAGTTTCCTCCCGATTTACGCTATCCAGCGACCTCCGTCCGCATCGAAACAGGGCAACGGGTGGATCGCGTTGAGTTTGTGCGCACCCTGTTTAGTGAAATTGAAACCCTGTATAATCTGTTGCTAGAGCACGGTTTTGTCCCGATACGCCTAGCGTGGGAGGCACTGTTCGACCTTGTTGGTACTGTGGTGGAAGTTGATACCGGTTCCACCCCAGTGCGGGGTACGGTGGCGGGGATAGCTGAGGATGGAGCACTTTTGCTTGCTACTGGAGCAAAAACCACCCCGATCTACTCTGGAGATGTCCGACCAGTAGGGGTTTGAATTGCTACACAAGATGCGCGTGGGTACAATTAGCGCAGTTTTTATAGAAAGGAAGCGCTGCAATATATGCTACTGGTTATCGACGTAGGTAACACCAATACAGTTCTGGGGCTCTTCCATGAAGACAAGCTCTTGCACGACTGGCGCATCCGTACCGATCAGGCGCGTACTGATGATGAATGCGCCATGCTGCTGAACGACCTTATGACTTATCGTGGCTTTCAGATTTCACAGGTAAACGCAGTAATTATTTCGTGTGTGGTACCCCCCCTTCTTGATGCGCTCACGCGGATGAGTCGCAGGTACTGCGGCGTTGAACCTCTTGTGGTGAACACACAGCTTAAAACCGGGATGAAGATCGCTTACGATAATCCGCGCGAGGTTGGCGCCGATCGTATTGTGAATGCGGTTGCTGCTTATGCGCGCTACAAAAGTGCTTTGATAATCGTAGACTTTGGCACCGCGACCACCTTTGATTATATCAGTGCCGACGGGGTATATCAGGGGGGTGCCATCGCTCCGGGGGTGAGAATCTCCGCCGATGCCCTGCACGAAAACGCGAGCAAGTTGCCCCGTGTCTCTCTTGAACTCCCCCCTTTGGTAGTGGGGCGGAACACGGTCAACAGTATGCAGTCTGGGCTGTTATTCGGCTACGCCGGTCTCGTGGATGGGATAGTTATGCGCATGAAAGCCGAGGTTAAAGATCATCCCCAGGTTATCGCCACTGGGGGGTTGGCCGAGCAGATTGCGAAAGCTGCCACCTCTATTGACGCCGTAGAGGAGCAACTGACCCTCGATGGACTGCGGCGACTGTATATGCTCAACCGATAACTTAACCCCGTCAGGACTATGTCCGGCGGGTTTTTTTGTCCGCGGAACAT
The DNA here is from genome assembly GCA_034007015.1 of Desulfuromonadaceae bacterium. Lineage (GTDB taxonomy): Bacteria > Desulfobacterota > Desulfuromonadia > Desulfuromonadales > Desulfuromonadaceae > JAIVHC01. The sequence continues at coordinate 14,560 of JAVERS010000029.1, forward strand.
GAAGAGCACACCTAGTGCGATCCGCTCAGATCCGTTCTTCATACGGCATTACCACTATGAAAGGAGTACCCATGGGAGCAAATCACACGGAGAAATTGAGGAATGTGGGCATTGTTGCACATGGAGGTGCGGGTAAAACCTCATTGGTTGAGGCGATGCTGTTTAACACCGGCATGACGACGCGCTTTGGCAAAGTGGATGAGGGTAGCTCTAGCATGGATTTTGAGCCTGAAGAGATTAAGCGCAAAATCACTATCAGCTCGAGCTTGAATCACTGCGTGTGGAAAGATTTCAATCTCAATTTGGTTGACACCCCGGGGTATTCCAATTTTCTCCACGATACGCGCAACTGCATGCGGATCCTGGGGGGAGCGGTGATGATTGTCTCCGCTATTAGCGGAGTTAAAACCCAAACCCATAAAATATGGGAGTGGGCGGAAGAGTACGAGATTCCGATGCTTGCGTTTGTAAATAAGATGGATCGAGAGCGTGCCGATTTTCTCCGCGCCGTAGACGATATGGAAAAAATGCTTGGGTGCCGCGGGGTTCCGGTCAACATCCCGATTGGGGCGGAAGATAGTTTTCGTGGCATCATCGACCTGGTGAATATGAAGGCGAGAATCTATCAGTTTGATGAAAAAGGTACCTACGCCGAAGAGGAAATACCTGCCGAGTATGTAGATGAGGCGCAGCGGTTGCGCACCCAGCTGCTGGAAGCGGTGGCTGATGCCGATGATGCCCTGATGGAAAAATATCTTGAAGGGGAAGAGCTCTCGCGCGATGAGATAATTCGTGGATTGCGCGAAGGAACCCTGACCGGCACCTTTACCCCGGTTCTGTGTGGCAGTGCTACCGCGAATATCGGGGTGCGCCAACTCCTTGATTATATAACCGATTGTCTCCCCTCTCCGGTGGACAAAGGGGTGCAGATTGGTGTCGATCCTGATACGGAGGAGATGGTGGAGCGGCACCCAGACAATGCTGCCCCTTTTTCTGCTATGGTGTTTAAAACCATCAACGATCCTTATTCCGGCAAACTTACCCTGTTTCGGGTGTATTCTGGGACGCTCAGCTCTGACTCCATGGTATATAACGCTACCCAGGGTAAAGAGGAGCGTGTAGGGCAGCTGTTGAAGATAGAGGGGAAAAAACAAGTGCCGGTGGATTGTGCCCGCGCCGGAGATATAGTCGCGGTGGCAAAGATGAAGATCACCGCTACCGGCGATACCCTGTGCAGCGCCAAAGATAAGATCCGCTATGAGAGCGTCATTCAGATGAAGCCGGTGATATCATTCTCCCTCAAGGCGTGCAGTAAAGGGGCTGAAGAGAAAATTGTCTCCGGGTTGCAGCGCTTGATGGAGGAAGATCCAACCCTGCAGGTCACCCGCGATGAACAGACCCATGAGATGATTCTCTCTGGTATGGGGCAAGTACACATTGAAGTAGCGGTGGAGAAACTCAAACGCAAGTATGGTGTGGATGTAGAGATGCATGTGCCAAAGGTGCCGTATCGCGAGACCATCAGACGTAAAGCAAGTTTGCAGAGCAAATACAAAAAACAGTCGGGCGGACGTGGGCAGTATGGCGACGTATGGGTTGAACTGGAACCGCTGGAGTCTGGCGGAGGGTATGAGTTTGTAGATAAAATTGTTGGCGGGGTGGTGCCGCGCCAGTATATCCCCGCAGTCAGCAAGGGGATTCAAGAAGCGATGCAGCGTGGTGTCCTTGGAGGATTTCCGGTGGTAGATGTAAAGGCGACGTTATTTGATGGTTCCCATCACTCGGTGGATTCATCGGAGATGGCGTTTAAAGTTGCAGGTTCTATGGCGTTCAAAAAAGGGATGGAACAGGCAAAGCCGGTGCTTCTGGAGCCAATTATGGAGATGGAAGTGATCATGCCGGATGACTGCGTGGGCGATGTGATCGGAGATATAAACTCCCGCCGTGGTAGGGTATTAGGGGTGGAGCCACAGGCTGGTAGTCAAGCCCTTAAGGCTCATGTGCCCATGGCTGAGGTGCTGCGTTATGCACCAGAGCTGCGTTCCATGACTTCCGATAGAGGTTTATTCACCATGGAGTTTTCCCACTACGAAGAGGTTCCTTCGAACCTGACCGCTAAAATTCTTGCAGAAAATAATGCAGAAAGATAGTTAATCATTGACCGCTAAGATAAAACACACACAGGATAATGACGGGCAGCTGCAGATCTCAACTGAGGTTGCCCGTCTTGTTTCTCCCGCTGCCGGAGAGGAAGAGAAACGCCGTGCAGTAGCTGGACAGTTACCCCTTTCTATGCCTGACCAAGTTATGCTCTGGTACCTGTTTTACACCCGGACTCAGGATGAGGGTGTAAAAGAGTTGTGTTTAGAGGGGATGAAAAACAGCAGCGTTATGGCACTAAAACCGATGTTGCGAGATCCTGATCTTGATTGGCGCATCCTTGAGTTTATCCTGCGTGCGCGCCGCTCCGATCTGCCAACCTTGATTATTCTACGCCCCAATTCATCCGTTTCCGAAGAGAGATGGGCAGAGATTTTTTCGCTATGCTCCTACGAGGTGCTCTTATTTTTCTTTGATCCAAAAAGCCCGTTTATCCTGAGCCCTGCAGAACTTAAAGCTGCTGCCACCAATACACAGGCGACTACGGAGATACATGGTATTGTCGCTTCACGCTTAGAGGCGGCAGCGGCAAAAGCCGCAGCAGCAAAGCTGGACGAGACAGAGAGCGAAAGCCCCGAAGATGATGCGGAGTCTTTGGGGGACGAGCAAAAACCTGCTTCCGACACTGTAACCGATGAGCTTGTCAATGAGCTAGAGGCGCTGACGAAGTATCAGACGATCCAGGAGCTGGGTGTTGGGGATAAGATAAAACTTGCCATGAGTGGAGACAAAGAATGGCGCTCACTCCTTATCAAGGACAGCAACAAGCAGGTAAGTAGCGCGGTGCTCAAAAATCCGCGTATCACCGAAAAAGAGGTGCTTCTTCTGTGCCAGAATCGCAGTTCCAACGAGGAACTGATCCGCATCATTCTCCTCAATCGTGAATGGATGAAAAACTACAGCATCCGCCTTGCGCTTACTATGCATCCACGCACCCCTTTAAGTCAGGCAATCAGGTTCCTCTCAACCTTGAGCGGACAGGATCTGCGTAAACTTTCTAAAAGCCGCAATATCTCTTCGGCGTTAGTTAATGCGTGCCGGCGGCTTGTAGCGGCGAAAGCAGATCGCTAAGCTGACGTAAGGGGTTCCGCTCGAGCTTCAGCCTCTGTTCAGCTCAAAGATGTGACTCCACTCCAAAGGGTACCTCGCGCATTCCTAGACGCTACCGTATATCGCCGTGGCAGTTTTGATTTGACCTGTTGCCTCTGCTATGATATTCAAAAAAACGTTTTAAAATCAAATTGTTATCCACGCTAAACCCGTGTTTGGCAGCGTCAAACCGTGGTTTGTTTTAAGTACACTAAAGGAGATTTGAATCATGGCAGGATTGTTGGATAGTACCGTAGGTGGCATTTTGGAACAGATGGCAGAGCGTTTTCCTGACAACGATGCTCTGGTGTATCCGGACCGAGACCTGCGCTACACCTATGCCGAATTTAATGCGCTGTGTGACCGAGTAGCACGGGGCCTGCTTGGGATGGGGATTAAAAAAGGGGAGCATATTGCAATCTGGGCCACCAATGTACCTGAATGGGTGATTCTGCAGTTTGCAAGTGCAAAAGTGGGCGCGATACTGGTGACTGTGAACACCAGTTATAAATCTTCAGAGCTTGAATATGTCCTGAATCAGTCCGATTCATGCGCGCTGTTTATGGTTTCTGGTTTCAAAGATACCGACTACGTGAAAACGGTGCGCAAAGTGGTGCCGGAACTCGAAAGCGCCACGGATGGCGAATTCAAGAGCGCTAAACTCCCTTTTCTGCGGCATGCGGTGTTTATTGGCCCAGATACGCCCGCGGGAATGTTGAACTTTGCGGATATCGAAGCACATGGAGAGAAGATCTCCGCTGCAGAGTTTGAGGCGGTGAAACAGAGTCTAACTGTGCACGAGGTTATCAACATGCAGTACACCTCGGGAACCACCGGGTTCCCGAAAGGGGTGATGCTCACCCACTACAATATCGTTAACAACGGGTTCAATATCGGCGAATGTATGCGCTTTAGCGAAAAAGATCGCCTGTGCATCCCGGTGCCGTTTTTTCACTGTTTTGGGTGCGTACTCGGAGTTATGGCCTGTGTCACCCATGGTACAACAATGGTGCCAGTAGAAACTTTTGCGCCCGAGAAAGTGCTACAGGCGGTGGAGGCAGAAAAGTGCACCGCTCTCCACGGGGTGCCCACCATGTTTATCGCCGAACTTGATCACCCGACCTTTGAGCACTTCGATCTCTCTTCGCTGCGCACGGGGATTATGGCCGGTTCTCCATGCCCCATCGAAGTGATGAAGCGTGTAATTCGCGATATGCACTGTGACGAGATCACCATTGCCTATGGTCAGACCGAGTCATCTCCGGTTATCACCCAAACCCGCACCGATGATCCCATTGAGCTGCGTGTTTCCACGGTGGGGCGTGCTCTGCCTGAGGTGGAGGTGAAAATTATCGATATCGAAACCGGTGAAACCCTCCCTCCGGGCAAGCAAGGTGAATTGTGTACCCGTGGCTACCACGTGATGAAAGGGTATTACAAGATGGAGGATGCCACCGCCAAGGCGATTGATGCTGACAACTGGCTTCACACCGGGGATCTTGCGATCATGGATGCGAACGGTTACTGCAAGATCACTGGGCGGATCAAAAACATGGTTATCCGGGGGGGAGAAAACATCTATCCGCGTGAGATTGAGGAGTTTCTTTATACCAACCCTGCTATAGCTGATGTGCAGGTGTACGGGGTGCCGGATCGCAAATACGGCGAACAGGTGATGGCGGCGATTAAACTCAAGGAAGGGGCAACGCTGACCGAAGAGGATGTGAAGAGTTTCTGTCGGGGGCAGATTGCCAACTACAAAATTCCGTACTACATAAAATTTGTAGATGAATTCCCCATGACCGCCAGCGGCAAGATCCAGAAATTCAAGCTGCGTGAACTCGCCATCAGCGAGCTGAAGTTAGAAGAGATCCAGAGCTGAGGCGTAGGGGCAATTTGTGGAGATGGGAATCCGTGAATTGCCCCTCCATTTCGGTATAGACAGAAGTGGTTTTTCGCGCTGTGATTTTGTCCAGCCAGCATGAACATATACTTACAGCGAGGCTGTAAAAATAAGCCACAGGCCGCCGCATACCACCAGAAAACCACAGCTCTGCTTTAGGAGCACTGCCCCCTTCGAGTGCTCGTTCCAGTTCAGGTAATGTTGCACTGTTTCGGTAAAGGTTCCGGCTAGGACAATCACTGCACAGTGTCCAATTCCGTAAGCGAGCAACAACAGCGTGGCGTAGAGCATGCTTTCTGCCGCGGCGGTGAACGCAACCGCTAGAACCGGCCCCATAAATGCAAACGTACATGGTCCCAGCGCTATGCCAAAGATCAACCCCAAGATGAAGGCAGCAAGTAATCCTTTGCGCTGTATCCCTATTTGCCCTAGGGCAGAAAATGGCATCGGCACCACCCCCAAAAGGTGGAGACCAAACAGAATGAATATCCCTGCAACAAACCAGTTGCCCCATGGGCCCAGATCGCCGAGCATGCGCCCAGCCACAGCGGTAGCGAGCCCGATCAGGGCGATAGAGAGTAAAATCCCGATGCTGAACAGCATCGAGACCACAAATGCGCGGCGGATGCTGATTTTGCCCTGCCCGTTAATAAATCCCACAATCAGCGGAATACTTGCCAGGTGACACGGCGAGAGGATGATGCTTAAAATGCCCCAGCCAAACGCGGCTACAAGGGCGAGCAGCGGGGCGCCAGAAACCGCTTGGCTCATGCTTGATAGCACCTGTTGCAGCATCAGTTGTTATCCTCGAAGGGATATCCCAGTTCCGCCCACTTTTGTATAATTTCCTTTCGACTATAGAAGCCCACGTGGCGGTACAACTCCGTGCCATCGGGTGCATAAAAGATCTGCGTTGGGATCATTTTGACATTATACGCCGCGGCCTGTTCTTTGTTTTTCCATACATCGATGATCTCCACCCCCATCTCAGCATGGAAATCTTGTTTCAGTTGTTCCAGCAGCGGCGCCATCTTTTGACATGGGATACATTTGTCTGCCCCCAGATCTACCAAGCGAGGAATACCGGTTGCCTGGTGTACCGAGGTGATCTCTTCTGTGCTGGTACTGGTGTTGTTGCACCCCCATAGTGCAGGTAAGAGTAGGAGTAGCGGTATTATGCCCAGTGTAGTCAGGCTCGATTTTACGTGTTTAAACATTAGTTGTCTCCTTAGGGGTGCCTTTAATGTGGTGGAAATGTGATGATAGCCTATTTGGCAATGTAGCCAAATAGGCAAGAATGTCAAGGCTTCATATTACCCGTTCTCATCCTTAAAGTGTACTGTGTTAATACTTGTCGCTCTGGTGTGATTGTGATACTTTTGAGCCTGTTTTTTGACGATAAAGTTTTGCCCTTTTTAGCTGATATTTCTGCCTTTTTTCAGATTGTTCTGGCTTAGGCAGCGAATGACTAACCCAAGCGGAGAAATCGATGATCCGTTCCATAGCAAAAAAGATTTTCGGCACCAAAAATGAGCGCGAACTTAAGCGTATGCAATTTATGGTAGATAAGATTAACTCTCTAGAAGAGCAGGTAAAAGAGCTTGATGATACGGCCCTGCAGAGAAAAACAGCTGAGTTCCGCCAACGTCTAGAGCAGGGAGAAACCCTGGACGATCTGCTCCCCGAGGCTTTCGCCGTAGTGCGTGAAGCAGCCTGGCGCGTATTGGAAATGCGCCATTTCGATGTTCAGCTTGTCGGTGGGATGGTGTTGCATCAGGGCAAGATTGCGGAGATGAAGACCGGGGAGGGAAAAACCTTGGTTGCGACTCTGGCCACCTATTTGAATGCCCTGTCCGGCAAAGGGGTACATGTGGTGACGGTGAACGACTACCTCGCAAAACGTGACTCCGAATGGATGGGACGCCTGTACAATTTTCTGGGTTTGAGCGTGGGTTGCATTGTGCACGGGATTTCGGATGAAGAGCGCAAAAATGCGTATCAGTGCGATATTACCTACGGTACCAATAATGAGTTCGGCTTCGACTATCTGCGCGACAACATGAAGTTCGATTTGGATGAGTATGTACAGCGCGATCTGAATTTTGCCATCGTGGATGAAGTTGACTCTATCCTGATTGATGAAGCGCGTACCCCCCTGATCATCTCTGGCCCCAGCGATGTCTCCAGTGACCTATACACCCAGGCAAACAACGTGATTCCGCGTCTGACGCGGGGCGAGATTATAGAGCACCGCAATGCCGGCAAAGTAGGACAAACTGAGAAAGAGTTCACTGGTGACTACACCGTGGATGAAAAAGCCAAAAGCGCCGCATTAACCGAGAATGGCGTGGCGAAGGTGGAGAAGATCCTTGGGGTGGATAATCTGTACGATCCCAGACATATCGAGTTACTGCACCATGTGAATCAAGCGCTTAAGGCGCATGCGCTGTTCAAGAAAGAGGTGGACTACGTCGTTAAAGATGGAGAGGTGTGCATTGTAGACGAGTTCACCGGACGTCTTATGCCGGGGCGGCGTTGGAGTGACGGGCTGCACCAGGCGGTGGAGGCCAAAGAGGGGGTCACGGTTGAAAAAGAGAATCAGACCCTGGCTACTATCACCTTTCAGAACTACTTCCGCATGTACGACAAGCTTGCAGGGATGACGGGAACTGCAGACACCGAAGCGCAGGAGTTTTCTGAAATCTATAAGCTCGATGTGGTAGTTATCCCCACCAATCGCCCAAGTAAGCGGCATGATTTTGCCGATCTTATCTACAAAACCGAAGCGGAAAAATTCAACGCGGTTATTGAAGATATTGTGGAGTGTCATACACGGCGCCAACCGGTGCTGGTGGGTACCATCTCTATAGAAAATTCTGAGCGCCTGTCGGAAAAACTTAAAAAACGTGGAGTTAAACACAATGTGTTGAACGCTAAACACCACGCTATGGAAGCGGAGATTGTAGCCCAAGCAGGGCGCGCCGGTGCGGTGACCATCGCAACCAACATGGCGGGTCGTGGTACCGACATCGTTCTGGGGGGTAATGCCGAGATGATGGCGGAAACCGCAACGGGAGCCAGTGGTGATCCCGAGCGCTTTGCTGAACTGCTGGAGCAGTTTACCGCCCAGTGCAATTCCGAACGTGAAGAGGTTCTTGAGTCAGGGGGACTGTACATCCTTGGCACCGAGCGCCACGAATCGCGTCGCATCGACAATCAGCTGCGTGGGCGCGCTGGACGTCAAGGAGACCCAGGGGCGAGTCGCTTCTATCTGAGCCTTGAAGATGATTTGTTGCGCATTTTCGGCAGTCAGCGTGTCTCCTACGTGATGGAAAAGCTTAAAATTCCCGAGAATGAGCCTATTGAACATGGGATCATTTCGCGCGCGATAGAAAATGCACAGAAAAAAGTGGAAGGGCAGAACTTCGAGGTACGTAAGCATCTGATAGAGTACGATGATGTTATGAACCGCCAGCGCGAGGTGATCTATACCCAGCGTCGCGAAGTGCTGGGGGGAGAAGATATCCGCGAGACCTGGAATGCCATGATAGAAGAGATGGTGGAGGATATCGTGGCAACCTTCTGCCCGGAAAAAACTCCGATGCAGGACTGGAACCTCTCCTCGCTCGCAGACGATTTCCACAGCCAGTTCCACTTCTGGCCGCAACTGCCTGGCGAAGAGGATCGCACTACTCAAGCTGAGCTGGAGCAGAGTCTGAAGCGGGAGGTATTCAAGCGTCTGGAAGAGCGGGAAGAGGAGCTCACCACCAAGGTGTTTGAATACCTGATGAAGGTGTTGCTCCTGCAGGTGATAGACAATAAATGGAAAGATCATCTTCTCTCTATCGATCACCTGAAAGAGGGGATTGGACTGCGCGGTTACGGACAGAAAAATCCCAAGCAAGAGTACAAGCGCGAGGCATACAATCTGTTTATAGAGGTTATGGGACGCATCCGTCAGGAGGCGATTCAGAAACTGTTTGTGGTGCAATTAGTACAAGAGCGTGATGTAGAGCAGATGGAAGCAGAGCAGAAGCGGCGCAAAGTTATCACCAACCGCAGCGATGAGCCGAAACAGCCCCAGACCGTGGTGCGGACTGAAGAAAAAGTGGGACGCAATGAGCCGTGCCCGTGCGGCAGTGGCAAGAAGTATAAAAGGTGCTGTGGACGTTAGGCTTAAGGCAGAGACCAGGAGAAAACAGATGATACCTGTAAATACACACGTAAAAGGGTTCAGTTTTGCGGTTGCCAACGCGGGGATAAAACAAAGCGAACGCCCCGACTGCGGTCTTATTTATTCCGATGTTCCTGCCACCTGTGCCGGAGTGTTTACCCGCAACAAAGTGGTAGCCGCACCCTTGCAGATTACGCGCCCGCGGATACGTGCAGGTAGATGCCAAGCGGTTTTAGTAAATAGTGGCAATGCTAATGCGTGTACTGGCATCCAAGGATTGGAAACAGCACGGCGCAACGGCAATACCCTTGCTGCAGAGTTAGAGATTGCAGAGGATTTGGTTGCCCTTGCCTCCACCGGAGTTATCGGAGTGCAGCTCCCGGGTGAGCGCCTAGATGCGGTGATACCGCAACTGGTGCGCGCGCGCTCCTCTGCAAAGGCAGAAGAGGTGGCTAAAGCGATCATGACTACTGATCAATTCAGTAAGGTTTCTGTCGCATCACTACAAGCGGCACAGCAGCATGGCACGATCCTTGGGATAGCCAAGGGTGCGGGGATGATCCACCCCAACATGGCTACCATGCTCGGATTTGTGGTTACCGATGCCAAGGTGGGGGCGGAATTGCTCCAGCAGAGTTTGAGTATCGCGGTGGAGCAGTCGTTCAACTCTATAACTGTGGACGGAGATACCTCCACCAACGATATGGTGTTGGTGATGGCCAACGGGCAGGCGGAAGATGCAGAGATTGTTCCCGGGAGTGCTGGTGCAGAAGATTTTCAGCTTCAGCTCAATAAGGTTCTGCTCGATCTGGCGAAGATGATCGTGCGCGACGGCGAAGGTGCTACCAAGGTGGTGCAGATCCATGTGCAGGGGGCGCGCAGCGCAACCGAGGCGAAGGAAGCGGCACGCAGCGTAGCAACCTCAAACTTGGTAAAGACGGCGTTTTTTGGTGAGGACGCTAACTGGGGGAGGATCATAGCCGCCCTGGGTTACTCCGATGCAGAGGTGGATGCGGATAAGGTGGACATCTGGTTTGATCAGATTCAGGTGGTTAGCAATGGTCTGAGTACTGGTCCAGAGCAGGAGGAGCTAGCGACTAAGGTGCTGCAGAGTAAGGAGTTCTGCGTTACCCTCGATCTGCATCTGGGGCAGGGGAGCAGCGACTATTACACTTCAGACTTGACGTACGAATACGTCAAGATTAATGCAGACTACCGTACCTGATGTCTGCGGCGCTGGATTGTCCTCCAAGTTTTATTATTGAGCACACCTTGCTTAGCCCCGCCGCGCAGAAAAAACAGATGCTGCGCGTATGTGAGGAGGCCGTTGAATACGGGTTTGCTGCGGTATGCATCCCCCCAGTGTATGTGCCTCTAGCGGCAAAACAACTGTATGGCAGTGATGTGCGGGTGTGTACCGTGGTAGGGTTTCCTACCGGTTTTGAATGCACTTCTACTAAAGTTTATGCAGCGCAACAGGCGCTGCGGGGCGGAGCGCAGGAGCTCGATATGGTGGTACAGCAAGGGTGGATTCAAGATGAGCGCTATGCCGATATTGAGGCTGAAATTCGCCAGATAAAGGATGTGTGCGGTTCTGTTCCCCTCAAAGTTATTATCGAGTGCTGTAATCTAAACTCTGCGCAGAAGCGACTTGCGGCGCTAAGTGTTGCCAACGCTGGGGCAGATTACGTCAAAACTTCTAGCGGTACCGCAGCAGGTGGTGCGACCGTTGCTGATGTGGAGTTGCTCCACGCCGCAGTTGGAGAACGTATCAAGATTAAGGCCGCAGGAGGGATTCGTACCCTTGAGCAACTTCAGGATATGTATCATGCCGGAGCATCTCGAGTTGGTACCAGCTGTGCTCTCGACATTGTGGCGCAGTGGCTAAAAGCTGATAGTCAGGCGTAAGGATGCTAGAATTTCAACGTGTTGTACTGCTGGTGCTTGACGGGGTGGGGTGCGGTGCGCTCCCTGATGCAGAGATATATGACGATGGGGGTGCTAATACCCTAGAGAATATAGGGATAGTGGCTGGACCGTTGAACCTCCCCACCCTGGAGCGGATGGGGCTGGGGCATATAACTACAATCGCTGGAGTGCCTGCATGTGCAAAGCCTCAGGCTGCGTGGGGGCGGATGGCGGAGCGTTCCGCTGCGAAAGACAGCACCACGGGACACTGGGAGATTGCCGGGGTGGTAATGCCCGAGCCATTTCGTGTATATGCCGATGGGTTCCCGGCGGAGATTATCCGCTCTTTCACCCACATTGCAGGGGTCGAACCTTTGGGGAATATCCCCGCTAGCGGCACCGAGATTATTCAGCTCCTAGGGCCGGAGCATCTACGCAGTGGGCGCCCGATCGTATATACCAGTACCGACTCGGTGTTTCAGATCGCCGCACACGAAGATGTGATCCCCGTAGCGCAGCTATACGCTATCTGCACAAAAATGCGCGCGGTGTTGGATCCGTACAGAGTGGGGCGGGTGATCGCGCGCCCCTTTACCGGTAACGCACAAGATGGGTTCGTGCGCACCAGCAGGCGGCGCGATTTTTCCATGCCGCCGCCGCAGTTAACCGTGCTCGACCTGTTGCAGGAACACAACATCGAAGTGTGTGCGGTTGGGAAAATCTCTGACATCTTCTGTGCGCGGGGTATCGACACGCACGTTTGCACCACGAGCAATGCCGAGGGGATGGAAGCGACACAGACGTTGTTGCAGCAGATGGAGCGCGGTCTGATATTTACTAATCTGATCGATTTCGACATGGGCTACGGTCATCGGCGTGACAGCATAGGCTTTGCGGCTGCCCTGCAGGAGTTTGATACATGGCTTGGAGACTTTTTGTCTCAGTTGCGCGCCAGCGATCTCCTTATCATCAGCGCAGATCATGGTTGCGACCCCACCATGCCAGGGAGTGATCATACGCGAGAATACGTGCCGTTGCTGGTATATACACCACGTCTTAGCCTGGGGGTAGACTTGGGAGAGCGTACAAGCTTTGCAGATATAGGCGCAACCATACTGCAAAATTTTGCCTTGCGTGGTAGTATTGGTACCAGTTTTCTGCCACATTTGGATGTCCGCAAGCATGGGCATGGCGATGGAAATAAATAGGAATATTTCAGGTCAGCAGCTAGAGCTTCTTGCTTCGGGCACTCGTTCTTCCGCTTGACCCTAAGTGCAACCCACTACTATATAAGGGGTAATTAAATGAAGCAGTGGATATGTGCGTGTTTATTCGCTATGTTGATATTCTCTGGCAATCTGCACGCTTTAGAGATAGCTGATGCGGCCATCACCAGTAGCATAGCTAACCGTAACGCAGTCGATTCTCTGAACACGGTGAAAGGCCCTGTCGCCCAATTGTTCTGTTTCACCCGTGTGGTAGATGCGCAGGAAGATACTTGGATCACCCATGTCTGGTATTACGAAGGTAAGGAGATGGCACGCGTGCGCTTGGCAGTATCCTCTTCCAACTGGAGAACTTGGTCCTCGAAGAAGATTTTGCCCGAGTGGGTGGGGCAGTGGCAGGTGCATATCCTTGACGAACTTGGCAAAGCCAGACTTATTGTACCGTTTATGATTGAGTAGCGCGAAACTGTATTCTATACATATAAATAACTCTACGGGTGGTTATCGTTTTTGCAAATATGTGGGCAGCTTGTCTGCAGATAGCACTGCCCTGAACAGGTAACTCAGGAGGTTTTGATGGGAAAACAGCTGTTGCTGGCAGATGACAGTGTTACGATCCAGAAGGTCGTAGAGATAACATTTGCGGATAAAGATTACGAAATTGTCCTGACCGGTAATGGCGATGAAGCCCTGCAGGCGGCGCAAAAAAGGCGTCCTGATCTTGTCCTTGCTGATGTTTTCATGCCGGGGCTGGATGGCTATCAGCTGTGTGAACGGCTGAAAAGCGATCCAAATCTCGCCAGCATACCTGTTTTATTGCTCGCCGGAACATTCGAACCCTTTGATGAAGAACGTGCGACCCAGGTGGGTGCTGTAGGGTGGATCCCAAAACCATTTACATCACAGGCTCTGATAGACAAGGTTGAGCAAACTCTGGCTGAAGCGGCGGAGCAAGCTCCGCAATGGCAGGCAACGCCGAGCAAAAGCCCTGAAGAGAGTCTCCTCGACGCGTTTGAACAGGTGGCTGCTACCGAATTTGGCAGTGGACGCAGTGATGATGTGGCTCCGGTAGATACTGAAGTCACAGCCGCGGTAGCAACGCCATTGCGGGAGGAGGAACCTCTCTTTTCCGTGCAAGATTCTAGCGCTGCGGCTGAGACACAAGAGGCAGCAGATTTTGCAACCGGAGGGCGGGAAGACTTTAGTTTTGAAGAGCTGGCTTCTGCCAAAGTAACTGAGGAGCCATTGCAGGCATCCCTAATGCAGGAAGAACCAACGTCTCCTGCCCAAGATGTGCCTGAGATGGATGAAATGCCACCTCTTCCCCCTGCCGATTTCAGCTTCGCCCCTGTAGAGGAGGAGCCGGCGCTAGCCCCCCCTGCAGAAGAAGTTTTCTCCGATCCTTTTGCCGCGGACGAACAACTCACAGACGCTGCTTTCAGTGCAGATACAACATTTGAAACGGCGGAATTTCCTTCTGTCACACAGGTTGATGCGGCAGACGCTGAACCTGAATTGCCGAGTCTCAGCGAGTTT
>JAVERS010000082.1:0-4340 GCA_034007015.1 Desulfuromonadaceae bacterium
TCAAGGTTTATGGGCATACCCTCTTTTATGGGTTTTTCTCCCAAAGGAATCCAAGTGGATACCTGACCTCATAAGCACGGCTTACGGGTGAATTAGATATATAATCTAACTATCAAAAAAATGATACACTCATTATAATATATTACTTAGTTGTTTGTCAAACGGGTAGAAGATAAAAAGCCGTTTTGCAGTCGGCATACGGTCATGGAGCTAGGGTGTTTTCATCAATTCGCCATTAATCCATGTATCATGTGTGCCATTTTTATACAACACAACTATGTTAGAAAAATCATCAGAATTCTGAACAACAACGCTATTTGCTGAAGCATATGCCACGGTTTTACCTTTGTAGATAATCTCATAACCGCTTGCACTCGCTACAACCAATGATTTACCCAAGAGCTTTTGCCCGATAGGCAACATGAAAAATATTGAACCAGACATCAACAGAAACAGCAATGGCACTACTATCAACAATAATCGAATATTTTTTTTCGCTTGTGATACGCTTTTTTCGTTCATATTATTCATCTCTACGCCTTTTCAGTAATGCTGTGTTTAAACAGCTTTAATTTTCTTCATATTTTTGTATAAGCTCTTTGTTTCTATTTAAGCTATCTTCCAATATTTTTTTAACCTTTTCAATATCTTTTTCGTCTTTCAATATTGAAAACCTCACAATATCTTCCTTAATTCTAAAAAGATAATCATGTTTTTCTTGCATTAGATTTTTAATTTTAATATCAGAGTTATTTTTTTTATCAAACATAAAAGATAATCCCCAAAAAGTAACACCAAGTAAAACAACAAACACGCATACAACACCCATTAGTCGAAGATAAAAACTTCTTTTACTAATTGGGTAAGTTGCTCCTAAAAATGTGTATGAATTGTCTTTTTTCATGCTATTCTCCAAAAAATAAATATAACATACTACTAAATAACTATTAAAGTATATATATTTTAATAGTTAAAAACAAATAATAAATATATTTTATAAACACTAATCATTCACCTGTAATAACACTGCATACCGTGTTATTGTCAGATTGACTCATTCTCTCAAATAGCTCCGAGAGCAATTCTTCTCTTTTCTCTTCGTCCTCGCCGATGTAATCTTTTAAAATTTCCATCAAATCAGCTTTTAATTTTTTTACTTC
Source organism: Desulfuromonadaceae bacterium (assembly GCA_034007015.1). GTDB lineage: Bacteria > Desulfobacterota > Desulfuromonadia > Desulfuromonadales > Desulfuromonadaceae > JAIVHC01. Next base: position 1,161 of record JAVERS010000082.1, read on the forward strand.
GTCCATTTCTGGTACTCCTAACTAATTTAATAATCGTTTTCTTTATAAAATTAAAAAATATCCACAGAAATTTAATGTAAAAATACATAAAAATAATAAAGCTTAATAAAGAAACAAAAACGTAAAATGATTTTAAGGATAGGTTATCATTCATTTTTATCATTACTTGATTAGTTGCCGACCAATCAAAAATCAAATAAAAACATGCTCCGAGAAGTCCAAAAACTGCCAGTTTGACTTTCATTTCAATGCCATTTTCCATAATCTATCCTTTAATGTAGTATATTTTCTACTCAATTTCTTGTTTCAACACGAGCTTTGCAAAATAAATATAGACACAAGTTCCTATACTAAAAATTGAACCAATGATAAATACTGTGCCAATACTTCTTAAAGCTATATAGATCACCAATCCATCAAAACTTCGTGTTTCAACAATTTGAAAACCAAAACAATAATAAGCAATGATGCTATAAACTACACCTAAAATAAACGCTATTATTGGATGGCGTTTTATTGCGCTTATTAAAAATTCCATTTTCACCTCCTCACAGTAATTTGGTGTTAAATCTTTCTTTCTTTAAAAGATTTTTCGTTCTCTAAAATTCTCTCGGCTCTTGTAATTCTTGCATTCAAACACTCTTCTCTTGTGGCAAAGAAAGTTTTGCCAATATCTTTTTCACTAATCAATTTGGATTTATGGAAAGATGGATGCACCAAGAGAGCGTAAGTGCAACTGCCGTGTTGTTTAACAACTTCAAACGGCTGATTTGGCTCATCAATGTGGTAATAAACTTGTCCGATTTCTAAAAGTGTTTTCATCAGTTTTTCCTCATTCTTATACTCGCACATGCCATCTTTAGTTTTACCCATAAGTGCTTCATGTGAAGCTAAATCTTTTTTCATCTTTTTCTCCAAAATTGAATTTCAATCAGCCCTACTTTGTAGAGCTTGTTGAAGTCAATCAGTAATCATGGGTTTAAAGCTGGTGCTTTTGGTAATTCCATCCAAAAACATACATCATCAGCACTATAACAATCTCTTCCAAATTGATACCATTGGGCTGGCTCTTCTTCGTCACATTGCATAAATTTTGCAGTGAAAATATTTCCTCTTGAATCGCATATAAGAACCCAGTGTGTTTCTTCAAAATTAGAGATTTTTGGCAATGCCTGTTTGACATCAATCCACTGCAACTCAAGAGAATTGAAAATTTTATCAATAAGTTCTTCCATTGTATTAATGCCATCGTTTGTTTTTAATCCCAAGGCATAGCCAAGAACTACATCTTTTGCTTCTTCTCTTGTTATAGATTGCTGCATCTAATTAATCTCTCTTGCCTAGATAATCCAACAAAGGGCGAGCATAATCATTATAGCTATAAACGATGCTCTCATTACCGTCATGGTTTTGCAAATAAGCCCTTGGAATATCTTCAAGCTCAATTTTTACAATCTCTAAATCTTTTGGCTTATGTTTTTTAATCAAGTCAATTAAAATTAGATTTGCTCTGTCGTTATTAAATAAATAAGCATCTTTTTTCCAATCCATGTGCAATTCTTCGCACATTTCTTTTGTTAGCCCAAAACCACCATAATTTGTATTGATCGCAATCTCGTATTCACGGTGTCTGTTTTCAATCAAAAGTTTTAATATTTGCATTTATGCTCCTCAATCAGTAATGATGGGCTAGTCAGCCCAAATAGTGACATCTGACACTATTTTGATGTCTTCTAATTTTATGCTTGCACTATTGCCCAACTCTTCATCATAATCCACAAAAGAAACTTGAATTTCTCTATCATTCTCGGTGTATTTTAGGACGTCTTCTCTGTGTAAGTTTGCTTTTCTTCCAAGAGCAATGCAATCTAACTCTGTTGCATCTGTATAATGTTGAAAAAACTTCTTAGCTTGTAAAATACTCATCTGTTTTGCTCCTCAATCAGTAATGATGTGTTAAGCCACGTCTTTTTTAAATCGTGCAACTCTAATATTATGTTCATTAAAACAATCGAGAATTTCGACATCTTTCCGCATCGAAATATGAAGATGTAATTGAAATGCACATGCTTGTTTTATTTCTTCATCTTCATCTAGCTGCTTCAGCTCTTCCCTTGCTAAGATAAATTTGTAAATGTCATCTTGTGGTTTTTCCGCAAGAACTATTGGTAAAAGTTTTTCAAGCGTATCGTGATATGCTTTTTCATCTTTAATTTCCATTGCTCTCCCCTTTCAGCCAGTAACGCTGTGTTTTATTTATCTAAAATTTCAATTTCTTCGACTTCGTTTTTGCTATTATTGGATAACAAAAACCCATTAGTTCCACTAGCAATCAGCCTCATTAGGTTTTCTTGATTAAACGTATGCTCTTGTATCATCTTGCTAATTTTTGCCATACTCAACATGAGATTATGAAAGAAAAGAGCCGATTCATCACTGTACGGAATCTCTTTAAAATTTTTTAAACTAAAGGAAGTCCAACTGTTAAGAAGTTGGGCGGGATTGTCATGTCCTAAATGTGAGCCACCTTTGTAGTAATCTTCATATTCGACTTTTTCACGTTCACCGTATTTGTAGGTTATTTTTGTCTTAGCTCTTGCACCTATGGTTAAACTATACCCGTTATTTGACGGTTGAGAAGAATGATGTTCACCATACATTCCATTTTTCATAGTGACCCATGACGCTCCTTTGAAACCAGCACTTGGATAGATATTGCCATTTTCATCTTCTGCAAAAGCTACATGAGATTCAATGTTATATAAAATGACGTGTTCCTCTGTTTTTTGAGGGGTGTAATGATTTTCAAATATTCTTTTTAAAACACTTACAAGACTTGCCAAATCTCCAAACGAGATATGTACTTTATCATTCTTGCGTATAAATTGATTACCGATAGTGCCTTGGACGGCTAGTAACAGTTCAGGCTCTAAATTTGCATAAAAGAAGCCATCAGAGCTAATTGAGATTTTAATTTTATCTACATGGTTTCCCGTTTCTGTCCTAGTGTTTATTGTTTCTGTTTTAAAATGAGACATTTTCGCTCCTCGTTCAGTAATTTGGTGTTTATTAGCTCAAAAGAGCTTTCAATTCTTCTATTTTGTCTTTGTTCGCCGTTTTAATCATTTGCCACAACTCAGGTTCATTTTTTGCCAACAAAAGAAGTTCCGAAATCTTAGA
>JAVERS010000083.1:0-4334 GCA_034007015.1 Desulfuromonadaceae bacterium
ATACGCCGCTGTTCGGTCTTAGTGCTCAGCGACTTCCTTGCTTGCGAGCCCTTTGCCGATCCCGATGAGCAACATTGTGGCAGGGATCAGTTGGCTTGCTACGATCAGGCCACAGAGTCCTAAGAAGGCCCAGGTAAGAATCCCTGAGTGAGAAGCCTGTGCAGAAGCTGCGAATGCGGGAGAGGCTGCGAGGGTAGCGACGGTAGTGGGGATAATTTTTTTCATAGTGTCCTCCTATTTGATGGTGCCAAATCCGTAAGTGGATGGGTTGTGTTGCGTTCTTGTCTTTCCGTTCTTGCCTTTCTGATGTTGCTACTTGCGTGCCAAGGCTTAAAATTAAATGGCAGAAAAAGATGATATTTAGCGTAAGCTGTCGAAATCATAGACTAAAAATATAATAATATTTGTTTTAATACTGGGGCAGATAGCAGGGCACCCACTTCCACCGCGCGCAGATTCAGTTAAACGTATAAGATAAATATACACTGCTGCAGTTAAAGTAGCGGCATGTGCACACCAGAGATAGTGTGTAAGTTATTGTTATTAAAGGTAATTGCAAGGAGTTAAGCTGTGTGTGCTCCATGTATATAGCGCATATATGTTTAATATTGAGGTGTATGTTTAAGTTATATTGCTTGGGTAGATCGTTTGGATGGCTTGGCAGAAAGAAACATATACGCTTGAATCCAGCGGAATTCTGCGCGCAGAGCCAGGGTGGAATGTTGCACTGGAAGACTTGATTTTTTAAGTGCTCTGTTGTGCGGTGGTTGCCTTTTCCGTAAAAAGTAAAACTTGCGCAAATCACAAGCATTTGTGGGCAAGAACTTTTTATGGTTATAAGTACCTGATATTGGTGACTATTTTGTGTGTAAAAGCAGTTAAAAATATATTGCATCTCTTAACCATATGTTTTAGCATGAACTAACGCAGCTAGACTTATGTGACAAGTTTGAATAATTAGCGCGCAGGCTGCCTTGCTTAACTGTGTAGGGCGCAAAAGCTGCGCCTAAAAAATACGGCAATGTGGTTTAAATAAATGAAAAAACAACCAGAACTCAGCTTTGCCCGCTCCAGCCAAGAGCCGGGTGTTCAGCATTTTGCCCACACCAGGCGCAGCGTTTTTTACGTTTTAGATCCGCTTACCTTCCAACCACGCTATTTAAGTCCAGATAGCATGATCTTGTATCAGCAACGGCCTGCCGAGGCGCTCGCGGAAGACAATTGGTGGAGGAGTCGCATTCATCCAGATGATAAAGCTCAGGTTGAATCGCGCTTTGAACATTGGGTTGCCCACGGATGCTGTGACCAGCTGCGGCATAGATACCGCTTTCGCAAGTGTGACAAAAAATGGATATGGATAGATGATCAGCTTGCCGGGGTTCACAATAAAAAAGGTGAGCTTGAGTATATTGTCGGGTCGCACACAGAGATAACCAGCTTTATGGAGGTGCAGAAAAACTATCGCCTGGCGCTGCAGATATTGTCCAACGCCCACGAAAGCATCGTGGTGATGGATCCATTAGGTGCCATCATCTGGGTCAACAAGGCGTTTACACGTACAACTGGGTATTCTGAGCAGCAAGTACTGAATAAGAATATCTCCTGGCTGCAGTTCGGGTTCCGCGATAAACATGTTCTGGCGCGCGCATGGCGGCAGTTGAAGAAATCAGGGCGCTGGCACGGAGAAACCCTGAGTCGGCGCGCAACAGGGGAAGAGTTTACCCAGGCGCTCACCGTTGTTGCCGTGCACGATAAAAATGGCAACGTCAGTAACTATATCGCCCTGTTCTGTGATGTGACGCGGCAAAAAGAAGATGAGAAAAAACTCAAAGAGTTAGAGAACTTCGACACTCTCACTGGATTGCCTAATCGTGTATCGCTTAAACAGCGCTTAAATAGTGCGATGGAAAGAGCCAGCCAGTTTAACCACCATTTGGCGCTGTGTAATCTCGACTTAGACAATTTCAAACATATAAACGATAGTTACGGTTCAGAGCTAGGTGATGCGCTGTTATGTGAAATAGGCAGGCGCATAGAAGCCAACCTGCGTGTCAGCGATACCGTAGCCAGGGTGGGTGGAGATGAGTTTATCGTTATTCTTGATCGCCTTGAAACAAGGGATGCCTATCAGGGCTTTGTGCGGCGCATTCAGGAGATAGTGGCCGAGCCATTCTCCTGCAATTCACATGAAATCTACTCTACCTGTAGTATCGGTATCACCCTTTATCCTCAAGCTAACGTAAGTGATGCAGGACATCTGATTCGGCAGGCTGACTACGCTCTATTTCAAGCTAAAATGCTGGGGAAAAACAGCAACCACCTGTTCAATGTAGATAAGCAAGAGGGGAGACTTAACCAGAACCGGCGGATCAATCAAATCCGCAACGGATTACATAACGGCGAATTTGTCCTCTACTATCAACCCAAGGTTAATATGCTCACCGAGGAGGTTATAGGAGCAGAAGCGCTTATCCGCTGGCAACATCCAGAACAGGGGTTGCAGGCGCCTGGCACGTTCCTGCCCCATATTGAATCTCATCCACTCGATATAGAGCTGGGGCAGTGGGTTATAGATACCGCCATGACTCAGGTGGAAACATGGCACGCGTTAGGTGTGCACCTGCCTGTTAGTGTCAATGTGTCCGGCTATCATCTGCAACATCCAGATTTTGTTGCCGATCTTGAGCAGCTGTTGCGCCGTCATCAAGGGGTGAAAAAGGGCGACATTGAGATCGAGGTGCTCGAAACCAGTGCGATTGAAGATATCCGCCAAGTATCCAGTGTTATTGCCCAGTGCAGTGCTATCGGCGTAGGTGTCGCCATCGATGATTTTGGCACCGGCTACTCCTCGCTAAGCTACCTGAAACACTTGCCCGCCCAAACCCTTAAAATCGACCAAAGCTTTGTCCGCGGTATGCTTGCGACACCAGATGATCTCTCTATTCTGGAAGCGGTGATAGGGATGGCGAACGCGTTTCGGCGCTGCGTCATAGCAGAAGGGGTGGAAACCGTAGAGCATGGGCGGTTGCTCCTCCAACTCGGATGTGAGTGGGCGCAAGGATATGGCATTGCGCACCCCATGCCCGCCGCAGGGATCCCCGCATGGATGGCACAGTGGAAGGCTGATCCTAGCTGGAAAAATGTGGATCCACTGAGCAAAAAGCAGATGAAGCGCATCTATATAGGTGTTGGGCATAGAGCTTGGGCCAGGCAGCTAAGCGATTACGTTGCAGAAAAAGCAACCAGCATCCCCGAGCTTGAACCACACCGCTGCGCTCTGGGGCAGTGGGTGAGGGTCACTGAGGATTCTTTAAGCTTTAACCCCACTACCCTGAAACAGATAAAACACTTACACGAGCAAGTTCATACCCTTGCCCTCCAGGTAGTTCACCTGTGTCAGAGTGGATGCCGCGAAGATGCCCAGAAAGAGATGGCGGAGCTTGAACGGGTGAACGAAGATTTGGTGAAGGTTTATTTAGGGGGGTAATGGGTTACAGGTTACAGGTTGCCGCCCAGAAGCGAAACCGGGCAGAGCCGCCACACTGATCAGGTGTGGCGGTGCTTCAGCTCTGAGCTTTCTACGCGCAGGCAAACTTAATCAACTCAAAAGTAAAAGCCTAAAAGAATCATCGGCGCACAAGGTGGTGGGGTAATGTACTGCCCGAGTGCAGCACTACTGACACCGCATTGTTTTCTTGCCGTCTTCAAAAAGAACTTCCATTTTGCGCGAGCCCACAACCCGCTGCACCAGCCCGAGACCAAAAGTGGGATGATCAATCAGGGTGTTTAGTTTATACGCACCCGTCATGGAGTATGTCTTCGCTTTTGCACTGTCCATGTTCGGGCGCAGCGCTTCCCACTCTTTGCGTTCGAGGTCTTTAGGCTTAACTTGGCGTGTCGCAGGTTTTCTGGGCACCGTAGGTGGACGGTATTTGTGCTCACGCGTGCAGACGTTGCATTGCACTTTGCCCGGAGCATCATTGACCAAAGTGACTATAACGTGGTCGGTGTTTTTTCGGCATTTAGTGCAACGCCCTTCGATTGGATCCCCTAGAGAAAGTTTGGTGTTTTGCATTAGTACGACTCCTTACTTGCGCTGAGCCAAGCCATAGCCAAGCAGATCCAGAAAACACGCTGAATCTACAGGGCAGGCTTGACGGTTGACAGGTGGAAAATCAGGCACGCGCACAGGTTTTCTTCACTGCCATAACCGCGCCGCTGCAGAGGATAGCAGCTGGTGATCGCTTAGAGAAAACCTGATATCGGCGTGCTTGTGCGAATAGAAAAATTATGTGCAGAGGTTAAGCTGTGGGGTGAAAAATAAAGACTATAAA
>JAVERS010000084.1:0-4242 GCA_034007015.1 Desulfuromonadaceae bacterium
CCTTGGCCACGTCCGGTTCATCCCCGCGTTTGCGGGGAACGCTTGACCGCCCCCACCCCGTCCTTGGCCACGTCCGGTTCATCCCCGCGTTTGCGGGGAACGCGCAATCGCCCCTGAGTCTCTGGACCGCGCCACCGGTTCATCCCCGCGTTTGCGGGGAACGCAGCTCCAGGGTGGTACGCAGGATCCTTTGCATCGGTTCATCCCCGCGTTTGCGGGGAACGCGCCGCCACCCAGGCCAACGTCGGCGACAATGTCGGTTCATCCCCGCGTTTGCGGGGAACGCGGTCGGTTGGTCAGCGCCACCGAGGTCAGCCCCGGTTCATCCCCGCGTTTGCGGGGAACGCCCCGCAGACCGGTGGCTCGGCCAACTGGGAGACGGTTCATCCCCGCGTTTGCGGGGAACGCTATTCCTCAGCTTGCACCATACCACCCCGACACGGTTCATCCCCGCGTTTGCGGGGAACGCATCCACTCCGCATGAGGTAAAATATGGGCTCGCGGTTCATCCCCGCGTTTGCGGGGAACGCGGGCTTTGTCCATCTCCTCCTGCGGGTTGAATCGGTTCATCCCCGCGTTTGCGGGGAACGCTGCAGCCGCTCGCCCCGGTGCATGCGCGCCGGCGGTTCATCCCCGCGTTTGCGGGGAACGCCTCACAAGCCAGCACATGACGCACGACAGCCTCGGTTCATCCCCGCGTTTGCGGGGAACGCCCGAGTGGCACTCGTGTAACGCATGGGGGAAGCGGTTCATCCCCGCGTTTGCGGGGAACGCTTGTGTACGGCGAGACCGGATGGGCGACAACGCGGTTCATCCCCGCGTTTGCGGGGAACGCTCGTAGTCGTTGCGCTCCATGGCTGCGAGCATCGGTTCATCCCCGCGTTTGCGGGGAACGCAGGTTGCGTTGTTTCCAATCTCCACCCGTGCTCGGTTCATCCCCGCGTTTGCGGGGAACGCTAGTCCCGCTTGAGAATCCATTGAAGTTCGTCCGGTTCATCCCCGCGTTTGCGGGGAACGCTTGCTATTCACCTGGACACGGACAGAATTACCCGGTTCATCCCCGCGTTTGCGGGGAACGCCGCCTGCCGGCACTCTCGTTGCCGTTGTCGAACGGTTCATCCCCGCGTTTGCGGGGAACGCCTCCTGGGCGCCGTGGCCCGCTTGCTTGGTGGCGGTTCATCCCCGCGTTTGCGGGGAACGCCCGTCCGTTTTCTTGCCGGTTGGGGTTAGAATCGGTTCATCCCCGCGTTTGCGGGGAACGCGGGCGGATGCGCTGGAGAAGCGGACAGGTAAACGGTTCATCCCCGCGTTTGCGGGGAACGCGTAGCCGATGCGGAAGAGGAGTCGAGCAGCAACGGTTCATCCCCGCGTTTGCGGGGAACGCGGTGGTCGTAGCGGGAGGACGGCATTGAAGCCCGGTTCATCCCCGCGTTTGCGGGGAACGCATTCCCTTCAACGCCCTGGCCGCTTTAATGATCGGTTCATCCCCGCGTTTGCGGGGAACGCGGTCTCCTCCTTTGTCGTCGACAGCTGTTGAGCGGTTCATCCCCGCGTTTGCGGGGAACGCAAGTTTTCTCGTTGCACCTGGCCGGCGCCGAACGGTTCATCCCCGCGTTTGCGGGGAACGCGCTACTTGCTTACTGGTTTCCATGTTCTCCTCCGGTTCATCCCCGCGTTTGCGGGGAACGCATTCCGCTGGCAATCTCATCAATCATCATATACGGTTCATCCCCGCGTTTGCGGGGAACGCCAGCCCATTTCCATTTTTCAGACAACTTAAATCGGTTCATCCCCGCGTTTGCGGGGAACGCTCCAGTTCAAGGCCACTCGCCTGGATGGGTGCCGGTTCATCCCCGCGTTTGCGGGGAACGCTCAAACACGGCCGCGGCAATGCCGGCGTCGATCGGTTCATCCCCGCGTTTGCGGGGAACGCTTTCGTGTAAAGTTTCCTATCCAAGCCCCTGCCGGTTCATCCCCGCGTTTGCGGGGAACGCGCGCAGGCGGTAGAGCTCGCCCAGTTTGCGCTCGGTTCATCCCCGCGTTTGCGGGGAACGCGAACCTCTTTTTGTTGAAATTGCTCCATACCCCGGTTCATCCCCGCGTTTGCGGGGAACGCTTAGTGATGTCCTGCGTGATGGTAAACCGGTTCGGTTCATCCCCGCGTTTGCGGGGAACGCCCGGTAGGCGGCCCAGTCCTCGCTGCGGTACTCGGTTCATCCCCGCGTTTGCGGGGAACGCGGAGTTCTACAGGCTGGCGCAGACTCTCGATCCGGTTCATCCCCGCGTTTGCGGGGAACGCTCGTTTTTCGCCCACTTCGAGTCAAGCATTTCCGGTTCATCCCCGCGTTTGCGGGGAACGCCCGTCGCCCACTTGGTTCGTGTCGGTCTTGGACGGTTCATCCCCGCGTTTGCGGGGAACGCTAGAATCTCCGCTGCCATCATATCACCTGTACCGGTTCATCCCCGCGTTTGCGGGGAACGCAGGTCATCTGCCGGCCGTCCGGCATCTGGTAGCGGTTCATCCCCGCGTTTGCGGGGAACGCTCCTTGGTTGTCGTTTGGCCTTATCGCCATCTCGGTTCATCCCCGCGTTTGCGGGGAACGCTGCGTTTCCGGGTCGATGTCGCAGAGGTGCTGCGGTTCATCCCCGCGTTTGCGGGGAACGCACTTGTTGGAACTCACTGCCGTTCCGTTTATTCTCTGGGCGGCAAATTTCTACCAGAAAATCCTTCACCTTCCTGCACAGTGGGTAGGCCGTCCTCCTGCCCTCCTCCAGGGAAAAAGGAAACCAGTTTAATACCATCCATTTCCACGGGCATGCGCCGGTTTGCCCCCAGGGTGAGGAAATCGTACCCCGATTCGGTATTCGTGCTCCAAGCCATGATGGCATTACCCTCCGCCAACCCTTGGCCGACCGTCGTCCATATCATCTCGCGGATACGACGGGAGAGTTTGCCGACATATACACCGGCGCGGACCTCCAGCAGCCACACCGCCAGTCGACCCCGGAGACGCGGCGGCACATTTTCAACCACGATGACCACCATCGCCCAGGCCCTCCTTATTGGGTATGGCCACGGCAACAGCCTCCTCGTGAAGGGCCGGAACGGCCAACTCACCTGCGGCCAGCACCTCCTCAATGGTCGGGATTATCCTGCGCAGCAGGCGGGTCTGCCGGAAGGCATCCCGGCAGGCCAGACGTACCTCACGTTCCGGGTCACGAGGTTTACGCGCGGCGACGCGAAAGGCTACCGGCACTACCGTGTCGAATTTGAAGAGATCGCCGATATCGTAGACAAACGACTGCGGCTTGCCGGAATGAATGAAACCGATTGCGGGGGCATACCCGGCCGCCAAGATTGCCGCCTCGCAGATACCGTACAGACAGGCGGTGGCCGAAGAGAGGCAACGGTTCGGCAGGTCACCGCTACCCCACGAACTATGGTCGTAGTTGCGGACTTTCCACGGTACCCGATACTGGTTGGCAAGCAGTTCGTACATTTTCCGTACGCGCACACCTTCAATGCCTTGCAACTGCTGGACACTCCGCCGCGCCGGTGGTTCCTCCCCGAACCGCAGTGTGTACATCTTACGGACCACCTTAAGACGGGCACTATCATCGAGTGCCAGCCTGGCCTGATAGAGCAGCCGGTCCGACCGGGCCCCACCAGGCTGGCCGGCGGCATAAAGTCGCACCCCGGCCTCACCGACCCACACCAGCAGACAGCCGACGCGGGAGGCATAGGTCACCGCAGCGTGCGACACCCGAGTGCCCGGTTCAAGCATCAGGCAGGCAACGCCGCCAACCGGGATCTGGGTGCGCACGCCGGTCTTGTCGACCACCACAAAGGCGCCGTCGAGTACGTCCAGGTTGCCTTTCTCGACATAGACCACTGATATGCGGTCTTTGATCGGCACCGGCTTGAGCGGCGACAATTGAGGTTCTAGCATAATGCGGCTCAAACTCTTTGTTTGGATGATGACACCACGGAGTTACTTCCCTGATGCGTGTTGACCCGTCTCGGGGAATGCTCCCTGGTGCTGGACGCAAAGGAGATAGGTAAATCCGGGATGGAATCTCGACCATCCACAAAAAGAGAAACGTCCTCTTGATAGGTAAAGGAATCAAGCACAGTAGAGCCAATCAAAGATTGCAGAGCATCTTCCTTTTTGTCCCAGATTCCAAATAAAACAGGCGCGGTGGGGATGCAGCATTTTCGTCCAAGCCACAAACCCCAAACAG
>JAVERS010000085.1:0-4159 GCA_034007015.1 Desulfuromonadaceae bacterium
TTTGGAGTGATGCCCGAATAGAGCAAGATACGGCAAATCAAAATATTTCTGCATCGCTCAAACTCTGTTTTAGCGCCCCATTGTGTAATCTCTTTTGAAAAACGGATAAACTCTTCCGCATCCATTGAGTCATAGACTTTTGCTTTTGGCTTTTTCGTTCTGGCCTCATCGTATTCAATATTGAAGTTAAACCCATCTGTATTTGAGTTCTCAATGTAAGTAAGCAATTCAATAACGCTATCGATGTGATTACGTTTAGTGCTCTCTGCTACATGTAAGCTATTGGAGTACAAATAGATGAAATCGGTATTGATTGAAGAAAAACTATCGGTATTTTTTAACACATACTCATAAAAGCTCACAACTCCACCAAGTGGTTTGGATAGTGAACGCAAGTCTTTTTGAATTAGTGTATTGCAAGCATTTTTTACTTCGAGCAAGTTTTTGGCATGAAGGATCTCGTCTTTTGCCGCGATGATATCATCTACTTTGTTTTGTTTAGATTTTTGAAACAGCTCCAAAGCTTTATGTGCAAGATATTCTTTTGCCCAAAATAAGAGAGATTCTGAAAATCTGTTTGCTTGATTTAATTCGTGCTTTTTAGTCATATTGTCACCATTTTTTAAAAATTCCCTTTAAAAGACTTTATTCCAAGTTTTTTACACACCGTAATCAATTCGTCCGTATATGTATCGACAACAATGTGCTTGTATTTTTTGGTTAAATCACTGAATAGTTTAGTCATTAATCCACAATTTCTATACTTCTTTTCAGTATAAGCCACACAGACCACAATTTCTCCTCTTTTCGCAGCGCAGCAGTCTCTCCTTTGGCGTTTATAAATTATAAGTGCCTTTTTGCCAATGTATGAGATATAGTGCCGTGGATAATCCCAGTAGGAATTTTCAGGATCATAAAATGTGTAGTTGTTTATTTGTTTATCTTTATTGTAATCATAATGGTGTTCTTCGTCAATAGGGTCTTTATAACAGCATAGAGCACAAATTTTTGCGATGTAATTATCGCCTTTTTTAATGCTAAAAAAATCTGGATGTTCAATGAGTTTTGTGGTTTTTATGTCGTTTTCACTGTTACTAAGCTCTTTAGACATATTTCATCTTTCTCGTATCATCGTCAAGATAACATTTCTACTTCTGGACTACGGCTAATTGGGAATACGTATTTTCCAAGATACTTCAAGAAGGGAATGCTCCGATTTGGATTTAAAAATGCAAGCTGATCGCGTGCGCACAAGAATGAATGAGCATCTTTGAAAAGGAACTTTGGACCAGCACTTTCAAAAAGTTCTCGTTTTGAATAAATCATATAATTATTATTTTCGGGAAAAGTCATTTGAGGAATACTACAAATCCTTGGTGTTAACAAACCTAATTGCTGCATTACGGGGATTTTCTCATCTTGATTTTTTTTTGTCTCATTCATCTCTGCACTCCAATTTTTTATTATTTTAACATCATTCTCAACATAAAGAAACAGTACAAGTCTTTTTTATTGATTACCAGCACTTTTCTACTTGTTCAAAAGAATAGGCAAGCACGTAAGAATTCAATGTCCATGCATCTTTGCCATTTATAGCATTCCATAGATTAACCCACCAATTCAAAATCTCTTTTTCAATCGGGTATCCCGCATAAATGGCTTTAACTTTTAATCCGACATATGCTTCTTTATCATATGATGGACATCCCTCATTTAAAATATCTTGAAGCGTGATATTACAAAGCCTCTCACATTTGACATTCGTTACACGTAGATAAATTCGACATGCCCACTTTGGCATAAAAATGGACGGTCGCTTCCAATATGCCAAAGTGTCCTTGGGTGTTTTTCGGTCAGCTATCATACATTCGTCCGAGAACGAATCGGTTGGATACAAAACCTTTTTTGTTTTATCCGCGACAAATTTCCATTTTTGACGACCTTTTTTAGAAATGCCAGCTTTGGCGTATTTCCCGTAAATGTATGTGGTTTCACGAACCCACAATATATCGCCCTCTTTGAATTTTGCTACATGTGCTTCGCTGCCGTCTTCGTTAGAAAAACCATATCCCAAGACAACAGGTGAACCATTTTTCATAACAAACTGGCCATTAACCATTTTATGTACTTCGGACATATTGCCAAAAGGCTTCCAATCAGCAGACGGTTGTGGATTTAGCATTCTTCTCGTCATCGTCTTCCTCCCAGCAAGGATCGCTTCGATCATTGCCCTACTGAAAAGGATTGGTTTTAAGGAAGCCAATGGTAAAAAATTGGGTGATATGCTCATAAGTCACTCCTTTTATCTATTTCTAGTATTTACTAGCCACACAATGACCGTGTGACCATTTGTATTCTTGTAGATCTTCGAGTTGCATATTTGGATATTTTGCTTTCGCTTCGGCCAGCACGTCAAGAAGTGTCACGGCTTGTCCTTTGCGCTCTCCATCCTTGTGAAGCTTGCCAACTACACCTAAGTTTTTAACATCCGTATCAGCCCATGCGTCAAGTTTGTTTTGCTCAAGCTGTACCCATTCATAGAAACGATCAGGATAGGACTCATAAAGCCATAAGAGCTCTAAGTGATTTGAACCATAAGGGCAAAACATACAATTTGAAGGCATTGGAAGTTGAAAGCCAAGTGATTTGATATAGGCTTGACATGCAGAGCGATCCATGCCGACACCCAATAAAGGATACTCGACAACAACCGATTGTTTTTTCCATGCGATTGTCTCTTTTTCGGCATCTTGAACACGGTTCTCTTCGCCCTTGGCAATACCGACAAGCCAACGGATTTTTCCAAAGTATTTTGCAAAGTAAACATAGGCACGTTTACGCGCACTTTGTGGTAAATCATAATTTTTGATAATCCATTCTTCGAGAAAATTGTATTGAGGCATGAGTTTTAATTGATGAGTGCAGCTCTTTGGATAAGCAACGCTTCCGATTGTAGGTCTATTGCCGTATGACCATTTGTGTGTTAAGCTTTTCCACCCTTTAGTGTGATATCCCATATCACTCGTAATCGTAACAAACTCAATGCCATGTTCCTTACAAAAAGGGATAATAACTTCATCACGATATTGATAGGTGAAAGGGTGCTCATTGCCAGTGTCGCTAAAGAGCACCAAAAGTCTATTAGGCGCATAACGCGCACGAAATTCTGCATCAAAAACAATTTTAAAGAGGATAGTTGTGCTGTCTTGACCTAAACCCATACTTAGTACAGTAAGATTACTGAATGTATTTTGTATCTCAACACCAGCTTGCGCGAAGATATTAGAAGATGGGATTGTCATTAGTTCCCCTTCTTATACTTCTCGATTCGCGCCAAACACTCTTTACATGTAATGACATGTTGGATATCCTCGATTTTAATATCTGTGTTAAGAGAAAAATAAAGCCCTTTTTGTTGTGAACAAAGGTATTGATTTGTCTTGCGCTTGAGAGCACCACTAACATAATCTTCTTGCAAAACAACATGCCTCACAGTATTGCTTTTACATCCGTTACCAGATGAAGATTCGGATAAGCCACTAAGAGCTATTTTAATGTCAGCAATAAATTTAAAAGGAAGGTTGTATTGCTTCCAAAATTCAATACGTTCCATTTTGTCTTGAAGGGTGTGTATTTCAAATCGTTTTTCTCTAATTTTTTCTGCAAGCTCTTCAAATGTTTTACGGTTAAGCTTATGCTCTTCATAGTTTGTTTTTTTAGCAACATTGAAAAACCTACCACCAAACCAAAATACAAGTTCTTCTCGTTGACCTGTTTTAAAAAAGGCATCGATGACGCTTTGGTCTTCGTCAAAGTAGAATTTTTCTGTTTTGCCATTGCTGAGGATAACATGTATGATGCCGTCTTCATAAAATGCATCATGTTCTTGATCGGAATTGGTTAAAAATGGATTGACATAGGTTTGGGTTACATGAAATAATTGTAAGCGATTGTTTGTAAATTTAGTTTGTTGCTCAAGCAATTCAGAACATTCTTTGCCCACAATTTGAAGTTGATCTTTTAATGCTTTCATGCCCTACTCCTATAATATTTTCAGTTGTAATTATAGGATTTTACTCGGAAAATGTCAAGTACATTTCTTTATATAAAAGAAATGTTTATATATTACAAACCCGTGCTTACTGTTCAGTTTTGAAAC
>JAVERS010000003.1:0-106041 GCA_034007015.1 Desulfuromonadaceae bacterium
GCTCCAAAAACCCAAAAGAAGAAAATAAATATAAACGCCAAGCCTTTTAAAGACATAATTTACCTAAATAGAAGAACGATATAAGTTTAGAATCTTAAATAGAACCGTCAGCGATATCATTTTTCAGCGTTTCTATTTTTTCTTTACACCTAGCTAAATTAGTCTTAAAGACATCATCCTTACTCAAGTTATATTGGGGAGAATCAAGTGCTCTGGTTAACTGACCACATACGATATCAATTTCATGCTTATTACTTTTTTTTCTATCTGGCATAGTCCAAGACTTATTCCACATACCTGCCTTGAATAGTCCACGCTTAACAACATTCTTAACCCTAGAAATGGTAGGTTTTTCATTATCACCACGCCAAACACAGTTTATCGAAATTGGATCGTAATTAACGTTCATTGAACCAGCCCAGTCCCTCCACTTAAATTCAAGTATTTGGTTATAGGAAGGATGGACAACCATCCAAGGGACGCGAAAGGCATCAGCTAAGATTGCACCATGCATTGCATCTGTTAAGACATAATCGCTGGAGATAATATCCGCAGATACTTCTTCGATACTGCCAAAAGGACTTATGCAGTGGATGCCAATATTTTCGCACACTTCGTGCCAATTGCCCAAAGTCTCACTAATATAGTGCGGGATAAAAGAAACTTTATATTTCTTTGTTGTATTAGGGGAAATCTCGTGTCGATAGTCACTCAAAAGAATGGCAGGATCAGTTATGAATTTATCTTTTTCCAAATTCAACACTTCCGCGCTTAACGGTCCTCTAACAAAATAAATTTTATACGAATCATCTATTTCGGGAACATCACCGTAGCCAACCCCTGCGCCAAATATGATTTTTACAAGGTCTTGAGGGAGTTTGTGATTTATCAAAGTGCCTATTCCGACAAAAACATGGCTGTCATTTTTATAATCATACAAATCAGGCAAAACACGTGGCCAAATCCAGGTATTCAGCTCATCCCCGAAATTTGATGGACTCACCTTCCAGTAGAAAACATCCATATCAATTGCCTCTTATAGAAGTCATGAGGAAATAAGCCAAAGACTTAACACTATTTTTTTTCAACTTTAACGCTTCAAGGAAATATCTTTTAGAAGCTTTTACATTTCCAGACTTGTACGCCGACCACCCAAATTCAAAATATATATCAAACAATCTTTCGTTTATTTGGCTTTTTGCTAAATTAACTAAACTCAAATTGCGTGATATATTCGTTTCTATAACTGTTATTGTATTTGGTTTAATATACTTATTAGCACTATGTTTTTTATACGACGTCAAACTTTCATGTCCTCGACGATAGCCAGCAAGAACTTTTGGTATATAGTCAATCCGATGTAACGCAGCAACCCTCAGCCATAAGTCATAATCTTCTGCTGTATCTAGGTTCTCGTCGAAAAGCGCGATATTATCAAAAACTTCCTTTCTCAACATTACAGTGCCAGTCCATATTAAATGACAAAGCAATAAGTCATTAAAAATAAAGCCACTTGGACATTCGACATTCAACTTCTCGTGATAGCTACTATTGGTTGTTTCTGTTTCATTGAAAATAAACATGTCGGAGTAGACCATCATGCATTTTTTATTTTTGACAAGATGTTGAACCTGACAAGTAATTTTATTTTCAACGTAGAGATCATCAGCATCAAGAAATGCAATTAAATCACCGCTAGATTTTTCAATTCCGGTGTTTCTTGCACTAGACACCCCGTTGTTTTCTTTAAAAAAATATTTTACATTCGGACTGGTTTTATATTTATTGCTTATGAATTCTCCTGTGCCGTCAGATGATCCATCGTCAATTATTATTATTTCGATGTTTGCATAACTTTGTGCCAAAACACTATCTATAGAAGCACCTATATATTCTATATTATTAAATGTTGGAATAATAACACTTACTTGTGGTGTAGTTTTATTCATTTATTTACCTGATTAAAGTTTAAATCATTGATCACAGAAGACATTTTCCACCATTAATCATGTATTTTTTTACAGACATAATTATTATTTTTTCATCAAGTGGGAATCGACAGACCAATTCTCCGATATGACCCGCCCCAGCAGTTTACGAACCTTGGTTTCCAACGCCCATCGAACCAATGGTTTGGCCAATGCCTCTTCAGGTCGAAAACTATTCTCATAAAAACATTATCTAAAAGAATTTTTTAACGCGTTCTTTGAGGCCACCATACGGGGTTTGAAATCCCTCAATTGACCAGGCTCCATTTCCTTCAATGATACTTGGCCCCTCAGGTCCGGCAGCGATATCCCACCCTACTGAATAAAACCCATAAAAATATTTTTGATGAATTTCACGCACCAGATCACAAGATTCCTTAAACCAAGGAAACTCAAGATCGCCTAAAATAAATTTCGTATCTGGGTGCACGGTAACAGAAGCTCCAAACCCTGGCTTGTATTTCCACATCTTTGAGGCACGACCTGTAGACATATCAATCCCACCCAAAATGCCCCCAGCTGCCCAATTGTCCACGCAAAGGTCACCAACCCCGGCACGCAAAAACCCATCAAACAATTGCGCTTTATCATTTTCCAAATAGGTAACGAGCCTGAGAGTATTGACTGATTTAGGAAACAAGTTATTGAGGGAATCATGCTGTATAAAGCGCTCTTGAATCATAAATGCTTTAGGCAACTTCATAAGCAATTCATCAAGCGTAAGCTCCAATCCACCAGATACAGCTTTTCCATCTTCAATTTTTAATTCTATTATTTCCTTACCACCGTACGCATGCAAGGGCTTAACAAAGCCATCAAACTCGCATGAAAGAAGGTCACGAGTTTCAATCTCTGAATTGCTTTCGCATAGCGTTATATGATTAGAAAAACCTACCCCTAAAACCCTCGGAGAAGGCATATTTATCGACTCAAGGTACTTTCCAAAAAGAAATTTATCTCCTAAAACACAACCATATGACGCATTGCCAAGCGCGCGATATCTTGATTTCTGAGCCAAATCTCTTATCTTTTGAAACTCACCGCAAGAAATATAATCTTCAATATTTGCGCTTTTGCAATCTAAACCATATGCAAAATAGAAGTTATTTACTTCCTGATGACGAAGTAACCAAAAAAATAGTTCTGAATATATTTTAAGTTTATTTTTTTTAGACACTTCTGGATAATATGTTTCCCCTTCGTTTACTAACTTACGAATATTTTTTACTCTCGTTGGCAAAGAAGTTAGGTATATGATTAATTTATTTATCATTGTAATTTCTCTTTCAAAAATGCTAAGGGCTATTCTATCAGGAGAAGCATCGCTGCTAACAGTAGGCACGAGCTCTGGTGCCAGACTCGCGATTCTTTTTACACCACATTCAATTTGCCGGCAAAGCCAAGCTTACCAGTGCAAAAAAGTTTTGCGCGACGCTCTGAGTTGCGCTCCCAACTGAATATAAAACTCAAAATTGTATTAATCATTTCAATCTCACGTTACATTTTCACGAAACCATCTTTTTAGCTTTTCCCACAATTTTATTCCTGACATCTGGCGGCAATAGAAACGCAAATGCGATCAAACACCACATGAATATCGCCGCAATAATATGTTCACCAAAGCTTAGCCAGTCTTCGACTGACCATAGTCGCTGAATTAAGCCACAGTAAAGAGAAAACAGTAGCAATGCTAAAAAACCTGGTGCAAGACTAGACGTAAAAAACTTCAATCCTGAAATATTGAGCTTTTGGCACATATAATAAGGAACAACTACGGCCGATATGAGTAAACGTGCGCCCAAAGTACCAGCGGCAACCCCGACAAGACCCCATTTGAATACAAGAACAAATAGCATTGAAAGTGCAACATTCATCAAAGCTTCTACAACGGAACGTTTTGCGGTAAATCGGACATGGCCCATGGCAGACAACACGTTGACGCAGGGGACCAGATAAAGGACTGGTATTTTAGAAAGAGCCAGCACTGCCATCACATTGGCGGCCAACGTTACACTGGGGAGATCGAACCCATCTTGCAACATCCACAAGCGGATAAAGGGGTGGGCATAAAAGGCAAGTCCGATGTAGGCCAACAGTCCGAAACTTAAGGAGATACGGATTTGTGAGCTAAGAAGTCCTTTTACGTTGTTGAACTCCTGTGCCGAAACCGCCTTCTGTACGGAGGGGAAAAAAGTCATGGCGATCATGCTGATAAAAGGGGCCGAATAAAAAATAAGCGTTGCGCCGACGCTATATTCACGGACTGCTGCAACACTTATAAAAGCGCCGACAATGATAAGATCACTTTGACCAATAACTTGATAGGCGACATGTGAAATAAAGGCATAAAAACCATAGCCGAAGAGTTCCCCCATGCGGGCGCGTGAGAACAGCAAGGGGAAACTGCGTAACCTGGGATAGATCTTCCCGGCGCAGATTCTATTGAGAATAACTGAAAAAAAGTTCGCCAGCGCCAAAGCTCCAGCCAGGCCCCACAACCCCCAGCCAGCGTAAAGAGCATACACTGTCGCTGCCGTTCGAATCAACAACACCACCAAATCTACCGCCCGGGCAACATCAAAACGGTCATGAGCGCTAAGAACATTCGAGTAAATGGCGGCAACGGCGGCAAACCAAAGATTGACCGCCATGAAAGGCAATAACAAGCGCACCATAGAATAATATTCAATGGGGACATTCTGGAAAAAAACGGGGAAAGACCATCCGAGGATAACTCCAACTAACAGCACCAATCCGCCGGTTAAAGTAAAAACCGCAAAACCAGCGCGGATCGTCTCGTCTACCCCAGTGTGATCCTTTTTCCCCAAATACAGGGCGATATGGCGACCAACACTTGAACGGACGCCTATATCGAAAATACCCATATAACCGATCAATACGGTCAGCAAACTCCATATCCCATAAGAAACCGCATCGAGCTTGCCGACAATGTAGGGAGACAGAAAAAACATCACCACTAAAGAAGCGATGTGTCCTCCCCAGTTGATGGCTAGGTTTCGAAGGTACTTTGGCCTGCTATGCATATAAATTTTCCAATTCCAGAAATTAATTCAGGATACGTATAACTTTTGCCGGAACACCCGCAACTACAGATTTTGGCGGCACGTCCTGCCTCACCACTGCCCCCGCGGCAACGATTGATAAAGAACCAATTTTTACACCGGGGGAAATAACAGCCTTGGCTCCCAACCAGACATCATCTCCAACAACAATTGGAGCGTTTTTCTGAATCTGCCCTTTAACATCAGTATGTGAGGCAAGTCGAGAATTATCGGGATAACTGCTTGCCACAAACACAATATATGGTGCCACAATAACGCGTTTACCAAAGGTTACAGAAGGCGACTCTCGGTTTATTCCCAAGATAAAACTGCCAAAGCCAATCTCCGTCCCTTCCTCGACAACAATTCCAGATTTTACCAGTAGCAGTTTTCGAATACGACTGTAGGTTGGAATAGCCGTTTTGAACACAACGTTCGTTAGGTATACAACCACCGAAAAGGTATGTAATACTGTTCAGGAAGCCCCTGAAAAAACCCTCCCCTAATCCATGAAAAACCTTGAAAACATTCATATGTACTTCTTATCCCAGACTCAATGCACAGATGAGTCCCCTCGCATGACGTCAGCCCAGTAAAGAAAATAATAAGCAAGGCTTTGTTGTTGCTTCATATGAAACGAATCTTCGGGGCCGTTGTTTTTCTGTTCAAAAAAGTCTGTATTGACATAATCAGACACGGAATTAGCGCCATTTTTTAAATCATTAGCGTGGCGGTTAAGGAAGTCATTAATGTGAATATTAGCTTCAATAGGTGAGTGCGCAAATAAAGACCCAACAAGTGGAATTTTCCGCCGGCGCTCATAATAGTAAAGCAAAGTATGGACAAAGTTTTTCCACTTGATTTCAGCACTAAATCGATCATCCCCTGAGAACAAACCACTTTCACCACAGAAGGGAATGGCACAAGCTTTCTTATAGTGCTCACGATAAATTTTTCTGTATAACTTTAGTTGCGGTTTTTTTATTGTTAAGGGTGGAATTGAAGCAATGTAGCTCCAAAGTTTATCCGACATTCCCGGGGTGAAGGGGAGGACACTATTGGCGTAAACCTTTAATGGATTTGTGACGGTTCTGTTTAGAGCCCGATTTTTAATAATAAAGCGCATCACGCCATAATCATCCTCGCCATACATTTCTCTTTCTCGCTCAATGTTAGCCTTCAATGCCTCCTGCATGGATTGAATGAAGTCCTGCGAGAAAACGGCTGCGGCCTGTTGCCAGACAGCGGAATCAGGGGTTAATTTTTTCTTTGTCAAATAGGTATTCATATCCAGGTCTGTGAATTGAGTCAAAGTATACCCCGGAGCAACCCCTTCCCATACGGCACCTGTCAGACTTTCAACGTGTGCAGCAACATTGCTGATAAAAAGTCCCCGCCCAGGTGTTGCGACCTCATTCATCATCAAGTAATGGCTCTTGGCAGCCTCCCCTTCGGGACCGGAGACTTCTCCAACAAGCCGTGCGTGCTCAACCCCAAAATATTTGGCCACCCGATGGCCCAAAGTCCCTTCTGCTCCGCCAAAATGTTTGCGTTGCATAACAGATAGAGTCTCGATAGAGATTCCTTTTTCTTTGAGCAAACAAAGGATAAAACGGGAATCAAATCCAGAACTCATCAGCAGGGTATTGTCCTGAACTTGATATTCCTGATACGCACTCACTTCAGCGCGATAACAATCTAGAATAAATTTCGTGGAAATATCCTCGAACGGCATTTCAGGCGACCGTTCAGGCCAATTCCAGTATTGTTCTTGCGTTAGTTCATTATTTGCTGGATCGTAGCAAATACGTTTCCCTCTGAGACTGGAGACACCTGCCAGTTGCGTGTTTTCTCCAACTGAGTGCCCAAAGGTAAGAAACGCCCCCCACCCCGCCGGATCAGGCTGAACTGGAACAATTTGCGCGCAAGGAAAAGCCTTTATTTCCGAAGCTAGAGCAATACCTTTAGGTGCCTTGTGAAAATATAGTGGTTGGAAGCCCATAAAATCTGGCACTATAAGAGCCTTCTGCTCTTTTTCCTGCCAAAAAATCGCTGCATAAGCACCATCCATTTCAGTCAGTGCCTGAAATGCGTGTGCGGTGTCCATCTCAACAATTTGACGTAAAAACGCTTCCAACTGCCCCAGTTTGGTCGGCACACCTGAAATAGCCAACAAGTTTCCATCCGCGCTTTTAAAAAACATAGGGATGACCCCATAGCGTTCTGAGGTTCGAACAATTCCGATAGCGCCGCCAGAAACTTCGAAGACTTCAGTGGAATGCCATTGATGAACAACTTGTGCCTGACACATCCGCTCTACATATTCTTTGGGCGAAGACGGGCCTACAGAGCCAAAAACCGCAGCGATCTTCATACAAACTCTCTTCCATTTCTTGTCTGTTAAGACTTTTAAGGTTACTGCATTAAAGTCTCTGCCTATGGTGTTCCTACACACTCAGCAACAACACTTTGCGTATACTTCTGTCCAAACGGATCCATCAACGTAAGAGTCCATTTCTCCCCGCAAACTGACTTATCTCCCAGATAAAGGGTCGGCCGCGCATCGAAGGTTGGACTGATCATCTTCTTTCCTTCTTGAGATACTGCCTGAAGTTGAACCATCTGCGGGTTCGCGGCAGTAGCGCCTAAATCCACCTGCAGCCAAACTTCTTTTTCGTGTGCACCCTTCACTATCTGAAACCTGACATCTTTATCCGCATCGTTATACATAGGTTTGTGGGGAACGAGCGGAGAGGCGGACAACTTCAGCAGTGGATCGCCCACAAACGTGGTAATCCAGCCTAAGTGCATTTGATTCATCAGCCAAGCTTCCCCCAGGGTCTTACCATGCAGCAAGGCGGGATAGAAAATATCGTCATCCCACCAGCTTTTGTTGTGGATATGGGGTGCGCCACGGTAGACTTTGGCGGCGCCGGCGGTTGCGGTTACACCACGTGCCAGATCTGTGCGCATCTCTCCCTTTTTCCAGCCATTGTGCGAAATCACCGTTGCGGCAATGCCGCCGGGCAGATAGGAAATATCTTCGTTTAAAAATCCATTTTCCGGGGCAAGGCGCCCCCATTCCAGCAGATTTTTTCCCTGCCCGCCGTAATACAGATGGCGATAGCCCTGTTTCCACAAATCCAACCCGGTCTTGGAGCGAGACAAATACCCGGTGCGCTTTTTATCTTGCGGGTAATCCTGTTCAGGCAACATCCCCATGGCGGGGCTGGCATACGTGGAGGCATACACCGCTCGATCAATCAGAGCTTTGGCCTGCAATGGATCGGGAGCATCGATACGGCTGACAAAGTAGAGAAAACGCTCTGGATGCTGACTGCGGTTGGCTACGGTGAAAGATAAGGGTTGTGGACCTTCACTTAGAGACGCACTGGACGTATACAGTTGAGAATGGAGAAAAGGATTTGCCCTATCGACCAGAGGTCTGTTTTGTGGCGCGCGAAAAAAGTAATCCCTAAATGGGCTTTTACTTGAAAAAAGATATCCACGTAGCTGTGTGCCCATCACTTTATCTATATCGTAATAGAGCAGTTGCAAGCGCTGCCCAAAATCGATAATCGCTCCGTAGTTGCCAGCCTGTTCGGTAATACCACGCGCGATGCCGCATGGGGCAACAGCGGTACGGGGCAAACCGTAGCTAACCACCATGAACAGGATGTGATCTTTGAGTAGGGTGCCATCGGGACGCGCATTTTCAGGGTCTTCAAGAAAGTTCTTAAGCGGTTGAGCTACATCTTCTATAAAATGCAGATCGTCACGCTTTCCATCGCGCCCACTGCAGGAGAGTTCCACATCGTCTACATCGACATAATCGGCGTGCCAGGAATGCACCTTCCCTGCGCGATCGGTACAGGAAGCTGTGAGGGTGAGTGCTCCGCTAGCAAAACTCTTCCCATCGAGACGAATTGTCCACTTATCGCCACTGCCGACATAAATTTTTCCCTTTACCTGGACCAATCCATCCCGCACCAGGGGTATTTCCGCCCCCTTATCGGGCTTGAGATCCATCTGTAACGTAGCCATATTCCAAGCAGAACTTCCGCCTGGCAACGCGAATTCAATCAGACGGCTGTCGCGCAGCTGATCGTCCTTGGGTGACGGCCCAAATAGATAGGTCCGTTTGAACACCACCCCTGCCGCATTATCAGAGCTGTTCTCAGCTAGATGCTCTGCATTAAGGTGCCTGGCTTCATCCAGAACCTTAATCCCATGTTCGCAGCGCAACCCGAGGAGGTACGGCTTTTCACCCGTGGCGTGATCGGTATGCATGTGCACATAGTGCTCAGCTATCTCGTGCGAATCCTGCCCTGGTGCGCTAAGGGGATGATCTTCACGCCAGTCAGCGTTGTACAAGACCAATACCTGTGAAGGCGTTACTGCGCCTACCGGGATGGGTATGCTGAAAAGGAGCAGGATCAGTATGGATAAGATTTGTCGGGGCATTGGTTTAGTCCTGAGTGCTGAGTCCTGAGTGCTGAGTGCTGAGTGCTGAGTGCTGAGTGCTGGGTGCTGAGTGCTGGGTTCTTCAACATTGCCATTCGAGCATGCTCGCCAAGGTTTTCTGCAAAGTTTTTGTGCCGCTGATGCGCCAGCCGGAGCGTCGGAGCATAGCTTTGAGACACCGACTCCAGGTGGTGAACTCCAGTTCCATAACTAGCGGAGAGCAAAAGCGGAACGGCTTTTTTTCAGTCAGGGATGCAACTGCGCGCGCAACCGCGTGTTCAATCTCCTGCTCAACCACGGCAGGATGCTTGCTAAGGGCGCAATGGCGTCCAAATCCCTGCTTTGTGACTACTGTCTCCACCCACGGCATATGGTGCAGGGCCTCGTCACAGCCGTGTTGGTCGCTGGCTACACAAAGCAGGGGGACGTTCAACTCCCCCGCTACCGCTGCATCCAGGGCAATCTCGCCTACTTCCACTCCATTGACGCGGATAGATTTATACGCCGCCGAACAATATGTATGTGCCAGCACACCTTGAGGGGTGCCAGCTTTGGGGTGGTAGCCGAGCAGCAAAACTCCGGAATACGTATGGTCCAGCTCCGGAAAGCGGCGCGCAAAGCCAGTTCCCAGCACAATCTCGCAGCGTGGATCAAGGTGCGCAAAAATCAGGTTCGCGCCATCGCCATGATTATCCCACACCACAACCTGCGCAGCACCACTGTCGAACAAAGCACGGATCGCCGCATTGGTCTCGCGCGTGGCTTGCTCGCGCGCAAACGCCATATTAACGGAGTGACTCAGAGAGACGCCAGGTTCGCCGACCACACACGCAACTCCTTCACAATCAACGGCAAGCATAAACTTCATAAACATTCCAGTTCTTAGTTCTGAGTTGAAAGTACTAAGCTAAGCACTCCAGTACTAAGCACTTCAGTACTAAGCACTTCAGTACTAAGCACTCAGGACTAAAGGACTCAGGACTAAAGGACTCAGGACTCAGGACTCAGGACTCAGGACTCAGGACTAAAGCACTCAACACTTAATACTTAGAACTGCCTTTCCCGATACATCTCTTCCGCCACTTTGCTTATTACAGGGCGATATTTACCTGAACGCGCTGGCTTGATATCTTCGACCAGTTCGACGTCGATCCGATCATCCCCGCCGAGGCGCTGGGCCGCTTTTATTTTGATCTGCTCGATCCCATCGGTCGGAAACTGCTCATTGACCACCAGGCGAATCAGGATGGCGCCAAGCTGTTCTTGAATCACCTGAAATTTATCAATCCCTTTGACCGCGCGCGCAATATAGATAAACGAGTACCCTACCACCCACTTCCCCGCTTTGGTGACGATAAACTCCACCGCGCGCCCCCCGCTGATGGAGATGGAGGAAAGGGTCCGGCCACAGGCACAGGGCTGCTGTGACAAGGTGACGATGTCGCCGGTGCGATAGCGAAAGATGGGAAATGCGGAGCCAACGATATTGGTAACCACCAGCTCCCCTTCACTCTCTGTGGGTTGCAGAGTTTCGGGGTTAATGGTTTCGAGAATTACCTGCTCATCCATGCAGTGCATGGTGCCGTGGGCGCACTCATGCCCGATCAGGCCCGCCTCGCGCAATCCGTAGGAATCGTACACCGGCACCCCGAAACCCTCTTCAATCAGCTGCCGATCCACACTGGAGAGCATTTCGCTGGTGGTGGCAATCAGCTTCAACCCTCGATCTTTTAGTGCGGTAAGGTCGATCCCCAGCGTTTGCGCCATACTGACCGTAAGGACAAAGGTACTTGGGTAACCGAAGATACATTTGGGCTGCCACTTGAGCCATTGCGCAAAATAGCTCTTCAGGCGCGCGGGGGTCACTTCAAAACCGTTGGTCAAGCCATCGTTAATCAGCCAATCGCGGATGCGTTTGATGCGATCCTGTTTGCTGAGTTCAATGGGGGAACCCCAGTAATAGAGCTCCTTTTCACCGCGGCGCATCCCCACCCATTCATGCCCACGCATACGCGCTGCATTGATATGGGCCTCACGCGTGGAAGAGGTGTAAAACTCCAACGCTTCGTTGGTGGAGCCACTGGTACGCACCAGCTGGACGCGCTTCCCTTCATCTTTCCACACCAT
This sequence comes from Desulfuromonadaceae bacterium, assembly GCA_034007015.1. Lineage (GTDB taxonomy): Bacteria > Desulfobacterota > Desulfuromonadia > Desulfuromonadales > Desulfuromonadaceae > JAIVHC01. Next base: position 11,642 of record JAVERS010000003.1, read on the forward strand.
CTCCTCGCGTTGGGCGCGGATGATCTCTTTGTTCAGCAAAGGGAGGCGCTGCAGATCTGCCAGAGATTGCACCGCTTGCGGTTGCAGCTGATTTTGATCCATGAGCGTGCGCCAGTACGGAGTGTGCTGGTAGGCGAGCTGAACACTCTGCTGCAGACGCTCGAGCTGCAGTTGCTGCAAGCGCTCCCGCTCCCAGCGTTCGGATTCCAGCAATTGCTTAAGAAGCGTAAAGCTGTCGCGGCCGAGTAGATGTTCTTGCAATTTAAAGAGTTGACGAGCAATAACTGGAAACATAAAAACCTCATTTTTTAGCCACCGACAAGGGCGGACAACACCAGACAATGCAAAACCTGGAATCTCTTTTTTTGTTTAGAATCAACTTATATCAAGGTGCTGACCTTGAGCTTTTGTCCGCATTTGTCTGATCTTGTCTGTGGCCAATAAAGCTCTTGGCTTGTCTTTGTCGGTGGTTAAAGCTAAAACCAATAGAAATTATTCAACCCCTGCACCGCTTTACGCGTCAGCGCACGAAACGGGCGTTTGAGCATGCAGGGTTCTACCGCTTGTGGTTGGTAACCCTGCTCTTTAACCAGCCGAGCCAATTCCGAAAAAGTTCGTGCTGGATAGTTGCTCGGATTGGTAGCCAACCAGTCGCAGAACTTTTCAAACCGCCGCGTAACAATCCGGTTCAATTTGCCGCCGGCGTATTGCTTGTCACGTACCTTGAACAAGCTGAAGCTGTGCAGAATCAACACCGCTTCAGCGCCAGCAGCACAAATCATCTGCACCGCATCACGACACTCTTCAAACGAAGAGCCCATCAGGTCGACCGGTTTAGCCGGATGCAGAGCGGGGATATTGGGTTGGCGATAGGCGGAAAGAGCTACTTCCAGCACCTGACCATACCACTTGCACCCATTGTAGCGTTGCTGCTCGTTAAAAAGACATTGGCCCCCGACATAAGGGAAACAGTAGCTACTGTCGAGCCACAACCCTGCCGCTGCCAGCGCCGCCAGAGTTTCTTCCGAAGCACCCATATTTCCGGCCCGAAAGGCCACAGGACGGATGCCGCTCCACTGTTGCAGCCGCCTCGCCCCCTCCTCAATCATCTGTTGCTGAACCTCAAGGGGCAGGTCAGCCATCTGATCGGTCTGTGCGTGAGGGTGGCCCGCTTGCTGCTGCCCATAGTGAATATGGTTGGGATGGATATGCAGTTGTACATCCTGCCCCTGCTCCAGCAAATAATGTACCACCGGCTCCGTCTCCTCCGGATAACCGAGCTCGGCGTTAAACGGTTCTACAAAGAACGTCGCTTTGAGATCTCGCTTCCGCAAGATGTCACAGATCAACGGGATCCCGTACTGCTTGTCACCATACTCCCCCAGCATGCCTAAGCGGGGCGAGATGGGCTTGAGCTGGGGGTTTTGCCAAGCCCCACCCATGCTGCATTCAACGTCGAAAGTTATGTAAACACCAGGGTTCATAGTTGAAAGTCCTTAGTAGTTGAGTGCTTAGTCCTTAGTCCTTAGTCCTTAGTACTTAGTACTCGTGTCTTTGCACTGAGTTTTGGTTTTTTTGTGCTTCAATTGATCTCCGTAATCCTGCAATAATACGTGAGGTTTCCTCAGCTAACATTTTCGCTTCTTCAAATTGAGATGCGGTTATCAGTTGCACATCCACTGCGACATAAAGTTGAGCTCGAACTTCAGCACACGAACCTTTAGCTATCACCAAAAAACGACGAAATTCGGCAGGTGAAGACCTGTCAAACCCTTCTGCAATATTTGATAATACGGAGACACTTGCCCGCTGTATCTGGTCGCGCAACCCAAAATCTTGGGCCAGCGGCGTTTCTCGCGTCAGCCAGTAAATCAGTCGTGTCAACGCTCTGGCTTTTTGCCAGGCAATCAAATCTTCGAATCGTCGAACTTTAGTCATAACGCCTTCCCCAGCACTCAGCACTCAGCACTCAGCACTCAGCACTCAGCACTCAGCACTATCAATTCACAATCTCATGCCCGCGCGCGCCGAGTTTTTTTAGCATCTGTTTGAAATCGACAAAGAACGGTTTTGGATCGACGAGGAGCCAGGAGTCATCTTTGGTCCAGGGACCGCAGTGCCATAGCACCGTCAGGATCGCTTCTATGCGGCCAAGGTGGGTTTGCCCCGGCGGCAGTTCATCACGGCGTAGCTGACCTAACAGCCAGTTGGCTTCGCCGCCGAGGATTCGGGAGCGCAGCCCGAGTTTATATGCTGTTTTAACCATCTTTTCTGGTTCAAAGTGGCTTTGCCACAGGTTGAACGGCGCTTCGAAGCCGGCCATAACCACCGTCGGCAGCCCACCGCTGAAGCGCGGATTGATCTCAAGGAAGATGTACTTCCCCGTCGCGGGGTCGTAATGGAACTGCACCCCGGCGATCCCCTGCCAGTTGAGAGCCTTGAGGAGTTTGACTGTGTCGTCAATCACCGCCTGATGGTGGCAGCTGATGCGCTGTACGGTGACGCCTCCAGCCAGGGGCATGTGATGTTCCCCGATGTAGTCACCGCTCATGAACATCTCACCGTCATGCATCAAAATCTGCACATGTTCTTCTGCCCCCGCGTGGTACTCCTGCACCAGAACATTGTCGGCAAATGCTGCATATTGGCGCTGCAACTTGAGCAATTCTTCCAAGTTACGCGCGTAGGCCGCTTTTACGGGCACCTTCCCGCCAGCTACATTCTGCCTGCGGGTGCGCAACACCAGTGGATACTGGAGCGCCGTTTCTGGCCCCGCCTCCATAAGTTCATCGAGGCGCATCCCTTTCGCCACAGGGATGTTCAGCTCCACACACAACTGGTGAACATAATCCTTGTCTGTGGCTTTATCGAAGTTCTCGCGCGAGGGGGAAAAAAGATGGATCTGCGCCGCCTCGAGTTGATCGCGCAATGTGATGAGGCGATTATGTAGCCCTTCAGAGACCGGCATGATGGAGCCGACATCCAGCTGGTGGGCCAAGGCTAGTATCTCTGCATCGAAACCGGGCTGACTCGGATTATGCTCCAAAAGCCAGGCGCTGGCACTATAGCGGCTGTGGGCGGACTGTCCTTGTGAAGTGTTGGTGATGGCGTGCACTTCGAGGCCATTGCGCGCTAAGCTGCGCACCACCCATAACCCGACCTGGGTATCCCCGACGATGGCGAGGACCCGGCGGTTGCGATCGTGTTGCTTCAATTTTGGATTGAATGGTTTAACCTGTTGCATGAAAACTCCAGTTCTGAGTTCTGAGTTCTGAGTTCTGAGTTCTGAGTTCTGAGTTCTGAGTTCTGAGTTCTGAGTTCTGAGTTCTGAGTTCTGAGTTCTGAGTTCTGAGTTCTGAGAATTTTACTAAGGACTAAGGACTCAGAACTTTTTCAAAAACTTCCAGCACTTCCTGCGCGACCTGATCCCAGCTGCGTACGCCGCTAGCAGACCGAACTGTTTCTGCGTCCCACTGAGTTTCCAGTACCTCATGCAGGGCTTGTTGCAATGGCGCAACCTGTTGTGGAGCCACCATGCGCCCGCACTGGGGCTGGGGTAGAATGTCAGGGACGGCGCCAACATCGGTTGCCACCACTGGGGTGCCACAGGCCAAACTTTCCAGCACTGCGTTGGGGCACCCTTCACGATAGGACGCGAGCACACTGGCATCTGCGGCGGCATAAAAATAGGGGATTAACTCGTACTCTTGGCGCCCGGGAAGAATAAGCCTGCCCTCAACGCCATGCTTGCGAGCTACCTCCAACAGTTGCGCTTTACCCCCTCCCTGCGCTTCGCCTCCGACGATCACCAGGTGGATATCATCTGGAAGTTTACTTAAGGCTTCGATCACTTCGTGGTGCCCTTTGCGGTGCCCGAGATGCGCCACAGTTACGAGCACACGCCCTGAGCTGGGAAGGTTGAGTTTTGCGCGACATTCAAGCTTATCACGAACTTTGAAATGATCCAGGTCTACCCCGTTGGGGATCACGGCTAGACGTTGCGGCTCCACTCCAAGACGGAGCGCTTCTTCACCCATGCGCGATGAGACACTGATCACCGCCTGAGCCCCCTGCAGCGCCTTGGCGCACTGGCGGGTCTGGTTGTTATTCTTTAGACACTCGTACAGTTTGCCGCGCAATGTAATCACATAAGGGAGTTTGGTTTTATGCGCCAACAGCGCTACACCAACGCCATCGGGCCACACAAAATGTGCATCGAGGATATCGGGCTCCCAACTCTGGCGGAGTTCTTCAAGCCAGGAGTGCAACCCACCGGCATAAAAGCGCGCATCATAATTTTTTAAAAATTTCGGAATATAAAAGAAACGGGGACGAAACACAGACAAACCATTCCAGCATTCTGCCTTGCGAAGATCAGGAGCATCAGCCAACAGGGGGAACCAAGGCGCGGGAGAACACACCTTTAAATCGGTATGTTGCGCCAACGCGGTCAGACGCTGGGACACAAAGACCCCCCAAGTTTTATTACCTTTTTGAGGGAAACAATATGAAAATGAAAGTACCTTCATCCTCTTTGTTGCTCGGTTGCAGGAACACATTTTTTCGCACATATTTCTGTGTATATATCCTGATAAACAGCCGTGGTTTTGTGCCAGGTGTGGTGCTCGCGGACCCAACGCATCCCCTGTTGCTGCAGCATTTCACGTTGCGCGCTATTATCGAGCAGAGTCTGTAGACTCGTTGCCAACGCCTCTTCATCCCCAGCCTTGAACAGTACTCCGGTCTCGCCGTGGCGAATAAGCTCTTTATGCCCACCCACATCACTTGCCACCAGCACTTTCCCCATGGCCATCGCCTCCAGGGGCTTGAGTGGGGTAACCAATTCAGTCAGACGCATGGAATAACGGGGGTACGCCAAAATATCGAGCATGGCATATACACCCGGCACCCGCTCATGCGGGATGCGCCCGGGCATGATCACACGATCAGTAAGCCCCAGGGAGGAGATCAGATCGTTTAACTCGCGCTCCATCTCACCACCCCCAACCAGCAACAACACAGTATCGGGCTGATTTTTGGCAATCCGGGCAAAAGCGCGCACCAGCAAATCCAGCCCTTCATAGTGGTAAAATGAGCCGATAAAGCCAATTATTGTCTTGCCCGCGACGCCCCATTGCTGCAGATATTCTTCATCCACGGCGCAGGGCTTAAAATCGTCTGGATTGACCCCGTTGAAGACTGGGGTGATTTTATGCGCCGGGATGCCGCGTTGCACCAAATCGTTCTTCAGACCATCACACAAGATCGCTACATGATCTGCACGCTGGCACACCAGGGTTTCGATCTTGTTAGTCACGCGATAACGCAGAGATCCTTCGTGGGTGGTGCCGTGATCAACCGCAGCATCCTCCCAAAAAGCGCGAATTTCATACACCAGCGGCAGTTTAAGTTTACGCGCCACCCACAACGCGGGAATGGCATTGAGCACCGGAGAGTGGGCATGGAGAATGTCGGGCTTTTCCTGTAGCGCAACCTCATACAGGCGCCGCGTCAAGCGATACATTAACCATGCTTCGCTAGTTACAGGACCCGGAAGGGTGCGCACAGCGCCACAGCGGTAATAGGTAAAACCGTTGATCTCTTCCCTGTCGTTCCAGGCACCATCCCAACTTTCTTCATGCTTTGGGGAAGTGACAACCACAGGTTCGTACCCCATGTTGCGCTGGGCGCGAAACAGGTTCTGACTCCGAAAGGTGTAGCCACTGTGCAACGGCAGACTGTGATCAAGAATATGTAGAATTTTCATAAAAAACCTAAGTGCTGAAGTACTAAGTACTAAGGACTAAGGACTAAGTGCTGAAGTGCTGAAGTGCTGCACCCTATTCCCTCCCAATAACTTCACTCAATCTTTGCAGATGTGAGTTCCAGCTGTGTTCCCGCTCCACATAGGCCCGTGCTTTGCGCCCCATTTCCAGCCGGCGCTGTTCATTGCCAAGCAATTCTATGATTGCTGCAGCCATCCCCTCTTCGGTATCAGCGATGCTCAGCTCCTCACCATCTATTGCGTGGGTTCCGGTTGCTGCTCCTCGGGTTGCGACCACCGGTTTTTCCATTGCCATCGCTTCGAGCACTTTATTCTGGATACCGCGCGCAATAAGAAGAGGAACAACGCACACCGTTGCGGTTGCAAGGTGTTCACGCATATCGGGGACGGTTCCAGTCACCTCTACACCCGCTATTTTCTCCAAGGCGCGAACCGCTGGGGTTGGGTTACGTCCGGCAATGCAGAAAGAGGCCTGAGGCATCTCTTTTTTCACCAACGGAAATATCTTTTCCGCAAACCACACGGCCCCTTCAATATTGGGCCAGTAATCCATCGCACCGGAAAAAACCAGTTTTCCGGCTACGCTGCTAAAATGCTGACTATCTACTTTTGCCGGAGAAAAATAATCGAGATCAACCCCGTTCGAGAGCGCCTCAACATTATCCACCGGCATGTGTTCACCCAGGACCTGTTTTTCTTCTGCACTGACCAGAAAAACCCGCTCAAATTCGCTTACGATACGCTGCTCCAGAGCCCGCACCAGTCGAGCTTCACGTCGATACAGCCAGCGCATGAACCCACTTTTCTTTTCGGCATATTGAAGCCATTTTTCCGAATCGACATCAATAAGATCATCCAGCAAGGTGATCTGCGCAAAGCGCTCGGGCCAATGGCGGGAGCGGAAAACATAGTCCGCCATGGAGGAACAAAAACACAGAATAGCGGTGGGCTTTTGCGTTTCAAGATAAGTGTCAACCGCGCGCTGCAACTTGGTGGCGTAAAAACACTGTTGAGAGAACGAGCGTCCGCTTAGCAGTGATACCCCTGCATACAGACGCATCGCTTTTGCCGTACGCACCAGGTAGTGACATTGATGCACCATCTGCTGCAGAACCGGAATATGCCGGCAATCTTCTGGATCATCAATCAAGCACACAAGGGTGACTCGATAGTGTTGTGCGAGATGATGCAACATATGATAGGTGCGGATTTTATCCCCTTTATCTGGCGGATATGGGATGCGATGGGCAAGAATGAGAATATCTTTTTTCATAACGAAATGTACTTTCTCAACTCGGGTCCGAGGGTATTAGCCACGGATAAGGGTAACTTCTGCCACAAGTTGGTTACACGACTGCGCAAGGGTGATGTTTCTTCCTGCAAACCTTGTTGCTTTGGTGTACAAGCTTCCGGCATTTGGTACCAGTACAGAGGGTACGGAGTTGCGCCCCACTGTTTTTTGAACCGGTATGTGCCCTCTTCGGGGGTTGAGCGTCCAAAGTCAAAACGGGGGTAGGCGTTATCACAGGCAAAAGAGAGAAACGTCCAGTACAGGAGCATATTGGGATTCAGCGAATTAAACATACGCCGCGATGAAGCCCAGGGGATGGTGACCAACTCAGGATGGAGCAAAATAATCCCTGCCGCGGCAATCTCCCCTTGAGGCGTGTAGACCACGCCAACCCGACATTTATCTCCATAGGTCGCCACAACGGCGTCAATCCAGCGCCGGCTGTGAACCGGTGAGCCAAGAGCGTGCATATTTTCACTAAACACCGCATAAAAATCGTCTACCAGTTCGCTCCCCCCAAGACGCGCGCTGAGACCATCTCGCTGCGGCTTATTCACCTGACTTCGCAACTTGGATTTCATTCCGGCAAGCATATCAGCGCTGCTATGCGCTAGATCAAGCAACATGCGGGTTTTATGTGTAAGGTTTATCTGGTGAGGCAGTTGCTCTGAAGTAGAACGCAACTGACAGGGGGCAAGGGTTTCTGCATGTTTGATCAGGGCCGATGCCACATCTGCTCCTCGCGCCAGAGCCCCGCCTGCATCGCAATATGGCAAAGAGATCAAACGGGAACCACGCAGTGGGATGCGAAAATCAATCAACGGCAGGATTCCACAAAGGTCATTGTCATCCTCAGCCAGCAGATAACAGGGCTGAAAACCATATCCCTGTTTGACTGCCTCCTGCCAAGCCCAGAACTGGTAGGGGTTGCCTTCGCTATGGGTAGCTACAAAGGTGTCCCAGCGTTCTCTATCTTCTACTGTCGCGCGGCGTATATGCATCATCAGACCTCTGTCACCCCCAAGCCAGCTCGGATGGTAGAAAATTGAAAATCCTCCAGTAGCCGTTTGAAGCGAGACTCGGTCTTGTGCAGGTTGAGGTAATGTCTGAAATTGCTTTTCCAACCAGCATTTTGCATACGTGGTTGTTCAGGATCAAACTCCCAGGGGTGCAGATAGAACACAAAAGGTTGTCCATCTACCCGATTGATACGCCGTAGCCCCCAGCGCGTGATGGGGTAAGGTAAAAGGCGAAAGTAGCCTCCGCCGGCTATGGGAAGATTTTTCCCAGCGAAGCGCAAAGTTGAAATGGGTACTTCTCGCAGGGTCGGTTGAGTTGAAACACTATCGTTGGGACCCCATACTCCATGTTCATCCTTCACGGCAAATCCGGCAAAACGGGGCCAGTCGGCAATCCCATACAAATCGTGCCGCACTGGGAAAATACTTGAATCGTATAGATAGCCTGCTTCGAGGAGTTCATCAAAGGCCCAGAAGGTGTGGTGCGAGATGGAATAGCTGGGTGCTCTGTAACCCAGCACTTTCTGCCCGGATATTTGTTCGAGCTGGTTTTTGGCACGGCGGATATCGCTACGAAACTGCTCACGCGACATAGTATTTATGCGGCGATGTCCGTGCCCATGACTGGCAAGTTCATGCCCTGCATCCACCAGGCGGCGAATTAACGCAGGACAGTGCTCAGCTACCCAGCTCAGGACAAAGAATGTCGCATGTACCCCACGCTCCTCCAACAGTGCCAATACCTTGTCTGTGTTGGCTTCGAAGCGCCATTCACATTTCTCCCAAGTGGCGGGAGCGCACACCTTCTCAAACGCCGAAACCTGGAAATAGTCTTCCACATCAATGCTGAGCATGTTGATCAACGCCTGGGGTTGGGTGGTGTGTATACTATCCATGGCACGAATCTTTTTGGGCTTCACTCAACACAGAACCAAGGCGCTTTGAAATCCTCTCAAGTTGCACCTCTATACGGCGCATTGTCGCTAATTGAGCCTGCTGAAAACGTTCGTCCCGTTCCTCCATCCGACGTACTACGGCACCATTCTCTCCCCACGTGGCGTGCATAGCTTTCAACCACTCAGCCACGGGCCGGTACTGCTGTCCCATTCCCCGAGGGGAAGTGCCTGTTTCCTGCATAGCTTGCTCTGACGCAGAAGGATACTCCCACGCGATGTCGCCGATGATCTCTTGCAGCATATCTTCGGTTAACTCGTGCCCTTGTTCTGCAAAGACACAGAGCAGTGCAAAGTCGCAGTACTGGTTAATCAGACGTGGAATCCCATCACTGTAGTGGAACAAAAGATCAAAGGCCCCTTCATGCCAAACTATTGCATCCCTATTGCCTGCAGTTTCAAGGCGATGGTAAACGTAGGCTTCAGTCTCGTCGCGCGTGAGGGGTGTAAGTTGACAATGAATCCCTATTCGCTGACGTAATTGGCGTAATCCTGGCTGTGAGATCACCTCCAGTAACTCAGGTTGCCCTACCAGAACAATCTGTACCAGTTTAACCGAGTCTGCTTCGAGATTGGAAAGGAGCCGAATCTCTTCTAAAACGTCCGGAGTAAGGTTTTGTGCCTCATCTATAATTATTACAGCGCGCTTACCCTCTGCAAACAGAACCAGTAAGTAATCATAGAGTTCACGCAACAGGGTGACCTTGTTTTTATTTTCTACCTCAAGGCCAAAATCCTCGTTAATCATAGATAAAACCTGTGCGGCGTCTGCACGGGTGTTGAACACCCGCGCCAGCACAATCTCCTGGTCCAGATTCTGGATAATATCGCGAATTATGGTTGTTTTTCCGGAACCAACCTCCCCTGCAAGAAGGATAAACCCTGCCCGCTCCTGGAGACCGTAAGTTAAATAGTCAATCGCTTTTTTATGCGAATGACTCAGAAACAAAAACTCAGGGTTTGGTACCAATTCAAAAGGCTTTGCGCCTAACCCAAAATAGGCTTTATACATTCACATACCCTGTAAGGTTTTTTGTTTGAGCACCTGTGAAACCTACCAACGTAGGCCCAACTGCACGTAAAAAATATTATTAGTATAGTCTTGGAGTTTAATGTCTGAATCATTCCGGTTGAAGGTATATCCTACCGATATTCTTCCTAAGCGCAGCTCACGATATAAGCTTAACCGGACGCCATAGCGTTGATACTGTTCGGAGTAGTTTAAATAATCCTTGTCGTAATCTGTAAAAGACAGCAGGCTCTCAACTCCAAACTTGTCACTAAGTGGAATTTCGGCACCTAAACTTCCCCCCACAACATCATCCTGTCGTTCCAGCTCCAAGTAGTCATCGCTGCGACTGAAAAGTTCAAACCAGGCGGAAATGCGCTCCTCATATCCGAGAGAAAAAGTGTATTTCTTTTGTTCGCGTGCACCATCATCCACACTTGCATTTATATCTTCCTGATATGCCAAAGCCAAGCTAAGAGTACGCGAGAGCTGGTAATCCATCCGCACCCCAAGCAGGTTGGAATCATAATCATTGCTGAACTCGTAATCCAGCCACGCGCGCCCGACATTCCCAGCAAACACCAGGTGCTCTATCGGCTGCCATTGTAGCCCAAAGTTAAGATCGCGCCGGTCGTACTCTTCTTCACCGGTGTCGTCGTAGAGTGAGCTCGTTGCATCTTTGGGACGATACTGGGTAAAGCCACCGCTGACGCTGGTACTGATATGTGGAGTCAGGGCTTTAGTCAGCGAAGCATTGTAACGATGGTATTCGGCATCATCGCCCTCCTCTTCGTCGTACCACAGATTTTCATATTGATAGTCAAGGCGAAGTTGCATGGTGCTGGAGAGATCGAACAAGGCATAGGGATTGATCTCAAGGCGGTTCCTGTCCGTCAAGTTGGTCAAGTTATTGCCTATCCCCCCCTGATCTGCTTCATCTATAACAACCCGTTCGTACGTATCACTGATTCGCAGAAACACCATGTCACGATAGAGATTAAACGTGGATTCAAGATAGGATCCCTGACTGGGGCGCAGATCATCTTCCTCGCTGTTGCGTAAATATTTTTCGTACTCAAGACCCAAGGTCAAGTTGAGGTTAAACAGACGTGTTTCCCACCCTAGATCAAAATAGGCTCGGGTCAGAGTAATGAAGTCACTCTCGGCATCGTGGCGCAGGTCATAGTTATCGTTATACTCTTGTCGAACAGAAAAACCCGGCGTAACGCGAAACTCTCCCCATGCTACGGAGCACAACAACAACTGCCCTATAAGCAGGGCTATAGTAGATTTTCCAATAGTCATGGCTATTTACTCCGCAGAATCGTTGGAATGCAGAACTTCGCTACCTTTTCTTACTTGTTACTTGTAACCGAAGTAACCGTAGTAGCCAAACTTGTCGCTCTGAGATTGGCGCACCGCATTACACACCACCCCGAGCAAATTGTGGCCTTGGAGCAACCCTAAGGCCTTGGTAAGTTTATCCGTACTTGTGTAGCCCTCCCGCACTACAAAAAGAACCCCTCCAACAATGCTGGCGATAAATTGGGGCTCGGCAAAGGGCAATAAGGGTGTTGTATCTACAATTACGTAACGATCTGGATAGCGATTTTTAATCTCTAAAAGCAGATTTTGCATCCTATTGGAAGAGAACAGCTCTACCGGATTTGGAACCGCGCGCCCTGCGGGGAGAACGGTCAGCTTTCCAATCCCCGTTCTTACTAAGGCTTCCCCTACATCTATTTGATCTAAAACGCAGTCGGTTAATCCAAAGGTTGATTCCATCTCTAGGTATTTCATAACGGTGGGATTGCGGATATCGGCCTCTACAAGCAAAACCGTGTGGTCAAATTCTTGCGCAAGAGTGATGGCCAAGTTAATTGCCGTGATAGACTTACCCTCTCCGCCGACAGCACTGGTGACCATCAAAGACTTGTCAAAACGATCAAGTTGACTGAGTTTCACCAAGGAAGACTTCAATTTACGATACTGCTCAGAAGCCGCTCCATTTGGATCGTGCGCGGTAACCAGAAACGGGTTATTTATCTGCGGAAAAGATTTGGCTACAGGGGTGCCATTGCCACTGTGCATCTCACCACTGTGCATCTGGGTGAACTGCTGCGTTTCGGGCACAGCAGGAATAGCCTCAGGTTCGCATGAACGTTCTGCCAGTTTACGCTTTTTTGTCGCCATTTCTATGGCTTTATCGATTCGGCTCATTGAAGCTCCGTGTCAAAAAACAACTTAAATATTTATAAAAACTAGCTTTATCTTAGTTTTGCTGCCAGCGATCAAATGCTGATATAAACAGAGTGCAAAGTTCTGCGCCCCTTATTTAAGCAGCGAACTTCTCAAGTAAATCGTCCACCAATGACAACCCCAGCACATCGTGCAACATCAGGATGGCGATTAAAAACAAACATAAAAACACATAGGAATAGACAATTGTGTTCCATTTTTTTTGCTTCGCCACATCTGCGTCGCTGAACATCAGGGGGATTTCAGCAAGAACAGTAATCCCTTTGGCACGTAACACGTCCGCACCTTTTACGGTGTCATCGAGTTGATCACGCACAAATGCTACGGCAAAACCAGCAACTATACCGATAAATAACCCCAGAAACATTTTGTACAAACGCTTCGACCCTACCGGCAATGTAGGGAGAATGGCTGGATCGACAATGCGAAACGTCGTTGCCTTGTCGGCTACTTCCATCTGTTTTGACACCTCAGCCATCCCCACACGTTCTTGTAGCGTTTGATAAACATTTTTAACCATATTGCGCTCGCGCTCCATTTCCGCGAGAACTTTTTTGTCCTGGGGAAATTTCTCCAACATCTGCTTATTGTCCGAAATGCGCTGCTGCACTTCGTTTTCCCGCGCTTTCAGAGCGTTAAGGTCTGACTGCGCTGCATTCATGCGCATTTTAAGATCAACAAAAATTGGATCTTCCACCGGATTAAATGCCGCCTGTGCTGGCGCAGGGGTATCGATCTGTGGCTCTGCGTCGCGCCGCTTCTCCAAAGTTTCAATTTGATCACGTATTTTGACTACGGCAGGATATGAGTCGTTGTAAACCATCAACAACTCATCCAAACGGGAGCGCAACCCCTCAATACGCATATCTTCTTCTGACCCAAGCATATAATCGAACATGGCATAAGTATCAGAAGACGCCATGTCTTTCATTGAAGTCAATTGGTCGTTGATTGTTCTTACTGTTGCAATAAGTTCGTTTTTTTTCCCCTGCAACTCCTGCGCTTCAGCTTGATATTGAGCTATGGTCTCAATTATTGAAGTTTCGGTTACACTGGTATAAATTCCTGTTTTCTTACGATATGCATAAATTTCATCTTCAACTTTGGACAACTTCTGCTTATAAAACTTAACCTGCTCAGATAAAAACCTATCCGCACCAAAAGACTCTTCCCGTTTGGAGGAGATATTTTCCTCAACATACGTATTAACCAGAGTGTTAATGAAATCCCTGGCAAAAACTGGATCAGAATGTATCAGCGAAATAAAGAAAAGATCGTTACCTCTCATGTTGATATTGGTCAGTTCCTGACACTGACGTATCAGCCCTTCAAACGCTTCCGACGTTTGCACCTTCACATCCATATCTAACTTTTTAAGCACCCGTGAAATAATATCCCGGCTGAGAACATGGTAGCGCAATACCCGGATGCGATCGTCCATAGATGGGGTTACGGTAAGACCCTTAAGCAAACTATTGACTACGTTTTTTTCTATAAAAACAGTACTTTTTGCCTCATAGCGCTTGGGAATAAAAAAACTGCTAACTACTATAAACAAGCAAACACTAACTGCGACAATTAAAAACCAATAACGCCGATTATAAAGAATCTGCAGATACGCTTTTATCTGACCAAAGGAAGATTCCATCTACAAACATCCACTCCTAAAAAAGTTTATATTGCTAAAAAATACCCTCACGCACTAACACGTAATCTCCACGCTGCATTGGGATATTTTCGCTTACCATCCCATCTTTCATAAGCTCGTTCATATTAAGCTTAATACGCTCACGCTCGGTGCCTTGAATACGCAGAATCAGAACGGCGCTTGTCTTGGCAAACTTTGTAAATCCACCTGATTCTAAAATCACATCCAAAATGGTCAAACCATCGCGGAATACGAGCGCTTGCGGGTTTACTACAGCGCCAACAACGTAAACTTTGTTGAGTTCATTGGTAGGCAAGAAAAGGATATCTTCAGCTTGAAGATCTATATCCGCATCCAGATTTCCCCGGTTAAACAGATCATACATATCAACCTCTAAGTCTTCCCCATTCCGGTTGATAAAAGCACGCTGTAAATCTGCATTTTCAATCGCATCGATGCCACAGAGAAACTTAAACAATGAAGTGCTTCCCGTTATTTGTCTGATCTGAGCAGGAACCCCACCTCCGGAGACATAAACTCTGTTGTTCGTCACCTGATCAACTGTCACGGTCACAATTGGGCTCTTGACGTAATCTCCAAGCACTTTCACCAGGCTTTCACTTAACTTAACAGGTGTCATACCGGCAGCAGCAACGTCACCAACAGCGGGCAAAGTTATTTTACCGTCGGGCCTAACAGTTACAGACACACTTAACTCTGGAGCACCCCATACAGAAACATTTAAACGGTCTCCGGCGCCAACTTCGTAAGCCCCCGCAAAAGTAATTGTGGTCCATATTAAAATGAACACTACAGAACCTAATAATATCCGCCCCATTCTACCTACCTCCTCGCCCCAAGAGCACAACCTTAATTGTCTCTAAAATAATTAGCACATCTAGCGTCAATGAATAATTCTTAAGATAGTACAGGTCATACCTCAATTTCTCTCTTGCATCCTCTTCACAGTCCCCATACGGATAAAACACCTGTGCCCAGCCGGTCAATCCTGGCTTTATGGTATGGCGTGCAAAGTAATAAGAGATGTTTACCGATAATTTATCTACAAATTCAGGACGTTCAGGACGCGGACCCACGAAACTCATGTCACCCACAAGAACATTAAGAAGTTGTGGCAATTCATCAAGTCTACTCTTGCGTAAAAACGCACCAATTTTTGTAACTCTCGGATCATCCTGCGTTGCCCAAACAGCTCCAGTCTCTTTTTCTGCGTCTTCACGCATGGTGCGAAATTTATACACGGAAAAGAGTCGCCCCCATTCCCCCACGCGCACCTGGCGAAAAAATATTGGCCCAGGCGAATCTAAACGCACCAGAATTGCAACGATTAGCCAGAGCGGTAAAGTCAACAACAGCCCCACCATTGAAATAAAAATATCGCACACACGTTTTATGAAGCGTTTGGAAACCGTTATCCGAAAACCATTTGCATAAATAAAACTACTTGGCTGAAAATGCTCCACCAAGAGCTTACGCGTCATTTGCTCATAAAATGTCTGTACATCCATCACTTCAGTGCCATGAAGTTTACAATGGAGCAATTCGCGTAAAGGAAGGCTCCCACGACGTTCTGTGAGAGCGACAACAACGCGATTAGTACATGTGGCATTAACTAGCTTTTCCAGATCGTCGACATAGCCGAGGACCTTGCTATCATCTACGATACATTCTTCTGAGTCAGGCATTACAAACCCCACCAAAACCTGACGCCCTTCCTGGTTTTCTAGCAATTTTTCAACCTTGACCGCTAGAGGTCCACACCCGACCACAAGAATACGCGTTGATAGTGCAGTCGAGCCCATCATTTTTATTAGCAATTGATGTACAAAAAACTGCAGCACAGCGAAAATCAGCAGCGAAACGACTAAAAGTCCACGCCCGATCATTACCGTTGGCACAAGGAATGAGAGGGAAGAAAACATGAAAAAAGCAAGAATAATAGCTACACCTGCGCGGGCGATACTGTCCAAACGCCCAAAGGAGTTTTCCCAGCGGTATATCTCACAGAAATAGCTTGAGAAGATCGTTAGCAAAACAAAAATCAATATGCTAAGTGGGGCTGAAGTGCTTAAACTGGCATCTCCAAAGCAGTCTCCATGGTAAAAAAAGTGCCCTAGCAGCAACGATATAGCTGCCAGTGCCAGATCAACTATTAACAACAAAGATGAGGATTTCTGCATTACCTATCCTTAATCACTAGATTGTTGCGAATTCAACCCATTCAGAAGCTCCTGAGCCTGGCCTGACTCGGGTTTGGCTTTCAACGAAACAACATACTTGAGTTCTTGTATGGCTTCATCTTGCTTGTCGGCACCAATTAAAGCCTGCGCATGGTGCAATCTGACAGGAGCCATATCTGGAAGCAGCTCCGAAGCTTTCTTAAGAACATCAACCGCTTCGGTATAGCGTTCAAGCTTGATCAAAACATACCCGAGAGTATCTAGAATCGCAGGGTTGGAGGGTTCATTGCGAAATGCATTAAAGGCAAGGAGTAGCCCTTCTTCAAGGGCAGCATTGTTTTCTGCGTAAAGATAAGCGAGGTTGTTCATCGCACCGGTATGCGCTTTATTCACCTTTAAAATCTCTCGGTACAGCTGCTGTGCCTCTTTCTTGAAGCCACGTTGATCATGGAGTAATGCAAGAACAAACATAGCCGGTGTGTATTCAGGTGAATCCCGATACAAATCCCGTAAGATCTTTTCAGCCTCCTGCATCCGTTTTTGGGGAAGGTATAGCCCTGCCAAACGGAGGAGGAGTGCCCTAGCATCCTGAACCTGAGAACTCCCCTGAAGGAGGGTTTGCTCAGCTTCTGCGCTCAAGCCTAGTTGCTGTTGAACCGCGGCAAGCAGCAGATAACCACCTGAGTCAGCAGGATTGGCTTTGATCCGCTCTTGGGCTAGATTTGTGGCCTTATCGGGCTCGCCACTCGCCAGCCAAGTGGCTGCAAGCATTACCCCCCCCGCTTCTGGGTCGGCTTTTTCAAGAGCTTCGAATGTGGTTATCGCTTCAGGAAAATTCTTTTGGCCCAGCTTCAGACGTCCCCGCAGATTAAGGATACCTGGATGGCTGGGATGAGCCGTGTATGCTGCTTCCATCACATGGGCGTATTCATCAGCATTGCCTGCTCTGAAGTGATATCCTGCAAGGGCTAAAAAACCTTGGGCTTCGCCTGTAAGTCTAGCTTGGGTGTAAGTTTTTTTAGCTGCGCTTGTGTTTCCGCTGAGTTCCTGGAGGGATGCCAAAGCAATTAAAGCCCTGATGTTGGCAGGGGCAATTTTCAGAATAGCTGCATACTCCTGTTCGGCGCGTTCAGGCTGTTTCTGCAGGAGGTATACATTGGCAAGATTGAAATACGGGGTGAGGTAATCAGCTCTAATTGCCTTGGATTCTTGTAGCGCCTTGATACCTTCTTCCGTCTTCTTCTGTGCCAGGTAGGCTGCGGCCATATAGTTGTACAAAATAGCATCGCGCTCACTACCGTCCAGCGCTGGGGTAAGTAGATCAATCACCCCCTGAAAATTATTCTGTTGCAGATAAAGGGAGGCAAGAAGGAAGCGGGTGCTCAGTGCTTCAGGTGCAACCTCCAAAGCACGCACCAACTCCATCTCGGCTCCAGTACCATCGTTTTGTGAAAGATTCAGCAACCCCTTCTTTACATATGGATCAGCTAAGTGCGGATCAAGGGCAATCGCGCGATCAAAATGTTTGGTCGCGGCATCAAAATCGTCCCTGGCGAGGTAGGCGGTGCCAATAACATTATGCGCAATCGCCAAGTTGTCGTCCGCGAGCAACGCCTGTGAAAGCTGGTAGATAGAATCATCAATCCGGTGTTGTTGTAACAGAGTCATCCCGAGCAAAACACGCGACTGAATATGCCCTGGATCTAGGTCAAGGGCTTTTTGGAATTGATTAAGCGCCAACTCATAGTTTTTGAGACTATACTGGGTCAACCCCAGAAAATAATAGCCGGACAGATCCGGCATTTGTTTCAGCGAATTACGCAGCTCGGTGGCGGCATGTTCAAAATCGGCCTTTATAAAAGATAGGATTCCATTGAGGCGAGCCGTGGCAGGATGATCGGGAAATCGCTGTTTCATGCTTTCAGCAAATTCCTCTGCCTGTTCAAACGATGTCCCCATATCAAAGGAGAGCATCCCGGCGAAATAGTAAGCAGATACGGCAGCAGGATCGATTTGAATAACTTTGCGGTAGGCATTCAGGGCCGAGTCCAGATTGCCGCGCTGGACTTCCACTGTTGCCAACATTTTATAGAGCTCTTTATTGCCAGGTGATATTTTTATCGCACGTTGTAACGTAGAAAGCGCCTCGTCGTTGCGCCCCATGCCAAGGTACAGGCGCGCCAACTCAGCAGAGGCGTCAATATAACTTTCATCAATGGCAATAGCCTCGCCATATAACTCCTCAGCCCTCTGCGTATCGCCCTGATGCTGGTAAACAACACCCAAATAATGCTGCGAACGGGAGCATTTAGCGTTTTCGTTTAGAAATAACTCCACCCAGCCTTTTGCTTCAGCAAGATTGGCCTCAGACAAAGATATCAGTGCAAGGTCAAGCAAAACCTCGGCATTAGCGGGGTTTTGTAAATAAACCTTGTTGAGCTCAGTTTTGGCCTGTCCCAGTTTTCCTGCTTGTAGATACGCCTGCCCCAGCTGGTAGCGCGCCTCAGTATAGTTAGGATCTTTTTCCAAGGCATTTCTGAAATAAATCACAGCCCCGAGAGGGTTATCTTGCTCAAGCAGCTGCTTTCCATCTTGCACAAGATCTACTTTACTCTGTCCCTGGCACGAGATTACACACAAAGTTAAAAAAACGCTGACTGTCAATCTGAACAAAGCATTCATACACCAACAATCCTTCTATTTAGCAAAATATGAATGTAACTAAACCCTGCAACTTAATAGGGAGAATAGAAGAAATTTACGAAAGAAAATTTACTCTTATGAAGAGTACCACGTAAATGAATATGTACAACACCTGCAAAAAACACTTGAAAGATAAAAACGCTGCAATTTAGCACCTTGCCCGACGTTTTGCACTAACTATTACTTACTAATATAAACTAAAGAGAAAAATATGCACCCCGCCTTAACACATTAATTTAAATTTATCATTAGCTTTGCGCTGAAGGGAAAGCGGTGGAGATAAAAATGCGAGGCAGCAAAAATACTCAGCACTGCTGCAATGATTAATAATGGCGTAAATCAAACAACGCCACACAGCTTACATAAAGCTCAACGCTTTACATGCGCTGCAATAAAATTAGTCCGTTAAAAATTCCAACACCATAAAAATGAGAACCGCATATCTCGCAACTATGGTTATCAGAAAATTAAATGAGATTGCTACTTTTCGCCTAGAACCCTGACGGACAGCCAGAACGGCGTGATCTCTATGTGGATGATTTCCAGAAATGGACCGCTGAAGAAGCTGGTGCCCTTTAAAAGAAAAAACGCAAGTTTGGAGTTAGTGGTCGGATTAACGCTTTATGAGCTAGTCATGATGTAAAAAAATCCGACACATAACGATGGGAATCAGCAGCACCGCAAAGAATAAAAGTTTTTTTACTGGCGATTAGCCTTAAAAACTACGGGCGTAACACATTGATATATAACGACAAAATAAAACGTCCCCTTATAGAAATAGCAGCAAATCTCTTGCAGACTGGCGTTGTGGTCTATCATTTGCATCTCTTGCTAGGCACTACCAGTTTTTTATATGCGAAAGCCACCTAAAACATTGAGCTATCTAAAAAAGGAGAAAAACCATGAGAAAATTTATGCTTACTTTGCTAGCCATTCTTTTTATGGCGACATCTGCGCAAGCCTATCTCATCAGTTATGATGATAATGGCACGTCGACATACACCGAGTACAATCGCTTGGAACTGAATGGAATAGGGAAACACAATCCCGACTACAACAGTAAATTCTATGAGATCTACACCTACCAAGATCCAATCACGGGAGATTTTACCGAAACCTTTACCATGCACATTACAAAAGGGACCAACTCCACCCTGGGTCTTGACCATGCTTTCAGCAATTTATACGCAACAGTCAATCTTGGCGGCAACTTTGATGTAGGCACCAATGCGTTGACCTATGATTCAGGCTGGGTGCAACTGTTTAAGGAAGGTGACCATACCGACGATAGTAACACCGATGACAAAAGAGCCGCAGCCTTCGATTCAGCCCTTGATGTTGACGTCGCTACCTTGAGCTTTCACTCAGCATTAGTTAAAAGCTTGGATGGCTCCTTGCTAGGCGGATCTCTTAGCCTAGATATTGATACAAAGTTCATGTTTGACACTGTGAACCCCGACTACTTCGGTTCTTTAGAGCAATATTATACATCAAAAGGTTGGCTACTTAGCGTAGTAGGTGGAAGAATTGTCCAGGATGGCATAAACTCCAGCGCTGATCCTTACGTGATTGCCTGGAACTCAACTTCTGGTTTAGTTGCCGAATTTACCGCTATCCCTGAGCCTAGCACCTACCTGTTGCTCGGTATCGGTTTGGCCGGGTTGGCACTGTTCCGCCGCCGCATGTCATAAGATCAGTAAAGATCCGGGATTAAATCCCTGACGCTAAAAAGGGTGGTTATGTGTATAACCACCCTTTTTATCTTCTTCTGCCTATCTCAAGTATGCTTAATTTTCAAATAGTAGTCTAGAATAGCGGGCAAATAGTCCTTTGGTACCGGCTTAGCTATGGGGACCTGTGCCAGCAGGTGACGGGTGGCTGTATCGTCAAACACCTGTGGGTCGCTAAGGTATTCGAGAAAATGGGGTAAGGTGTTGAGGGCTTTAGCTTCTTTTGGTGCCACAACTTTACTCACACCTCGGATCAACAAGTTAAAAAGCGGTACTGGCAGGTGGATGTTTCGGCGTCCAAATAAACGCCGCCCCCGTGAAAAATAGGGGTTTTTCAACAGGTAGCTTTCGAGTTCTGCAACCTTTAACGCGGAAGAGACACCAGAACATGCGTGGACAATCTTTGCGGCGAGGCTCGACTCTCCCACAGACCAGGCGATAACGTTGGCCACATAGTCGGATGGAACAATATCGAGAACTGCGTCACCCAAGTCGGGCAACAGACCAAAGGTGCGCTTGCCGGAAAGAAACTCACACAGATGGTAAAAAACCTGGAAGTTAATATTTTTTCCGCTCCGCGAATCACCTACAACCATGCTGGGGCGATGGATCGTGATCGGCAGGGTGTCCATTTTCGCGGCAAGATAATTTTCCGTTTCGGCCTTTGCCTGTTCATAGGTGTTGTGAAAGTCGCGCTCCTCTTGCACAAAGACTTCGGTAAGGGGGCGATGAAGCTTGCCGATCACCCCAACGGTGCTGATGTAGTCAATTTTCTTTAATCCAGCCCTGCGCTGCATCTGTTCCCCAAGGGCGACAATCTCCTGTGCCGGTGCCAGAGCGGCTGCACGCGCTTGCTCGAGAGGCAAATTCATCCGCACCACACCGCCACAATGGATAATGGAACGGCAGCTAGCCGCCACCTCTGTGTAGCAGCGCTCAGTCAAGCCTAGGTTTGCATGAGTCATATCACCACGACAGGGGACAAGTCTTGCGCAGGTCTGTGCGTCTTTGAACTCCCAATAGTCAAGCAGTTGGGTAAAGCGTTGCTGGAGGTGGTTTTCATCTTCAGCCCGCAACAGCAGATACACGTTGCCGGCGTAGCGTTGCAATAATACGGGCACAAGTGCCGACCCCACCACGCCAGATGCACCGGTTACAAAAAAACCTTTCATAAACGGACAATGCCTCCTTGTGAATCTTCCAAAAGATTAACCTGCTCCGCGGACAGATCATTAGCAGCAATGCGCTGGTAAGCCGCATCAATGCAGGGGGTGTATTTTTCAAGGATAGCTTTTCGGCGTAATTTCAAATTTGAGGTTAATTCTCCATCTGCGAGGGAAAATGAGTTTCTAAGGATAACGACGACTGCGGGTTGCAAACCAACAGGTAACATCTTTTGCGCTATTGTGTTGACTTTTTCACGCAGAATTTGTGTTTCAACGGCGCTTATATGCTCCCCTTTTCCATGTGCAAGGGTAGCTAGAATGATAGGAACCTTCCTCCCTTCACCAACAACGAGCACGTGCTCAAACGCATCTATTTGCACCAGCGCAGCCTCGAGCTCCACTGGGCTGACTCTTTTTCCGGTGGAGGTTTTAAAGAAATCAGCTTTTCTACCCAGCAAGGTAACAAAGCCGTCGGAATCAATCCTCCCTTCATCGCCAGTTTTAAAATACCCATCAGGGGTAAACTTCTCCGCTCCCCCTCCCCCAATATAGCCCTGGAAAACGCCAGAGCCACTGACGAGAAGTTCCCCATCCTCGGCGACACGCACACTATTGGCAGCAATAACTTTGCCAACAGTTCCAAAGCGATAGGCACTAAGAGTATTACACGCGATAGGAACAACATTTTCACTGATACCATAGGCTTCGAGAACTAGCACCCCCAACGCTTGATACCAATGCAATAACCACAAAGGCATTGGCGCTGATCCGCTTACAACAAAAAGGAGGCGAGTGCCGAAAACGCGCGCGCGCACTTTCCGCAGAATAAGCAGGTCGGCAAGTTTTACCTTCCACGTTGGCATATCTGGTGGATGCTGAAGCGCTGATAAACCTGCGCGCACCTGCAGGCAATGGGCAAACAGTTTCCGTACCAGCCAGGGTTGACGCGCAATTGTCTGCAAGATACCTTCGTGCACCTTTTCATAAAAACGGGGGACACCTATAAGTACGGCGGGATTGATCTGCGGCAGTTGTTGAACAATCTCCATCGGGTTGGATACGTAAAACAGTTTTGCCCCCACAGAGATACCGGCAAAATTCAGCATCCGTTGAAACAGGTTGGACAACGGCAACCAACAAGGCAGGTGCGCCCCTGCCTTAACTTCAGGATAGCGAGAAAGTATGGCTCTACCCGCCAAAATAACCTGCGAATGGGTGTAGACAATACCTTTGGATGTTCCCGTTGTCCCGGAGGTAAAGATGATGGTGGCTGGAGATTCCGCTGAAATCTGCGGCAGGTGGACACCCTCTAACGCAGATGCTTCCGCGCCAGCGATTCGCAACCCGCCAGCCCCACTGTATTCAGCGTGTAATACAAATGACAGCACCGCCCCATGTGGCTCAATGCGCGCGCACAGCGGTGCGGCGTCGACCACAACCCCACTGATCTGGGCCTGACGTATGATATGCGCTATATTGTCTGCGGTATCATGAGGATCGAGACCGACAACAACACCTCCCAATTTGAGAATGGCATAGTGGCACAGATCCCACAGGATGCTTGTCTTAGCCATGATACCGATGCGATCACCCGCGCGACACCCGGCATGATACAGAGAGGCGATCATGTTGGAGAGCAATAGGTCGAACTCGCTCCACGTCAAACCAACCCACTGTTGCTCGTGTTTATACCACAGACAACGTTCTACCCCTGAGCAGGCAATGCGTTTGGCAACAAGGTCACATAAGGTATCGACCTGCTCAATTAGAGGGATGGAGTCAGCATGTGTCATTCGGGGTCATACGCCCCTTTGGGCAGGGTTATTTTCAAATCCTCATCCGTAAGATCCAACCATTTCATGCAGCGCCTAACTTCCCACCCCAGCAAAATTTTCTTCTCAATCATCGTATTGATAAGTGGGCGCAGAATCTGCCAATACATCCGATTGGCTTTCCCTTCACGAATCAGGGCCGAGAATTCAGGCTGATAAGGATTGTAGCCAAAGTGCTTCAGGTCTGAATACATGCTCAACCAATTGATGGGGTAATTGGTCAAAATAGGGTTGGTGTAACGGGTACTGGGGACCAGATTTAACCGCACAACTTCCGCCATCACCTTCTCCTGGCTGTAAGGCCAGGCATGAAATGGCGCCAGATAGCGTGGGAACTGCGTTCCTGGTGGATAAGTGTTGGGGTTGAAAAAGTAGTCCAACTCTTGCTGGGTAAACGCACCAGACACTTTCAGGGCGGGCGGAGTCCAGTCGGTTTTCTGAATCATTTGCGGGGAAAACTCGTACAACATCCGCTCCGGCTCTGGCTGTCCAGGGGAGTATCCGGCTAAAACCAGGGGTATGTTTTTTTCCAGCGCCAGGCGAATAGAATCACCTTCAAATAATGGTGCATACACATAGGAGATGGTGTAAACGGCGCCGCGCGGCTCCTGATGTTGGAAAAGATGACGGAAAAGCTTTTGGTAAAACGCTGGCGAAGGGCTGTATGAGATATGATCGATATCGAGCTTTTTCAAGGTGCTGTGAATGTTTTTCCATGCCAAAGGAGGGATATTGGCATTAGTTGTATACGCCAACACCTTGAGCTTGTACTCAACCTTCAACTTGTAGAGCAGATATATACTGTCCTTGCCGCCGCTGAATGGTACCAGACAATCATATTCACCGATGCCACGGCAATCCTGGAGCGCTTTTTCCAGATCCTCCTCAAAGGCGAGGCGCTCCTGCTCTTTATTCTCCGACATTTTCATGTCGTAATTGTGGCAGAGGTTACATACACCAGTACGGTCAATACTTACCCCTTCAACATTCTCAGGCAATAAACATTTTTTGCAGGATTTCATCGTGAGCTCCTCTAAAGAGATTATGATTCAAGGGTTAAGAGGGTTGCCAGCAGAGCGAGAGTCAAACCTGCCCCTATCCTGGAATGTGCGCGTCGAAAGCAATTGTTATCGTAATGGCAACAATAAAGCGTCAAACTAGATTCACGCTGTCTTCATCCTTTTTTAGCGTAGCGAGGAAGGAACCAATGGTTTATGCATTGGGGCAGAGACAACAGGGGCTGAACTACTTATCCAAATACCATTTAACCGTTAGCTTTATCCCCTCTCCTGCTCGGTACTGTGGTTGATAATTGAGCAAACGCTGGGCTTTGCTGATGTCTGCCAGGGAGTGTCGAATATCTCCAGGGCGAAAATCGCAATACACCTGTGTTGAACTATATGGATGCCCATACCCGTTCACAGCCTTTTTCATATCTTCGAAAAGTTGATTCAGGGTTTTCTGTTCCCCTAGGGCAACATTGTACACTTGATTTTTTGCCTCTTCTGATGCGCATGCTGCGAGCAGATTCGCCTGAACTACATTGTCGATATAACAAAAATCGCGACTGGTTTCGCCATCACCGTTGATACAGGCCGATTCGTTCTGAAGCATAGCAGATATCCAGCGTGGAATTACCGCGGCGTAGGCTCCGTTTGGGTCCTGGCGTGGGCCAAAAACATTAAAATAGCGCAACCCAATTGTGGCAAACCCATAATTCAGGGCAAATACACTGGCATACACTTCATTGGCGTGCTTTGTGACTGCATATGGTGACAACAGATTGCCGGTAGTTTCTTCAACTTTAGGCAAATCGGGGTGGTCTCCATACACAGAACTGGACGAAGCGTAAGTGAAACTATCCACATCCGCATCTTTTGCAGCTAGTAATATATTGAGAAAACCATCTATGTTATTCCGGTTGGTAGCAAGCGGATTTTCGATTGAACGTGGCACAGAACCTAGTGCTGCCTGATGCAGAACATAATCAACTCCAGAGCATAGTTGACGACAAAGCTCAAGATCGCAAACATCTCCCTCGGTAAAA
The DNA here is from genome assembly GCA_034007015.1 of Desulfuromonadaceae bacterium. Taxonomy (GTDB): domain Bacteria; phylum Desulfobacterota; class Desulfuromonadia; order Desulfuromonadales; family Desulfuromonadaceae; genus JAIVHC01. The sequence goes on from JAVERS010000003.1 coordinate 37,285, forward strand.
GAAAACCGCTGCCACTGCTGGATGGTCACATTCTCCTGAACTTCATGCAGATTATGCCGATAGCCGGTAGAAAAGTTATCAACTCCGACCACGTGCTGATCTAACTTCAACAGTGCCTCAAGCAGATTAGACCCTATAAAACCTGCACAGCCGCTCACAAGCCACACCTTGGGTGTTTGCCTGAGTCTACTTTTTAGTGTTGCATAAGATAGTGCCATGGAATCATGTCCCAACCAGTAAAGATAAATATTCCAGAGATATCAGACTACTGCAGGTTACAGCGACCAGTAGACAAAGCCCGCTTGTTCCGCTTCCTGGGCGTTGAGACAACTCTTAACATCAATAAGGACAGGAGAGCCAGGGGTACACATCGCTTTGTATTGCTGCAACGAAATAGTTTTATAGGCATCGTGAGACACTGCCAAAACAAGAGCATCCACTACACCCACCTCATCTATAGGAGTAAGCTTAATTCCGTACTCGTGGAGTGCCTGAGCGGGGTCGGCCACGGGATCGCTTACAATCACCTCTATAGCGTACTCCTCCAACTCATGGATCACATCAATGACTCGGGTATTACGGATATCTGGTACGTTTTCCTTAAATGTCAAACCCAAGATCAACACGCGGCACCCTTTAACGGTTTTCCCGGCGCGAATCATGTTTTTGACTGTATTTTCAGCTACATACTTGCCCATACCATCATTAATACGGCGTCCTGCCAAGATAACTTGAGGATTGTAACCAATCTCTTCAGCTTTATGGGTGAGATAGTAAGGGTCAACACCTATACAGTGTCCCCCAACCAACCCTGGGGTAAAGGGGAGAAAATTCCATTTTGTCCCCGCTGCGACAAGTACATCGCGCGTAGGAATATTCAACTTGCCAAAGATAATCGATAATTCGTTCATAAGGGCGATGTTAAGGTCTCGCTGAGTGTTTTCAATAACCTTTGCTGCCTCAGCAACCTGGATAGAGCTGGCACGATGCACACCAGCACTGATAACAATTTCATATACGCCAGCTACAGTGTCCAGGGTGGCCTCATCTTGACCTGAAACAACCTTGACAATTTTATCTACCGTATGGACCTTATCGCCGGGATTTATCCGCTCGGGAGAGTACCCAACAGTAAAATCGGTACCACATTTAAGCCCGGAATTTTTCTCCAACAGGGGGACACAGATATCTTCAGTAACTCCGGGATAAACAGTGGACTCATACACCACTATTGAACCTGGACGTAAAAATTTTCCCACTGTTTCAGATGCAGAGCGAACGGGAGAAAGGTCGGGGTTTTTATTTTTGTCAATAGGAGTAGGGACCGTGACAATAATAAAAGAGGCGTCTTTTAAGGCAGATGGGTCAGCAGTATATTCTATTGAAGTGCTAGCCAGATCTTCGGCAGACACCTCGCGCGTAGCATCATACCCATCTTTTAACTGCTCTATTTTGTGCGTATCGATATCAAAACCAATGACATCGCAGTGCTTTCCAAATGCAACAGCTAGCGGCAACCCCACATACCCCATACCTATTACTGCCACTTTGCTTTCCCTAGCAACTATCGACGATAAAGACACCATAGATTTTGATCCTTTGCTGATTGAAGTAATTACGTTCCCAATAAATTAAGACACAAGAAGTGTGAATTGCCCTAACCCAAGAACAAGAGAAGAAACCATACCCTGACTTATATAGTACAAGAGTGTTCCAAGTAGGGGTTATTGGTCAAAATGTTTTCCAGTTGCAAACAATTGTGTCCATCAGTGCCATAGTAAGAATATGCCCCGATTTCGCGCAATACAAATGCGATTTTTTTTACTTTAGGTCCGTATATACCCCTGAAGCTGCCTATATCTGCCTGCAAGAAACAGCCCAGATTAATCACTTCAACCAAAGCGTGAGGAACCGCTACCGAACTGTGTTTTCTGGAAAACAAATGCCGCCACAAACTGTGAAATATGTGAGAGTTTGCGGTGTAGATATCAGCGGCAAAAAAACGTTCTGGATGCGCTAAAAGCGGAAGCAACCCTCTGTTTTTTATTTGCGCAACAACTTCACCCAGGATTGCCACATCTGCATTCGGCGGGAGCTCGAACAAAAGTAAGTTTGTATCACCAAGAGTCACAGGATGCGTCAGGCGATCAAAAAAGAAATCATCAACATAATATTCCATCCCTGGAACCAGCTTTAAGCAAATATCTTTGCTGTCCAAAGCTACTTGCAAACGGGTAACAGCATCCAGGAGTTGTGCCTTAGAGATATCGTAGAGACCTGTTATGCAATGCGGGGTACAATAAACTTTGGTAAATCCCACCTTTTGTAAAGATCGTGCCATCTCAATAGCGTCTTCCATATTCGGGCTCCCGTCATCAAGACCCGGAAGGATGTGGCAATGGTAGTCAATCATAAAAAGGAGCCTGAAATAATAAGTCCAACCTTGTTTGCCTGGTGTTTTTTATCCCCTTTGGGCAGATATGGATACCAAGTGCAAGAAAAACCGACAAAACCTGTCACCAATTCTTACACTTCATCTTTCTACCTAGCGCTAGACAAGACCCCTTGGGGAGTATGTCTTCAAATCTGCTAAGTATGTATAACTCAAGCCTTAACCTCTCAGCAACTTCTGGTGATGAACACGATTACAAGGGGGTATCAAGTAGAACAGCAGAGCATAAAGTGTTTCAATCCATTAACAAGACACTTACTGCTGCAAGGTATGATCTTTGCAGATACTTAACCCTATAGTACCTCAAGATAAATTATTTAAAAGAGGTAGATGGGAGATAGGTGGGATTTTTTGTTGAAACTGGCCTTCAGAAGGTGATGAGGAAAGGTTTTTATCTAAAGCAAAGAAAATCACCCCTTGGAAGGGAGGCAAATATGCTGATACGTGTGCAGTACACTGGTGGGAAATACGACTATGTAAACCCTGAAACGCTCGATGAGAAAATATCTACAGGTGAGATCGCAAAGTTTTCTCGCTCAACGGGGTGGGCTGTGGTTGGCAAAGATCGGATACGTGCAAGGCACACAGATAGTGGATACTACTTTGGACCGGAGCGGCGTTATCCAGTAAATTAATCCTCACAATGTTCAAAATCATTACCAAAAATGCCATTGACCCGTTTGCAGTACATAGATACCCAAAGCTAAATTGGCTGCAGCATGGCTAACAATACACTGCATAATGCTACGGGTCATGTATAAAACTAGATTAAACAGCGCCCCTGCCAGCATCCCGGCAAGAAAAAGGTGGTGTTCCAGGCCAAATAAAACGGTAACCGCTATGAAGGAGAACCAAGTAAAGCGTCCAAGCGCTACGCGAGTAAAATCTGAATCAATAGCATAGCGAATTAAAAAAGAACGCCAGAAGATCTCCTCCATGAGGGGCACAACCAGCACTGCCCCTCCAAATCTGGCAAGGATCATCATACTCCGAACTGCACTATTCTCATAAACGCCAGGATTGAACCCCGGTATCTCGCCAAAGGTAGCAAAGCCCCAGTCCATCTGGATCCAGAACAGAAATATCACGCCTCCAGCTAAAATACTCAAAAACGTATGCCGCCATTGCAATAAATCTTTAACGCGTATTTCTGTGTAATGTGGCCATAGCCACAGTAACAACACAGCGACTGCAACGGCCCTTAAAGGATATGCATACAGAAGTAAATCTTCGGCAAGGGGGAAAAACCCTGCATTAAATGACCATCTCAAGACCCCTTCTAAGCCTATGAATGCCATAAAAACAGCAAAAGGCAAAACTCGAACCCACGCAGAATTACTCACACCATCTCCATAATTGGCAGCAACTTTCACCTGATTTCTCTAGACCCACCTGCTTAGTTACCTCATCCACGCCAGCGTGCAACTGCTGGGGTGGCATAGCAAGCTGAACTTGCACAATTTTGCTGCGGAAAGGAATTACAACCGAATCAATAACCCACCGATGTACTGTGGTTTCAGGTTTTCTGGTTTAAGGGCATAGAATTCATGCTCCCACAAGTCGAAGCAAAACTCCACAAAAGCACCACTATCAGGAGCAAGAGAGACAAGCCACTCTTTAGTTTGGTGCCGCAGAGCGTCAAAGTTGGCCTCAGCGTGAAGCGCCTGATGCAAAGTTTCAAGTTCTGCTGCGGGTATCGGCTCGGGGGTAGGATCATGTTCAAGAATTTTATTCGCAATTGCAGTCAAAAACAGCTCCGACAGAGTAACTTCGCTCGCCTGGGGGGGGATACATCCTTCAAGTTCCAATTCTTCTGGAGCAGGGATATTGAATATGCCAGCGCTACCAAACAATGGTAGCAGCGCTTCAACTGTTTCTAGTTCAACACTCACTGCCTTCACCTCGCTGTAATTGCGAAATGGGCGCTCATCCGCACGTGTTGTTGTTTCTACGCCGGAGTAAAAGCGCGGCTTAGGTTGATTAAGGGCTGAAACAAGGGCGGCGTCTGGGCCATCTAAATATGGTCCCGCCGGGGACTTCAAAACAATGCGCGCGCGGCGTTTAAGGGCAATGGTGAGACTAAAGCCCAAACGATACAAAGACTGAAAATATACCTGCTCGAAGAGTTCTGTGGCACGCTCTACATCGCTTCCAGCTAGATATCCGAGGGCTATATTGAGGTAGTTGTACACATCTTCGAGGGACTCTTGTACCTCTGTAACATCGCCGATATCCACCTGATCCGCGCTCATGGCACGGTTGAGGAGATAAGTAAGCTCCTGCCACAGGGCGTCGTTCAAGCTATTGCTCATCACATCCGCAAGCAGGTCACGCGGGCGCGCTACAGTCATAACGAAACCTGGCAGCGATACACCACTGTATTCCGGAGTAAAGGTTGCCTGACTTTTAAGATACGCTGCCGGATCAAAATGCTCAGGATCGAGCCACGCCCGAATTTTGAGCGCCTCGTGGGTTTCGATAAAACCAAAATCTGACAGACGTGCGATTCGATCCTGAAACACTGCCTCTTCGAATGTGATATCGGTCTCATGGCGCACAGCTTCCATCAGCTGTAGATACACACTTTGGCGCTCGCTGAATAAAAGTTCCAGCAACCCTTCCAGCCATTTAGCCTGTTCGGTGTCGCGGAATTCACACTCATAGAGCTGATCTCGGCGTAACCGCGGCTCCTCCAGTTCATCATCGTCGAGAGCTTCTAGACCACGCACGATACGTAACTGTTTTTTAACCAACAACACCAGCATGTCAAAATCTAACTCATCGACAAGGCGCAGGGTATCGTCATTATCCATCTGGTGCAGGTGTTGAAGCCAGAACAGCGCTTCATCGGCGTCCATACTGTCACCGCGCCAGCAATCCATATCTACACACAGAGTAACCTGAACCCCGCTTGCCATACTCAAGAGTTCAGACACGTCCGCGGGCCCCAACTCCTTAACCAGCAAAAACAAATCCTGCGCCGGCATGGCCTGTACTAACGCACGACTCTCGGGACTTTCAAGGATCGCTTTGTATTTTGCCCTACCACTTAAGGTGCGCAACTTATCGAGTTCCGTTTTGAGCGCAACGGAGCTTTTACTGGGCTTAACCAAACGTAAATGTTTTTTACCTGATCTGTCCTGTGCTGACATAGATTGTTCCTGCCCTTCTATTCTTTCAATATAAAATGGGTGTAAATGCTACCCATGCGGGTATTTTCGGCATTAGTAAAGATGAACAAACATCGATCCATTACCCTCTAAGTTTAGATGGAAGTGTGGGTGGGTGCAAGGGAAGAGATATAAGGAAGGGACGTACGCAGGAGGGAACAATATCAGGGTGATTTTTTTGCTACAGGAAATACGAGATGCTCAAGCATCAGGCACAGTGCAACCCCTACGACAAAGCCATTGCCAAGCATTGGACGCAGTGTAGCGGGAATGGTATTAACAACTTCCGCAGGGAGATAGGCAACACTGGTGCCCACCAGGAGCGCCAGCCCGACACTCAACCCGTGTTCATAGCGCACCGTGGCACTTTGCTGGCACACCACTAAGAGTCCGGTAGCTACCTGGGCGCACAGCACATACAGAAGCACGGTACCGATAACCACCGGTGGCACAGCGCTGAAAGCTGCGGTAAGGCGCGGCGAAAAACCACACAACACCATGCCAATCCCCGCAGGGATAAGGGTCCAACGGGATGCGCAGCGGGATGCCGCTATAACCCCCGGACTCATGGAGTAGTTGACCGGACCCAAAACCCCCACAAACGCCGATGCCATATTCGCAAGGGCAGTCACGCTCAACCCACGCTGCATACGTGCCGACATCTGCGGGGGTTTGAGCATCTGATCCAGCGCCTGAATGGAGCCAATATCGTTGATAGCCAGCACCATGTAACACACCAAAAATGCAACAACAACTCCGGGGTCAAACACAAACTCAAACCCGAGCTGCTGCAGCGGCACAGAAAACAAAGGCGCTGACTGACTAAGCTCGGCTGGGGTGAGAAACCTCCATACCAGAGTGCCCCCCAGCATGGCCCAAATCACCAGGGTGCTTTTCCACATCCCACGCAACACCGGCTGCAGGGCAAACAAAATTAACAACATCCCCAGACTAAAGCCTAGACGCAGTGGTATTTCTCCAGGAGTGGCTGTAGAAAGGATTAAATTACGAATAGTAGGAAGTAAAGTGAAAGCAATGAGGAGGAGCACCACCGCCACCACTTGTGGATTAAACAGGCGTTGCAGAGGTTTAAACAAGCCGGTAACGCTGACGCCCAACATCACCAGCGCTCCAATCAACATCGCGGTAGGAACCGCCCCTGGTGTCGCGGTAGAGCTGGCTAAAGTGCCAACAAGTAACACTGCGGCGGGTCCAACAATAAGAGGCAACTTATGCCCCCATAAAACCTGCGCCAACTGGGTCGCACCGGTTATAAGCAACATCATCTGCAGGTAGGTTACCCCATCCGCATCTGTCTGCAGGGCAGTCATCACCTGCGCCAGAATCACCAAGGTAGGAACACTTATGGCAAGCCATTGCAGACCGTAAAGGAGAAGTTGTAGCAACGGAGGACGTTGGTCGAGACTGTAGTGCATTCTCATACAGAGGCTCCGATCATCAACTATGGATGGTAATGGTCACGCCCGAAGGGCAATTTCGCGCAGAGAAGCAGTAAGTGCACCCAACTGCGCCACATGTTCTAGATGTTCCACCAATACCTCTTCTAGGACGGTATTGGTGGTAAGAGGATTTGCCAACACCACGCGGAACACGTTTATTCTTTGCCCCTTATAGCGTGCCGGAGTTAAGCTGGTGCGGGAGACAAAGGTTTTACCAGCTGCGCGTTGTGCCTTTTGCACCGCTACCACGATATCGTCAAGACAGCGATTGAGCTCCATCACCACTTCGGCACGGGCAGTCGCCATTTTCTGCTGTAACCAGGCAGGATTGTAGCGATAGGTGAGAATATTGAGCTCTGGTGCAGTGATAAGTTCAAAATCTGGATGGGCGATTATCATGTCGGCAAAGTGCTGTGCACGTTCAATCCCCTGATCAATAAGGAGTTCATAACCGCGACGTCCGATTATATGCAGCCCAGCATGTACCAGCATCGCCTTGCCCGGGCGCGATCCTTCGAGGGTATGAGTGCCGAGATCTTTAGAGCCAGGGCGCAGAATATACGCGGCATGGTGTTCAATAGCATCGACCGCCTGCGGATCTTTAAAAAACACCATCCCAACCCCCATGGGCACATACAATTGTTTATGGGCATCAATGGTAACGGAATCGGCGCGTTCAATACCGCGTAAGCGCCAGCGGTTGTTATCAGAAAATAGTGTAGGGCCACCCCAAGCAGCATCCACGTGGAAGTGGCACCCAATCTCCTGTGCCAGATCTGCCATCTCCTCTAGAGGATCAACGGTGCCGGTTTCGGTGGTGCCGGCAATCCCTACTAGCGCAAGTATCCGCTTGTTTTCACTCTCTACGCGGGCACGGGTATTGCGTAGACTGCGCATATCAACGCGATTGTTATCATCAGTGTCCAATAAAATGAGGTTATCGCGCCCAATTCCCAGCACATCTGCGGCCTTCGCAAGAGAGTAATGCGCCCTTCTCGACACTAAAATTACAAGCCCTTCACACTTGAGATGCTGTAGCGCTTTAAACATCCCTTCATTGGCAATACCACGGAACTCACCTGCTGGGGCACACAGCTTATTGCGTGCAAGCCACAGCGCAGTGATATTAGCAATGGTGCCACCGGAACAAAACACCCCAAGCGCGCTGCGGCTATCATGAATAAAACGTGTGTAGAACTGGTCTTCACAACCGTATATAAGACGGTGAAGTATCGCCAACACCTGACGTTCAAGCGGAGTAAATGCCTTCGAAGTTTCTACCTTGACCGTGTTCTGATTAAGAGCAGTCAGAATTCGCGCTAGCGGCAGCATGAAGTACGGCATAGCCGAGGTCATATGCCCAATAAACCCTGGGGAGGCAGTATGTACCGACTGTGCCACCAGAGTATTTTTTAAAAAAGAGGCATAATCCGAAACAAAAGTGGGCTGTTCCGGCACTTGGAAATCGGAGAAGTCTTTTTCGATCTCCTCAAGTGTAGCACCACTAGCCACTACGTGTTTTTGCAAAAACCCGGCAAGATCATGGGTGATATCTTGATCAACTTTGCCCAAGGTGGATGATGGGGCTTCGGGAATAGTAAAAATGCGGTAGAGATTTTGTAGATTTGCCTGAGCCTGTTCAGTCATCGCAGTCACCAGTTACGCTGCAAACCCGACGTGGTGCCAGGCAGCATCAGATTATAGATTCATGTGCATTGCAAAACCATGTTTCCCTGAACACAAAAGAGATTTCTTGGACATCCTATGCGCAGAGCATTTGTATACAACTCATGTATGTATGTCAAATTCAAAACAGCTTTTAACCTAGTACAGTCTGCACCACACCAACGCGTTTACACTGTGCATGACGGCCTTTACAATATGAGCAGAACCACTTATGCAATTAAAAACCAAAACCCGCATGCCAGACAGCCCTAATCATACACCTTGATATAGTTTATCCTTGCTAACACCCACTAGCAATGTTAAATTATGTGCATTATTTAACCCTAACCAAAAGGAGGAAACAATGTCACGTAAGCTTTTCCGCACAATTTTAGTATTGCTTTTTGCCATAGCGCTCTGCGCTCCCACTACGCTGCTAGCGGCATTAAACATTAATATCAATAGTGCCACCGTGGAACAACTCCAGCAAATCAACGGGATTGGTCCAAAAACGGCTGAGAAAATAGTTGAATACCGTAATACACATGGAAAATTTTCTAGCTTGGATGAACTCCGCAACATCAGAGGGATCGGGGACAAATCTTTAGAAAAGATGGCAAATAGTATTACCATAGAATAGATCTCCTGCTAGAGCGTTATACCAAGAAATAACAAAGGCCCGCTGTATAGAACAGCGGGCCTTTGTTTTGTACTATGGCGCAGTGAATGCCGGATATGGTCTGGTTCTATTTGGTGCGACTGACTACATAGTCTGCCACAGTTTCCAGCGCATCCAGCGCCTCACACGGTTCAAAAACATGCAGACAGCTTTTGGCGCGCTCAACCAAAGCGGTTGCGCGGGTACGGGTATATTCAATGCCATCATAGCGATTTATTAGATCCACCACGCGCTCGAGCGCATCAGGGCTAACCTCCTCGGCTTCGATAATCTCTGCGACCATATCCCGTTCGGCAGGAGTGCAGTGGCGCAGGGTCTCGATCAAAGGAAGAGTCATCTTCCCCTCTTCTAGATCATGTCCGCACGCTTTGCCAAATTCTGCCTCATCCGCGACATAGTCAAGGGCATCGTCCATAAACTGAAACGCTATCCCCAAATCAAGCCCAAAGTCGTGCAAAGCCTGCTCTTGCGCAGGGCTAACTTCTCCCAGAATCCCACCGCACTTGCACGCTGCTGCAATAAGAACCGCAGTTTTTTCCCGCACCACTTTAATGTATTTTTCTTCGCTCAAGTCGATGTCGCAAGTGCTTATCAATTGCAACACTTCCCCTTCAGCCATTTGGGTAGTTGCATCGGAGAGAGCTTGCAGAATTGGCAGACTCCCTGCACGCACCATAATGGAAAAAGACTTCGCAAACAAAAAGTCTCCCACCAGTACTGATGCCTCATTGCCCCACACCCGATTCGCAGATTCAGCACCGCGCCGAATTTCTGCGGCATCAACCACGTCGTCATGGAGCAGGGTTGCGGTATGGATAAACTCAACCACACTCGCCACTCCAATATGCTTATCCCCTTTGTACCCGGAAAGCATGGCGGTGAGTAAAACCAACATCGGACGCATCCGTTTCCCCCCACTGGAGAGAACATATTCGCCAACTTTACGGATCAAGGGAACCTCAGAGCTAAGGTCGTGCTTAAACTGGTTCACAACCTCTTGCATTTGAGGTTCAAGCATTTTTACAACTTTTTCCATACAGTTCCTCGCCTGTAATTCAATTTATCGCAACTTATGACTTAGCTTTATTCCAAGGCGGAATCCTCTTGCCTAACTTCGACAAAATCCTTCACATCCGGATCCCAGTAATAATGCTCTGCCATCCATAATTTTTCAAGTTTTTCCATCCCCAACGAAAGCGTTTCTGCTGATTCTGCCAAATAAGACGCGTCGAGCATCTCGTCATCGTCAATGCGATTATCGGCATTCAGATCCGCCCAGTGCACATACTCTATCACCAACTGGTTTGCACCTACCATAGCGGTTCTGCCGTGCTCAGGTATTTCAGAGCGTAGCACCAGCTCGCCACTAAATTTTTGCAAGCTATGTAGCGGGGCATGTTCTGCAACCATGGTTAAATAGTGGATAGATACGGGTTCCTGACCCACTTCCAGAATCCAGCGCATCAAACCGGAGGCAGGGTCGAAGCTATCCGGTTCCGGAAGCGCTGCAACTAACTCCCAGCCAGCAGGGATCTGCTCCCGCACCACTATCCGCGCCGCCGAGCCAGTGAAGGTAAGCTTAACCGGCACCTCTGTTCCAGGAGCAGCATAACTAGGCAGAAGACGCTCTGCCCGCACATCTGGACTTGGAGTGGAGAGTAGTCGCCACACCAACATTAGTGCCATCGCCACCACAATAATCGCCATGCCGAACAACACTAACTTTATTTTACTTAAGTGCTTTTGTTGTACAGGTTCGGGAGTCTGAGCAATATCCTCATCTGCCGACTGCTGCACAATTGCATCCACTTCTACTTCCAGCGCTTCGGCGAGACGCTGTGCATTAGCCGTCTTGATACTTGGGTAACGGTTATTCTCCCAGCGCGAGATTGTGTCAGAGGTAACCCCGACAACCTTTGCGACATAGAGCTGGGTCAGCCCCTGTTCTTCGCGCAGACGGCGGATCACCTCTCCATCAATCTTAAGGTTAGGATCTTGGGGGAAAGTTTTTTCGGAGTTGTCCATCAATTTCCAAGTACCGAGATATTGGTTTTTCTACAATCCGGCTCTGTGTAATTTGCCTCTCTGCTAGTCTTTGGAGACCAAGACAATGTAGAGGGACAAAAGGGAGAAACTTTAACGCTATATCCGCCACGGAACCTAGCAGAAAGGAATAAAAAAGGCAACAAATGCTACAGATTGTAACTTACATAACAACAGCCAAATATCTGAAATCACTCAATCAAGACTCGACATCGGGTCACATGCCGATATATGTCGAATGCATTAGGGTAGAGATTTGGGTATAAGTTAACCACCGACATGACTGGAGGCAATTGGTGCTTTCCAGAGTTACATAGCTGCACGTGGAACAAAGAAGAAGAGAGTAAATCTTTAACTTACAAACCAAACACAAAGGAGGTCAACTATGAAAACACTGCTGTTAAGTGTCCTAGTACTGTTTGCCGGGGTAACGTTTGCCAGCGCGGCAGACGTATACACCTACGAAGGGATGGGAACCGTAACCTTCAACCACAAGGGACACTTTTCGTTGGGATGTGCCAGCTGCCATGAAGGTAAGCCAGAGCGCATCGTAATCGAAAACAAGGAACAAGGTCACGCTAACTGCCTTGACTGTCATAAAGAGCAAGGTGGCAACGCTCCGACAAAATGTAACGAGTGTCATATCAGGTAGCCATAGTGGCTTTCTTGATAAAGATCCATCCCGCCAATACCGCATTTGTTGCAGCGCAAACCCCGACTACCGTTTACGGTAGTCGGGGTTTGCTTTTTGTGCAAAACTAGGCTATTTGAACGTGTATGGACACATGGATTCAACACACTCTACCGTTGCTGTCTACAGGAGTTGCATATTACCTCATTCTCTGTGCTGTAGCTATGGCTGAGGGGGTGCCTGTGGTGGGACTATTTGTGCCTGGCAGTGTCTTCTGTATTAGTGCTGGTGCTCTTGCGTTTCACGGTCACGGCGAGATGGTATATGTTTGCTGCGCTGCCACAGTTGGTGCCATCGCTGGCGATTGCATAAGCTATGTATGTGGTGCGCGCTCGGCATCTTGGGTAGTGGCTCGAGTGCATAGAGGGCGCTTGCTACGCTTTTTACGTCGTGCACAACTATTCTTTGCCAAACACGGGGGAAAAAGTCTTCTTCTGGCGCGCTTTATGGGGCCAGTGCGGGGTTTTGTTCCGTTTGTAGCTGGGGGAGCACGGATGCGCCCTGGACCCTTTTGCCTCTACACGTTTAGTGGTGGTATACTTTGGGGCACCATCTACCCAGGGGTTGGCTATCTGGGAATAAAAACTCTAGCACCTATAAATATTTCAACGTCGAACATTTTCGTTATCGGCTTATCTCTGGCCCTGATTGTTCTCATCTACATTAAGGTAAAGTATCCTGAATTATGAAAACACCTAACAGCTCCACTACTGCCCCCGCCGTGGACACACCAGCAACTGATCTCTTCCCACGCGTACGCATGCCTGCCGAATGGGAAGCGCAAGACGCTGTCTTACTTGCTTGGCCTGATCCACGCAGCGACTGGGCTCCAATTTTAGCTGAAATTGAAGCAGTAATGGTGGAGATCATCCGCCACATATGCGCATTTGAACAAGTTGTCATAGCCGCCCCAAACCCGCAACGCCCCTTAGCTGTGCTTAAGCAGCATGGTGTCGAGCGAAAAAACATCCATATCTACCCAGCAAACAACAACGATACTTGGGCGCGCGACTTTGGCCCTATCGGAGTAGAGCTTGATGGTACCCAGATGTTGTACGACTTTGGCTTTAACGGCTGGGGGCTGAAATACCCCGCCAATTTTGACAACCAAATCAGCAGGTGCCTTGCCACGCAAGGCGCATGGCAGGTACCCCTTCACACTCAGGATCTAATCCTGGAAGGTGGTAGTATTGAATCCGATGGCGCAGGAACCATCCTTACCACAACTGCGTGTCTTTTGAGTCCCAATCGAAACCCTCACCTGGACAAGCCCGGTATTGAACAACGTCTGCGCGAAACCTTAGGGGCGCAACGGGTGCTGTGGCTAGACCACGGCTCCCTGGCTGGAGATGACACTGACGGACATATCGACACCCTTGCGCGTCTGTGTCCGAATAATACCATCGTGTATGTACACTGTGACATCCCAGAAGATGAGCACTTTGCCCCTTTACAGGCGATGGAAGCGGAACTAAAGCAACTCAAAACCAATACCGGGGGACAGTACCTCCTCCTGCCCCTCCCTTGGCCACAACCGAAGTTCAGCAAAGAGCAGGAACGCCTCCCGGCTACCTACGCAAACTACTTGGTTATCAATGGCGCTGTTCTGGTTCCCACCTATGCGGACCCTGCGGATCATGTGGCACTTGAAGTTGTAGCCCAAGCTTATCCGAAACGTAAAATTATCGGGATTGACTGTAGCCATGTCATACTCCAACATGGATCTCTTCACTGCCTTACCATGCAGTTACCCAAAGGAACCCTAGCATGAAGCATATGAAACTCGCATTGATTCAGCAGCGTTGCAGCGCAAACAAACAAGAAAACCTACAGCATACTTGCGCTCAGATCAAAGAAGCCGCACGCAATGGTGCCACGGTGGTGGCGCTGATAGAACTGCACAGCGGTATATACTTTTGTCAGTATCAGGACACTGCGTATTTTGACTTGGCTGAGCCTATCCCCGGCCCCAGCACCGAGGCTCTAGCGCAGGCAGCGCGGGACAACCAGGTGGTAGTGGTAGCGTCTTTGTTTGAAAAACGCGCCCCGGGGCTGTATCACAACACCGCAGTGGTGTTTGAAACCGACGGCAGCATTGCGGGGATCTACCGTAAGATGCATATCCCCGATGATCCCGGCTACAATGAAAAGTTTTATTTCACCCCTGGCGACTTAGGCTTTAATCCTATCAAAACCAGCGCTGGAGTACTGGGAGTATTGGTGTGCTGGGATCAATGGTATCCAGAGGCGGCACGCCTGATGGCCCTTGCGGGAGCGGAAGTGCTCATCTACCCCACTGCCATCGGCTGGGACCCCAACGACAACCCTGCAGAACAACAACGACAACTTGAAGCCTGGCTCACCATTCAACGCAGCCACGCCATTGCCAATGGCATTCATGTGGCAGCACCAAACCGCATCGGGTTTGAACCTGACCCAAGTGGACGCACTCAAGGCGCGCACTTCTGGGGCAACAGCTTCATCGCCGGTCCTCAAGGGGAAATCCTCGCACATGCGAGTGCAGACAGCGCTGAGATCATAATGGCCGATATCGATCTGCAACGGGTCGAAGCCACACGGCGCATCTGGCCGTTCCTGCGTGATCGCCGCATAGACGCATATGCAGATTTGAATAAGCGTTTTCGTCTCTAAAACATGCACGCGGAATTCTGCTCTAGCTCAATCTCAAGCCGCAGAGACTGATCTTTAATTACGCATCCAAAGAGATCATCATATTTAGGCGCCATCTGTTCCCATGCATAGGCGGCTACATGATGGCGTATTTCACTCGCAGACGCCACAGGATGTGAGTTACACACACGTGCAAGGCGACGCACTAAATCGTCAAAATCTGTGTAGAAACACTGCGCGTGCAGCTCTTCCGGCACATGTTCAGGATATGCCAGGCGGTGCGGCAGGAGTGGATAACAGCCGCAATACAACGCCTCAACCACACTTATACCGAAGAAATCATGCACTGAGGTCACCGGAAGGATATCTGCGCGCCACAACCATGCACCATACTCAGCGTAGTTTTCTACGTAACCCCAGTGCACGATGTGCGCGTCTAAACGCTTCCGCGCTTCGGCAAATATGGGGGGCTGGCGCCGATACACTTCCCCCAGCACCGCCAAGTTAAATTCCACCCCCTGCTCCTGCAAGGCAAACAAGGCCCGAAAAAACTCTGCCGGGTTTTTGTCATACTCCCAGCGATGATTCCATAAAATAAGTGGGATCTTCGATCTGACCGGAGCGCTAACATCGGTATCCGCTCCCTTGCCACGCTGACTATCCAGCGCCGCAAGGTCGAGTCCCAAGGGGAGTGTAACGCTTTTTTGCGCGATCGCTTCAACTAGATCAACCCCGGTATAATCAGGAAAACTGCGCAAAAAAGGTGGAAGTTGCGCCAGAAAGTCACGTTGGTGGTATGCAGAATTGAAATACACCCTATCCGCTGCAAGTGCGGTGGTAAAGTTGATGAAGCAGTAGTGCGCGTCGCGCTGGAGTGCCGGATCGGCATCATCTGGAGACCATGGATAGCTGAGTTGGTTTTCGTGAAAGTAAACCACGCAGGGGATATGTGCTGTAACTGGGCGGGTAAGCGCCAGAAATGTGGTTAAGTCGAGCATATCTGTAGCGAGAATAAGATCAGGCCGAAAGCCGCTGGCAAGGAACTGGCGTGCCAGAGTTACCGCCCCACCGTGCATGCGCCACTTCCAATGCTTTCCCTCGAGGTTGAAAATTTCCACCTTATGCTGGCTGTGCGCTGCATACCCCTGCGCCCACGCGGCATGCGAACCGGTCATAAAGGGTTCCAGCAGAGCAATATTCACCGTGTACCTCGCTTAAAGATTAAGGGCTGAACGCAAACAACAGGCATAAAAAAAGGTCGCTTCAGAAGAAGCGACCTTTTTTCAACTTACATGCTATGGCTTAGATGTCGCAGCGTTTGTACACAGCGTCAAATTCGCCCAGCTCATCCAACTGAAGATAGTCGTACACCTCATCTTCGTACGGCGCTACCTTCTCCTTGTAAACGGCAAGGTACTCTGCTGGGGTAGGCAATTCGCCCTTAAGGGCTGTTACCGCGCCGAGTTCAGCAGAACCGAGGTACACCTGGGCACCGCTGCCGATGCGGTCCTCAAAGTTACGTGTTGAGGTGGAGTACATATTAACTCCATCAGGAACACGCGCCTGGTTACCCATGCACAGGGAACACCCCGGGGTTTCAATCCGCGCACCAACCTGATTAAAGATTGCGAAGTATGCTTCATCCTTGAGCTTCGCCTGATCCATACGGGTCGGAGGACAGATCCAGATGCGATTTTCAGGATTGAACTTGTTTCCTTCCCAGATCTTAGCCGCAGCGCGGAAATGACCGATGTTGGTCATACAAGAGCCAATAAAGATATCCTGGATTTTTGTGCCCTGTACTTCCGAAAGAAGTTTTACATCATCCGGATCATTAGGGCACGCAAGAATAGGCTCTTTGATATCGGAAAGATCAATCTCAAGAACCTCAGCATATTCGGCATTGCTGTCAGCGCGCAGCAGCTTCGGATCTTTGAGCCATTCTTTGACGGCATCAATGCGCTTGCGCAGAGTATCTGCATGCTGGTATCCGTCCTTAATCATGCTCTCCATCAAAGCAATGTTGGAACGCAGGTACTTGCATACTGATTCTTCTGAAAGCTGGATACAGCCAGCAGCCGCACTGCGCTCCGCTGCAGCGTCAGTGAGCTCAAATGCCTGTTCAACGGAGAGGTCCGGCAGACCTTCCATTTCAAGGATGCGACCATTAAAGGCGTTAACCTTGTTTTTCTTCGGAACAGTGAGCAGTCCCTTCTTAATTGCATAGTAAGGGATGGCGTTAACCACGTCACGCAAGGTAATACCTTCGTTGAGCTTGCCTTTGAAACGTACCAGCACAGATTCTGGCATATCCAGCGGCATGAATCCCAGTGCGCCTGCGAACGCAATCAGACCGGAGCCGGCAGGGAAGCTGATCCCGATGGGGAAGCGGGTATGGGAGTCACCCCCAGTTCCTACAGTGTCGGGAATCAGGAGGCGGTTGAGCCAGCTGTGAATAACCCCATCACCTGGGCGCAGTGCCACACCTTCACGCTCGGAGATAAACTTCGGCAGGGTATTGTGCATTTTAACGTCAGAAGCCTTCGGATATGCTGCAGTATGACAGAAGGACTGCATGAACATCGGCGCTTGGAACTTCAGACATGCGAGTTCTTTAATTTCATCTGCTGTCATGGGGCCGGTAGTGTCCTGCGAACCTACCGTAGTCATCTTGGGCTCACACGCAGAATTGGGCAATACACCTTCTACACCGCACGCACGCCCAACCATTTTCTGTGCCAAGCTATAGCCCTGCCCTGCCTTCGGCTTAGGGTTGTTGGGCTCAATGAATATGCTGGGTGCAGCCTTGCCTAGCGCATTGCATGCACGCTCGGTAAGCTTACGCCCAATGATCAGTGGGGTACGTCCGCCCGCACGGTACTCATCGCGTACCGTAAGGGGAGAAATATCAAAGGATGTAAGCTCTTTACCACTCTCGTCGGTAACCTTGCCAGCTTTGGTGTCGATGGTGATCACATCACCGTGGTTAAGCTTTGTAACATCCATACGCAGCGGCAATGCACCTGAATCCTGCGCGGTATTGAAGAAAATCGGAGCAATAACTCCACCGATGATAACACCAGCGCGGCGCTTGTTGGGCACTGCAGGGATATCTTCACCGATGTGCCACAGCACGGAGTTACATGCAGACTTACGTGAGGAACCAGTACCTACAACATCGCCTACAAAGGCAACCTTGTTCCCCTCTTCGCGCCATTTGGCAATCTCTTCGATCCCACCTGGAAAACGGGTTTTCCCCATGGCCAGAGCATGCAGAGGAATGTCGGGACGGCTCCAGGCATCGCCAGCAGGGGAGAAATCGTCAGTATTGATCTCACCGTCAACCTTGAATACCTTGACCTTAATGGTCTCGGGGAATTCAGGCTTAGAAGTAAACCATTCAGCCGCACTCCAAGACTCAACCACTCGCTTCGCGGCATCATTGCTCTTAGAGAGTTCAAACACATCGTCAAATGCATCGTAGACCATAACCATGGCAGAAAGTGCCTTGGTAGCTTCGTCTTTAAGCTCACTATCTTTGAGTGCGTCGATAAGATGCTGAACATTGTAACCGCCCATCATGGTGCCGAGAATTCTAACCGCTTCAACACGACTGATAAGGGGAGATTTTGCAGTTTTGTTAAGAATCTTACCGAGGAATTCAGCCTTTATTTCGGCCGAAGGGTCAACACCCGGAGAGATGCGTTGGGTGAAGAGATTCAGGAGAAAATCCTCTTTGCCCGCAGGGGGGGCCTGCAGCAGGTTACACAATGACTTAGTCTGTTCTGGATTGAGAGGCAGCGCAGGTATTCCCTGTGCCTTCCGCTCTTCTTCATGTTGCAGATATGCTTCGACCATCAGTTTGTTCCTCCTTCATGGGTTACGGTCTGAACAAAACGACACCAGCTTCAAGCTTGGATGCTTGCGTTCTATCATGAAACAGATACAACGCTACACATGCACCTCTTGCGAAGCCGAGTCTACATTAAAGCTCTATAAAAATACCGCACATAATCGGTACACTGTATACAATTTAAGCGTTAATTGTCAACCCAGAACTGCGTTTGTTTTCTGTGCATACCGTACGTTGAAAAATCATTTAAAAACAGGCATCTGAACCCCAATTATGCCCTGTTTTTAAGCTCTAGTTCCTCCCAGCGGGCATAGCTGTGCTCGAGGTTCTGCTCTAGGGTGTTAAACTCCTCTCCGGCTGCGGCTATCTCGCTACCAGCAGCACTTGCAGCATTACTTAAAAACTGGGTAAGGCGCTCTTTTTCCTGTTCCAGCACTTCAATCTTCTCCTCGAGCGCAGCCAGCTCCCGTTTTTCTTTATAGCTTAGACCTTTTTTAGCCCGTGAAGGCGGGGTCCCAGCATCCCCTTCGGTGACACTGCTTGAATCTTTGGTTTTTTTCTCCCGCTGCGTACTGGCCTCTACTGCTTGAGCGAGGTTTTTTTGCGCACGCATGTCGCTAAAATTGCCTGTATACTCAATTATCCGCTTATCTTCAAAGCTTAAAATAGAGGTGGTAACCCGATCGAGCAAATAGCGATCGTGCGTAACCAGCAATACGCATCCGGCATAGTCGATCAGGGCTTGCTCCAGTATTTGAAGGGTGGGAATATCCAGATCATTGGTGGGTTCGTCCAGAATAAGCAGGTTAGCCCCCTGTAGCATGAGCAGCGCGAGCAAAAGGCGTGCCCGTTCTCCACCGGAGAGCACTGACACCAGCTTCCGCTGTTCAAGCGGGGCGAAGAGAAACTCCTCTAGATATCCGGTTTTATGCCTCTTCTTACCGTTAACTTCTACCCACTCTCCAGGACCAAGCACCTCGGACACTTTAAGCTCAGGATCAAGACCGCTGCGCTGTTGATCGATGTAGCCGATCTGAGTTTTGCGCCCGAGCACAATTTCACCTTTTGCAGGCTGAAGCTGTCCCATTATGGTTTTAAGCAGGGTTGATTTGCCACACCCATTGGGGCCGAGAATCCCGACGCGCTCCCCCTCACGCATAATAAAGGATACATCTTGGGCCAGGAGCTGCTCTTCCACCGTAAGAGTCAAGTGCTTGAGTTCCAAAATTGTGCCCCCAACTCTGGAGTCGGGGGTAAACTCGAGGCTAAGGTCACGTTTCTGGGTATTATCCACCTTGCCTTGAAGTTGTTTCACTCGCCCTTTGCGCGCCTTCTGCTTCGTAGTTCTAGCTTTTGCCCCGCGCTTAAGCCATGCCTCTTCCCGGCGCAAAACGTTGAGAATCCGACTCTGTTGCGCGGAATTCTGCTCCATCTGAATCTGCTTTTGCACCAAATACTGGGTATAGTTGCCCTCATAGGTTTGGATCCTTCCCTCTTCAACCTCAAACATCCGCCCCACTATGCGATCGAGAAAGTAGCGGTCGTGGGTAACCAAAATCAGAGCACCGGGGTATTCGATCAGTTCCTCCTCCAGCCACTGTACTGTTTGCGCATCTAAGTGGTTGGTGGGCTCATCCAAAAGGAGTAGATCTGGGCGTGCTAATAGCACCCGCGCAAGGGCAACCCGTTTTTGCTGCCCGCCGGAAAGGTCCTGCGCGCACACATCCAGCGCATCAATACCAAGGCGGTGGCATAAGCTACTGATGCGGTGCTCAACATCCCAGCCTCCATGCAAATCAAACCAGCTTTGCAGCTCCTGCTGCTCTTGCAACAGAATCTCAATCTCTGCTGCATCTGCATGCTCGAGCTCTGCACTTATGTGGGCAAAACGTGCTTGACGTGTATACACATGTGCAAGGGATTGGCGCAATAACTCCTGCACACTGAGGCTGCAGTCAAAGTCTGCTTCCTGAGCCAGATACTCCACTTGCGCCCCTTTGGCGTAGTTGATATATCCTCCATCGGCGTCCTCCAGCCCAGCAATTATCTTCAGCAGGGTAGACTTGCCACACCCATTGCGCCCAATAAGACCAACTTTTTGTTTCTCACCCACGGTAAAACTGATGTCACGGAGTAACTCCAGCGCGGCGTAATGTTTTTGGATGGAAAATATATCTACAACGTTCACAAACAGGTCTCCTTGCTAATCATAGCTTATGTACCTGGCAAGCAGGTTGCAGGATAAAGAGATGCACAAAGAGAGATGCGCAAAGGTTCGGGTCTGCCCTTTTCACCCATATAATTCCCACCCTAGTGTGACCCAGCTATTGACCTTTGTATAAAAGTCACACTAGAATCATCAGCAACTATTGTTGGGAGATGTTCTAGGCGCTACACGACCCTTGCAGATAGCGTAGAATTTAACTCTGCACTCACTGTTAGCATCTTTTTTATAGTTATAAATACAGGCACTCCACCCGAACCAGCACTGGATTATGCATGCCAAACCGTGGAAACACAAGCATCGGGCAGAAAATAACCGCCTTGGCTATGGCCACCAGTACTGCCGTTCTGCTCCTATTTCTGATCAGTGCTGCATTGATCCAAAGTGCCCATTATCGCACCAATATTAACGACAACCTCCTTACATTGGCACACATCATCGGCCTCAGCAGCAAACAGGCTCTCACCTTTAATCAAAAGTGGGAAGCCCAGAAAATCATCGAGACTCTGGCAGCGGAACCCTCCATTGAAGTTGCGTCGGTGTTTAACCGCAACAACGAGCTGGTTGCCCACTATTTTAACCGCGAGCAGTCGAACTTTGCTAAGGAACTTCAAAATCCTGGATTTCAGCGCGACCTGTTGTTACGCGCCAGCAGCAACCGCGAAGAAATATCGGCTCAAACCTTCTCACATATCACCGTATATGTGCCCGTTTTTTATGCAGAAGAATATTTGGGCACCATTTATATCCAGACCAACAACAATGCCCTAATCTACAATCTGCTGTGGTTTCTCCTCGCAGCAATGCTGATTTTCGGAACCGCCTTGCTGATCGCATTCCTGCTCGCAACACGCCTGCAGAGGCAGATAACCGCTCCGCTTCACAGCTTAACACGGCATATGAGTGAAATTATTCAGAAGGGAGAATACCCTTCCCATCCACACATTTCTACCACGCAGATATATGAAATAAACGCCCTTATCGGTAACTTCACTGCAATGTTGCGCCAGATCTATAAACACGAACAGGCACTACAAAACTACAATGAAGACTTGGAACAACAGGTTACTGAACGTACCCACGCACTACAGGAGAGCAACCTCAAGCTAGAACATACCGTAATAGAACTAAACCACGCCAAAGATGAGGCAATAAGCGCAAGTGAAGCCAAGTCGCGTTTTCTTGCCAACATCAGCCATGAGATTCGCACTCCGATGATAGGGGTTCTCGGAATGGCCGAGCTCCTGCTGAAATACCCCCTCCCTGCAGATCAAATGGAGCTGGCCAAAACTATTTATACTTCCGGAGATGCGCTTCTGGCTTTGCTGAATGATTTACTCGACACCTCAAAAATCGAGGCCGGAAAACTTGAGCTGGAGCTCGCCCCCTGCTCTCTCGCTGATACTGTAGATACTGCGGTTGAAGTGCTGGCAGAAAAGGCATTTGGCAAGGGGTTAGATCTTACGGTGGTAATTGATTCCGCTATTCCGCAAGAGGTATACGCAGATGGAGCGCGCCTGCGCCAGATCGTGCTGAACCTCGTGTCCAATGCTATCAAATTCACGCCCTCCGGGACGATCGTAGTAGCTCTATATCTTGTAAAGCGTACGGAGTCCGCCTGCACTGTGCGTCTCGAAGTGCGCGACACCGGCATAGGGATCAACCCAGAGATAAGGGCGCGCATATTTGACCCCTTCACTCAGGCAGATAGCTCCACCTCGCGTCAATATGGAGGTACTGGACTGGGGTTGGCCATCACAAAACAACTATGTGCCCTCATGGAGGGAAGGATCAGCATATCCACAAACACACCGCACGGCACAGTTTTCTCTGTGGAAACCCCCTTTGACACTCCTCCATCTACACCAACAATTGGCACACAATGGTTAAAGCAAGATGAAGAGATCAAACGCTTTGAATTCATTGGCATTATCAGCCCCAACAAAGCCTTAGTTGAAGCACTGGAACATCACTTCACCCCACTGCACAAAAAAGTGGCGGTGTTTGAAACTGCGGAGTTAGCACAAGCGAGCATCCACGCGCTTATCCAAACACATCCACCAGGGTCTGAAAATGGAGCACTGATAATTCTGGATAGCGCACTCCCAACAGACTGCTTAAGGCTAGCGCAGGAGATTAGAGCACGCTATGCCACCCATAATTCAGAGGATATCTCCCTGATCCTTGCATATGTTGCCCCCCCCGAGTGGATCTTGCGCGAAAAAAATGAAAGCAATTCGGCTGCAGACCTGTTTATCCCCAAGCCCCTGAAGGGCAAAAGCCTGAGCACCCAAATCAAGCGCGTAGCTGACCTATCGCACAGTTCATCGCGCCGCCCTCTTCCACCCTCCGTAAAGTCTCCCATGCAGTCTCTCGCACAGGCACCTGCACAACTGGGCGCAGAGAACCCACAAGCTGATGCAACACAATGTGTGGAACAAAGCACCTCCCCGATACAGAGCGAAACAGAAAATATCTACACAAAGGAGAACGCAGACTCAGATCCGGTGGCGGTGCGCGCACATATTCTCGTCGCAGAAGACCAATACGCCAACCAGCGCTTGGTGCAACTCCTTCTTGAACAGGCGGGCTATTCGTTAACCACTGTGGACAATGGGCATGCTGTATTGAATATAACCGAGGAACACAGCTTTGATTTGATTCTGATGGACTGTCAGATGCCAATGATGGACGGATATGAAGCTACCCAGGAGTTGCGCCGCCGTAACATCAGCATCCCAATCGTAGCTCTTACGGCACACGCAGGAAACGAAGATATCCAGCGCTGCACGGAAGCGGGGATGGATGACTATCTGTGTAAACCTTTTAAAAGCTGGCAGTTGCTAGAAATAGTGCAAAAAAATCTATCCCAAAACCAGGGGGAAAACCAGGTATGAGCACCCCAGACGTAGATGGAAAAATGGGACGCATATTGGGAGGCAAAGCGCTCGGCGCCATAACTCTTTACATTGTTGCTATCAGCGCCTTACTTATCTCTATTTACACTTTCAAAGAGGAGAGGGCGCAAATCGAGGCAATAAAGGTAAACTACTCATCCTCCTCATTGGAGATAACAGGTAAACATCTAAATTCTGACATCCGTGCTACCGCGCTGTACAACGAGTCTCCTTACAGTAACGTGGTAGCAGAAAAATTTATGTGGGAGCGGGTTCTCGACGTCAAAATAAAAGGTTCTATCGCATGGGCGCTATGCCGTAACGTCGGCTTGATTGCACTAGATATCAGCAACCCGCACCAGCCGCAAATTGTACGCACCCTGCACATCAATAAATTTCTATGGCACCTGAATATAAAGGGCAACACCGCCTATATTGCGTGCGGCAAGGATGGAGTAGTGGTGTGCGACGTCACCTCCCCTGTCAGCGCAAAAATACTTTCCATCCACAAATCTCCCCACCCTTCCACCGACGTAACTGCTGCGCACAACCACATCTACGTCAGCAACGGCAAGTACGGCATCAGTATTGTTGATTCTATAACAAAAAAAACTATTGGGCGACTCAATCAACCCGGGCTAGCTTTGCGTCTACACGCAACCCAAGGCAGGCTATTTGTCCTCAGCACACACGACGAACTTGGCTTTTTGCATATATATGCTATACAAGAAAATCCGGCACAGCCCAAATTACTGCAGCAGATCCAATTTCCGGGTGTGCCGCGCGACTATGTCTTTAAGGACCATAAACTATATTTAGCCAACGGGCGCGGCGGTGTAGGGGTAGTGGATCTGCCGGAAAAAGGGGAAGCAACATTTGCACAAGCGCTGGAACCCTCATTGCGTAGCCACAGACTGGCTCTGCGTGGAGAACAACTCATCATATTCAGCATAACAGGAGAGATGGTCCTCTATTCCATTGAAAAGGATGGCGCAAAACTTAACCACACCGCAGATCTCCGCAGCCGCGTATTTGGGGCAGATATATTCGGACACTACACCATTCTCGCCACTAATACAGATGGGATAAAAATCGTCGACCTGAGCGCGCCTCCCAAGCCCCACCCCACACCCCTTGTCGCCCAGTTACCCTTGGGCGCTGAGTCTATTAACTGGCATATATCTGAGTCTGGCATCTCTATCCGGGACGGTAAAACACTCTATTTTCTAAAGTCCATGCCAGATAAAAGCATAAAGCAAACTGGGACGTCCACCTACCCTACGGCGCAGCTTTCTAAAGCCCACACCGCCTACAATTCCAGAATTTACGCCCCCATCAAAAACTCTGGCTTACATGTAACCAAAATAACATCTGATGGCTCTCTCGAAGCTGGAAAAACCGTTCCACTCCCGCTGCAAGGGAAAATTAGCGTATATGTCACTGTAGGGCATAATGACAAGCTGTACCTGTGCACCAGAAAAGGGCTGAAGGTGTTCGACATCAGCAATCCAGATCACCCAGTATATAAACCAGAGGAGGATATTGCCGGGGATATACGCAACATCACATTTGGAGGGGGGTTTGCATACATTTCAAGCCATGGCGAGGGGATCAAAATATATCCCATTAAGCGCAACAATAAACTGGACCCGGCTAAAACCATTGACCTACCCCAACATCTGATACCAGGGGGAAGGGTCTTTGATCTAGCCTATACCGATGGGTTTTTATTTGCCGCTTGCGGCTATCAGGGGCTGTTGAGTGTAGATGTACGCAAACCACATCAGCCGATAATTATCGATTCCATTGAAATACCGGGCTATTGCAATAAGGTGGAATTAAATCAAGGGATTTTAGGTATTAAATCGCTAAATTCCGTCTACCTGCTAGATATACAAAATCCAGAGCAGATACACATGCTAGGACAGACAGATAATGTAAAAGATTTTTATGTAGGAGACAGTGAGATGTTGTATCTACAACAGAAAGGTATTCTCCAAACTCCACTTCCGAGGGCGCTATCGCTTACGCAAAAATCCAGCACCAAACTTATCTTTCAGTTGCCTGCGGATATCCCCGCAGGGAGCTATAACATATTTCTTAACCGCAATAACAAACGCAGCCAACTCATAGGGATGTTGACAAATACACCAAGCGGAGCTGCTGCATCTGGATGGGAATTCACCCCAACCCCGCCCATTTAAGCGCCCTGAATTTGCATGGAGAGGAATTAAAAAGTGTAATCCACTCCCACCCATAGTTGGCGCCCCATTTCATACTCCCCGGTATTCCCAGTATATAGCTTGCGATTAAACACATTGTACACCTCGGCACTTAGAGCCATCTTTCCTGCATGAGCAAAATCGTACTCCCAGGCAAGCTTCCAGTCAAAAGTGGTGGAACTGGGGTATGAAGTTTTTTTATAGACAAAAAGTGATTCGTCCAAGAAACAGCGCTCAGAGGTTCTGTCTATCCCCGCATAACCGCTACGGAAACTTGTAACATTGGTGAAAGAAAAACCCTGAGGTAATTTCACATTATAGACAAAGTTAGCTCTCCACTCGCGGTTGTAGTCAGAGCGGGGCAAACTAAGCTTTGAAACTATTTTGCCGTCATGGCACACCTCTTCATTAAGGTCATCCTTCTCTAGCGTTGTGTTGTAGTCTTCGTTGCTTGAATAACTGTCTTGCCAAGTAACATTAAGGTGTAAATAGTGCTTCAGCCAATGCCGTTCCCAAGAAGCAGTTAACTCTTTGTGCTCGCTTTCACCATTATTGTTCAACTCATAAAACTTGTCATCCTCTGTATCAATTCTGGACCTGGCAAACTGATCTTCACCATTACGCTCTATGTACACGACAGTTAAAATTCCACCGAACAACTCCTGCTCCAACCCAACTGACCATTCGTCAACATAAGGGGTGTCAAGTTGCGTAAAATGTTCACCCAGTGCTTTTCTAGTTTCGTCTTTCCACACACTTGGCGTGCCATCTTCACCCACGGAGCGGGTATATGTCTGGCGCTTTTTCCGCTCTTCATATAAAGCATAGGTAAGGAATGTTTTGCCGTAATAGCGGTTGACCCCAGCACTGAGGACAGTTGAGCCGTCAGCAAAAATATCGTATAGAATTAAACTGCGGGCGGCGTAATCCGTGTTTTTCATTAGGTCATTATACCCCACATGCAGACCTGGTCTGACGGTTACCCTCCCAAGCGTAATGCTGTCTTCCACATACAGTTCTATAGAAGATATTTCAGCTGAAGCTCGGTCTTGCTCTGAGACAACGTTGCGCAGTGCCACTTGCTGCCCAGGGATACAAAAAGGATCGCTGGCAGCACAAACGACATTTTCGCTCGGCTCCCATGTTGTTGAGTTCATATCAGCGTAACGCTTATACTCAGCTACGGAGCGCTCCCAGGACAAACCACTTGCTATAGAGTTTTTTATCCCAAAGAACTCAAAGGGTTCGAACGAAAGGTGGTTGGAGAAGGTATAGCTTTCCTGTGTGGTGTCAACGTCACCGTATCCACCTTCAAAACTGTATCTTTTATTATACCCAACCCCCCAGTCTGTCGCCTCCACATTGTTGCTCCAGGTATAATAGTTGTCTGGAGCGCGGCGGTTGTTTTCACTTTCACGCCAGCCAAGGATTGACTCAAGCGCACCCCAATTAAATTGCCGTTTAAGCGAAGTGTTGAAACTGATCCCTCCACCTTCAAGGGTATATTTACTGTTGCGGGTGCCTCTAAGAAAGTATTGCCCTGCGTACGGGTTCCACAGAAAGGTGGCACTCACTTCAGTTTCGCTATCGGGCTCAAACAGATATTTAACCAGCAGGTTTTCTGACTTTCTGTGTTGGTTTTCTGTAGTTCCCAATAAAAGCAAGGGTATTTTGGAATATGCCTGTGAATACGCAAGCAATATTCCCATCTTTTCTCCCATGGGGATATCTAAACTGACGTTACTATAATGTTTACGAAAATCTGGCTGCCGAGATGGTGTGTCAGAATTGTTAAAGTCTTCCCGATCTTCCCGTTCTACATGAAATGAGGTCCACTCGGAGCGTGTAGTTTTGTAGCTTAACTTCCCCTTGAACTCCTTGGCTGGGTTACGTGTCTGCATCTCTACCACACCACCACTGAAGTCACTGTAGCGTGCAGAGATATTGCTGCGGTGTACCGTAATGGATTCAAGCAGAGAGCTATCTATAAACAGCTCTTGGGAATGACCCATTATGTTTGAAACACCATTGGGTAAGCTTTCGGTTGGGTTAAGGAGGCTATTGTTCCCCAGACCATCGAGCAAAAAACTATTCTCATACACGCGCCCGCCTGAGATGGATATCTCTGCAGGGAGGATTTCACCCCCGGTCAGGGATGAACGTTCGCTCTCGCCGTATTGGATGCCGGGTAGCACACGGAGCAGATCTGTAACACTACCATCTGCGTGGGGAAGCATATCTATAGCGTTACGCTCCAGGATAGAAGTGCCGAAGGCGGTGATGGCTGAGCTCTCACGCACGATAGTATCGGGCAGAGCGTGGGTGAGGTCGGACTGCGGTGGGGGGTCCACCTGTGCATACCCGGAGGAAGAACAGAGTACAACAAACACAGCACTTAACACCCAAGTTATGCCTAAGTGCAAAATTCACCTCACGAGTTGAAGGTTAACGTTGGATTTCACCTTTTACTCTCATGAAGCCTATATATAAACAACAAAATTTATTCACATTTAGGAGCCCTACTCTAACCACATCTCAATTAAGTAGAGCACATCCTGCCTAACTGGGAGTGGGTTCAATACGAATCCACTGCACAGCTACGAGCGAAATCAGACTCATGCCTGCGCCAGCCAGAAACGGGATGCGGTAGTCAATCATCCACAGCGCGCCCCCCAGGACGGGCAGCACTACAGCCGCAAGGTGATTTATAGTAAAAGAGACCGCCATACTGGGCGCGATATCTTCAGGATCGGCAATCTTTTGAAAATAAGTGCGGATCGCAATGGCAAAATTGAAGAAGATATGGTCGGCTATATACAAAAACATTATTAGCGCAAGCGAATCTGCCCAGGCATACCCAACAAAAACCACTATCAGGCTGGCATACTCCAATGTAAGTACCTTGCGCTCACCATAGCGTACAATAGCGCGCCCAATTACGGGACTGAGAAAATAATTAACCAGATTGTTAACTATAAACAGTGCCGCCACCTGCACCACACTGCAGTCAAACTCCTTCACCATCAGAAACACCGCAAAGGCGATAAATATCTGGCGCCGCGCCCCTGACATGCAGGTAAGAAAGTAAAACAAGGCGTACTTGCGTCGCACCACCATATCCCGGCGCTGTGGAGGCAGGTGTTGATCGATGGGGCGTTGGGTGAAGCCCCAAGCGCCCAGAAGCAGGACAAAAACACCGATAACAACAAAGATGGTTTTGTATTCAAACAGAAAGCCAAGACAGAATACGGCTCCTCCCGCGGCAATATTTACCGCAGCGGAGAGGCTGCGTAGCTTCCCAAATACCAAGGGAGCGCGGCGTTTATCGAAGTACTGCAGGGTGAGGGACTGATTGGTGGTTTCAAAATAGTGAAACCCAAAACTAAGCACTAGGGTGGAAATGATCAGCCCGGAAAAGGTGGGCATAAATCCGGTCATAATGCTTCCCGCGCCGACAATTATGATAGACAGCGCGCAGAGGTGGTGCTCGCGCAAAATCAGGAGCACGTATACAACCAAAAATGCAAGCAACCCTGGGATTTCGCGCACCGAGCCGATCACCCCAATCTGCTGTCCGTTAAGACCAGCAACATCTACCGCAAAGTTGTTAAAGAGTATCATCCAACTTTGCAGCCCCGCCGCAGATGCAATGGTAAGCATCATCAGAAACCTTAGCATCCGCGGTTGGCCCAGATCTCCTTGTATCATATGGATACCTCAACGTTACCCCTTGTCTGGCAGGATAACTATTTAGCAGGGGCGAATTTTAGCGGCACCAGACCGCTTCCACCAACGATACGCCCACGCATAATTTCTCCAGCAGGATTTAACCACACCTCCAGCCTGGATGCGCCCAACGTCAGAGGATTGCGGGAAAAATCGAGGCGTACCCGCGTTTGCGCAGGGTGTAGATTCGCGCCAGAGTTAAAGGAGGCACGCACCTGAATATTGCCCTCTGGATCAAGGAGGGTGTATGCGCGCTGTTCCTCTTGCGCGTGGTGCCCGTGCGCATCTACACCTATGCGTACAACAAGGGTGAGAAGATCAGACACCACATCCGCCCCCCCTTCGAGGGTGGTGCGCTGTTGCTGCTCTCCACCCCAAAAGCGGTGTGCTACAAAGGTGCCCTGCTCTTCGTCCCTTCTCCACTCCCAGCCGTAGCGGCTACGCTTCCCCGCGCGACCTATCTCAACCTCCTGGCGATGGTGTACTCCGGTAACTCCAGCGGGAGAATCTAACATTATAATAGAAGTATACTTCTGTTCACGCGCACCACTCAACGTACCTACCACACCGGAAAACGCCACATGTACAGATGCCTTTACCATGCGCGGGTCGTTAGCGTGGGGATTCAGCTCGAGCTCAATCGTGCCTGCAGCAGGCACAAAAAGACACGAAAGCTGATAGGTGCGGCGCTGGGGAAACTCGAGGGGATACGCAGCTGGTGCCCCCAACACCAGGGTAAGAAACACCGCAACAGGGGATAAAAATATCGGTCGAAAACGCAGCTGCGTTCGCAGTGCCAGGATATTTTTCTGCAGGGTTACTTCCAATACAACAGCGCCAGGATAAACAACAGGTATCCAGCCACAAGGAGGACCCCCTTGCCCCGCCCCAGCACGTACTTGTGGAGACAAAGAGGAAGAACCGCGACACTGAACAACATCACCACAGGGAGTTCAAAAGTCAACACCGAGGCCTCGACTGCAATCGGAGTGAATAGCGACGTAACTCCGAGGACAAACAAAATGTTGAAAATGTTGCTCCCTACAACGTTGCCAATGCCAATATCCATCTCCCCTTTTGCCACACTCATGAGTGAGGCGGCCAGTTCGGGCAGGCTCGTGCCAAGGGCGACAATAGTGGTGCCGATAAAGAGTTCTGACAATCCGATTGTGCGTGCCATAAACACTGCTGAACCCACCATCCAGTGGGCTCCAAAGCCAAGACCCACTATTCCAACGAGGATATAGCTCCAGTCGCGGCGGCGCATTTGTTTCTGACGCGCAATGGTCTTTTCCGGTAACGGCAAATCGGACCCGCCTAAGCGCGCAGTTTTAATGCAGTAGTAGATAAAAAACACCAGCAAAGAGAGGAGCACCGCAGCATCGATACGTGTAAGAACACGATCAAGGCAGAGAATCCACAACACCATGGTTGCAAGGAGCATAAAGGGGAGTTCGCGCTTCAACAGGCTGCGGCGCACAGTTAAAGGGACCACTATGGCCGAAACTCCAAGAATCAGAGCGATATTGGAGATATTGGAACCGAGGATGTTTCCTACAGCAATATCTGCGGAGCCCTTCCCCATGGCGAGTAAGGATACCAGCAGTTCCGGCATACTGGTGGCAAAGGAGACTACTGTCATACCGATAATTAAAGGACGGATACCAAATGAAAGGGCAAGGCTGGAACTGCCATTCACCAAGCATTCTGCTCCATAGTAAAGCAACAACAAACCAGCACAAAACAGCACAATAGCAAGGAACATATATATATCTTTCTCAGGCTCTTTCTCAGGAAAATATTCACCCCCAACGCACCCAAAAGGCACAGCGCTGAGACCGCAGGCATCTGGGCATATGGCGTCGACACATAGAGGCGGCGCCATAGAGGCAACACACAGTGCAGCGTAGCGGGCGAACTTTACGCCACGCACGAGCAAAAAGCAATGTCACACTCCTCTCAGAAGACTGGCCTACGGAGCATCACCCAAGAAATGCAAACTGTGGCGCTGCGCGGAACATGGAGGCAAAAAGCCTTTGAATATCTATTCGTATATAGTAATATTTACGCCACAACCAATGAGAATAACAGTGGCATCACACTCAACCACAGCAAAAGCTGAAGAAGGAACCATATTCCATGAACCCCATATTGTTTGACAAAGATCAGGATTATACCCGCGAAGCAGAAATTCTAAAAGTGCTGGGACATCCCATCCGCCTTAAGATCATTGCTGGGTTGAGCTCACAGAGCTGTAACGTAAAAAAAATATGGGAATGCCTCGGGCTCCCGCAGGCTACAGTTTCCCAGCATTTAGCCCTATTGAAGAACAAGGGGATTATAGAAGGGCGCCGTGACGGAGTAGAGGTTTACTATAGTGTTGTTTCCGAGCGCGCACGCCAGATTGTGAACTGCCTCTTCGATATGTCAGGATGTAAATAAAGGGCGCGGCAAAAAACGCAGTTGCCCCCCACGAGGGTGGCGTTCTATATCCACCTGCACGCCGTAGGCGGTTTCGATACGCTCGACACTCAATACCTCTTCTGGGGGGCCAAACCCAAGTTGCATCCCCCCTGCATCGAGGAGCAATATCATGTGTGAGATCTCTGCGGCACTGTTCAAATCGTGAGAAACCTGCACAATAGTTTTCCCCTGCTGGCACAGATTCCGAAGCAATAGACAAGTATCCCGCTTGTGCCCCATATCCAGCTGGCTGGTAGCTTCATCCAGCATCATCACCGGCGCCTGCTGCGCCAACGCCCGTGCGAGCATCACCCGCTGCAACTCCCCCCCACTTAATTCTGCCGAACAGCGCCGCGCCAAATGGCTGCTGTCAGTAGCGGCTAAGGCCTGATCCACGATAGTCCAATCCCTGTGCGAGGGCCCTGCCAGTCCGCGCTGGTAGATGTAGCGCCCCATAGCAACCATCTCCCGCACTTGGAAACCGAACGGCTGCTGCAGCTGCTGCGGCACCACCGCAACCTTGGCGGCCATTTCACGCCGCGGCAACAGATGCGCTTCCGCACCACCCCAGCACACCTGTCCTGTTGTGGGTTTCAAGCGCCCCCGCAACAAACGCAACAGGGTCGATTTCCCAGAACCGTTCGGTCCCATGATAGATACAAGCGTACCGGGCTCAACTGTGAAATTGATGTGGTGCAAAACACCCTTGTCAGGATAGGAAAAATCCAACTTACGCACTTGAAGCATCAGCGCCCCCGTAAGCGCAGAAGATAGAGGAAAAATGGCGCCCCTACCAACGCAGTTATCACCCCGATCGGCACCTCCGCCGGAGCCAAAAGGGTACGCGCCAGCGCATCTGCCGCAACTAGGAATCCAGCTCCAGCTATTGCCGCCGCCGGAATAAGGCGTGCGTGTCCAGCGCCCCAGAGCAAACGCGCGGCATGGGGCACCACCAAACCGACAAACCCCACCAAACCTGCTAGCGCCACGGCAATGGCTACCAGCAATCCGCCCCCTGCAAGGAGGAGCAAACGCTCGCGCCCAATATCCACCCCTAAATCTGCGGCAACATCTTCCCCTTGGGTAAACACATCCAGCAGGCTCGCCCTGCCCCACAACAGCAGCACAACCCCTACACACGCTGCCGTCGCATACGGGAGCCAACCCGCCTCGGTGCGGGACAGATTGCCCGCAAGCCAGAACAACGCACTGCGCATAGGATCCGAGGGGGAATAGAGGAGCAGAAACATCAGCACCGCCGTGCACAAGCTCCCCACCATCACTCCGGCAAGGATCAAGGTATGGGTCGCGGCCTGGTGCGCACGTGCCACCAGGTATACCAGGAACAACGCAAGGAGAGCGCCGCTAAAAGCAAAAACTGGAACCGCATAACTCTGGATCGAAAAAAAAGTAAGGGCAAGCACTGCCCCCAGCGCGGCGCCACCGGAAACTCCGAGCAGATATGGATCAGCAAGAGGGTTGCGCAGCACCGCCTGAAACACCGTGCCAGATACCGCCAGCGCCATCCCCACCAGCGCCGCAAGCGCTACGCGTGGAAGACGCAACTGCCATACCACGGTAGATTTAAGCCCTGCATCCTGTGGGTGGAGGAGGATTTCAACCAGTTCAGACGTAGATAACGCCACGCTGCCATACTTCAGCCCCGCCACCACTGCAATTACAAAAAACAGCAGACATAAGGGCAACCACAGATATGTACGTCTAATTTTCCTCTGCATCACCCTGTTCTTCTGTGTTTATGGCTCTAGTGGTAGCTCTTGCATTCAGGATAGCTGCGCGCAAGGCATTAAGCCCCTTAAGTACGCGCGGCCCCGGGCGTTGCAACCAATCGGCGGGGACGGGTATCACCGTGCCATGTTGCACCGCGCGCAACTGAGGAAAGCGCAGAAAAAAATTCTCTGGTGCGGAAGTTCCAGGATGAGGGGAAACAATGATGATGTCTGGATCCTGCGCCAATACTGTTTCCATATTCCACATGGGGTAACGATTGCCTTGCTGTGCCACATTGATTCCGCCAGCACATGCAAGTAACTCGCCGGGGAGAGTGTCAGCGCCTGCAACCACAAGAGGTTCCACCATAATGGTGAGCATCGCCCGCGGTAAATCGCTAGCCGCCTCTTGCTCCACCTCAGCGCGCAACTGCGCCACCCTGCTTTCTAATTGGTGTGCAAGGGTTTCCCCCGCTTCTGCGTACCCTAACACCAGACCAAGATTACGCAGCATGGTAACCGTTGCAGCAATAGAGCGTGGATACACGGTATATACCGGCAACCCCAACTTCAGTAGGATATCCAGCGTTGCAGGGGTTGCCATATCTGCCGCAATTATCACCAGGTCGGGCTCGAGCATAGCTATCGCCTCAATGCTCGGGTTATTGTATGCCCCCACTCTGGGCTTGCTCTGCGCTGCGGGAGGATAGGTACAGAAATCGGTCACCCCCACCAGTTGTGTGTGCGCTCCGAGGGCGTAGATGGTCTCAGTCACACTCGGCACCAGCGACACTACCCGCTGCGGCACTTGGGGCAGCTCCACTCTGCGCTCCAGCGCATCGATATAGGTTGCACACGTCCCAGGGGTATTGATCCCCGGCACCCAGGTCAAGATACAACTGGTAAGTATACATATCAGCCACAGGTGCCGGGAGATATTCATAGCGTAATCCTAAAAGGTGAATTTCGCGCCAACATAGAACGACTGCCCCGGGGTAGCATAACTCCAGGCTTCTTCATAGTGCTCATCCAGCAGATTATCCACCCGCGCGTAGATGCGCAACATAT
The DNA here is from genome assembly GCA_034007015.1 of Desulfuromonadaceae bacterium. Taxonomy (GTDB): domain Bacteria; phylum Desulfobacterota; class Desulfuromonadia; order Desulfuromonadales; family Desulfuromonadaceae; genus JAIVHC01. The sequence continues at coordinate 72,259 of JAVERS010000003.1, forward strand.
CGGTGATATCATAGTGCGCTGCCACGTTGACGAGGAAGTAGTCATCCAGCACTTCAACCGCAGCCCCATTAATGTCTTGAGCGGCGGCAATGGCTTGCCGCTCATCCACCCAATACGCATCCACATTGAGCCCTACGGCTCTCCATGGGGTGTAGTTCAGACCTACATGCACCTGATTGAGAGGACGACGTTCCATGCGCGAGCCATCCACATCCTCGGTATCTGTGTAGGTGTAGTCGAGGCGAATGTTAAAGCTATCGACTGGGTACAGGGCTAGGAAAACTTCAACCCCGCTGGTGTTGCTCTTTCCATCCATCTGCGCATAGCCACCGGGCCATGCTTGTCCCGGAATCACCCTGGTGCTGTCCCAGTCAATCCGATCTTCAAATTCCATCCAGAAATAGGTAACCCCCACTTCCACCTTGGCATCAAACAGGGGTTGCTCCACCCCAAACTCCCACGCGGTACTCTGTTCCGGATCCAGGCGTGTATCACCGTACTGCGAATACAGTTCATACAGTGAAGGGGCGCGAAACCCCGTCGCATACACGCCGCGCAAAAGGGTTCCGGTGCGGGGGAAAGTATACGCCGGAGCTATCCGCCAGGTGGTTTTCCCTCCGAACTCCTCATGCTCATCATAACGCACTCCACTTACCACGTCGAAACCAGCGTAAATGAACTGGTGCTGCGCCCAGTAACTTACCGTGCGGGCATCTTCCTTGGCGTCAAAGGAGGAGTCAGATTTTTCATTCAGGTAATCTACCCCGAAATTCACCCCATGCGGGGAACCAAGCTTCAAGTTTCCCTGCCAACTCCACTCATCGGTTGTGCCGGTGTAGTCATATGCATGGAAACCATCTTGAGCATAACTCTCACGCTTCTGACGCGCGTATTTGTAGTCGAGCACCGATTCAAAACGCTCTTCAAACAACTGATTGCGCAACTCAACTTTACCCAAAAAGCGTTCACTTTCCTGGCGTCCCTTTTTAGTTTCATGGGGTGCAGCTTTGGGTGCCCAGGTAACAGGATCAGTGGTAAACCGATCCCCAGCGTAACCAGGCCCCCATTCATCTTCATCCATAACCGCTTCGGTGTAACGAGCCACAGCAGTCAGGGTGGTGTTCGCACTTATATCGATATCAACCTTGCCACTGGCATTAGTGTTGCGCCACCCGTCATCTTCTGAAGTATTGCCTGCATGCGGAATTCTGTTGTTATCTGCATTGGCGAGAGAGTAGCCATCGGTTTCCAGATGTGACACCGCGAGGGAGAATCCCCCTTTAGAGCCGCTGCCACTCACTCCAGCATACCCTTTAGTGGTGCTGTAGGTACCAGCTTCGCCCCCCACATATCCCCCCACATCTCCAGCGCCAGAGCGGGTGATTATGTTGATTACTCCGGCGGTAGCATTACTGCCGTACAGCACACTCATCGGGCCCCGGATAACCTCAATGCGCTCGACATTATCCAGACTGATGTTGGCTAGGTCCGCCCCGCGGTTGGGGTCCGCAGGGTCATTAACCTCGATACCATCAATCAACAACAGGGTGTTTTTAGTATCTGCCCCGCGCATAAACACGCGGCTACTTGCTCCCATCCCTCCGGTACTGGAAAACTGAAGTCCGGGGACCGTTCTGAGCGCCTGTGCCAAACTGTGAAACTGGCGCGCTTCGATATCCGCCGCGGTTATTACACTCAATGAGGTTCCCCCCACCTGATCCAACCCCGCTTCTGTGCGGGTTGCGGTTACCACCACCTCTGCAATGTTCTGTGTGGGGGTCTCAGTCTGCGCCCACAGGGGGTGTGCCAATGCCAACAAGCCGAGGATCATCCCAGCTACCAAGGTGTGTTTCATATACTGCCTCCAGGTTTATTGCCCGGGGCATAAAAAAGCCCCGAACCGATGCAAAAAAAATCGATTCGGGGTCATCCCTGATTCCCACGAAATCATCAGCTACTTCGCCACGAAGCAGACAAACTTCATATTCAGGCAGGTCTTCTGACTTCCGGATCATCCATTGAACACCCCTTCCCGCTTCCGATTATGGTAGCAGTGGTTTGATGTGTCCGTTGTCCCCGGTTACAGCGGCGGGCCCGTTCCTGATTTGCACAGGATTCCCATATTATGCTCCATGCTCCGGAGCACCTGAATACTATGTGTTTTTCATCTGAAAAAAGATTTTTCATGACGAAAGATATTGCGCCTGCACTTTAATCAAGCTTGATGAAGGTGTCAAGGCGCCATATTCGTCCCTCTTTCAACCTTAGCTGGAAAGCACACGCAATAAATGGGGGATGAGTTGTTTCTTACGTGACAACACCCCTTTAAGTTCATACAGATTTGCCTCGCGCTGCGGATACCCCATAGAAAACGCCATCCCCTCTTCTGCTGCGACTAGCAACATACTGTCGCCGGCGACAATGTCGGTCACCAGCAGGCCGGTGATCGCCAGATTTCGGTGTTTGCGTACCTGTTCCAGTTCGGTTGCAAGCGCTTTACGCTGATCCATAAATTCGTGAAAGCTCACTACCTCTACCTGCCCAATGCCAAACTCGTATGATCCGGCCTGAAACACCTTGAAATCGGAGGTGATCACATCAGTGAGGGTGTCATACGCACTTATGGCACTGCTGGAGGAGAAAATACGCTGCCCGAACTCGTACGGATCCAGCCCTGAATGCTGCCCGAGCCAGAAGGCTATCTGACGATCAACATCTGTAGTTGTGGGCGATTTTAGCACAATGGTATCGGAGAGCAGCCCTGCGAGCATCAGTCCGGCAATGGCAGGCTCGGGATCAATCCCCGCCTCCTGATACAGGGTTGCCACCAGGGTGCAGGTACTCCCCAATGGTTTATTAATAAACTGAATCGGCTTGTCGGTCTGCAGATTACCCAGACGGTGGTGATCCACGATCTCGATAATCTCCACCTTATCTGCCCCGGCTACGGCCTGTGAGAGTTCATTATGATCCACCAGAATCAGCTTGCGCCTGCTCGGAGTAAACAGATTACTCTTTGTCGCAACTGCCAGCAGCTCCTCATGGTCATTTAGCACCAGCACTCCCGGCACCGGGCTGTGTATCAGGCTCATCTTCAGTTGCTCAAGGCGATCATCTTCGTGCAAGGTTACATAGTCAGTCTGAACCAGATTTCCTACCGGGGTAGCCAGACGTGTAAGCCACGCGCTCGTAGAGGTATCGAAGGCGGTGGAGAGGATGGTCACCTCATTCTGGCGTGCGATTTCGCATATATCTTCAGGGATGGGAAGATCCCCTACAACAATTAGCACCCTCACCTTGCGTTCAACCACATGGCGCAGTACTTCGTAGCGGTCCCCGACAATCAGCACAACCTTGCGCATGTCGTGATCCTGAATCTTCTCTTTGAACGACTCTTCAGCCATGGCTGCAACAAACAGGTTGAGATCTTCAAGAGAATCCGCATCAAACTCGGTAACAAAGCGCGCCTTAAGGCACTGGCAGATGGAGCGCGGTGACGCATTTATGCGGCGCAGATCCTTCACTTGGCTCGGCACTAAAAAACGTTCCGCCAGCTTTTTAAGATACAACAACCCCAGCGGCTTTTTATTTTCATCTAATACGGGTAAAATGCGAATATTATGTAGATGAAACAGCTCCATCGCACGAGAGAGAGGCTCTCGAAAGTCGATGGAAACAGGAACCTGGCGTGAAATGACATCCCCAATGCGCGGCGATATATCCAGAATCAACTCCGGCTGTGGCACCGCTAATTCATCAAGGATAAACTGGGTCTGGCGGTTGATATTTCCAGCACGGGCGGGACGCACATTACTCAAGCCCTGGAGTTTACGCAAACGCGCATAGGCTATGGCACTACAAATGGAATCGCTATCGGGGTTGGTATGACCAACAACATAGATCTCTTCCTGGGGCATTGTTATCTCCTCAAACAATGGTAAAAATAGTGGCGTACAGCCAAATTAAATTATGCAGTTTCTGTGTGACGGATTGTTAACATATTTACCACACACAAGTATACACTAAGGGAGACCACAATAGAATTCAGAGACTAAGGGGGAAAAAACCTATTGCTAACCCAAGGTCACTGCTACACGCCAGCAACATATGTAATTTTCTACTCAAGGGTACCTAGAACATGAATTTAACCATTCAGTCTACCGGCACAGACCTCCTTCACATCCGCGCCTCCGCCCCACTCGTGCACAACATCACCAACTTTGTGGTGATGAACAATACCGCCAATGCGCTGCTGGCGCTTGGAGCTTCGCCAGTAATGGCGCATGCGCGCGAAGAGGTGGAGGAGATGACCAGGATGGCAGCGGCGCTGGTTATCAATATCGGCACTTTGAGCCAGACTTGGGTGGAATCCATGGAACTGGCACTGGCCACGGCAAAATCAAACAACATCCCCATAGTGTTTGATCCGGTGGGAGCGGGTGCGACCACCTTCAGAACTCAAACATGCCTGCATTTACTGCACCACACCAACCCAAGCGTTATTCGCGGCAATGCGTCAGAGATAATGGCGTTAGACGGCGCGCAGGGAAAAACCAAGGGAGTGGATAGCAGTGCGCCGGAGATGGAAGCGAAAGATGCGGCTAACAGGCTAGCACACAGATACAACTGCGTGGTATGTGTCAGCGGTGCCATCGACCTCATCACTGATGGCAACAACCACGCTCAAGTTTTTAATGGAGACCCCATGATGCCAAAAGTCACGGGGCTTGGGTGTACGGCAAGTGCACTGGTCGGGGCGTTCTGCGGCGTAAACACTCACTATTTCAATGCGACAACACATGCAATGGCAGTGATGGGGATCTGCGGTGAAATCGCCGCGCAGCAAGCTAAGGGGCCAGGCACCTTGCAGTTGCATCTCATCGATTCCTTGTATAATCTTAACTACAATCACATAGCAAACTACGCCAAGGTTAAGTGCTCAACAAAAAATAGCTGCTAAGTACAGATTTTTTAAATCTTTTTATGGAGGCCTTACATGGATTTAAGCATCAACTTTGAAACCCTTATACCGCAGGTTCAGGAATGGATCGCGTTTTATGGTCTACGCATTATTGCGGCTATTGCGATTTTTGTCATTGGCCGTTGGGTCGCGAAAGGGCTACGTAACACCCTGAAGCGTGTGATGACCAAAAACAAGGTTGATCGCACCCTAGTATCTTTTTCGTGCAGCATCATCTACACCGTATTACTGGCGTTTGTGGTAATAGCGGCACTAAACCAACTCGGCATTCAAACCACCAGCCTTGTAGCAATCTTAGGTGCTGCCGGTTTGGCTGTTGGTTTGGCGTTACAGGGTTCCCTATCCAACTTTGCGGCCGGAATACTAATGATCATCTTCCGCCCTTTCAAGGCTGGCGACTATATTGAAGGGGGTGGCGTTGCTGGCACGGTGGAAGAGGTACAAGTTTTTACCACCTTTCTCACCACCCCGGATAACAAGGCGATCATTGTTCCCAATAGCAAAATCATGGGGGACAACATTATCAACTACTCAGCTAAAGAAACCCGGCGCATTGAGCTTATCGTCGGGGTTAGTTACGCCGATGATCTGGATCGGGTGCGGGTAGTTTTAAAACAGGTGATGGAGGCAGAAACACGAATCCTTGCGGAGCCAGCGCCCATGATTGTGGTCAAAGAGCTTGCGGAGAGTAGCGTCAACTTCTCCATCCGTCCATGGGTTAAGACGGGTGACTACTGGAGGGTTTATTTCGCTCTGGTTGAAAATATCAAGAAGAGTTTCGACCGTGAAGGGATCTCTATTCCGTTTCCGCAACAGGATGTGCATCTATACCAGAAACAGGCATAAAGAAGTGCCAAGCGTAGCGTTTTTAAACCCTTAATATAACCATGGACGCAACTACCGGAGGTACTGCTTTGTATATACTTGGAGTAAATGGCAGCCCACGTCAGGGCGGAAACACAGAACTGCTGCTCAAGGTGTGTCTGAAGGAATTGGAACACGCCGGATGGACCACAGAGTTGGTACAGGTAGGAGGCACCGAGATTCGCGGTTGCACCGCATGCCAGAAGTGTTTTTCGAGCAAAAATAACAGGTGTGTAATTGAGAGTGATAACTTCAACACTATCTATGCCAAGATGCTGAAGGCCGATGCCATGGTTCTTGGCTCCCCCACCTACTTTGCCGCAGTCTCTGCCGATCTGAAGGCGTTGATAGAGCGTGCCGGATTTGTGGCCGTAGCCAACAACAACGCCTTTGCCGGAAAGATAGGGGCGGCGGTGGTGGCGGTACGCCGTGGCGGTGCCATCCATGTATACGACAGCATCAATCACATGTTTCAGATGTCGCGCATGATAGTGCCTGGCTCTACTTACTGGAATATGGGGATCGGTCTGAGCAAAGGGGATGTGCGCAATGATGATGAGGGGCTGGACAACATGCGCCACCTAGGACGCTGCATCGACTGGTTGGGGCGCGCTATTCTCCCCACCATGGAGAGCTATCCGCAGGGTTAAGCCGAAAGTAGCCCTAAGTACGTAGAAACACTACCAGAGCCCCGTCGCCGCCGTACTGTTTCGGGGCTCTGCCCCATTCTGCCACCCATGCTTTGGCGTGGGTGCGCAGATAGGCTTCAATATCACTACGCAACACCGATTCGCCCCCTTTGGAGCCAAGCCCACGTCCGGTGATTATCAACACCGTTTTCATCCCCTGGCGTTGGCGACTTTCCAAAAATGTACGTACCTTTGTGCGCGCCTCCTCCCGATAGCACCCATGCAGATCAAGGCTCGCCTCTGGGCGAAGCCGCCCTTTGCGTAACTGACGCATCCGCCGGGCACTCGCGTGTTCCTGCGGCTCCGCATCAGTTTCTGGATAGCTGTCATTGAATACCGCATCCATCTGCCCCAAATGGTGCAAGAACAACTCCTCTTCACTTAACTCATCGGCGTGAAAACTGCTCTCCCGCATAGGCGTTTTTTCAGCAGCATCCTTCTGACAATGGGGAACATCCTCGGTTAAATACTCCCCTCTGTCCTCTAGCGGCTCCACCCCGATACCACCCATAGCTGCTGCGAAATCGATATCGCTATCGCGCCCAGACTCCCTTGTTGGAGATACCAAGTTGTCCTTGGGTACAGGTTGCTTCACTGGTGGCTCTGTCTGCGCGGATGTATCAACACAAAACCCCTTCATAGTGTTGAAGGGGTTCGTTTTAAATGTATCTTGCGACGCACACGCTGCAGATTTTTTGCCACGTCTTTTTGCTGCCATCGCCGTACTCCTGCCCATATATTACATACATTACATACGCGGAATTTTGCGCCGCCCCTGAATGGCTCTGGTTTGTTTTTTTACCATGGCCCCAGGTTTTTCCAGATGGAATTGATACCAGAAATCTCCATAGCCTTCCATCTTCATCCGTTTATTGTTTTCTACCGCCGCAATGGAAGCTACTAAACGCTCATCGCCCTTGGTCTTTTTAACCCCTTTTTCCAGCACTTCAACAGCTCTTTTTTTCTCCCCAATTTTATCTAGACAGAAAGCGTACAGGTTCCAGATAAAGGGCTCTTTACGATTAGCCGCCAGCGCTTTTTCAAAAGCATTAGTCATCTTAGCGGGCTTATTGCGTTTCATGTAACTTACTGCGAGCATACACAGCGCTACCCAATGCTTAGCAAACGATTTTTCCAGATACGGTAGCGCTTGGGCAAACTCTCGGCGTATATACAGCACCGTACCTATTTGGGCATTAAGCTGACCCTTCACATAAAATTGCCACTTGGCATATTTGAAACCGCTCTTCAGGGTAGCAACAGCTTTTTCACCGCGGTTGTTCTGCATATCTTTCTGCGCTGCTTCGACCAGCGCAGTTACTTTTTTCATGGTGTTGCGTGACATGAGGAAATATATGAGCATAAACAGCGCTACTGAAACCAGACTGCAATAGAGCATATCCCAGCCATACACAACGCGTAACGGCACCGCCGCTAATGTGGCAAACGCAAATGAGATAAAAAAGTTAAGCATGGAAAATTCTCACCTTTCCTGACAGAGCAGAAGTGCCGGCAATCCGGCGCAAATGTTTTTATAGCATTTATGGCAACTGTGTAAATATATATAAAGTAATGCAGAATTTTTGGGATAGAATCGCGCGTACGCTAACTGGCAAACTAAGAAACGCGTGAGTTTATCAACGTGATTGTAAAAAGTCAAAACTTACAGCGCCGCGTGGTCCCGAGCTAAGAACTGCCTGAGGCCAACTTTAAGGTCAACTTGTCTCCCGGACGGAGGATGTGATTTTCAGCCAAGTTATTCCACTGGCGGATATCACCGGTATTAACTGAATACTGGCGCCCTATCCCCCACAGCGTGTCTCCTTTACGTACTTTATGCACAATCTGACGCACAGGGGTATGGTTCTTACGGGAATGTGCGGGTGGAGCCGATACCAACAACTTCTGCCCCGGCTGAATCAAATCACTCCATCCAAGGCGATTCCACACGCGCAATTGTTTTTCCGATACATTGTTGTTCCGTGCGATGGTCCACAGACTATCTCCACTACGTACCGTATAGTTGCGCCTAGAAGTGCGCATATAGTCATCCTCAAGCTCAGCTACGGGGGTAGAGGTGTATTCGTGATGCAAAGGGAGAATAAGGTTTTGTCCAATCTGCAATCGACGTGGATCGCTGATTTTATTCAGGGTGATTATGTCATCAACCTGGATGTGGTAGCGGCGTGCCAGCAAAGCCAAACTTTCCCCAGCCTTGAGCTCATGCCGCCGATAGCGATTTCTTTGTGTTGCAGGGACCTGAGCGTAGCGCTCGGCAAACCCCTGCCCCGTTCCAGGCGGAACCCGCAAAGTGTAGTTTTGCACTCCAGGTGGAGTACACCAGCGCTTTAATTCTGGGTTCAAAATTTTCAGGGTCGCGTAACTTACTCCGGTTATCTCCTCTACAACTTCCAAGTCGGTAGGGTCAGGCACAACCACCGTGTCAAACTCAAGCGCTTGAGCATACTTAAGGTTCTTGAAGCCGTATTGTTCTGGCTCCTTGGAGATGATAATTGTTGCAAGAAGCTTAGGGATGTAGCGCTTGGTTTCAGCACGCAGATAGTTACCCTGCGCCAGACGCCAGAAGTCGCGTGAATTGTGCCGTTTGATGGCATTCAAAATTTTACCAGGACCAGCATTATAGGCGGCCACCGCAAGATACCAGTCATCAAAACGGGTGTAGAGATCGCTAAGATACTGCGCTGCTGCACGGGTAGCTTTTTCTACATCCCGTCGTTCGTCACGCCACCAGGTATTTTCCAACCCGTACATCTGCCCGGTAGACTCAATAAACTGCCAGTACCCAACAGCGTTGGCCCAACTGTGCGCATTGCTATTGAAACCAGATTCAACGAGTGCGAGCAAGACTAGATCCTGAGGCAAACCTGCTTCGGCAAAGGTGCGCTGCATCAAAGGGAGATAGCGTCCGGAACGCTCGAGCCACAGCTGGAGTGAACGTTGCCCTGATCCGGTAGTGTAGTAGTCGATTAGTTCTTCTACTTGCGCATTTCTAACTATGGGGAAATCGTAGCTCGGGGCACAATCTTCCTGCACACTCTGCTCTGCACGGTTATCAGCGCAGCGGATGGGGGCTCCATCAAGACCAACTTCCACCGCCCCGAGGTTAGCTTCTCCATCTCCACTTTCACCCTCAAACGACGCCTTAGCATCAAGCGCTGCTCCAACAGTACGTTCAACATTGCTCAGCGCAGCTGGTGCACCGGTTACATCTACGTTACGTTCCAGCCTCGAAGAGGTACACCCAATCACACCAAGGCAAGTCAATACAATCACGCAATTTTTTACTATATTTATCCAATATTTATACATAATATATCCAGTACAATATTAACTTCTAAAGGCGCGTTCAGACACCAGGAACGCTGTGGGCAGAGCCATGATTAGATGGCGTATCTGATACGCTCCGGCGCAACACATCCGCCAAGTGTGGGGTCAGACTATAGAAAATCGTCCGCACAGTCAATATTATCAAACACCTTTTCATCGGGCCAGAAACGCCTCTGCAATGCCTCCATCAGCGGTTTAAACGTGGTACGATCCTGAGCGCATACAGGGATGGCGTCATAGCGTCGACACAGTTCTTCACATTCTGCCGCAGCAATGCGATCAATTTTGTTAAAAATCCGCAGCCTGGGGGTATGTGCAAGTTGGAGCTCTTCGAGGATTTGATCCACAGCATTGAGGTGATCTTCAAAACACGGATCGGAGATATCCACCACCTGCAACAGCAAATCAGCATCCTCAAGCTCTTCAAGGGTTGCCTTAAATGCTCCCATCAAACTTGGAGGTAAGTCGCGAATAAAGCCCACAGTGTCAGTGATGATCACTTCACGTTCCTGCGGAAAACGTAAGCGCCTAGTAGAGGTGTCAAGAGTGGCGAAGAGCTTGTCTTCGGCGAACACATCACTCTGGGTCAGGGCGTTTAATAGTGTCGATTTGCCCGCATTAGTATACCCAACAATAGAGACAATGGGGACATTAGAGCGATTACGGCGCTGGCGCCGCTGCAGACGGCTGCGCGCCATCTTTTTCAGCCGTTTTTCCAGGTGGCTGATCCGCTCGCGAATGCGGCGCCGGTCGATCTCCAACTTGGTCTCGCCGGGTCCACGCCCACCAATCCCTCCCATCAAGCGGGAAAGCTCCGTCCCTTTTCCACTTAGACGCGGAAGGATATATTTGAGCTGAGCTAGCTCTACCTGCACCTTACCGTCGAGGGTGTGCGCTCGGCTCGCAAAGATATCTAAGACCAACTGAGAACGGTCTATGGTTTTCAACTCGGTAAGGGCAGAGATGGAACGCACCTGGGTCGGGGTGAGGTCTTGATCAAAAATCAGCATAGTAGCGCGTTGTTGTAACGCACTGATCATCACGTCTTTGATTTTCCCCTCTCCCATGAGATAGCGGGGGTTGAAACGGTTGGGGCGCTGCACCACACTGCCAAGCACAACTACCCCTGCAGTGCGCGCAAGTTCCCGCAACTCAGTGAGGGAGTCCTCGATAGCACTCTTGGGCTTTTTACTCACTGAAATAAGCAGTGCGCGCTCACGTGAATCTGAAAGGTCCACGGTCGCTGCGGCGCTGCGCTCCAGCTCGGCTTCCAGTGCACGTAGAAACTCTTTAATATCCAGATCAAGGGTGTGGAAATGCGTGAGCTGGTGTTGTTCAACCTGACGTTGTTGCGGGTTAGGTGGAAGCAGGTGCGCATAGTAAAGCCCCAGCGGCGCGCCATCTTCATCCACCCCTATCGCGGCCATCAAGTCCAGACGCAACAGGGACAGGTCAGCTATATCGTCCTGCGACAGGGGTTCGTTGTTCAGATGGGTATGGATGCAACGCAAGCCTCGCAGACCACTACGCCCCAGCGCATAATCACTAATATCTGGAATCACAATCTCGCGCTCATTGCCCAGAATCACATGATGAATGGTACCGTCGCGGTCTACGAGAATGCCGATCTGACGCCGGAGGTCACGCGAGAGAGCACACATAAAACTGGCAAGTTCGGTGGAGATCATCTCTTGCGGAGGGATACGCCGCCGCTGAATACGTTCGAGAGCTTTTACCTGCGACGCTTTCAGTCCACTTGTGTTTCCGTGAAGCATATTACATCCCCCTTAAACGCAAAAAGGGGCACATAGGCCCCTTTTTACTCTCTAAATCAATATATGGAACAATACAATATTCTCAAGCGCTAACCACCGTATTAAACCCTGCATCTACGTAGTGTACCTCACCGGTAACCCCACTGGCCAGATCAGAGAGAAAATAGGTGGCGCTTTTGCCCACCTCGAGTTGGGTTACGGTACGTCGCAGCGGAGAATAGTCATCCATCAGCTTAATTTTTGCGCGGAAGTTCGCAACCCCAGAAGCCGCCAGAGTACGAATCGGCCCGGCAGAAATGGCATTGACCCGAATCTGCTTCTCACCCAGCTCGGCTGCGAGGTAGCGCACCGAAGCTTCAAGCGCGGCCTTTGCCACCCCCATCACATTATAGTTAGGGACTGCACGCTGCGCTCCAAGATAGGTCAGGGTTACGATACTCCCCCCTGCGCTCATCAGGGGCACGGCACAACGGGTAACCGCAACCAGCGAGTACGCACTAATGTCCATAGCAAGTTTGAAGCCGTCACGGCTGGTCTGGCTGTACGGATGCTTCAAATCTTCACGGTCGGCAAATGCAACCGCATGTACAACAAAATCGATGCTACCCCACTCTTTGCGCAGCTCTTCAAAGACTGCTTCAATCTCCTCGTCTTTGCTTACATCACAAGGGAGGATAATATTGGAGTCAAGTCTTTGCGCCAAAGGGCGCACCCGCTTTTCAAGCGATTCGTTTAAGTATGTAAACGCCATTTCGGCGCCTTGTTCTTTCAACTGCTGGGCAATCCCCCAGGCGATACTCATCTCATTTGCTACGCCAAAAATAATGCCACGCTTACCGCTCATCAATCCCATAGATTTTACATTCTCCGTGCTGTTTTTATAAACTGGTTTTAAAAATTGGAAGATGGTTATCTAGCAGATAAAAGGAATAAAATCAAGCCCGCACTGCTCACGCCACCCAATAAACAGACCTACTCTAGCTCAGTTTAAAAATGGTTCCAACATCTGCTCTATACGCTCCAGCGAGCGCGAGCCGCGCACAACCTGCCCATCTGGCAAAACCATTGTTGGAGTGGAACGCAATTGCCACTTGCGTGCAAAACTGATTACTGCATCTACATCTGTATGGGCACAGGGCTCTAACTCTTTTAGAATATCGCTTTCCCCACGTGTTGCGTACGCTGTACGCAGCATAGCGGCAGAATTACTGCACCCAAGCGCCGCAGCCAACTCTTTCTCCATCATTACCGGAAGCAGATGCACCACCACCTGAACTTGCTGGTTTTGCGCTACCAAAGTTTCAAGGTTTTGGTGTAAGGTTTCGCAGTAAACACAGCGTACATCACTGAAAACATATACACGTACCTGCGCTTCAGGGTTGCCGAGGATTATCCCTCCACCTGGTGGGATTTCACTCACATCCACCTTATGGCTTATATCCGCCCCGTCCCGAATGCGGATGATATTGCCAGTAATGAGGTACTGCTTAGAAAAATCGACATATACATTGAAGTTCTGTCCCTGCGCTTCCCCTTCAACGCGCCACAAGCCTCCCACTTCGGAAAAGTCAACCTTATTGACCTTGTCAGCTCCAGCTGGAAGAAGCTTCAGCGCTTCATCCGCACTGAGGGAGTGACAATCTTGACATTCGCCCGCGCCACACCCACCCGCGCCAAAGGACAGAGTGGTTCCAGGCAGAATTAAGCCCAAAAAAAATAGCAGCATAAATACTTGCGCCACCAAACCGATCCGCAGATTGCGTGCGAGGTTCATTTGCCGCATAGTACCTTTGTTCAAGTACATATTTGTTCCTCCTAGAGCAAAAAACAGATGGCAGCAGTCGATGCCATATCAATAAGCCCCCACCATAATTCCACACCATAGGCATAAAAAAATGACCGTTATCCAACCCAGCAAAATAAATCCCCATCCGCCGCAGGGCATCAGTATAGCCTGATACTAGGGAAGATAACAGCAGCTAAGATCTAGAAGGTGGAAAATAGGCTGTATTCGAGTATTTATTAGTACAGATGTAGTTTGAGTGGAGCGACAAGCCTATGTATTGCAACCATGGATTACGCTACTTCACAGGCCCTCAATCTGCGCCTGATTACGGCTTGCTTACTATATCCACCCTTGCACTTCTCTGAATATGCGCTATCTTCCCCCTTTATTGACATCTCGCACCCTGCATCTTTAATTTATCAACCCCGCACAAAACCACAGGATTTTATTCTTATGCCTGAACACATTGCTATCCCAGCTGGATTCACCTTGGTTCAAACCAGTATGCTCGACGAAATCAACGCCAAAATGTACCAATTCAAACACGCACGGACAGGGGCACGCTTTGTCCACCTTGAGTGTGATGACAGCAACAATATGTTTGCGGTGGCGTTCAAAACTCCGCCGGAAGACTCAAGCGGCATTGCACATATTCTGGAGCACACCGCACTGTGCGGTTCAAAAAACTACCCGGTGCGCGACCCATTTTTCAGCATGCTAAAACGCAGCCTTAACAGCTTTATGAATGCGTTCACCTCAAGCGACTGGACCTGCTACCCCTTTTCGAGCCAGAACCACAAGGATTTCTCCAACCTTTTAGGGATCTATCTTGACGCGGCGTTTTTCCCCCTGCTGCGCCAGCAAGATTTTGCCCAGGAAGGACATCGGCTCGAATTCAGCGAGATGAACAACCCAGAGAGTACCTTAGAATTTAAAGGGGTGGTATACAACGAAATGAAAGGAGCCATGGCAGACCCTGCCAGCCTGCTGGGACGCCGCACCACCAGACATCTGTACCCAACCACCTGCTACCAGCACAATTCTGGCGGGGAACCGCAGGATATTCCTAATCTCACCTGGGAAGATCTGAAGGCGTTTCACGCGCGCTATTACCATCCAAGCAATGCATGCTTTTTTACCTACGGTAATTTCCCCGTGGAAGAGCACCTGGAGCGTATCGAGTCTCAGGTTTTGCAGCACTTTGATGCGCTTGAGGTCAACAGTGAAGTACCACCGGAACCCGTACGTAATCAGGCGGTATTTGCGGAGGAGACCTTCCCACTTGATCCGGGTGAAGAAATCAGCGAAAAAACCATGCTCCATATGGCGTGGCTCACCAACGACATCTCCGACAGCTATACCCGTCTATGCATGACTCTGCTATCGCAACTATTGTTGGGCAATCCAGGGGCACCACTGTACAAGGCGCTGCTAGATTCTGCCCTTGGGAAAAACCTCACCCCTGGATGTGGCTACCACGATGACTACCGCACCACTTGTTTTGCCGTTGGGCTTCAGGGCACGGAGCCAGAGCGAGCGAAAGCGGTCGAGGCCTGCATCCTCGAAAACCTGCACACCATTGCTACAGCCGGCTTCAGCCAGGAGCGGATTGAAGCCGCTATCCACCGCATGGAACTGGCAAATCGGGAAGTAAGTGGGGGGTCATACCCCTACCCCATCACCCTGTTGCTGCGCATTCTCGGGCCTTGGCTCCACTGCGACGATCCTGCTTCAGCGCTAAAATTCGACGCCCATTTTGAACGTCTACGCGCTGATGTTGCCAAGGGGGGCTTTTTTGAAGGGTTGATCCAGAGCTGGCTTCTCGACAACCAGCACCGGGTAACTCTGTGTCTGCGCCCGGATCAAGAGCAGGGTACACGCGAACAGGAGCAGGAACGCAAACGTCTGGAGGCCATAAAAGCCTCCCTTACTCCAGCGCAACAACAGGCTTTAATTGAACAGGCACAGCAACTACAACAGAACCAGGAACAGATCGAAGACCTCTCATGTCTGCCCGATCTGGAGATGGAAGATATCGATCCAGTTGAGCCGCGCGTAGAGGCTGAAATCAGCCGAATAGATGGATTAACGGTGCACCGCTTTGCTCAACCCACCAATGGTCTGAGCTATGTCAATAGCTACTTTCCATGCGCACATATCGAAAAAGAACTGATCCCTTATGTGCCATTATTCTGCAGCATGCTCACCCAGGTGGGGACGGATAAGTACGACTACGTAGAGATGGCGCAACGCATGGAAGCCAACACCGGGGGGATTTCGTGTTCTGCCAGTGTGATGAACGACATCCACACCCTTGATCGCGCCAATGTCTGGATCAGCCTGAAAGGGAAGGCGCTCGATCGAAACGTGGCACCGTTGTGCGAAATTATGGCAGAACTGTCCACCTGCGCTGATTTCAGTGACACCGAACGTCTGGCCACAGTTATTGGGCAACTCAAAAGCTCGCTGGAAAACTCCATCCCCGCTTCTGGCCACAGTTTTGCCGCTCAGGCCGGAGCAGCATGTCTGACCCCAGCCGCGCAGCGCCGTGAACTCTGGAGCGGATTGGCGCAACTCCAACATATCAAACAGCTAGCTGCTCTTCCGCAGGAAGAACTCACCCACACGGCCCAAATGCTGACGCAGCTGCAGCAGCAACTGTTCGAGCGCAGCAACATGCGTGTTGCCCTTACCGCAGAACAGGATCAACTCGACTCCGCCTTCAGCGCACTCACATCTTTCATACAAGCGCTGCCAGAAGGCAACGTGCGTGCCAACGCTGCGCTCGAGAAGGTTACCCCCAAGGCTGCACAACTGGGCTGGGCTACATCGATACCGGTATCCTATGTAACGCGCTGTTTCCGTACCATCCCCTACACTCATGCGGACGCCGCTGCGCTGAATGTTCTAGCTACGCTGCTGCGCGCAAACTTCCTCCATCGTGAAATCCGCGAAAAGGGGGGTGCATATGGAGGAATGGCGTCAAACAGCAGCGACGGAGGAATCTTCTGTATGCTCTCCTATCGCGACCCCCATCTGGAGCGCACCTTAGAGGTGTATACCCAAGCGCTGGAGTGGGTTGAGAGTGGAGCCTTCGGTGCGCAGGAGATCAAGGAGGCGGTATTATCCGTATTCAGCAGCTACGATCGCCCCAAAGCTCCTTCAGGGCGTGCGGCCACAGAATTCGCATGTCATCTGCAGGGACTAACATACCCCATGCGGCAGCAGTTCCGCGACAATCTACTCAATGTCACCCACGCAGATCTGCTTCGAGTCGCACGCACATATTTGAGCAGTCCGCAGAGTGTTCAAGCTATCTCCATCATCTCTAGCGAAAAAAAACTGCGCAACAGTCTGCAGACACTGCCAGAGCTGCAGATAGAGCGGATCTAATCTCAGCTTGATTTTTCACTCACCCAAAAGCCCCTCCAGCGCATAAACATATGTGCTGGAGGGGCTTTTGGGTTAACGATATTTAAAGAGTAAATATCTGTATTATACTCACAGACTTTTTTCGTTTAGTATGTTGGTCTCACCCGAGGTGCTTTCGTGCACTTCAACCTTACCACGCCAGGCTTCAACCACCTTCTCATCGATGGAGCGCACATGCAGGTCCTGCTGTGGGAATGGAATCTCCACCCCTTCCTCAGCAAAGCGCTTGTATACTGCAATCCCGATATCGCTGAAGATACTAAGGCAATAGTCAAGATTGTTAAGCCACACCCGCAATTTGAAATCGAGAGAGCTGTTGCCAAAACCGACAAACAACGCCGATGGAGCGGGGTTTTTCGCTGCATTTGGATGTTTGGCCGCTTCTTGTTCTAGGATTTTCAGAACTAGCTCCATGTCTGTGCCATACGCTGTCCCCACATTCATCACCACCCGATACTGAGCATTCGAATGGGTTAGATTGGTGACCTTCTGTGAAATCAGGTCGCTATTGGGGACAATGAGCTCAGCTTTGTTGAAGGTCTCCACTACGGTAGAGCGTAGACCAATATTGCGCACCACGGCCCACTCGCCATCCATAATAATAGTGTCACCTTTGCGGATGGGGCGCTCAAACAGCAGGATTATGCCACTGATAAAATTGTTGACTATATTTTGCAGACCAAAGCCGATCCCGATACTCAGGGCACCGGCAATCACGGCAAAGTTCTGCATCCCAATTCCAGCAGCGCTAAAGCATAACATCACCCCGCAGAAGATAAGGAAATAGTGGATAAGGGTATTGATCGAATCGCGCACACCGGAATCTACATAGCGTGGGCCGATCTTTCCGGCATCGAACATGGAACGGATAAACCATGAGAACACAACGGTGCAGTACATAATAACGCCGACATTGACCAACGTTGCGATGTCGATCCGCAGACCACTTATTTCAACCCCGGCGGAGGCAACCTTGTCCCAGACTGTAGCAATACTGCTACTGCCGCTCCAGATCTGCCCCAGCGCCAGAATAGCGTTAACAATCAACACTATTTTTACAATTGCGTTTACCTGGTTTTTAATCGTAGCCCCAAAAGTGCGGAAAAAATACAGACGTTGTGTCTTGCGATGGTTTACCGCAAAACTAACTCCGCCTTGGGTGAGTTTGATCACCATCATAGTTACCAGAGCAAGAAATACAGTCTTAAAGCTCGCATCTACTAGGCGCGCGGCCAGATTGCTATACCCTCCCACCTGCGCTAGAAGTGAAACCGCAGAGATCACAATTCCAACCCACACGGCAGCAATGATGCTCCAGTGTTCTTTCTCCTTGTGCGCTATAGCGCGATATGAAATCAACAACAGCAGCAACATCAAAGAGAGGACGACAATGAACATGCGCATCAGCGGCAAAGGAAGATTTATAACCTGCATGAACTGGGCGACCAGATATGCACCACCAAGTAGCCATACCATGTTGCGGTGACGCTTTTTCTTAATGATACCTGTAACCAACACACAGACACTTAAAACCATCAGCAGTGCAAGATAAAAACGGAGCATCAAACTTGGAGCCTCATACAGCGTACCAACGGCAACAATGGCAATAAAAATGCCACTTGCCCACGGATGCGCCATAAGAAAGCCCCACTGTTTATCTTCGTGCTGGGCCTTGGCGTAGTGCTTGATAGTGTACACCGCTGAGAGCATCACTAGTGCCTGCAGCAGAATTATCCACCAAGCGTCGGCAACCTCTTGGAAAACCAGCCAGTCAACACTATCGATTTCAGCGAGTATTTTGTGGGGTATTTCTGGATTAAACTGCTGATAATACGCTGGATTGAAAAACGATGGTGCAATTTTGTTAAATATGGTGGAACGTAGGTTTTGTAGTTCGGTTTCCACCTTTTTTTCGTAGACATTGTTGGCTTCAAGCAGGTCTACGAACTGCTTTTGAAGCTCTATATAGTCGTTGTTGAGAGAAACTATTTTTTCGCGCAGAAGTTTGTTTTCTTCAAAGATCTGATTAAACTCCCCCGCAGGGAATTCAGACTCCTGTTTGTTTAACTGTTCGCGCCAATCTTCCCAGTACGTATAGCGCTCACGCCAGTAGTTGCGCATCTTATCAAATTCTGAAATCTGGGATGAGATGCGCGCCATATCATCCTGAAGATTTTTTTGGTGTGCCTGGAGCAAGCGGGCAAAACGGAGTAGACGTTCAAAACTCTGGTTCTGCAGATCTCCTATCTCCTGCATTCTGGCGCTGAGTTCAATCTGTTTAATTTTTCTTTCGTTCAGTATGCTCTGCCATCCACCAAGATCGGCAACACTTTTCAGGATTTCCTGTGCTGCGTCCATCTCCTGGCGCACGATGATGGCCCTAGAGACAACCTCAGCAGCACTTGGAAAAAGAGGTTTTGACTCTGGGGCTGGTTTGGTAGTGGGTTCTGCGCCACCCTGAACTTCAGCCCTGACACTGCTCGGAGGCAATGCGCACATAACGCAGACGAAGATTACGCACACCTGCAACATCAAACGTGTAATCATGGAATGCATCTATTTCCTCGCTTTGTTTTTACTCTACAGACTGTTTTTTTTAACGTCCCAGCACATCTATCTCAACTTCGTCGTCACGTAAATATGAGGTATATTCATCAATGGTCTCCTCCGCGCCCTCTTCTGCATAAATACGCGCCAGATGCAACAACGCATCACCTTCGTACGCGAGGGGGAGATTGAGACGCCCGATCACAACGCCGCTGAACGGAGCAAGCACCTGAGAAGACTCCTCACCTAGGGGTGCGCTCAGAGTTCCCATGCTATCACCTTTTTCCACAATGGCCCCTAGACTAACGCTGCTGGAAAATATTCCACTCATGGGGGCACGCACCCAACTGCTCTTGTGCGCCACAATGGGCTCGAAGCGTGCGCTTTGACGCCGCAAAGGGAGCATGCCGGTGTGGTGCATCAAACGCCACAAGCCTCGCAAACCGGTGCGGATAGCGGATTCATTAAAGTACAACGCCTCTCCCCCTTCATACACCAGCACTGGCTTTCCCAGTGAAGATACCGCTGCGCGCAGAGAACCCTCGCGCAGGGAGGAATCAATAATAAGTGGCGCACCGAAAGCCATGGCTAATTCCCGCGTGCGTTTATGCTCCAGATTTGCACGTACCTGAGCCAGATTGGTGCGGTAATTGGATCCGGTGTGCAGATCTACCCCAAAATCACACCTGCTCGCCACATCGTGCATAAAGCGGTACGCTAGGCGTCCGGCCAGAGAGCCTTTGGGGGAGCCGGGAAATGCCCGATTAAGATCGCGGCGATCGGGCATGTAGCGCGAACGGTGGATAAATCCGTACGGATTCAGCAACGGAATCGCGAGTAAGGTGCCCCGCAGTTTGGCAAGATTCTTATGTGCGAGCAGACGGCGGATAATCTCCACTCCGTTGATCTCATCTCCATGGACGGCAGCACTCACAAACATCACTGGACCCGCACGACGTCCGTTAACCACCTGCACCGGCAAGGTCATATCGTTGTGGGTATAGAGGCGCGCGATATTTAGATCCACACTTGCACGCGCACCTGGTGCAACGGTTATCCCACCAAACTCAAAGGGCTTATTTTTCTGCATCTATCCCTTCCCCCGCGTTTTGGTTCTGCCAGGGCGGGCCTGGCGACTCACGTAGTTGATTATGGCACTTGCCAGATTTTTCTGGGTTGCGCTTTCAATCCCCTCCAGCCCGGGCGATGAATTGACTTCCATAACAACAGGACCATGGTTGGAGCGCAACAGATCAACTCCTGCGACATTGAGTCCCATAATCTTGGCGGCGCGCACTGCAGTAGAGCGCTCTTCTGGAGTCAGCTTCACCAAACTAGCGCTTCCTCCCCGATGTAGATTGGAACGAAACTCACCCTCTTTACCTTGGCGCTTCATCGCGGCTACAACTTTATCCCCAAGAACAAAACAGCGCAGATCAGCGCCTTTGGCTTCACGGATAAACTCTTGCACCAGAATTTGCTCTTTCAGACCGCGGAACGCTTCAATAACGCTTCCCGCGGCCTGCTCGGTTTCTGCGAGAACTACCCCAATCCCTTGGGTCCCTTCAAGAAGCTTCACCACCAGAGGCGCGCCTCCAACCAGCTTGATAAGATCTTGGGTGTGCTGGGTGGAATGGGCGAACCCAGTTACCGGCAACCCGATACCACGGCGCGCAAGAAGTTGCAGGCTGCGCAGCTTGTCGCGTGAGCGACTGATGGCGACCGATTCATTGACGCTGTATACCCCCATCATCTCAAACTGACGCACAACGGCAGTGCCATAAAAGGTTATGGAAGCCCCAATACGGGGAATGATGGCATCAAAGCCTTCGAGTTCATGCCCACGATAGTGGATAGTAGGACGCTGGGTTGCGATAGTCATATAGCACCGCAGGGGATCGATTACATGCATTTCGTGCCCGAGTTCCTCGCCTGCCTCCACTAACCTCCGAGTAGAATACAAATCTGGATTGCGCGATAAAACTCCTATTTTCATGGGGGAATACCTCCCTGCTTTACAGCTTTTACACCCTGAATTAATGATCAAATCAACTGTTTACCCGCAGCAACTTCAATGCTGCGATCTTGCAACAATTAGCCAATGTTTTAAACGTGCAACATTCTTTGCACTTAACGCTCCTCAGCGTAGAGAAAGATTCTGTACCAGAGCGTGATTTTTCCCTTGCAGGTACGAGTGGTGCGGAATCACTGCCATGCCGCGAATCGCAGTACGCCCGAGCAACATGCGAAACTTCATATTGTCGCGATTGGTAAGGGTAATCTCCACGCGCCAGGTTCTGGCGCCTAACATCACTTCAGTTTCAACCACATAGCGCATCTCACGGTGTCCACCAGAATCGGTAATCTGCCGCTCATCCTTTACCGGCAAGGTGCATACAACTTCAGTTTTTATGTCGCGCTGACGCGGATGAATACCGAAACGCACCATCCTTACCCCTGTAGATGTGGTAAAGGGTTCGATGAAAAATGCGTGCAGCGCCGAAGTCCTAGCTCCGGTATCAACCTTGGCTTTAATCCGCTCAATCCCGAGTTCGGGCAAACTGATCCATTCGCGCCACCCCAGACACATCAACGCAGGGCTGGTAGCGGCAGGCGCTGTACGGGTAGAGTTTTCCATATACGACATTCATCCACTGGGGTTAGATACAGATGCAGTGCAAGTGGCACTTTGCGCCCCTGCAGTGAATCGCAGGCAATAGAGTACAAAAAAGCCCCTGCTATGCGCCAATAACAAAATGCACATAGACACGGACCTGCTTATTTAGGCCTACGGCGGAGTTGCCGTTGGCGGTGCGCTAAACCATTTAATTTCGTGCAGAACTAGGCGTTTTTCCTCGCGCCACCCTTTCTACTCTTAACAGAAGAGTGGGGGAGCGCTTCGATGATTGCGCAGGGTATACTCTTCTTTGCCGCGTTCGACAATATAAATAAATAGGCATCACCGCTATTTTCCCACTATGGGTTGGCAAACATGTGTACGTTGCAAAGTCAAACCGCACAGCTGCACGGTCTCAAGCTTACCTATCGACGGTTATATTACAGACCAAGCATGCGTCCACAGAAAGCTTTTCGAGTACGCGACCGAAGAGAACGCCCTCTCTTCGAGCTCGTGCTTAAAAAAGCGTTTTGAATTACTTAATCATCTAACGACAAAACATTTGAGGTAAAAGCAGATAAATTGACAAACACACCCCTGATTGATATAGAGTCAGTTATCTATTTGTCCTTAAAAACAGACTAAAACCTTTCTAATTACACGAGTACATAACTAACATGGAACTACTCTATTCCAAAGAGCATATTGCTGCCGAAGTGATGCGTATAGGGGCAGATATCAGCCGTGACTACGTGGGGCACGATATTGTTGCCGTAGTCGTTCTAAAGGGGGCTTTCATGTTTGCCGCAGACCTAGTTCGCAACATCAGCGTCCCGGTCACCCTCGAATTTATGCAGGTTGCCAGCTACCACAATGGCACTCGTTCCAACCGCGACGTTGAAATAATCCTCGATCTGCATGGCGATATCTCTGGGAAACATGTTATTATCATTGAAGATATTCTAGACAGCGGCCATACCCTTGCGTGCCTGCGCCACGTTTTAAGTGAGCGCAACCCAGCTTCGCTGCGCATTTGCACTCTGTTGGACAAAAAAGAGCGCCGCGAAACCGACATAGAAGCTGACTATGTGGGGATGGAAGTTGAAGATAAATTTGTTGTAGGATATGGCCTTGACCATGGCGGCAAATTCCGCCACCTGGGGCAGATATACACCATTTAAAACATTTACTATGGGATCTCCATCCCAGCCTTTAACCACAAAAATTTGCGCCATACAATAACAGACAAACCCTGTCCCCCAGTCGGAGGCTGCTACCACATATGATAATCCAGTGCGAGCAATGCGAAACCACATATCAATTTGATTCTGCCCAACTCCAAAATGGTGAAGCGCAAGTGCGCTGCATCCGCTGTGGCAACGTCTTCAGGATAGATGCCCAATCGGACATGGAGGAGCCCCGCATAGAGGAATCTTTTGCACAGCCTGTAGACTTATCCACCCCTGAAGCGCAAAGTTTAAGTAGCACTTCTGTGCCTCTAGCCGAATCTGCTTTTACCGAATTCTCCGCTGATACCTCCGCTCAAGAGAGTACGTTTGCCTTAGATACACCCGTTGAGGAAACTCAAGAAGAGGACGACTTCTGGACTAGCACAAAAGAATTCAGCCTGGACTCTTCGGCAGAAGCAGAGCCTCCTACGGAGCAAGACTCCTACCTCGCAGGATCTGCGCAGACACTGGACAGCGATTCCAACGAGTTTATCTTTGCCCCCCTTGACGAAACTCCCCGTGACGAAACTCCAGAAACTCCAGCTATGCCTGATGCCGCGGAAGATACTCCCGTGGACAGCGTTGTTCTTGCGCCACAACCAGACCCGGTCGACACTACTCCTGAGGAGAGAACAACAAAGCCTAAAAAGAGAGGCTCGAAGCTACTCCTGGCTCTGCTTCTCATCCTCTTTATAGGGGCGGGAGTCTTTGCGTACTATTTTGTGACGTATGGAGTTACCTCCGCACCTCAACTGATCAGCAAGGTTGAACAGCAAGTGAATCAATGGCTAAACCCACAACCAAAACCTGCAGGTCCCTCTATAAGCATTCAGAGCGGAGACAATTTCTACATCAATAACGATCACCTCGGATCCTTGTTTGTAGTTACGGGCAAAGTTACCAATATCAGTGCTCAACCGCAGGGAGAAATTGCGGTTATTGCGACATTGCATGCCTCTGACGGCAC
This sequence comes from Desulfuromonadaceae bacterium, assembly GCA_034007015.1. Classification (GTDB taxonomy): domain Bacteria; phylum Desulfobacterota; class Desulfuromonadia; order Desulfuromonadales; family Desulfuromonadaceae; genus JAIVHC01. Next base: position 96,494 of record JAVERS010000003.1, read on the forward strand.
CGTACTCAGGAGCATCAAAGTCTTTTGCGGCAACCCTATAAGCAGAGACGAGCTCCGTTCCGGAACCTTAGAGCAGTTGCAGGGGTGGATGTCTAACAAACTTGGTGCTGGACTTTCCAATGTTTCTGTTCAGCCCGGAGAATCAATCCCATTCTACGCGGTATTTAATGACCTACCGGAAAACTTTGCTGAATTTGGCATCAGTGAAGCCGCCACCACCTCAGTCAATTAATAATTCAGAGGGCGTAGTCTAAAAGCAAGCTACGCCCTCCCCCCTCTCTGTTTCCTCTTTACTTTATTTATAAACATATCCCCTTGTATAATTACACGCTCCTTAGCCAACCAGCTGTTTTTTTAGCGATATTAACTCCAGAACCAAATAATACACTGATTGTTTAGCCATGCTAAAAGCAAACAAAAAACTTGCACATCGAGTCTTCTTTGGCTATTCTCTGTGGTTGAAATTCTATTTTTTCTTCTTAAAACAAATAGTTAACGATATGAGTAAAAATAGTGCTACTTTTAAAACACTATTTTTCTTCCTGCTTTTTTCTTTCTCAAGAAGGAGTACTGGCTATGAAGATACTGGCCTTAAACTGCGGCAGCTCGTCAGTAAAATACCAGCTTTTCAACTGGGACGAGCGCTGCGTCATTGCTAAGGGGATGGTGGAACGCGTGACCATCGGTAACTCGTTTATATCCCATGAAGTGCCAGGCAAAAAAACATACAAAGAAGAATACGAATGTCCAGATCATAGAACCGCAATAAACTTGATTATCTCTACCCTGATGCACCCTGAACATGGAGTAGTGAAAAGTATGGATGAAATCTCTGCCGTAGGCCACCGCGTGGTGCACGGGGGAGAAAAATTTACCCGCTCAGTCGCCATCGACAAAGATGTCCTCGATGCAATCAGGAGCGTGCAGGATCTCGCTCCCCTGCACAATCCACCCAACATTTCTGGAATTAAAGCGGCACAATCTGTACTTCCCGATGTGCCCCACATCGCCATTTTTGACACCGCGTTCCATCAGACCATGCCCGACTACGCCTATACCTATCCTCTCCCCTACCAGTGGTACCAAGATTACGGCGTACGGCGTTACGGCTTCCACGGCACCAGCCATCTGTACGTATCCAAGCGTGCGGCGATAAAGCTGGGGAAGCCGCTGACCGAAAGTAAAATCATCACTCTCCACATCGGCAACGGTGTATCGCACAGCGCAATTAAGAACGGCGCTTCGATAGACACTTCTATGGGTCTTACCCCTCTTGAAGGGGCGATGATGGGCACTAGGTGCGGAGACATCGATCCTGCAATCCCCCCATTTATCATGGACAATCAGGGACTCAACCCCCTTGAGATGGACTCTCTGCTTAACCAAAAATCTGGCATCCTTGGTATTACCGGACGCTACACTGACCGCCGCGATGTTATTAAAAATGCAGAAAAAGGTGACTATCGCTGCCAACTTGCACTGGACATAGAATCGTATCGAATTAAAAAATACATCGGCGCTTACGCTGCGGCACTGGGTGGGCTTGACGCAATTGTCTTCACTGCCGGCGTAGGAGAAAATGCCGGCATCATCAGAGAAAAAGCTCTCGAAGGGCTGGAGTTTTTAGGCATTGAGCTCGATCACGAGAAAAACCTTAAGACCTTCAGCAAGGACGGGGAAACCGAAATAACCACCCCAGACTCAACAGTGAAGGTATTTGTAATCCCGACCAACGAAGAACTGGTGTTTGTTGAGGATGTAGTAGCTATCATGAACGAAACCTACACCAATCACCTGGAGTTCCAGTACTCGTTTACCGACCCTGATTACAAACCATAAAAACCAGCATAAAGTTCAGAAAACAAGGGTAGAAAACCAAAAGGCCCGATACTCAAGCAATGAGTATCGGGCCTTTTGGTTTTTGGTACTAAGGGCTGAGTTTATCCCTGTGCCTGCACCGCAGTAATAGCAGCAACACTGATGATGTCATCAACACTGCACCCACGTGATAGATCGTTTACCGGCTTTGCCAGCCCCTGGATAATGGGGCCAACAGCTTCAGCACCAGCGACGCGCTCAACCAGCTTGTACGCGATATTTCCCGCATCGAGATCTGGGAATATCAGGGTATTAGCCTGCCCTGCGACCTTCGACTCCGGTGCTTTCTTGGCTCCAACATTGGGCAACAGCGCCGCATCGGCTTGGAGTTCACCGTCAATCTGCAGTTCAGGTTGAAGTTTCTGTGCAATACTCAGCGCCTCAAGCACCTTGTCAGCATCAGGGTGTTTCGCACTCCCCTTAGTAGAGAACGAAAGCATTCCGACCTTTGGCTCTACGCCGAGAAAGCTTCGACAGCTCCCTGCGGTGGCGATAGCAATCTCAGCCAGCGCCTGCGCGTCGGGATTGGGGTTGACCGCGCAGTCAGCAAACAGCAAAATGCCGTTCTCGCCAAAGTCAGCATTCTTAGTCACCATCAAAAACACTGAGGAAACCGTCTGCATCCCTGCGGCAGTGCCAATCACCTGAAATGCAGCACGCAGCACATCCCCAGTGGTGTTGGACGCCCCAGCAACGGCACCCCCAGCATCCCCTTTATGCACCATCATCGAGGCAAAAAACAGGTTGTCCTCCGCAGTGAGCATTTTACGCGCTTCATCTGCAGTAAGCCCCTTTTTCTCACGCAGCTTTACCAGTTCATCTACATAAGCATTGAGGTTCTTATCCTGTGCGGGGTCAAGCAGGGTCACCCCTTCAAGGCTTAGCCCTAATTTAGCAGCTCTAGCCTGGAGTGTATCTACCTTGCCCAGCAGAATAATATCGGCAAGACCATCGGCGATAATTTTTCCCGCCGCTTCAAGCATACGGTCATCGTACCCTTCTGGCAAAACAACGGTCTGTTTACTTGCACGCGCTTTGTTTTTGATTTGATCAACTAGGTGCATGGCTTCTCCTCGTATAAAACATGGTTTGATTTACACTTGCATACAGGTCTTATACCTGAACAATGCTCCTAGCGTCAAGCGCGATGTAGCTTAGCACACAGCCTATGTTTTCCGGTTGTAGTTATCCTGCAGACGGACAATATCATCTTCACCCAGATAGCTGCCTGATTGCACCTCTATAAGTTCCAGTGTTATCAGTCCCGGATTTTCCAGCCGGTGAATCTCCCCTACCGGGATATAGGTGGATTGATTTTCTGTGATGAGGCTTACACTGTCTCCACGGGTAACCTTTGCAGTCCCGGAAACTACTACCCAGTGCTCGGCACGATGGTGGTGTTGTTGCAAAGAGATGCTTGCTCCGGGCTTCAGGGCAATGTGCTTAACCTGATAACGTTGCCCCTGTCCCATGCAATCGTAATACCCCCACGGGCGGTAAACGCGACGGTGCTGTTTGGACTCAGCGCGCCCTTGCTTTTCCAGGTGTGCTACAATTTCACGCACTTTTTGCACCTGGTCGCGCTGCGCCACCAAAACTGCATCCGCAGTTTCTACCACGATCATATCCTCAAGCCCCACTGCAGCTATCAGGCGCCCTTCAGAACGCAGCATAGAGTTATGTGTATCTATCGCAATCACATCGCCGCTGCTCACATTCCCCGCCGCATCTGCAGGGCCCAACTCCCCCAGCGCAGACCAAGAGCCGATATCACTCCAACCCGCACTCAAAGGTACTACTGCCCCGAGTGCGGTATGCTCCATTATCGCATGGTCTATAGAGATCGAAGGATTGGCGCTGAACAACGCTGCATTGGGGCGGATAAAATCAAGATCACGCTCTGCTCCTGCCATTGCCTGTTCGCACCAAGAGAGGATCTGCGGTGCTAGATTGCGCAACTCGGCAAGAAAAACTCCAGCACGAAACATGAATATACCCGCATTCCACAGATGGGAGCCCTGCTCTATGAAACGCTGCGCCACTTCCGCCGTAGGCTTCTCGCTAAACCCCTTGATGCAAAACACCTCACCCTCGGCATAATCCTCCCCACGCAGCACATCACCCTGCTCAATATAGCCGTAGCCAGTTTCGGGGCGATGTGGAGTGATGCCGAATGTCACCAGTTTCCCCGCTTTTGCAGCAGGCAGTGCCTGCATAATGGCAGTCTGAAATGCTGAGGCATCCGCAATGTAGTGATCTGCAGGTAACACCAACATCAGCGGATCATCATCCTGCAACAAGCTTGCATCTGCACTATTGCATTCGAGATGGCGTGTCCGCTCCAGACACTGCAACGCCGCCAGAGCTACAGCCGGCGCAGTGTTACGCCCCTCCGGCTCCAGCACGATAGTAGCGTCATCAAGCCCTAAGGCGCGCAACTGCTCTGCCACTAAAAAACGGTGCTCTTCGTTGCAGATCACACTCGGCGGTGCCACGCTCAACCCCTCAAGGCGGATCAGGGTCTCCTGCAACATGGTGTGTTCAGAGATCAGGGATAAAAACTGCTTAGGGTACATTTGGCGCGATACCGGCCATAAGCGTGTGCCGGAACCGCCACATAAAACCACAGGTATGAGCATCAATTCTCCTCTAACAAAGCGTAGTTATTCAGATGTAGTGGTCGGCCATGGCTTATGGTTCCCATGGAAAAAGTGGCGCAAGTTGTTTCTGTATACCTACACAAACAAGATTTAATCTGCGGCAGACTTAGGGTCCACAAACTTGCTCGTACTGTAGACCCGCCCGTTGGATAAAATTCTCCATTCCCCTCCATAGGGATCAGAGGGGAGTTCCTGCAGATAGCCGTGGTGCACCAACACTTCCAACGCTGCAGGGTCGGACTCAAACTCGCTGCGGTAGCGCTGCAGTGCCTCTTCAATCTGCACTGCACACTCAAGTGCAAGCAAACGTTTTTGCATGCGTCTCTTCAAGTGATCGCTGTTGGATTGTGCCAACATTTGCTGCAGGAACAGCAGTGCCGTCTGGGATTTGCCGCCGTAATACGCTAAGCGTGCGGCGAGGGTTTTTAAAAACGCCGGACTCCCAGGAATCTTGGCAGCCTGCATCATATATTCACTCCCGTTGGCATAGTCATTGAGAAAATAGAAGTGATTAAATCCTACATAGTACGGAAGCTGCCAATCCCAGTCGCGGTATGCCATCCCCTTGATCAGCAGAGCGTTAGCCGCATCAAAACGCTGCGCGTCCCAGGTCAGCAACCCTTCGCCTAGCACATATGGATCGAGAAAATAGGGATCCAGATCGGTCACCACATCGAGGCTGTAAGCGAAAAAGTCCCAGTCCTCTGCACTCATGCGCTCTTGTTTTACAGACCGATCGCCGTAAAAGGTGATAGCACGCAGAAACTCATAGTCGCTCAATAGACCCTGATAGCCTAGCGCCAACACGCGACTAAACGCAGCTGGCATGGTATAGCCAGGCAAAGCACTACGGCGCACTTCAGCGCGCTGTTCCCAACTCGCGCTATGTAGTAGCAGATATAGCGGCACCAACACCAATAGCAGCAACACATTTATGCCAAATCGACGCCAGCACATCAGTTAAACTCCCGCCGCCGGAAGATCAGAGTGGCAAGCCAGAGTAAGATCAGGATATACCCCAAGCCATATCCCGCACTAACAAACAACCGCACCGACTCCAGCGCGAGACCGTGTGCCGCTTCGGTCTTCAGATCAAAGGCAGAAAAGTTGGGCACCAACCACGCCACCACCTCCAGAACCGTGCGCAAGGCTTCCGACGCCACCACCTCCCCTGCAGCCGCCTGCGACTTCAAATAAAACAACACCTCTTCAATACTGATCCCCACCATGTAAGTGGCAACAGAAAAAATCAGGGTGATAAAGGATGAAGTCGTAATCGCACTGAAAAACACCACTATGGCGCACAGCAACGCCAGTTGCAGGGTTACAAAGGCCACGGCCCAGAAGTACACACTCCAGGTAAAGCCGCCGAAATATGCCGGATACATGGCATGGACCCCTGCCACAGTTGCGGTGGAAAACACCAGCAACAAAGCCAGCGTGCACACCACCAGGAGCACCAGCCCCAGGTATTTGCCGCAGATATACTCTCCACGTGAAAATGGCTTCGACAGCACCAGATGAATGGTTTTTTTGTCGATATCTTTCGCCATTAGATTTATACCAATAAAAAACACCAGCAACAGCCCTGCAAACGAGAGTGCCGCCAAATTCATATCCACCGTAACTTTGCCCAGATCGCGCATGAAAAATCCGGCCACCGCCACATTAAGCCCCAGCACAAACAAGGCGAAGAGGAGTATCCCGAACAGGGAGCGATCACGAATCCCCTCCTTGCACGTTACCAGTGCCAGCGCACCTACCCGCTTCAGCATCAGCTTTCACCTCCCACTGCGGCAACAAACTCATCTTCAAGACTGCGCTCCTTGCTCCGAAAAGCGCGCAGGTCATCAGCCTCAAATTCTCGCACTAGAGATCCATGGTGCAGAATTGCAATCCTATCGCACAGGCGCTCGGTATCACTTAGAATATGCGAACAAAAAAATACCGTTTTCCCCTGCTGCTTCAGCTCCAGAATCAATTCACACACCATCTTCCGCCCGAGCGGATCTAGCCCACTCATGGGTTCGTCCAGAATCACCAGTTGCGGATCGTGCAACAGAGCAAAACACAATCCAGCACGCTGCCGCATCCCCTTGGAAAAAGTGCGAAGACGCCGTTTCAGCGCATGAGCAATCCCAGTCTGGCGGGTTAAGGTGTCTATCCGGGCTTCGATCTTTTCTGCAGGCATCCCACATGCGTGTCCTGCAAAACGGAGCAGCTCACGCAAGCTCAAATGCTCATACAGATAGGGATTTTCCGGCAGATAGCCAATCTGCTGAAGAAACTCTCCATCTGTAATCGGCTGCGCATCAATGCGGACCTCGCCACTATCGGGGCGGATGAGGTTTAGCAACATACGGATAGCGGTGCTTTTACCCGCACCATTAGGGCCAACTAGACCGTATACAGTTCCCGTCGGAACCTTCAAACTCAGCCCATTCACCGCCTGTACCGGCTTTTTAAATAGACCCGGTTTGTATTTTTTATACAGTGAATCGATCACAATTTCTGCCACGCACACTCTCCATTACACAGGTAAAATTAACTTCTGGCACCAACCCTCAGAGTCAGCGCTCATAATATAGCAATTACCAACTTTAACCACAATTTAAGAAAAAACTGGTTACATGCTGAGCAGAGCGGGCATAGATATCCCCCAGATATTCCCGCAGACACCCCTCTATTGATCGCACTGTTTCTGAAGTCAATAGGCATTTTAGTCAACCCCGTTTCTTGACCTTTTGGCACGTCTGGCATACTCTGGCGCAACCTTTTTGTGCACGGGTGTAAACAAGTGTTTTATTTTCTCTCTTGGTGTATACGCCACTTCAACTTCAGACAGCGAACCATATGGCGCAGGATCTTCTACAATTCGCCCTCGCAGGCCTTACCAATGGAGCGATCTACGCCCTTATAGCTCTCGGCTTCAGCGTAGTGCATAACGCCATGGGGATTGTCAACTTTACCCAGGTTGATTTTGTTTCCCTCGGCGGCATGCTCATGTTTACCGCTCTGGTCACCTTCGGAATCCCGACGTTGCCCGGAGCAGTTCTAGCTGTGACCGGAGTGGCACTAATTGCCATGCTGGTGGAACGCTTTGGTCTGCGCCCTGCGCGCTCACACAACGAGTTGGTGCTGATCTTCCTCACCATTGGAATATCCATTATCCTGCGCGGTGGGATGAAACTTATCTGGGGCACCAACCGGATGGCGGTTCCCCCTTTAAGCGGTGAAACCCCTGTCAATCTGTTTGGTGCCACTATTTTACCCCAAGCGATATGGATTTTAGGACTTACGCTGGGGGCAATTACGCTCCTGCACTGGTTCTTCCACCGCACCCCTATGGGACTCGCAATGCGCGCAGCGGCCTCCAATCCTACCGCCGCTGCAGTAGTGGGGATTGCGCCAGAACGTATTCGGCTAATGAGCTTTGCTATCGCTGGTGCCCTGGGTGGGCTGGCAGGGGTGTTGGTCACCCCTATCACCACTTTAAGCTACGATGTTGGTGTTCTTCTGGGGCTTAAAGGGTTTGCCGCCGCCATCCTTGGCGGGTTTGGCTCCTTCCCGGGTGCGATTATAGGCGGTGTCGCTTTGGGACTGCTTGAATCTCTCTCAGCAGGATACATTTCGAGCGCGTACAAAGATGTCGTGGCCTTTGTGGTTCTGCTGTTGATACTGTTTGTGCGCCCAAAGGGGCTATTGGGGAAATGAGCGCCAGGGGCGTCACGGCGTGCCAGTCACGGCGTGCCATATTTATATAAAACGAATTTCTACTACGTAAAACAACAACGGGATGAGCATGGACGAACACAACAATATTGAACTATTAATGGGCAACGAAGCCATAGCATACGGTCTGATGGAGGCGGGGTGTCAAGTGATAGCCGCGTACCCCGGAACCCCCTCTACCGAAATCCTCCAGACGATAGCTGAGCGCTATAGCGCAGCACGCGAACCCCTGCATGTGGAATGGTCCATCAACGAGAAAATTGCGTTTGAAGTTGCCTTAGCGGCGAGCTATACCGGCAAGCGCAGCGCCGCGATTATGAAACAAGTGGGGCTGAATGTTGCCGCCGACCCCTTTATGCGCACCGCCTATCTGGGGATAAAGGGGGGGATGCTCGCCATTGTCGCCGACGATCCGGGGCCACATAGTTCGCAGAACGAGCAAGATACCCGGCTGTTCTGTCTCCAGGGGCGCGTACCGGTATTTGACCCTGCGAGCCCGGCAGAAGCCAAAGAGCTTATCCCCCTGGCGCTGGAACTGGGGGAGAAGTATGAGATGCTTACGGTACTACGACCTGCGACGCGCATCTGCCATTCGCGCCAAAGCATTAGGCGCAACGAGATAACCACTCTGGCACGGCGCGCCGATTTCGAACGCGATCCAGCGCGCTGGGCCGCAACCCCGGCGTTTCTCCCCGCGCTGCACCGCAAGCTCAACACCAAACTCGAAGCCTTTGCAACCGAAGCTGCAATTCAGGCGCGCAAAATTGATGGCGACGGACGCTACCCGCGTAGCGCTATTGTGGCATCTGGGATTGTGTACAGTCATCTGGTGGATCTACTTGAAGAGCTGGATCTAAGTGGTAGCATCGATCTGTTCCAAGTGGTGGTGCCTTACCCGCTCAATCCCGCGTGGATTGCCCACCTAAAGCGCGATTACACCCGTGTTATGGTGGCAGAAGAGACATATCCGGTCATTGAGATGCAACTGTGCCACCCCGGTGCGTTCGGCAAACTCAGTGGCGATATTGTCAAAGAGGGGGAACTGACCCCGGATCTGCTCTACGTAGCCCTGAGCCGTTTCCTCGATCTTCCCGCTCCTGCAGCCGTGCCGGAAGAAAATCGGGGGCAACGCCCCTCCCTATGTCCGGGATGTGGACATCGGAGCGCATTCTACAGCATCAAAAAAGTGTTCCCAAAGGGGATTTTCCCGTCCGATATCGGCTGTTACACCTTGGGAATCAACCTCAACGCAGTGGATACCGTCCACTGCATGGGTGC
>JAVERS010000088.1:0-3957 GCA_034007015.1 Desulfuromonadaceae bacterium
CGGATGGCCCCGGAAAACCTGGTGGGAACACTCAACTGTACGGGGCGATATCTGCTTCAATGGGGCCGGGGCCGGATGGCCCCGGAAAACGAAAACTGCGTCAATGTTGAAGTCAATTGGCAGGAGCTTCAATGGGGCCGGGGCCGGATGGCCCCGGAAAACAGCTGAGCAAGATCGCGGGGCGATGCGTCCTGTTGGCTTCAATGGGGCCGGGGCCGGATGGCCCCGGAAAACGCCGTCAACCGGCTGTCGCAGGCGTGGACAGAGTTGCTTCAATGGGGCCGGGGCCGGATGGCCCCGGAAAACGGCCGGGCTCGATGGGCTCGGTGTCCAGCTCGAAAGGCTTCAATGGGGCCGGGGCCGGATGGCCCCGGAAAACTGTAGAGCTTGGTGCATTTGATGACCGCGTTGTGGAGCTTCAATGGGGCCGGGGCCGGATGGCCCCGGAAAACTTCACCGCCCGGCAGCGGGATAGCCACCGGAGCAGTGCTTCAATGGGGCCGGGGCCGGATGGCCCCGGAAAACTGGCCGCGGTCACGCCCGCATCGATGCCGAGCAGGGGCTTCAATGGGGCCGGGGCCGGATGGCCCCGGAAAACGGGCGCGTGCTGGTGCCCATGAGCAACGGGCAATTGCTTCAATGGGGCCGGGGCCGGATGGCCCCGGAAAACCTGGCCGAAGCCGGAGACCGCCGCGCCGAAGCCGCAGCTTCAATGGGGCCGGGGCCGGATGGCCCCGGAAAACACCACGGCCGCCGGAGCAATCAGCGGCATGGTCAGGCTTCAATGGGGCCGGGGCCGGATGGCCCCGGAAAACGTACAGGGATGGGTAGGGAAGGTTGTGCTGTTCGATGCTTCAATGGGGCCGGGGCCGGATGGCCCCGGAAAACTATGCGCAGGTAAAGAACATGCTCGAGCTGGTGCCCGCTTCAATGGGGCCGGGGCCGGATGGCCCCGGAAAACGTCCCCGCGCCCGATCAGAGCATCGGCCGTGCTCTCGCTTCAATGGGGCCGGGGCCGGATGGCCCCGGAAAACGCTCAACCTCGGCCACCGGGGCAACCTCGGCCACCTGCTTCAATGGGGCCGGGGCCGGATGGCCCCGGAAAACGCGAGCCGGGGGGGGGGCAGTCCGGCGTCTTCCGAAGCTTCAATGGGGCCGGGGCCGGATGGCCCCGGAAAACTCCATGGCTGGTGTATCGCTGTCCGTTACCATGTCAGCTTCAATGGGGCCGGGGCCGGATGGCCCCGGAAAACATGGGTTTTTGATCTTTATATTTCTCAATCTTCTGAGGCTTCAATGGGGCCGGGGCCGGATGGCCCCGGAAAACATGATCGGCCTGCTGTCCATTACCGATGAAATGCAGGCTTCAATGGGGCCGGGGCCGGATGGCCCCGGAAAACACCACCCTCCGGCCGGACATACCCGGGCCGGAAATGCTTCAATGGGGCCGGGGCCGGATGGCCCCGGAAAACGGGGAAATGCTATGGAAGGCATAACGGGCCTCCCCAGCTTCAATGGGGCCGGGGCCGGATGGCCCCGGAAAACGTTCGGGCAGGCCCTTGCCTCGAACCGGCTGCAGGGCGCTTCAATGGGGCCGGGGCCGGATGGCCCCGGAAAACTCAAAAACAGACGTGATATTGTTCGTCGCTTTGTTGGCTTCAATGGGGCCGGGGCCGGATGGCCCCGGAAAACGGTTCTGTTGCTGTCACTCTAATAAGAGCTTTTGGAGCTTCAATGGGGCCGGGGCCGGATGGCCCCGGAAAACCGCGACTACGGCCACGACGACCAGCAGGACATGATGCTTCAATGGGGCCGGGGCCGGATGGCCCCGGAAAACGCTCCCCCCTGCCGCGCGCAGCGGCGATGTGCTTGATAGCTTCAATGGGGCCGGGGCCGGATGGCCCCGGAAAACCTACGATCAGGTGGTGGCCATGGCGAACGCCACCTGGCTTCAATGGGGCCGGGGCCGGATGGCCCCGGAAAACGCGCCACGTTCTGCTCTTCCTTCATCTCGGTGGAGGCTTCAATGGGGCCGGGGCCGGATGGCCCCGGAAAACGTTGACGATGGACTGCTCGACCTCGAGCGCAAGGCGCTGCTTCAATGGGGCCGGGGCCGGATGGCCCCGGAAAACCGGATTACACCAACAGGTATTTACTTGTACGTGGGGCTTCAATGGGGCCGGGGCCGGATGGCCCCGGAAAACGAGTTGCCGAGCGTTAACGCGGACGAAATTGGAGAAGCTTCAATGGGGCCGGGGCCGGATGGCCCCGGAAAACGTGTTGGTCAAAGGTAAGGCTGGCGGCTCCCTGATAGAGCTTCAATGGGGCCGGGGCCGGATGGCCCCGGAAAACCTCCATGATGGCCTGCAAGTCGCCCTGCCGGCTGTCGCTTCAATGGGGCCGGGGCCGGATGGCCCCGGAAAACGTACTGATTTGCACAAACACCGTGCCGTCAAACTCGCTTCAATGGGGCCGGGGCCGGATGGCCCCGGAAAACGGAACGCAACCATGTCCGTGATGCTGGCATCAGAATGCTTCAATGGGGCCGGGGCCGGATGGCCCCGGAAAACTTGGTGTTGATCAGACATACACCATGCCAGATAGCACGCTTCAATGGGGCCGGGGCCGGATGGCCCCGGAAAACTATACTGCCGTCACTTGACCGAGCCGCCTCTATACCGCTTCAATGGGGCCGGGGCCGGATGGCCCCGGAAAACACGACCTGCACCGGAACCGATGGGCAGGGAGTTGGCGCTTCAATGGGGCCGGGGCCGGATGGCCCCGGAAAACCGCGCGTGCGCAGTGCGGAAACGTCCCACAATCAAAGCTTCAATGGGGCCGGGGCCGGATGGCCCCGGAAAACGTTCCGAGACTCGGGATGATGTACTTGATATTCTGCTTCAATGGGGCCGGGGCCGGATGGCCCCGGAAAACTCGTCTGGTTTGACTTGTTCACTCGCGGCACTCCGTGCTTCAATGGGGCCGGGGCCGGATGGCCCCGGAAAACGGGGCTGAGTGAGTACGAAGCGCTGATGGTCGAGCTGCTTCAATGGGGCCGGGGCCGGATGGCCCCGGAAAACCCACAGTAGCAAAATGCAAGTTGCGCGTCAACTAAAGCTTCAATGGGGCCGGGGCCGGATGGCCCCGGAAAACGTGGTGGCTGCGGTTGGGGTGGGTATAGGCCAACCGTGCTTCAATGGGGCCGGGGCCGGATGGCCCCGGAAAACCACGTCGAGGACGTTTGTCCCGGTCCATTTGTCCAGGCTTCAATGGGGCCGGGGCCGGATGGCCCCGGAAAACCAGCACGCTGGCCGCACTGGTTGAACCTTCGGCCTGCTTCAATGGGGCCGGGGCCGGATGGCCCCGGAAAACCGTCGCGTGGATGCATGGCGATTTGCCGATGAGGTGCTTCAATGGGGCCGGGGCCGGATGGCCCCGGAAAACATCTCCCATGAAACGCGATGCGCCTTTTTTGGCGACGCTTCAATGGGGCCGGGGCCGGATGGCCCCGGAAAACAGCCAGTGATCAGAAGCGCTTCTATCTCGCTGGACCGCTTCAATGGGGCCGGGGCCGGATGGCCCCGGAAAACACGGCTGGTTTTTCACCCTGGCTGGAATTCTCAACAAGCTTCAATGGGGCCGGGGCCGGATGGCCCCGGAAAACGTTCCTCCATTTGAATTTTCCCGCTCATTATTTGCCGCTTCAATGGGGCCGGGGCCGGATGGCCCCGGAAAACTCCGCGACGACGACGCCTGGCAGCTGGCCGCCACCCTGCTTCAATGGGGCCGGGGCCGGATGGCCCCGGAAAACGTGCCCTACGCCGACCTCTGTCACCTGAGCAACACGGAGCTTCAATGGGGCCGGGGCCGGATGGCCCCGGAAAACGTGGTTTCCCAGTCGTCGTTGACAATGGTGTACTTGCTTCAATGGGGCCGGGGCCGGATGGCCCCGGAAAC
>JAVERS010000030.1:0-26094 GCA_034007015.1 Desulfuromonadaceae bacterium
AGAATATAGGGTCAGGTCTTGCATTGCCATATTTCGCTGACATCTTAACACCATGACATGACCACTACGCATAGAGTTTGAAGGAGCGTTGTATCACGTTACCGCTCGGGGCAATCGGCAGGAAGCGCTTTTTGTCAGCGATGATGACAGAGAAGCCTTTCTCAAGCTGTTGGGCAAAGTGATTACGCGCTACAACTGGATATGCCATGCTTATTGTCTGATGGACAATCACTACCATCTGCTGATTGAAACTCCGGACGCAAATCTTTCCGCGGAGATGCGTCAGCTGAACGGAGTTTATACCCAGATGTTCAATCGTGCCCATGGCAAGGTGAATCATGTGTTTCAGGGGCGTTTCAAGTCGATACTGGTAGAAAAAGAGACGCATCTGCTGGAACTGTGTCGTTATGTTGTGCTGAATCCTGTCCGGGCGCATCAATGTACGTCGCCGGAGGAGTGGCAGTGGAGTAGTTATCATGCCACTGCAACAGGAAGAGAGGTCGCGGAATGGCTGACCGTGGTTTGGATTCTTGCCTGGTTTGCGGAGAAAAAAGCCGAGGCGCAGAAGAAATATCGCGAATTTGCTATTGACCCACTTGGCCTTGAGTATAGTCTTTTGCAGAACACTGTCGGTCAAATCATCCTGGGCGGACAGGGTTTTGTCAGCAGGATGGCTCCCTATCTCATGGATAAAACCGAAATCAAAGAGATCTTGCGGCAGCAGCGGCTGGTTGGACGCCCCTGCCTCGATGAACTGTTTTCCGGCATTTCAGACAAACCACAGAGAAACAAAGCGATAAAGAAGGCCCATCTGGATTACGGTTATACGCTCAAAGAGATTGCAGATCATATAGGGCGGCATTATTCAACCATCAGTCGTGTGGTGTCTGGCGGATAAAAGTTGCAATGCAAGACTTGACCCTGCTTTTTTCGCGGGTTACAGGGGGTGGGAGAGCTGGAGCCAGTAATGCGGGACCTGCGCAGCACCATCGGCAATCTTAAGCGCATAACCCGCCAGCTCGATGAGCGGTAACCCTATGGTTGAAGTGGAATTTGACGTGCAGTTGATAGACGCATACGCCCGCACCATTGTAGCGCAGCGCCGCTTCAGCGTGGTGGAACCGAGTAGTGGTACCGAGGTGGATGTGGTGGTGCAGGCGTTTAATCGTGCGGCTGCGACCCTGAGTGCAGAGCTCTTGGAATGGACGGCGCAGAATATTGCACCGCATGAGGGGTAACCCTAGCGCATAGCGCCGAGTTTTCTTAAGCAACACAGGGCGCAGAAAGGAAACCCCATGAGTGACCTTTTGAATCACCCCCTGATCAGTGAACGTTATTTCTTCCCTCGCAGGGGGACTTTTGCAGACCCTTTTCAGGTTACCTGTAACGACGGCACCCAACTGGCATGCAGCTACCATGAGGTTGATCCCCATGCATTGACGCTGGTTCACTTTCACGGCAACGGCGAAATCGTGGACGACTGGCAGGGAGACTTTGTGGAGATTATTCAGCAGATGGGTTGCAATGTATTCCTCGCGGAACTGCGTGGCTACGGGCAATCCGGCGGAACGGCGCAACTGGGGAAAATGCTCGACGATGTGATCGCGACGGTTGAAGCCCTTAAACAGCCACAACAGCAGCTGATCTTTTTCGGGCGCAGTGTCGGCTCAATCTTTGCGCTAGAGGCTGCAGCGCAATTTCCCCAGGCATGTGGATTGATACTCGAAAGCGGGGTCGCCGATGTTATGGAGCGTCTCCTGCTGCGCATCACGCCCGCAGAACTCGGCGTCGATCAACAGACCCTGCAACACGCTGTAGACACCCACCTTAACCACCAACAGAAACTGCAACAGTTTCAGGGCCCGGTTCTGGTCCTGCATACGCGCCATGACGGCCTGGTCGATGTCAGCCATGGACAAAGGCTGCATGCTTGGGCGGCAGGACCCAAACAGCTGAAAATCTTTGCACAGGGCAATCACAACGACATTCTGTTTGTCAATGCGCGTGAATACCTCAACCTGGTTGCCGAATTTATCGCCGCCCTCAAATCGGAATAAATGGAAATAGAAGTGGTGGAATGAAACTATCCAGAAAAGAGGGCGATCTTGAATTACATATTGCAATTTTTTTTGAAAATGTGGCAACACAAGACCTGCCCCTATTGTCATGCGGATTTTTTTTTCTTTAAGATCGAGTGACATCGCTAAGGGGCTTTAAAAATCAAAGGCAGCCCTCTGGGGCTGCTTTTGATTTCTGGGTACTTAAACCTATGGTTTTAATTTTGTTTTCTTCTTCTATAGATCGCCAGCCCTACGAGACCTGTTCCCATAAGAATCCATGTTGAAGGCTCTGGAACTGGTGCAACATCGTCATCATCAATCTGTGTTGCTGCCGCCGTCCAGATATTTTCCCACAAATTCCGGTTGTTTGAATTCGTCCATCCAGAATCGTCTGCAAAAAAGTTTATATCAGTTGAGATAAGAACATCACTTGATCTCCCTGCACCGGCGTCAAAGACACCGAGAACAGTTCTTCCTAAATCGTCCATGCCGAGGACTTCAAAATCGTCCGGCGCAGCAGTGACAACACTATGTGCAGAACCCGTAAATGTAGTAACTATGTTTGGGCTAGTTACCCAATCAGAGGTGCCAACAGTAACATGTGAATCGTTGGAATAATTCCCCCCAACAGAAATCCCCCAATTTGAAAGAATGTCATTGGCAGCATTGGTCCAGGATCCGACTGCCCAATCGGTCTGTATGAACAAAAAGCCACCCTGAGTATCGATAAAACTTTGCATTGCAGAGACTTCTGCCATATCAACTGAGTCGATTAGTCCCGTAAAAAAAGCATCGACTCCATCCAAAAAAGCTGAATCAACATACGCAGTATTTGTTAAAGTATGACCCGCATCTACAAGCCATTGCTTCGCACCTGTCATGTAATCGTTTCCATCAAACCCCCAAACTTCGCGTGAGGTATCATAGTAGCCAATGTTTAAAGAAAAAGCAGAGGTTACTGGCAAGGTAAGCAAAACTACGGTTAGAAAGATTATACCTGTGTTTCTTATTGTCTGATACATGCTAGCCTCCTTTGTTGGTGTTGTATGCATATGCAATCTTCATACTGGTAATTTATCGTGTAGCAAAAACTAGACCATATTGCCAATATGCATATATTTCAGTATCTTAGGCAACGCATGCTGACACTTCATGCTTGGTGTAAAGCTTTTCGATATTGAAGCTTGGAAATTATTTGGTTAAGTGCTGCGCTCTTTGCGGGAAAAGTGGGGGGGAGGGAAAGGTCTTGAATTACAACACTTATCAGCCAGACACTCCACGGCGCTCCCATGCAATGGGCGGCGAGTTTCACAAATACAACGTACGGTTTACGACCGGATGGGATCAACTGCTTTTTAACACCAGTGAGCAGAACCTTAATCAACGCAGCCTGCCTTGCAAAGTCAGTTGCATCAACTGTAAAACCCTGATCGCTGATGAAGGTCGCAGGATTTGGCTTGCCTCTCCTTCCTTACGCCGCAAGTGCTGTACGTCTGGCGCAGGAAAAGCCAATAACTGATTGCCCCACCCCCGAAACAATGCTACAACCTCCACGCACTCACCGCAGGGAATACCACGCTGCGGTTTTCACTTATAAAAAAGGTAGTTAAGTCATGATCAGCGCACAGGATATCGCCCTTGCTTACGGCAAACGCATCATCTTTAAAGACGTCAACATCAAATTTGTTCCCGGAAACTGTTACGGCCTGATCGGTGCGAACGGTGCGGGCAAGTCAACTTTTCTGAAAATCCTTGCCGGTGAACTTGATGCGGACAAAGGGAATGTTTCTGTTGGCAGCGGGGAGCGGATTGCCATGCTGCGCCAGGATCACTTTGCCTTTGACGATAAAACCGTCATCGATACCGTCATGATGGGACACGAGCGCCTGTTTCAGATCAAGGCGGAACGTGAGGCGATCTACGCGAAGGAAGACTTCACCGATGAAGACGGGGTCCGTTCTGGCGAACTTGAGGCTGAATTTGCCGAAATGAACGGCTACGAGGCAGAAAGCGAAGCAGCGGTGCTGCTCAACGGCCTCGGTATCGCCGAAGAGCTGCGCGGCAAGCTGATGAAAGAGCTTGAAGGAGGGGAGAAGGTTCGGGTGCTGTTAGCCCAGGCCCTGTTCGGCAACCCCGACATCCTCCTGCTTGATGAGCCGACCAACCACCTGGATCTGAAATCGATCCAGTGGCTCGAAGACTTTCTCGATCGGTTTGCCAATACCGTCATCGTAGTCTCCCACGACCGCCACTTTCTCAATCAGGTCTGTACCCACGTTGCCGATATTGACTTCGGCAAAATCACCGTGTATGTCGGTAACTACGATTTCTGGTACGAGGCCAGCCAACTGGTCCTGAAACAGAAACAGGATGAAAACCGTAAGGTCACCGACAAGGCCAACGAGCTCAAAGAGTTTATCCAACGCTTCTCCTCCAACGCCTCGAAAGCCAAACAGGCCACCTCGCGAAAGAGACTGCTGGAGAAATTAACCATCGAAGATATGCCGGTCTCATCACGCAAATACCCCTTTGTCGTATTTAAACCGGAACGTGCGTGTGGCGACGTGATTCTGGAGATCAAGGATCTGTGCAAAAGCGTCGACGGCGTCAAGGTATTGGACAACTTCACCCTGACCTTGAACAAAGGGGATAAGATCGCCTTTATCGGCGGCGACAGCTTGACCAAGACCACCCTGTTTCAAATCCTAGAAGGGGAGCTTGAGCCGGATAGCGGCAGCGTACGCTGGGGCGTGACCATCACCCCGGCGTTTTTCCCCATCGACAATGGCAAATACTTTGAAAAAGATCTGGATCTGATCAACTGGCTGCTGCAATTTGCCCCCACTGAAGGGGAGAGCTTTGCGCGTGGTTTCTTAGGGCGCATGCTCTTCTCAGGTGACGAAGCGAAGAAGCAGTCGAAGGTGCTCTCCGGTGGCGAAAGGGTTCGCTGCATGCTGGCGAAAATGATGCTGACTGAAGCGAACGCCCTCATTTTTGACGAACCGACCAACCACCTAGACCTGGAATCGATCACCGCCCTGAACAACGCTCTGATCGACTTTAAGGAAGTGATCCTGTTCACTACCCACGACCACAAGTTCCTCTCCTCGGTTGCGAACCGGATTATCGAATTTACCCCTGCCGGCTACATCGACCGGATGCTTACCTTTGACGAATACCTGGAGAGTGCCGAAGTGGCGAAGATACGCAACGAGATGTATCAGGGTGAAGTTGACCTGAAACTGTAACTTAAAAAGGGAATAAGATGACCCATACCTTTGCCACTCATGGTACCTGCGCAAAGTTTATCGACTATGAAATCGAAGGCGGGCTGATCACGGCGGTTAAATTTATCGGCGGGTGCCACGGCAACTTGCAGGCTGTTTCACGCCTGGTTGCGGGCAGGACCTGTACAGAAGTGGTTGAACTGCTGGGCGGCATTGAATGCCGCAACGGTACCAGCTGTCCCGACCAGCTTGCACAAGCCCTGAGTCAGCATATCGAATTGGCAAAGGCGGGATAAAAAAAACAGAATGCTTTCTCCCTGTAGCGACTTTGGTGGCGCGGCTCATCCAGACGTGTCTGCAAACCTGTGGCTTGTCACGTAGCCCCTCAACTCTTCAGCAGCCTGGTTCGCTTTCTTCTCTCCGCATAATCGGGAACGTGACTCATCCGCCAGACTATTTGGGAGCGTTTGCGTAAAGCGTTCAAACGACTGAAGGCTGCGAGTGCCGCTGCGGTCGCGAACAGGAGCTGGGCGTTGCCGGTGTAGCTGAAGCGGAACGCGCTGCGGACGAAGCTGTCGCCAGAGTGCAGCAGCCCGCCGCACAGCAGCGCGTACAAAGACACCTTCAGTAACAGCTGCAGGTTGATATCGTACTTGACGACGCCGGGGGCCGCTTTTTTCACCAGCCGTTTCCAGCGCGTCAGCAGCAGGCCGTGGAGACAGAAGCCCAGCGCGAGCAGATTGGCTAAGGTGTGGATAGCGAGCAAGCCTGCGACTCCGCCCCAGATAGTGGCGACTAAAATGGTAGAAGTATTCATAGAGAACATTTCTACAAAACCTGTTGCGATAAAGCAAGGTTTAGCTAGAAATCCCTTTTTAAATGTGGAGTATCAATGAACAAGGCAAACCTGCTTAGGCAGATTATTGCAATCGTGAAAAACGATCATCCCCTGCTGTTGCAGGTGGCAAAAAGTTTTCACGCGGCGGACATCCACAAGTACGAGATCCTTGATGTCTGTTGAACCTGAACGTTACGATGTGGTCATCATCGGGGCCGGGGCTTCGGGGTTGATGTGTGCCATCGAGGCGGGCAAGCGCCAGCGGCGCGTGCTGGTGCTCGACCATGGCGCGCAGCCGGGGCGCAAAATCCTCATGGCCGGGGGAGGGCGCTGCAATTTTACCAACTATTCGGTGGACGCTGACAACTTCCTGTCGCAAAATCCGCATTTTTGCAAATCGGCACTCAGCCGCTTTACCCAGTGGGATTTTCTGGAGCTGATCAAGCGCCATAGTATCCGCTTTCACGAGCGCGAGCACGGGCAACTGTTCTGTGATGAGAGTTCCAGCGATATCCTCGAGATGCTCCTTGCCGAATGCAAAACGGCAGGGGTGGAGTTTAAGCTCCGCTGCAAAATCGATAAGGTTGAACGCGGTGGGGATGGCTTCCAGCTCGCAACCCGACAGGGGGGGATCAGCGCACCCTCACTGGTCGTTGCCACCGGTGGCCTGTCGATACCTGCCGCCGGTGCGTCTCCTTTCGGCTATCGACTTGCGCAACAGTTCGGGGTGCCCATTGTCCAAACCTCTGCCGGACTGGTCCCCTTTACCCTGCAGCCGGAGGATAAGCAACAGCTCTCGGCTCTGCCGGGCATCGCCGTGCGTAGCCGGGTGGATACGGGCGCACACAGTTTTTGCGAAAACCTGCTCTTTACCCATCGTGGTTTGAGTGGCCCCGTGATTCTTCAAATCTCCAACTATTGGCAACCGGGACAAAAGATCACCATTGATCTGCTGCCCGATGTCGACCTGTTCACCCGCTTACAACAGGCGCAGCAGCAGCGCCCCCAGAAGCAGTTGAAATCGATCCTGGCTGAGTGGCTACCGAAGCGCCTGCTGGCGAGCCGTCTGGATGAAGCGTTCCTCGAAACCGCATTACGCAGCTTGACCGATCAGCAGTTTTCCAAGGTTGTTGAAGCATTGCAGCGCTGGCAGCTCAAACCGAACGGCACCGAAGGTTATCGGACTGCCGAGGTTACGCGTGGTGGAGTTGACTGCAACGCCATTTCGTCGAAAACCATGGAGGCGCGCCAGGTATCAGGGCTTTACTTTACCGGAGAAGTGCTCGATGTGACCGGTTGGTTGGGTGGTTACAATCTGCAATGGGCCTGGTCGTCCGGCTGGTGTGCCGGGCAGGTGGCTTAATCTTATGGGGCCTGTGGGGGGCCCGTGGGGCAGATCTTTTATTTCTGCCATGCTCCAGAATAACTGATATCAGACACATGTTAGCGCATGGAACCGAGTTTGCGCAGGATATAATCCATGCCTCTTGTGGGCAGGATACGGCGCAGGAATGTGAGGGCATAGGCGGGGAAGGTCACCAGATAGCGCGGCTTAGGTCTGCGGCTGTGAAGTGCGTGCTCCACCCGTTTCCATACGGCGTCGGGCGCAGCGGTAAACGGGGTAGGGTGCTCGGTAGCGGCGTAGTATGCACTTACACGCGCATAGCTTGCCGCATGTCGACTTTGCTGTGCATCGATGCCGCGTTTGAATTCATCTAGGGCGCGGCGGCGGAATTTGCTGCGGATAGGGCCTGGCTCAATGGTGCTTACCTGCACAGATGAACCCTCAAGTTCCAGCCGCAGCGTGTCGGTAAGCCCTTCGAGGGCAAACTTGCTTGCGTTGTACGCACCCTGCCACGGAAATGCCACCACTCCTAAGATAGAGCTGATATTGATCAGACGTCCGCCTTTACCCCGATGCAGCGCCGGAAGCAGCAGGGTGGTGAGTTGATGGGTGCCAAACACATTCACCGCAAACTGCTGCTCCAACTCAATACGGCTCAAATCCTCAACTGCGCCCGGTTGCGCATAGGCGGCATTGTTAATGAGGCAGAACAGGTCCCCATCACAGAGTGTAAGAATCTGTGCCGCCGCAGTTTGTACCCCATCCGCCGCAGCTAAATCCAACACCAGCGGGTAGAAATCTTCCTGCTGCAACTCTTCTAACCCCTGCAGGGTTCGTGCGCTACCGATCACCCTGTAACCTGCATTTAACAGATGTGTGGTCAGGTTTGCACCGATGCCGCCCGAAGCTCCACTTACTACCACCCAGGGTTTCTTGTTTGGGTGTTGCTGTTCTGGGGTTGTTACACTCATGCGGTAAGAATTCCCTCAATCTCACTGGAAATCTGGATGGCGTAGTTATCGGTAAGGCCAGAAACAAAGTCAAACGCTTGGCGCAGCCACCATTCGTAACCCATCAGCCGATGTTGCTGAATGTAGTCAACATCCCACGCCAGATCGAGGCATTTGCGTGAAATGAAAGGGGAGGCATGGTAATCCTGAACCCTGCACAGAGATTGCAATGCCAGAGAGAATGCCTTAATAATGCGCCCCACCATCTTGTACGCCCCCAATTCGTAGCGCAGTTTAGCGCGGTGCGAAAATATCTCGGTATACATTGTTGCAATCTCGGCAAAACCATCGTCAAAGCGGGATGAGAAATCGCGTTTCAGGCCACAGGTACGCTCCGCGTTTATAATGGCGGGGTAGAAATGGCAGAATACGCGCACCGACTCATCAATAAGCGCTGCTATGGCTTTGCCTCGCGCCTTGGCAATGGGTATGTCTGCGTCTGCGTCTATCCCGGCAAGGCGCAAAAAGAGATCTTTGACCGGTTTTTCCGGGAAGATCCGCATCGATACCGCATCTTCCATATCCAGGATGCGATAGCAGATGTCGTCAGCAGCTTCGGAGAGAAATGACAGTGGATGACGCGCTACATTCCCGTCCGGGCGCAATAGCCCCATGGTGTGTGCCATGCGAGAGAAGACCTCTGCTTCACTGGTGAAAACAGAAAACTTCTTGGTCTCCTGCGCGCGCGGGTCGGTGCTGGTCCACGGATATTTGATCATGCTCCCCAGAGATGCGAAGGTGAGGCGCATATAACCGCTGCATGGATTATCTGCCCGCGCCGCAAGGCGAAATCCCTGCGCATTGCCTTCGAACAAAAGCAGGTCGTGCCGGGTAGCGCTAGAGACCTCGGGTGGGCATATCATCTCTGCATGTGCCTCCATCCATTCGCGGATGGCATATTCTCCGGCGTGGCCGAAGGGGGGATTACCGATGTCGTGGATAAGGCATCCCACTTGGACTATCAAGGGAAGTGATTTAAACAACTCGGCATGTTGCGGATGTTGCTGGCGCAAAAAATGCTGCACCTTTTTGGCGATGGAACGCCCGACGCTCGCCACTTCGATGGAGTGGATCAGGCGGTTGTGGATGTGGTCGTTGGGGGCGAGGGGATGCACCTGAGTTTTTTTTGCCAGGCGCCGGAACGGCTCACTGAAAACCACCCGATCGTAGTCCGCCTCGAAGGCGTTGCGTTCAGCACTGTGCACAGGGGCGGTCGACGGCGGCTGTTCTCCAGGTTTGCTCATGCGCTGTACAGAGAGCAGGTGCGGCCAGCTCAGGGTTGCGGTCATCGGGTGATTCTCCTTGTTTAGCCATTTGCGGGTGCGTGTTTGCACTAAAGGTGCATGGTATTAATGCTACGGGCGACTGATGTGTCGCCTGTGCTTGAGCAACGATCTCAGCTACTGGTGTGGCATTAACCGTAGAACCCACATGACGTGGGCGGCGGCCCACACCGCCTTCCTTTTCTTGCCTGTACAAGAAAAAGAAGCAAAAGAATACACCCCAGATTATTGATTTAGAACCGTGGCGCATCCCTTCGGGTTCCCTGCGCCTATGCCGCCAGCAGGCGGATGGACCGAAACTCGCTAACGCTCAAACAGCGGTCCATCTTTTTCGCCAGCTGTCAGCAACGCTCCGGCTGCGGCACGAAGGGGAAAAGAGCGCGTATTCACAATCCGTCAGACTAGACGATGGCTTTATGATACTCCTGCAGGCTGCGCACTTCCCCTTTGCCATTGCGCCGCGCCTCTATCCCTTTTGCGGCAGCCACTGCAGCTGCGGTGGTGGTCATATAGGGGACCTTGTACTTGATCGCCGCTTTGCGGATATATGAGTCATCGTAGGTGCTCGGGCGTCCGGCCGGAGTGTTCACCACAAGTTGGATCTCTCCGTTGGTGATGGCGTCAGTAATATTGGGACGCCCCTCGTGGACTTTGTAGATAGTGTCTACCTCAAGGCCGTTATCCCGCAGATATGCTGCGGTTCCTGCAGTGGCAACAAGGGAGAAGCCGAGATCAGCAAATTGACGCGCAGCTTCAACCACGCTTGCTTTATCTGCCTCTGCCACGGTGATCAGGACGGTGCCTTCGCGCGGCAGACGTCCATATGCGGCATCTTGGGCTTTGAAGAACGCAAGACCGTAATTGTCTGCTAAGCCAAGGACCTCGCCGGTAGAACGCATCTCGGGGCCGAGGACTGGATCCACTTCGGGGAACATATTGAAGGGGAAAACCGCTTCTTTTACGCCAAAATGATTTATTTTGCGCGCCTTTAATCCCATGTCGGCCAATTTTTTGCCCAGCATCAACTCCACCGCAATTTTAGGCATGGGGATATTGCATACCTTGGAGACCAAGGGAACGGTGCGGCTTGCACGTGGGTTGGCTTCAATGATGTATACCTTACCATCTGCAATAGCGTACTGAATGTTCATCAGTCCGACTACCCCCATCTCTATCGCAATGCGGCGTGTGTACTCTTCAATGGTTTTTATGTGCTCTGGAGCAATATTGACCGGCGGGATTACACAGGCGGAATCGCCGGAATGGACCCCAGCCATCTCAATATGCTCCATCACTGCAGGAACAAAAGCGTCGTATCCGTCACAGATGGCATCGGCCTCTGCTTCGATAGCATTTTCCAGGAAACGGTCGATGAGGATGGGGCGCTCGGGCGTCACCACTACAGCTTTTTCCAGGTAGGTGCACAGCTCTTCCTCATCGTGGACAATCTCCATCGCACGTCCACCCAGCACATATGACGGGCGCACAATGAGGGGATAGCCGATGCGTGCGGCAATTTCAATCGCCTGCGCAAAAGTGTGCGCCATGCCACATTCAGGCTGGGGGATATTGAGCTTTTGCATCATGGCATTGAACTGATCCCGATCCTCTGCCTGGTCAATGGTGGTAGGAGAGGTGCCTATGATTTTCACCCCAGCCGCTTCAAGTTCGGCCGCAATGTTGAGCGGAGTCTGCCCCCCAAACTGTACCACAACCCCTTCAGGCTTTTCTTTCGCATAGATAGAGAGGACATCCTCTACTGTCAGAGGTTCGAAGTAAAGTTTGTCCGAGGTGTCATAGTCGGTGGAAACAGTTTCTGGGTTGCAGTTTACCATGATGGTTTCATACCCAGCCTCACGTAGCGCCATGGCGGTATGGACACAGCAGTAGTCAAACTCAATCCCTTGCCCAATGCGGTTAGGTCCGCCACCAAGCACCATAATCTTCTTACGTGTGCTGATTTCCACCTGATCTGGAGCATTGTAGGTGGAAAAGTAATACGCTGCATTTTCCACTCCACTTACCGGGACCGCTTCCCACGCCTGGACCATACCCAGTTCTTGGCGGCGGGTGCGCACCTGGATTTCAGGGATCTCTAACAGTTGCCCCAGGTATTTGTCGGCAAAACCATCGCGCTTTGCCTGTAGCAGCAGTTCGTCTGGCGGCAGTTGCCCTTTGTGCTGCAAAATCTGCTCTTCAAGCTCCACCAACTCGAGCATCTGCTCCAGAAACCAAGGTTTGATGTGGGTGCGTTTAGCCAGCGTGTCGACTCCCGCACCCTTGCGCAGCGCTTCGTAGATGATAAAGTGGCGTTCGCTAGAGGGTTCCGCCAGTTTTTGCAGCAGCGCATCTAAGCTTAAGGAGTTGAAGTTGGATGCAAACCCAAAACCGTAGCGCTCAATCTCCAGGGAGCGGATCGCCTTTTGCATCGCCTCTTTGTAGTTCTTGCCAATGCTCATCACTTCGCCAACGGCGCGCATCTGGGTGCCAAGTTTATCCTGTACCCCTTTGAATTTCTCAAAGGCCCAGCGCGCAAACTTCACCACCACGTAGTCGCCGCTGGGAGTGTATTTATCCAGGGTGCCGTCGCGCCAATAGGGGATCTCGTCCAGGGTGAGGCCCACAGCAAGTTGTGCTGATATCAGGGCAATGGGGAACCCGGTTGCTTTGCTTGCAAGGGCAGAGGAACGAGAGGTGCGCGGATTGATCTCAATTACGATGATGCGATCATCGACAGGATCGTAGGCAAACTGCACATTGGTGCCTCCGATCACTTCAATCGCCTCTACAATCGCGTAGGCGTGGCGCTGGAGTCGATCCTGCAGATCTTTGCTGATGGTGAGCATGGGGGCGGTGCAAAAGGAATCACCAGTATGCACCCCGACAGCGTCCACATTTTCGATGAAGCACACCGTGATTTTATGCCCTTTAGCGTCGCGCACAACTTCCAGTTCCAGCTCTTCCCAACCGAGGATAGACTCCTCAATCAGCACTTGTCCCACTGGGCTGAGGGAAAGGCCACGCGCGACAATGTTTTCGTACTCTTCCATGTTGTAGGCAAAACCGCCTCCAGTCCCCCCCATGGTGTATGCGGGGCGGATTACCACTGGGAAACCTATATCTTTAATGATCTCCTTAGCTTCAGCCATGGTTTTAGCAATGGCACTGCGCGCCATTTCAATCCCCAGGCTATCCATAAGGTTTTTGAAAATATCTCGGTCTTCACCACGCTCGATAGCGCGCAGATTGACTCCAATCACCTCTACGTTGAACTTATCCAGAATGCCGCGGCGCTCCAGTTCCATCGCCAGGTTCAACGCCGTCTGCCCGCCGAGGTTGGGGAGGAGGGCATCGGGGCGTTCCCGTTCGATGATTTCGCTGATAATTTCAGGAGTGAGGGCTTCGATATAGGTAATATCTGCCATTTCCGGATCGGTCATAATGGTTGCGGGGTTGGAATTCACCAGCAGCACTTCGTACCCGAGCTTGCGCAACGCTTTACATGCCTGCGTACCAGAATAGTCAAATTCGCATGCCTGACCGATAATAATGGGACCTGAACCTATAATAAGAATCTTATGAATATCGTCGCGCTTGGGCATTAACCCTCTCCTTACATGGTGTGTTGATAAGCTTGGACAGCAAGATGCTCCAGAATCTGCTGCACTATGCCAAAAAGTACCCGTTGTGACAAGGCAAGGGTGCAGAAATAAGCGTTTATTTTAGCGCACAGAGCTGAAGCGGGGGTTATACTTGAGTGTTTCTGTTTTGGACTTGGAAATTAAAGAGAAAATTGTTGTGCTGCAGCCGTGGGATTAGGTGCACCCAGGATTGCCGAGATCAGCGCAATGCCAGTGGCGCCAGAACGAAGCACCTCTGCGTGGCGTTCAGGGGTGATGCCGCCAAGGGCAAACACCGGAATTTTTATCTCTGCACAAACTGCGCGCAGGTTCTCCACCCCCTGCGGCTCCCCGTATTTTGCTTTGGAGGGGGTGAGGTAGATGGGACTGAAGGTGATAAAGTCAGCCCCATCCTCCGCTGCATTCCGAGCGCGTTGTAGGCTATGGGTGGAAACCCCGATCAGACCTTTAGACCCCAGCAGGGCGCGTGCGCTGCGTATGTCCATCGATTGTTCAGTCAAGTGGACACCGTCTGCGTCCGCCGCTAGCGCAATATCGACCCGATCGTTTATAAGTAGCTGCGCTCCATAGCGTGCCGTTAAGGTGCGCAGCTGGCGTGCGAGCCGGAGCAGTTCTCTGGGCACCAGATCTTTCTCGCGCAGCTGCACTGCACTTACCCCTCCCTGCAGTGCTGCTTCAACAGCACTAAGCAGAGTAAAGCCAGCGCCACATTGGTGCCGATCGGTGATGAGATAGAGGCTGAAATCGATCTCCATGGTGTATTCCTAACCCTTGGGCCAACTAGTTATGTTCGTGGACGGTGCAAAGTGTCCCGCGGAACGGGCGCCACAAGCTCTTACTGAACAGCTCAACGCGGTTCCATCGGCATTCTACAGTGAGGTGCTGACTCTCGAATCATCCATTGCACCCACAGCGCGATTCAGAAACGCACTGTCCCAGTCTTTCCATACCGCTTCTAAGCCTTTGGCGCGGATGATGGCGCTCATCCCTGCGGGGGTGCGGTCATCGTCAATGGCAAACTGCTGGGTGGATTCCACCTCTTTGCTGTGTCCGCCGGGAGCAGTACACGAACCCGCACTCATATGGGTGATCCCCAGCGGCATGAGGTTGTCGCGCAGGGTAGCATTTTCGCGCGTGGACAGATACAGCGCTGCATCCGGGAGGAGCAGGCGCATGGCGCACACCATCTGCACCAGTTGCGCATCGCTGACAATCTCCAGCGGGGCAAAACCGCCATCGGCAGGGCGAATCCGCGGGAACGAGACACTTACCTGGCTGCGCCAGTACCGTTTAGCTAAATAGCGCGCATGCAATCCGGTATAAAACGCCTCGCGCGCAAAGTCGCCCAGCCCTAAGAGCGCCCCAATTCCGATGCGGCGCATCCCTGCAACCCCTGCCCGATCTGGCGCTTCGAGGCGGAAGCGGTAGTCGCGCTTCTTTCCGTAGGGATGGAGTTCGGCGTACAGCTCCGGGTCATAGGTCTCTTGATACAAGGTCAGCCCATCCACCCCGGCATCTACCACCTGGGCGTAGCCCGCGTTATCCATGGGATACACCTCAATGCTGATAGAGCTGAACAGCGGCTTTATCCGCTGTATCGCCTCCACCAGATATTGGTTGTCTGCCAGTTTTGCCGCCTCCCCAGTGAGGAGAAGGATATGCCGGAACCCGTAGTTGTGGATGATCCGTGCTTCCTTTTCAATCTCTTCCATGCTCAGGGTTGCACGCGGAATTTTGTTGCTGGCATTAAAGCCGCAGTATTTGCACCCGTTGCTGCATTCATTGGAAAGATACATGGGGGTGTAGAGGTAGATGTTGTTGCCAAAGCGCTGGCGTGTGATCTGGTGGGAACGCTGCGCCATCTGTTCCAGATAGGGGCGCGCTGCCGGAGAGATCAGCGCCATGAAGTCGCGCATATCCAGGCGTTCCGCACTCAGTGCCTGCTCCACCTGGGTTGCATTGCAGGTGTTAATCTGGTGCAGAAGTTCTTCTCTGGGGTATTGCATCATTTCATCGCTGAAAGTCATGACTAATCCCTTAAAAATCCGGTTAATGGGCTAGAAGCTTCAGCGCGCTGTTGCTGTTTCCCCAGCCCGGCGAGAAACCCCTCGCGTCCTGCCTCTACCCCTTTGGCAAATGCTGCCGCCATTGCGGCAGGATCAGTAGCTACCGCCAGAGCGGTATTTACCAGCACGGCATCCGCACCCATCTCCATCGCCTCAGCCGCATGCGAGGGCGCACCCAACCCAGCATCCACCACGACCGGCACAATAGCCTGTTCTATTATGATGGCGATGTTGTCCCGTGTGCGGATCCCCTTGTTGGTGCCGATGGGGGCTCCCAGGGGCATCACGGTCGCAGTGCCAACTTCCTGCAGATGCTTCGCCAACACTGGATCGGCGTTGATATATGGAAGCACCACAAAACCCTCTTTGACCAGAATCTCTGCGGCTTTTAAGGTTTCGATAGGGTCGGGGAGGAGATAGTACGGGTCTGGGGTTACTTCAAGCTTCACCCAGGGTTCACACCCCGCCGCACGCGCCAGCCGCGCCAGCCGTACGGCTTCATCTGCATCGCGCGCCCCGCTGGTGTTAGGCAAGAGCAAAAAACGCTTTAGATCGATATGTTTGAGCATATCGTCATCGGGGTTGTCAATATCGACACGGCGCAGAGCTACGGTGACAATTTCGCTCCCTGACGCGTTCAGCGCCGCAGCCATGGCGGCGTTGGAGGAAAACTTTCCCGTACCCACCATCAGGCGCGAGCGAAACGAGCGCCCCGCAATAACAAGTTCATCCATAATGTTTTATTTCCTTTCCCAAAGACGCCGTCAGTAGCGCCCTGAAATGTAGATGTGTGAAAACATAAGTATCTATGCGCGATGATAGAGCTAAAGGTTGCGCCCTAGTTCTAACTAGCCGCCACCAACAAAGCTGACAATTTCCACTTGGTCGTTTTCTTCCAACACAGTGGTATCGAAGTTGGAGCGCATAACGATATTGCGGTTGCGTTCTACTGCCACTTTTTCGGCATTGAGGTTCAGCAGCTGCAGGAGCTGCGCCATAGTGCACCTGGACTCAACTTCGCGCTCTTTTCCGTTAACTTTTATGTGCATATCTCTCACTCTCACCTGTCTGGATAGATAAAGCGTGTATGTATGTTCTGACCTGACCTTAAAAACGGAATCGCAATGCCATGATGTGCGTCCGCCTTAAGGGCTTTGATTCTGCATCACTGCATCACTGCATCACTAGATTATAGTGCAGAATCCTCCACCGGATCCAACCCTAAGAGCAAACGTATCACCGCGTGAGCCTGATGATTTGCTGCCACCGCTACACGCGGAGCACATAAGCTTCCGCTGGTTGCTACGTCGCTGCTGCCATCTCCACACACATACAGGCTTGCAAAGGGGTTGGATGTGGTTATACGATTGGCGCTGTCGAACCCAGCCATCCCTGATGCTGCCACCAGCGGGCGTTCAGGATAGTGTTGCAGCCACGTCTGTACCAATTCAGCTTTTGCAGCGGCAGCGTCAAAGGCTTCCACCATGATCTGCGCAGCCCCGAACAGCGCTACGGTGTTACTGCTCTTCACCCGGGTATGGTGGATCTCCAGCTCAATCTGCGGATTGATGTGGAATAGGGTGTGGGCAAGTGCTTGCACCTTGGGCTGGCCCAAGTGGTCGATAAAATACTGTTGCCGATGCAGATTGGAGAGCTCAACCACATCGTGATCTGCAATAATCAGCTTACCCACCCCTGCGCGTGCCAATGCAATGCTAATGTTGGAGCCTAAGCCACCTGCGCCTGCAAGGCCGACACACGCCTGCTGCAGGCATTGCTGCGCTTCGACGCCGTGGCGCTCACACAGCATAGCCGCAAAGCGCTCAGGGGTATAGCTGGCATTAGAGCCCAGAAAACTGACGCTATCGCCAGATTTCAAGACGGTGGTATCGGCGCAGCGTGCCCCATTGACCAGGGTAACGGCGGCATCGTGCCTGAGTTTGGCACGTAGTTGTGCAACCTTCGTTTCGGGCGAAATGGTGTAGCGACATGCGTTGACAGTGATCTGCATCTGTATCGGTTCCTGTGGCTGGGAAGTGCGGGTTAGCCCGCGCGCAGATGCGAAGTAAAAGGGAACATTTAAGGGTAAAGAACCTGGGCTGGAAGTTTGCAAAAGCTGCAAACAAAAACAGGGTCGCAGTCACGACCCTAATGCAGGGCAACTGGTGCCCGTGCATGTGCCGCTTTCCTACGCCGGTATAATCCGGATCAGGTTCTAAGGGTCATCCATGGAACTGGACTCTCAGTTGGAAATAACTCCCCTAGGGCATCTGCTGCTTAAAGGGCGACCTTATCAGTACGCCCGTGCCTAAGTCAACGCCAGAGTGTGAGTTTTATGCGGTGGGCAACGCGGCTAGTTTACCCACAGAGGTGAGATAGCGCAGAGCCTCGTTGGTTTTTTTGTGCAGACCTAGTAGTATGGGCGACTTAGATATGGTGCCTGAGGGTGCAAGTCGACATCACGTGCCACCAAAAATGTCGCGTTACGTGCGTTTCATTCATATGTTTTACCCCCATATGTTTCAGTTTTATGCGGTTTCTGTTTTATGCTGGTTCGTCTTTATATCCGTTTCTATATCCGTTTTAATACACCAGAGTGGAGTAACTATGAGTATTTCAGAACGCTATCGGCAGCTTGTTGCCGATTTGGTTGCAACGGTTAAGTTGATTGAAAACGAGCATGCCCCCGCACGTGCTTTGAAAGTGTTGCACAATGGGGCAAACCTTCTTAGTGAGCAACTGGAGGCAGTGGGGGAGGTCCCACGTATGCGCATTGAACAACATCTCTCACCCATCCTGCTCGATGCACATAATCTTCTCGACCGCGCACGTCTTCTTTTTGCCGAGGATGGGGCGGAAGCTTCTGCCACTAAGGTGTGGGAACTCCAGCAGATGCTGTATCGCCTGCTTAACGACCTGTAACTAACAGTGGTCAATCGATTGAGTTCTGCTAGACTTAGCCACACAGAAGAAAGTTCACCCACCACAGGAGGTATCTATGGCTCTCGGAAAAACTTGGTACGAAGTAGAGGCTGCCGCAGAAAAATATGGCATCAAGCCGAGTAAATTACTTTTTTGGGTAGATGAAGGGCTGGTGCGTTGCGAACGGGAGGGCAAAGAGATCAAGAGTGTAAATATCGATGATGTGCGTCTCATGGTTGCTGATGCACAGAGTGATGAATAGTATTTATGCGATAACGGTTCCCTCCAGAGGTGAGTAGAGCCACAATTCCCAGTTCCAGGAACGGATAAACTCGTCCTGAGGCTTGTTTGGCTCTATTCGTGAGCCAGACCCCCTTTTACTGGGAACCATGACTCCATTACTTAATCTGGTTTTAAATGGAACTGGTCCGCAGCTTTACGTAGAGCTGTAGTTAAGAGTAGGGCTGTAGTTAAGGTGTCAATTTTATGGAATGTTATGACGTTGCAGTAATTGGTGGTGGCATTGTTGGTGTCGCCACAGCGAAGGCGCTCACAGAGCAGGCTCCGGGAACCAAGGTGATTGTGCTGGAGAAAGAAGCGCATTTAGCTGCGCATCAGACCGGGAACAACAGCGGGGTGATCCACTCAGGGTTGTATTACCGCCCCGGTTCGCTTAAGGCGCGCAACTGCGCCGAAGGGCGCGAGGCGCTGTACGCCTTTTGTGCTGCCGAAGAGATTACCCACGAGCGCTGTGGCAAGATTGTCGTAGCGGTGGATGAAGGGCAACTTCCAGCACTGGATGAGTTGGAGCGGCGCGGGCGCGAGAACGGTCTCAACGGCATTACGCGCCTCACCGGCGCGGAGTTGCGCACCTATGAGCCTCATGTGAGTGGTATTGCCGGGCTTCACGTACCTCAGACCGGCATAGTAGATTACACCGCTGTGACTCAGGCCTTTGCCGCCAAGGTGGAGCAGCGGGGCGGTACCATTCGCACTCATGCCGAAGTGCAGCGCGTGGAACGGCGTGAAGCGGGATTTCGCCTCCACACTGCTGCGGGGGCGGTAGAAACTCGCTTTATAGTTAATTGTGCCGGGCTCCACAGTGACCGGATCGCCTCAATGTGCGGGGTGGAGGCGGAAGTGAAGATTATCCCTTTTCGGGGCGAATACTACAAACTTCGGCCTGAACAGCGCCATATGGTGCGGAATCTTATCTATCCAGTGCCGGACCCTAAGTTTCCCTTTCTGGGGGTGCATTACACCCGCATGGTCGACGGCGGGGTAGAGGCAGGCCCGAATGCGGTGCTGGCGTTCAAACGTGAAGGGTATAAACTGTGGGATTTCAGCCCGAGCGATATGTTGGATACCCTTAAGTTCCCCGGGTTTGCCCGGCTGGC
Organism: Desulfuromonadaceae bacterium; assembly: GCA_034007015.1. Lineage (GTDB taxonomy): Bacteria > Desulfobacterota > Desulfuromonadia > Desulfuromonadales > Desulfuromonadaceae > JAIVHC01. The sequence continues at coordinate 19,790 of JAVERS010000030.1, forward strand.
ACGGCGCTACTGGCGCGTAGGGTTGGGAGAATACCGTCGCTCCTTGAGCAAAACTCAGATGCTGCGTGATCTGCGCGCTTTGGTTCCCAGTCTACAGGCTGATTCTATTTATCGTGCCGGGGCTGGAGTGCGCGCCCAAGCGGTAGCGCGCGATGGCTCGCTCCTGGATGATTTTTGTATCCACGAAGGGGAGGGGATGGTTCATGTCTTAAACGCTCCTTCCCCTGCGGCTACCGCCTCGCTAAGTATCGGTACCGCAGTCGCGAAGATCGCGCTGACCCATTTTTCTGTCTAGTGCTCAGGGATAAAACACCTGTAGGGGCGAAAAACTTTCGCCCCTACAGAGGTATGCGCAAGGTATGCGCACTAATTTTGCGGATATTTTATGCCAAGGGTAAACTTAACCCGTCTTGCGTCCACCCATCTTTTGCAGGCGTTGATGGATCTTACGCAGCAACTCCTCTGTCTCTTCCCAACTGATGCACTTGTCAGTCACCGAAACGCCGTATTTTAGCTCGGGGGCATCGATCGGCTGATTGCCACATTCGATGTTGCTTTCAATCATCAACGCGCGGATGGAAGTATTTCCCTCTTCCAATTGATCCAGCACATCGAACGCTACCGCAGGTTGGCGCGTATGATCCTTGTTGGAGTTCGCGTGGCTGCAGTCTACCATGATGGCACCTGGAAGATTCCGCTGTTCCAGCTGCGCCTGCGTGGCGGCAATATCCGCACGCGCGTAGTTGGGTTTTCCACCACCCCCGCGCAACACAATATGTACATGCGCGTTACCGCTGGTCTGGACGATAGAGATCTTGCCGAAGCGATTTATCCCCAGAAAGCTGTGCTCGTGTGCTGCTGCGCTCATAGCATCCATGGCAATGCGCAGATTACCATCGGTGCTGTTTTTGAACCCAACTGGAAACGACAACCCGCTCGACATCTCTCGATGTGGCTGCGACTCCGTCGTTCTCGCGCCAATAGCACCCCAACTGATGAGGTCGGCAAAGTACTGCGGTGTGATGGTGTCGAGCATCTCCGTCGCTACAGGCAAGCCCAGATCGGTAATGGAGCAAAACAGCTGACGTGCCACCCCCAGCCCTTTGGATATCTGGTGCGTTCCATTCAGATCGGGGTCGTTGATCAGCCCTTTCCATCCCACCGTAGTGCGAGGTTTTTCGAAATACACCCGCATAACCAGCAGGAGTTGATCGTTCAACTCATCTTTAAGTTTTGCCAAACGCCGAGCATAGTCAAGCGCACACGCCGAGTCGTGGATAGAGCACGGCCCCACCAGAACCATGAGGCGTTTGTCACGGTTATCCAACACATCTATAATCTGCTGGCGCGATTTTGCCACAAATTCTGACGCTGCGTAAGACTGCGGAAATACCTGTTTAAGCTGTGCCGGCGCAACAACTTCAGTAAAACCTTTAATGTTCAGGTTGTTTGTACGATACATACCTTACTCTCCCCTAGAACCAAACCCGGTGTTTGTATGTAAGAAGTGTTTTATCATAATTTGTCCCTGGTGTTACGTGTCATACGTAAGCATGTATCCACGCGGAAATTACATTACTCCCAATCTGTGGGGATGTCAAAACTCCGTCGCCTCTACCTCCATCTTTGTTCAGCACAGCAACCATAAGTTTGATTAGCTGAATTACGCGCGCCTGAATACTGCTTTGTTCGGAATAGGGCGCTAATTTCCCCTGTTGCTCCGCCTGATACTTTGCTATCATTACACTTTTAATACTTAGTTTGACTTTGTAGTAGAGGCTGTAGTGGAGGATATAGATATATGTTTTTACGTGAGTTTTTTCTGGCGCTCGCCGGCTTAGTCGATCTGGCGTTCAGTCTGTACATCATCATCTTAGTGGCGCGCGCAGTGATATCGTGGGTTAATCCCGATCCTTACAATCCCATAGTGCGTTTTCTGCACCGTGCCACCGATCCTGTACTGTACCGCATTCAACGTTTGATTCCACTCCAGTTCGGTGGCATCGACTTTTCCCCCCTGGTGCTGCTGTTGGGGCTCTCGTTTGTGCAACGCATCGTGCATGCGGCGCTGGTGGGGCTGGCATACAGCTTTTAACCCGGATAATTTCACCCAAGTGTGTCGAGAATGAGTGTAGATGACCTGCAGTGCTGTGTAACCCAGAGCAAGGATGCCACCCTTATTGCGGTATTGGTGCAACCACGTGCGAGCAAAAACGCTGTGTGCGGTCTTCAGGGGGAGGAGCTGAAGGTGCGCCTTACCTCTCCACCGGTAGATGGTGCAGCAAATAAAATGTGTTGCGCCTTTTTTGCGCGCCTTTTGGGGTGCGCCAAGAGCTATGTTACTATCGAGCGCGGCCACACCAGCAGACATAAGCAGGTTCGGATCGAAGCTTATTCTGCCGCCGCAGTGCGGAAGGTGTTGCACAATATACTGTCTTAAGTACAATAACCACCACGTTAGATATGTGGTAGCTAATGACATCATGATATCGATTTTGTAATTTACTTTTTGCGTGCCGCTATTCCGTGGGGGAAGGCTGGCAGTAAATATGTTATGGCTTCAAAAAAACAGGACCTAAAGGAGATTCTATGCAGCCGTTTGTGTTTCACAATCCGACAAAGATTGATTTTGGTGCCGGTAAAGTGGATAAGGTCGGAAAAGCAACCGCCCCTTACGGGAAGAAAGCTCTCCTCGTCTATGGTCAGAGTAGCCTGAAAAGTACAGGTGTCTTTGATCGCATAACTACCTCCCTGCAAGAGGCTGGAGTTGAGTGGGTAGAGTTCGGCGGAGTTAAGTCCAATCCAGTTTTGAGCCATACCCAAGCAGGGATAAAACTGGCGAAAAAAGAAAATGTCGATGTTGTCCTTGCCGCCGGGGGAGGCAGTGTCCTGGATGAAGCGAAGGCGATTGCCGCTGGCGTTAAGTACGCCGGTGATGTGTGGGATTTTTTCATTGACAAGGCCAAGGTGGAAGATGCATTACCGCTAGTCACGGTTATTACCCTTGCGGCTACCGGTTCCGAAATGAACTGCGGCGGCGTGGTAACCAACGAAAAAACCCAGCAGAAATTCAATATCAACGGTGCCCCGCTCTTCCCTAAAATTTCCATTCTCGATCCCGAACTCACCTACACAGTTCCCTCAGACTACACTGCATATGCCGCGGTGGACGCTATCTCCCACCTTATTGAGGGTTATTTTACCAGCACCGATACCGAAACCCCATTGCAAGATCGTTTTGTAGAGGGCACGGTCAAGGTAATTATGGGAGCAACCGAGCGCCTTTTGCGTCACGGCGATGACGCCGACGCGCGCGCCAACATGATGTGGGCGTCAACTCTGGCGCTCAATGGTCTCTCCACTGCAGGTATCGGCGACTACGGCATGCCCAACCACATGATTGAGCACTCCCTGAGCGCCATGTACGATATTCATCACGGTGCAGGCCTTTCTATTGTTATCCCTGCGTGGATGGCATACCAGGCGGAGCGCACCCCAGAAAAATTTGCCCGCTTTGCTAACCGTGTCTTCCGCTGTAGCGGTGGCAGTACCGCAGAGCGCGGTCTCTTTGCCAGCGAAGCGTTGAAAAACTGGTTCCGCAAGATCGGTTCCCCCATCAACCTGAGTGAGGGGAATATCCCAGCAGAAGATATCCCCGCCATTGCCGAGAATGCTACAATGCTTGCGCAAAAATGGGGTCTGCACGAATACACCAAAGAGGTGATTATCGACATCCTCCAACGCTGTGATTAGAAGCCGGGTAGCTGTATAGTATTTTCACCAACAGCCTGAGACCAAAAGCCTGAGAGGTTCCTCTGGATGAAAATAGTATCCTTCAATGTCAACGGTATCCGCGCGCGTTTGCACCAACTTGTTGAACTGGTTAAGGTGCACATGCCAGATGTTATCGCGCTGCAGGAAACCAAGGTCCACGATGACCAGTTTCCATATTCAGACATTGAAGAGCTTGGCTATCATGTGCGCTGTTTCGGCCAGAAGGGTCACTACGGTGTGGCTCTTCTGTCCCGTGTCGAGCCCCTCGCGGTCGAGTACGGTTTCCCCCACGATGACCCCCATGACAATAGTAAGGCGCAGCGGCGTCTTATTTATGCAGAATATCCCACCCCCGCAGGTTCAAGTATCAAGGTGTTTAATGGCTACTTCCCCCAAGGGGAGAAGCGCGAGCATCCAGTGAAGTTCCCCGCTAAGGAAAAATTTTACGCCGACCTGACCCACATGCTCCAGTCCCACCTCTGCGCTCCCGGGCTGGTGGCAGTGGTGGGGGATATGAATGTTGCCCCAGAGGCAGCCGATATTGGCATTGGCGCCGATAACGCAAAGCGCTGGCTGCGCCAGGGGAAGTGTTGTTTTCTCCCCGAAGAGCGCGCCTGGCTTGCCACCCTTATGGGGGTAGGGCTCCACGATACCTACCGCTCCTGCCATCCCGATGCTGCACAGCTCGACCCCGCCACAACAGGAATCTACAGCTGGTTTGACTACCGCAGCCGCGGGTTTGAGCGCGATCCTAAGCGGGGATTACGCATCGACTTAGTTCTGGCAAACAGCGCACTCCAGCACCATTGCCGCACTGCGGGTATCGACTACAATATCCGCGCCATGGATAAACCTTCTGACCACTGCCCTATTTGGGCTGAATTTGATATATAGCTTTTTTGTTTTTAGTGCAATAATGAGCCCGAATTTACACATAAGGTTTTGAGCGGATTTTCTTTTGTTTTTTTGCTTGATGTGTTATTAGTTTTCTTATCTCGAAAAGTTGTTCTTCTTTCACAACAAAGATTAAGGGAGGAAGGCATTGCCTGGAACAAATAGAATCGCGCCATTCTGGACTGCCAGCCCGAAACTCCAGACGGAACGATTGTTCTTACCCGCCTTCCGTGGTTACAGTTTTCCCCGCAGGGAAAACTGTTCTTTTTTCATGTCTCATGAAAGGAGGCTGTCTGTTTAAGTTCTGGTAGAAAGTTTGGTTATTTACAACCCTGAATCCAGGGACACTTTTATGGAGGTCGTATGAAACACCACTGGAAGTACGTAAGCAAGCGCCTGGCGCTGTTGTTGATGGTTCTGTTCGTAGGTACCTTTACCCTCACCGGTTGCGGTAGCGGCGGTGGGTCAGATAGCTACAGCACCCCAGGTACCGGAAACACCGCTCCTCTTGAGGGCCAAAGCAGTAATGTTCTGATCACTGCCGACACCCTGAAGGCATGGATCGATCAGGGTAAAGTAAACAGCACTAGTAGCTATGAAAATGTTGTCATTTTGCAGCAGAAAGGTTATGCCGCTGGCCACATTCCTGGAGCACAGGAATGGGCACTTTCAGGGATTGATCGTATTGAAGGTCCCATTAAAAGTGGTAATATGGTGCCCGATGGCGAGACCATGGACGCTATGTTGCAGGAGCGCGGCATCACCGCCAACAGCACCATTGTATTTATGGGCAACAACTCCGAGCGTATTTATTTCTTCTTCCGCTACTGGGGCTTTCCCAAAAACCAGTTGAAAATCCTCAACGGCGGTACTTCCGCTTGGACCAATGCTGGTTACAGTCTGACCACGGTTAAGCCTGTAGTGACTGAGTCCACTTTCAGCATAAAAGATCTGCCCAACGGCCCTGATCTGAATGCAAGGGCTTCCCTTAGCGAGATGATCATAGGGGTAGAAGACGGCACCATCGCAGCCTATGCAACCTATGGTGCTTCCTTAGTTTTAGATGCACCCAAAGTTACCGCAACCGTAACGGGCTCGACTGGGTATGTGGCTTTCCAGGGACGTATCAATGGGATGGTGCTGGATGAAGACCTCTATGATGACGGCGCCAACCAAGGCGATATCTCTCGCGGTCTTTACAATGCCGATGGTACTTACAAGAGCAAGGCCGAGATGGAAGCATACATGGCCAACATTGGTGCGGAGAAGTCCAAGGTTATTGCGACATACTGCCGCGCAGGCAACCTTGCGGCCAGCGGTTACGGCCCTATGGATGCAGTGCTGGATGACTGGAAGATTATGCTGTACGACGGTTCCTGGAGCCAGTGGGGCAGCCTTACTGCCTATGACGATGTTGTTCCCACCGCGTCATATGCTCTTCCTGTTGGATACGAGGCATGGGCAACCGATGAGTTGATGTCAGAGATTTCATTTAACTACGATTACACAGATGATATTTACCAGCCTGAGTTTTTTGAAGCGCCTATGTCTCCATATGATGCTGGTGCAAATACTCTCGAAGATGAAGACTACGAGTACTGGGCTGCTCCGGCTGCCGGTGCAGGCGGTGCTTCAGG